>NZ_JBDIZK010000013.1:0-168420 GCF_039652585.1 Sphingomonas rustica | reverse complement strand
TGGCCGCCTCAAGCATTTCCGGCGCTTTGCCACACGATATGATCGTCGCTCTATCCACTTCGCCGGCTTTATCCATCTCGCCGCCGCCATGATCTGGTTACGTTGAATGTCGATCCGCGCTAGGATTCACCTTCATCCGCCTGCTCGAACGGTCGGGCTTGGCCTGGAACGTCCGGACGCCCGAGCGGCTGCCGCCGCGCAGCGAACTGGTCGCGCTGTGAGCGGCACAGCCTCGAGGTGCCTTCCCGGGTGGACGACGGTGCCGATCGCGCTGATCGCGTCTTCGGTGTGTGCGACTGCCCTGCTCACCTGGTTCGTCGGCGTGCCGCAGCTTTACCCACTGATCGGCTTTCTCGTGCTGCTCATGGGATTTGTGATCGGACTACCGATCTATCATGTCTCGAGGCGTGACGGGCGTCGGGGTTGGCGCAACGCCGTCCTGGCGGGAACGGTCGCTGGCGCCCTCCTCGTCAGCGGGACGATCTTGGACCCCGAGGCATGGCCGGTGCTGTTCACGATGGGCGGGGGCGGTGCCTTGGCTGGGACGGTCTTCCATGCCGTGATCGTTACCGCTGGATCGCCCGACACGGGGCTGCCCGCACGAACCGGCGCCGCGCTGGGCATTGCGTGCGTCAGCGTGATTGCGGCGCTGGAGAGCAGCGCACGGTTCTAAGGCCGGTCGACGCGGCGCCGGGCCTTAGCCCAGCGCCTTCTTCAGCAGCTCGTTGACCACCGCCGGATTGGCCTTGCCCGCCATCGCCTTCATCGTCTGGCCAACGAAGAAGCCGAACAGGGCTTCCTTGCCGCCGCGATACTGTTCCAGCTGGTTCGGGTTCTTGGCCATGACCTCGGCGATCACCGCCTCGATCGCGCCGGTGTCGCTGGTCTGCTTCAGCCCGCGCTCCTCGACGATCTTCCCGGCGCCGTCGCCAGTCTCGAGCATGATCTCGAACACCTGCTTGGCCAGCGGGCCCGAGAGCGTGCCGTCGGCGGCGAGCGCCAGCAGTTCGGCGCCCTGCACCGGGCTGACCGGGCTGGTGTCGAGATCCTTGCCGAGGCGGTTGAGCGCACCGTACAGGTCGGACAGCAGCCAGTTGGCGCTGGCGCGGGCGACTTCCTGCTCGCCCTTGCCCTGGATCCGCGCGCCTTCGGCCAGCAGCGCCTCGAACCAGCGGGCGGTGTCGGCGTCGGCGGTCAGCACCGCGGCGTTATAGGCGGTCAGGCCCAGGTCGCTTTCGTAGCGGCGACGCTTGGCGTCGGGCAATTCGGGCAGGCTGGCGCGGCATTCCTCGAGGAAGCTGTCGTCCAGTTCGAGCGGCAGCAGGTCGGGATCGGGGAAGTAGCGATAGTCGTGCGCGTCTTCCTTCGAGCGCATCGAGCGGGTCGTGCCGGTGTCCGGATCGAACAGGCGCGTTTCCTGGACGACGCGGCCGCCGCCCTCGATCAGCTCGACCTGGCGCTTCGCCTCGGTCTCGATCGCCTGCATCACGAAGCGGACCGAGTTGACGTTCTTCGTCTCGGTGCGGGTACCCAGTTCGTCGCCGGGCTTGCGCACGCTGACGTTGACGTCGGCACGCATCGAGCCCTGGTCCATGTTGCCGTCGCACGAGCCGACATAGCGCAGGATCGAGCGCAGCTTGCTGAGATAGGCGCCCGCCTCCTGCGGCGAGCGCATGTCGGGACGCGAGACGATCTCCATCAGCGCAACACCGGCGCGGTTGAGATCGACATAGGAGCGGTTCGGATGCTGGTCGTGCATCAGCTTGCCGGCGTCCTGCTCGACATGGATCCGCTCGATGCCGATCGTCTTGACCTCGGCATCGGGATTCTTCTCGTCCAGGCTGATGTCCAGCGCCCCCTCGCCCACCAGCGGGTGGTAGAGCTGGCTGATCTGATAGCCCTGCGGCAGATCGGCGTAGAAATAATTCTTGCGGTCGAAGCGCGACCATTTGTTGACCACCGCACCCAGCGCGATGCCGGTGCGGACCGCCTGGCGGATGCACTCGGCGTTCGGGGTCGGCAGCATGCCGGGCATCGCCGCGTCGATCAGGCTGACCTGGCTGTTCGGCTCGGCACCGAACGCGGTCGATGCGCCCGAGAACAGCTTGGCGTTGGACGTGACCTGGGCATGGACTTCCAGGCCGATCACGACCTCCCATTCGCCGGTTGCGCCATGAACGCGGTAGGTTGATTCGGTCATCTTGCGCTCTTCTTCGTTCGTTTGCGGCGTCCTTGCCGCAATATGGCTTCGCTCGGACCACCCCTGCCCGCCGGGCGCCGCTTGCCGCGCTTGCCCTTGAACAGCTCGACGATCGCTTCGCCGATCAGCTGGCCGACGATGTCGCCGAGCCAGCTCATCCTACCACCAGGCGTCGGGCCGGGCGGTGAAGCCCGCGCGTTGTTCGAGCGCCAGGCCCGCGTTCAGCACGCCCTGCTCGTCGAGCGGACGGCCGATGACCTGAAGACCGAGCGGCAGCCCGTCCTTGTCGAGGCCGCCGGGCACCGACATGGCGGGCAGGCCCGCCAGGCTGGACGGTACGGTGAACACATCGTTGAGGTACATGGCGATCGGATCGGCCGATTTCTCGCCCAGCGCGAAGGCGGCGCTCGGCGCGGTCGGCGTCAGCAGATAGTCGCACACCGTCCAGGCATTCTCGAAATCGCGCGCGATCAGCGCCCGCACCTTCTGCGCCTGGGTGTAATAGGCGTCGTAGAAGCCGGCCGAGAGCACATAGGTGCCGATCAGGATGCGGCGCTTGACCTCGTCGCCGAAGCCGGCGGCACGCGTCGCCGCGTACATCTCGTCGAGCGGCTTATCGGTCTTCAGTTGCTCGGGCAGCTCGCGCAGGCCGTAGCGCACGCCGTCATAGCGCGCGAGGTTGGACGAGGCCTCCGCCGGCGCGATGATGTAATAGGCCGGCAGCGCATATCTGGTGTGCGGCAGCGAGACCTCGACGATCTCGGCGCCGGCATCCTTCATCCACGCGATGCCGCGTTCCCACAGGTCGGCAATGTCCTGCGGCATGCCGTCGACGCGATATTCCCTGGGAATGCCGATCCGCTTGCCGGTCATGTCGGGCGAGAGGCCCGCTTCCCACTGCGGCACCGGCAGGTTCAGCGACGTCGAATCCTTCGCGTCGAACCCGGCCATCGCCTCGAGCATGATCGCGCAGTCGCGCACGTCGCGCGCCATCGGCCCGGCCTGGTCGAGCGACGAGGCGAAGGCGACGACGCCCCAGCGCGAGCAGCGGCCATAGGTCGGCTTGATGCCCGAAATGCCGGTGAAGGCGGCGGGCTGGCGGATCGAGCCGCCGGTGTCGGTGCCGGTCGCCGCCGGGCACAGGCGCGCCGCGATCGCCGACGAACTGCCGCCCGACGATCCGCCCGGCGCCAGCGGCGCGTTGCCGCCGTCGCTGCGCCGCCAGGGCGAGATGACGTTGCCGAAATAGCTGGTCTCGTTCGACGAGCCCATCGCGAACTGGTCGAGGTTGAGCTTGCCGAGCATGCCGGCACCCGCATCCCACAATTTCTGCGAGACGGTCGATTCATAGACCGGCTTGAACCCCTCCAGCATATGGCTGGCGGCAGTGGTCTGGACGCCCTTGGTCGCGAACAGGTCCTTCATGCCGATCGGCACGCCGGCCAGCGGCTTCGGCGCCTCGCCCTTCGCACGCGCCTCGTCCGCGGCCGTCGCGGCGGCGATTGCGTGGTCGGGCGTCTCGACGATGAAGGCGTTCAGCGCCTTTGCGCCGCCGACCTTCGCGATGAAGGCATCGGCAACTTCGCGCGCCGAGAAATCGCCGCCACGGAAGCCGTCGCGGATGCCCGCAACGCCCAGATCGGTCAGATCGCGGCTCATTCGACCACCTTCGGCACGGTGAAGAAACCATGCTCGCCCTGCGGCGCGTTCTGCAGCACGGCGTCGCGCTGATTGCCCTCGGTCACCACATCGGCGCGCAGGCGCAGCGTATTGGGGATGACGGCGGTCATCGGCTCGACCGACGAGGTGTCGACCTCGCCGAGCTGCTCGATCCAGCCGAGGATGTTGTTGAGTTCTGGCACGAGCCGGTCGGCATCGGCATCGCTGATCGCGATCCGGGCCAGGCTCGCGACCTTTTTCACGGTGGCGGTATCTACGGACATGGGGCCGCGCCTAGCAGTCGCGGCCCCATCGCATCAAGCACCGGTTGCGCAAACTCACTCGAAAGCGTCGCCCACCGGCACGCCGCCGACAAAGACCTGGCGCCGCTGAACCGGGCGGACCTCGATCTTGCCGTCGCGATAACCCGTGTCTCGCGCTGCCGAACGAGCAGCGGGAGGTCGAGCGAGGCGTGATTCAGGCGCCTGCCAGCGACCTTCCTTGATCGCATAGCGACGGACGCAATAGTCCTCCGACGGGATCACCCCGGGCCCTGTGGACGGGGGCTGCTTCTCATATGGTGCGAAGCAGCTGTTTTCGAACAGCAAGGCCTCGGTGCCACCGGGCATCAGCGACAGCGTGCAGACCTCATGGTCGTTCGGCCCTCGGCACTCGTCGTCATCCGCAATCAGGTTGCGTAGTTCGACCGGGAGGCTGGTGCCTACAGGCAGTATCCGTACGCGGCCCACAAGCCCGTCGCGCCGGGCAAGCTTTTCGTCCTCCTGTTGCACCTGGCTGCGTGTTTCCGCCGCGCCAACCTCGGTCGCCTTGGCGCGGATCGCGGCGTTGGCCGAACGCTTCAGCCGCTCCAGCGCCTTGCGGCCGGGCTCGCCGAATTCGAAGGCCAGCGCGCGCCAGTCGAACCGCTCGACCGGGGTACGACCGGATTCGAGCCTTGCGACCTGATCGCGCGTCGAGATCGCGTTGAAGCTGACCAGCGGAGTCGCCAGCAGCAGGGCGAGACCGCACAAGCCGAAGGCGAGGTTGAGGTTGGCCGGGCGGACATAGGTCGTCCAGTTCAGCCGTCCACGGACCAGCGAGACGAGATAGACCAGGCCATAGGCACAGGCGATGACCACGAAGGTCAGCCCCCAGAGCCGGTCCGGCGTGAAGCCATATTGGCCGATGCGCAGCCCGGTCGCGACTGCGGCGATCACCGCCAGCGGCAGCATCACCAGGGCGAGCCCCATCGCGCCGTAGCGCAGCGGGGGCGAGCGGCGCTCTTCCGCGTCGTCACTGCCAATGACGGCGTTTGCCAGGATCAGCGCGCCGATGATGCAGCCGAGCAGCAGCGGCGTGGTGGCGCGAGTCGCCTCCCACAGCGAGCCGAGCCCGGTGAAGGGCAGCGCGAGAACGAACAGGACCAGTCCGAGCGCAAGGACCGGCGCCAGCACGGCGAGGACGGTCGCCAGCACCCGCTGGAGCAGGTGGACGACGCGGTCATGTTCGCGGAACAGCCCCACCGCACCGCCGAATGCCAGACCGATCAGGCTGCGCCAGAACCAGTTCCGTTCGAGCAGCTCCTTGAGGAAATCCAGCTTGATGAGGTCGAACAATGCCGCGAGCAGGTACATCAGCGCGAAGACCACGCCGACGAACGCCCAGCAGGCGAACCACAGGACGACATTGGTCCAGGCATGGTCGTGCACCGAGGCATAGGGGAAGCGCCGCCGCCCCTCGTCGCGCGCCGCCTGGTACAGCGGCGCGGCGATGGCGATGCCGAGGAACAGGCTGACCGTGCGCCAGCCGTCGCCGCCACTCCAGTCCTGCGGACCGCCATTCCACCAGACGACCAGGCCGGTCAGGACCCCCATTGCCGCCGAGAAAGCGATCGAGGTCCACCACAGCTTGCGCTCGATGGTGAAGGCGACAAGGCCGGCGGTGACGGTGACCGCCGCGACCAGCGCAAGCGTCAGCGCGCTCGGACTGACCCCGTAGAGGGGTTCGTTGCCCAGCAGCAGATGGACGACCAGCCCGGTCGCAAGACCGAGCAGCGCCAGCAGCAAGGGGCGATGCGGCCAGTCGGCATGGCGCGGCGCCTCCTCGATCGGATGGCCCGGCATTGTCGGCGTGTCGTTCATTATCGCCCCTCCTGAACCCGCAGCCTCCCCGATTGAGGCAGGTAAGTAAAATGGATTTGCCATGCAGATCAGATGCAGGCCGGCGCGCGGACAAAGCCGGTTGCATACGCAGCGCCCATGGCTCAGGAGACGGCGGCACCGCGCCGGCGATCGTCCCGCGTCGCATGATGAAGGGTCCCGCTTGGCTCGCAAGTTCCTCTACGCAATCGCGATATTGATCGTGCTCGCGCTTGCCGCGGCCTTCACCTATCGATTCTGGGGCCCGCAACTGATGCGCGCGGCGCTGGTGCCGAGCGCCGAGGTCGTGACGCTGCCGCCGCCCGGCGACTATTCGAACAAGGCGCTGTGGCTCGCGCGGCCCGACATGCCCGGCAATCCCGCGCTGTGGGTGCCCGAGGGCCAGGGCGTCGCGACCGACCCGCCCGCCGCGGTCTTCTTCATCCACCCCACCAGCATGTTCGACGGCAGCCAGTGGAATGCCGCGCTCGACAATGTCGAGGCCAATGCCCGGGCCGAGCTGTTCCTGCGGGCGCAGGCCAGCGCCTTCAACGGCGTCGGCGCGATCTGGGCACCGCGCTATCGCCAGGCGACATTCGGCGCCTTCCTGACGACCAAGGCCGAGGCGGGCAAGGCGCTGGACTTCGCCTATCGCGACGTTCTGGCCGCGTTCGATCAGTTCGTGAAGGAAGCGGGCGATCGCCCGATCATCCTGGCGGGCCACAGCCAGGGCGCGCTGCACCTGTCGCGCATTCTGGTCGATCGGATCGCGGGCAAGCCGATCGCGAAGCGGATCGTCGCGGCCTATGTGGTCGGCTGGCCCGTCTCGATCACCGCCGACCTGCCGCGCATGGGCCTGCCCGCCTGCGCCAGGCCGGATGAGGCGGGGTGCCTGTTGTCGTGGCAAAGCTTCGGCGAGCCCTCGGCCGAGCTGGGCGAGGCGACCGACACCAGCATCGTGACGGATCTGTTCGACGCGAGCGCCGGCTATACCGGCCAGCCTCGCGCCGGCACGCAGATGGTGTGCACCAATCCGCTGACCGGCGCGGCTGGCGGCTCGGCACCGGCAACCGCCAATCTCGGCACGCTGATCCCGACCAAGGACCTCAGCAACGCGACGTTGCAAACGGGCCTCGTCCCCGCGCGCTGCGATGGCCGCGGATTCCTGTTGCTCGGGTCGAACCTGCCGGACATGGGCCCCTACGTCCTGCCCGGCCAGAACTACCACGCGTTCGACTTCAGCCTGTTCTGGGGCAATGTCCGCGCCGATGCCGCGCGGCGCATGGCCGCCTATGGCGCGCGCGCGTCATGATCACCACCGATCGAACGCCCTATCGCGAGGCACTGCCCGAGGGCGGCCGGCTGATCGGCCTGGACGTCGGGACGAAGACGATCGGCACGGCGCTGTGCGATGCCGGATGGAGCTTCGCCTCCCCTGCCCTCCTGATCCGCCGGTCGAAGTTCAGCAAGGACAAGGCAGCGCTGGCGCAGTTGATCGCCGAGCAGCAGGTGAAGGGCATCGTCATCGGCCTGCCGCTGAACCTGGACGGCAGCGATTCGCCGCGGACTCAGTCGACCCGCGCCTTTGCCCGCAACCTCGACGATATGGGCCTGCCGATCTTCCTGTGGGACGAGCGCTGGTCGACGGTCGCGGTCGAGCGCACGCTGATCGAACAGGATGCCAGCCGCGCCAAGCGCGCCGAACTGATCGACAAGATGGCCGCCGCCTATATCCTGCAAGGGGCGATCGACGCGCTGATGGCCGGCTGAGGCGGATCGGCTTGCCACTGCGCGTCCGCGCGATTAACCCGCGCCTTTAATGTCAGCATCCGATCATCGCCCCGCCGCCCAGATCCCGGGCGGCGCCGTCTTCCCGCACCGGCACCTCACCGGCATTGCGGGACTGGAGCCGCACCAGATCCTGTTCCTGCTCGACGAGGCGGAACAATGGGTCGAGGCCAATCGCGACCGCGCCCGCGTCGACAAGAGGCTGGCCGGCCTTACCCAGATCAATGCCTTTTTCGAGAATTCGACGCGCACGCTGCTGTCGTTCGAGATCGCCGGCAAGCGGCTGGGCGCGGACGTCGTCAACATGCATGCCGCCCAGTCGAGCGTGAAGAAAGGCGAGACGCTGATCGACACCGCGGTCACGCTGAACGCGATGCGCGCCGACGTGATCGTGATCCGCCATTCCAGCTCGGGCGCGGTCCAGCTAATCGCCGACAAGGTCGACTGCCCGGTGCTGAATGCGGGTGACGGCTGGCACGAGCATCCGACGCAGGCGCTGCTCGACGCGCTTACCATCCGTCGCCGCCGCGGCAGCATCGCGGGACAGCGCGTCGTGATCTGCGGCGACATCCTGCACAGCCGCGTCGCACGATCGAACATGCTGTCGCTGACCGCGCTCGCCGCAGAGGTGCGCGTGGTCGCACCGTCGACGCTGATGCCGGCAGCGATCGAGCGGATGGGCGTCACGCCCTTCACCAGCTTCGACAAGGCGCTGGACGGCGCCGACGTGGTGATGATGCTGCGCCTTCAGAACGAGCGGATGAACGGCGCCTACATTCCCTCGACGCGCGAATATCACGAGCTGTACGGCCTGACGCCCGAGCGGCTGGAACGCGCCAGGCCCGATGCGCTGGTGATGCACCCCGGTCCGATGAACCGCGGGATCGAGATCACCTCGTCGGTGGCGGACCATCCCGAGCGATCGGCGATCACCGAGCAGGTGGAAATGGGCGTGGCGGTGCGGATGGCCTGCCTCGACGTGCTGACGCGCCGCGAGCGCGGAATCGAGGGCTGGGCATGACGCGGATCTACGCCAACACGCAGGTGCTGGGCGGAGGCGACCGGCTGGCCGTTCGCGGCGACCTCATCGTCGACGCGGCCGAGATGCAGGATGCCGAGACGGTCGATTGCCGCACCCTGGCGCGCGGCGGCGGGATCATCGCGCCGGGCATCATCGACCTGGGCGTGTTCGCCGTCGATCCGGCGGCGTGCCGCGCCGGCGGGATCACCCGCGTCGGGCTGATGCCCGACCAGTCGCCGATCCTCGACGACCCCGGGATCATCCGCCGCGCCGCGCTGATGGGCAAGCCCGAATTGTGGGTCCATCCCCTCGCCGCAGCGACGCGCGGGCTTCAGGGCAAGGATCTGGCCGAGATGGCGATCAACCAGGCGGCCGGGGCGCGCGCGGTAGCGACCGGGCGGCGCGGGATCGCCGATTCGGGAGTCATGCGCAAGGTGCTCGCCTATGCCCGCGACTGCGACCTGACCGTGATCGCCCATGCCGAGGATGCCGGTCTGGCGGGCGACGCGGTCGCGACCGAGGGCGAGACGGCGATGCGGCTGGGCCTGTCCGCGGCGCCCGCGGTGGCCGAGGCGCTGGCGATCGCGCGCGACGTGATGCTGGCCGAGGATACCGGCGCGCGGCTCCATTTCCGCCAGGTCACCACGGCGGCGGGGTTCGACCTGATCCGCCGGGCGAAGGCGCGCGGCGTTGCGGTCACCTGTGGCATCACCCCGGCGCATCTGCTGCTGTCGGACATCGCGGTCTCGGACTTCCGCACCTATGCCCGGCTTTCGCCGCCGCTGCGCGACGAGGCGGATCGCCAGGCCGCGCTTGCGGCGCTGGCGGACGGGACGATCGACGTGCTCGCATCGGGCCACGACCCGCGCGGG
Organism: Sphingomonas rustica; assembly: GCF_039652585.1. Taxonomy (NCBI): domain Bacteria; kingdom Pseudomonadati; phylum Pseudomonadota; class Alphaproteobacteria; order Sphingomonadales; family Sphingomonadaceae; genus Sphingomonas; species Sphingomonas rustica. Next base: position 158,742 of record NZ_JBDIZK010000013.1, on the reverse strand, counting down.
CCCGAGGAAAAGCGCCTGCCCTTCGCCGATGCGGAACCCGGCATGTCCGGCGCGGAGACGCTGTTCGCGCTGGGCATGATGCTGGTCCACAACGGCACGATCACGCTGGAGCGGCTGTTCGAGTTGCTCGCCGCCAACCCCGCGCGCGTGCTGGGCATCGATGCGGGCATACTCGCGCCCGGTCGACCGGCCGACTTCATCCTGATCAACCCGACCCTCGCCTGGCAGGTCGACGCCGAGAAGATGGCGGCGAAGGCCGGCAACACGCCGTTCGACGGGACCCCCGTCGAGGGCAAGGTGCTGAAGATGTGGAAGGGCGGGACCGAGATCGGGGGGTAGGCGCAGCGGTCACCGGGACCGCGGTACCGGGGGGCCTGGCCGCCCCAGTCAGACCGTGCGGCAGTGCAGGCGGCTAGCCCGGGGGCAGGACTCGGCGGTTCGACATACACCCTCGGCCCCGGGATTTGCCTCCCGGTAGATCCCGGCACTACGGCCGGGATGACGAACGATAAGGGCGGGACCCGCACACATGACCCACGACCAGTTGCTGATCATAGACTTCGAGGCGACCTGTTCCGACGATGGCGCGGTGCCGCGTGACGAGATGGAGATCATCGAGATCGGCGCGGTGCTGGCGGATGCCGCGACATTCGCCGTCGTGGACGATTTCCAGAGCTTCGTTCGCCCCGTCCGTCATGCGACGCTGACCCCGTTCTGCACGAAGCTGACCACGATAACCCAGGCTGACGTCGAGTCCGCACCCGGATTTGCGGACATGATGTCGGCACTTGATGCCTGGTTACGACCGCATGGCGCGCCGCTATTCTGTTCGTGGGGCGATTATGACCGCAAGCAGCTGCAGCAGGATTGCGCCTATCACGACCTGCCCTACCCGTTCGGCGGAGATCACCTGAACCTGAAGCGCGCGTTCGGGCGGCGCCAGCGGCTGGCCAAGGGGCCGGGCCTGGGGTCCGGACTGAAGATGGCCGGGTTGAGGTTCGAAGGCACCGCGCATCGCGGCATCGACGATGCCCGCAACATGGCGCGGTTGCTGCCCTGGATCTTTGGCGATGCGCGCGTGGCGCGCTGAAGCCGTTCGACACGGCCCGTGCGGGCGGGGATCACCCCGCCCGCGAGGTCGGCTCAGGCAGCCTTGGCGCCCGAATCCGCGAGAAGCTGCGACAGTTCGCCGCTCTCGTACATTTCCATCATGATGTCCGAACCGCCGACGAATTCGCCCTTCACGTAGAGCTGGGGGATGGTCGGCCAGTCGGAGAACGCCTTGATGCCCTGGCGGATGCCCTGGTCCTGCAGCACGTCGACCGTCTCGAACTCGACCTCGAGATGGTTGAGGATCGCGATCGCGCGGCTGGAGAAGCCGCATTGCGGAAAGAGCGGGCTGCCCTTCATGAAGAGCAGGACATTGTTCTTGTCGACCAGTTCCTGGATGCGGGCCTGCACGTCGTCGGTCACGATACTCACTCCTCGGTCGTCGGCGCTTCGGTGGTCAGCTGAAGCGCGTGAAGCACGCCCCCCATCCGGCCGCCGAGCGCGGCATAGACTGCCTGATGCTGGCGAACGCGCGGCATGCCCTTGAACATCGGGCTGACCACGCGCGCAGCGTAATGATCGCCGTCGCCGGCCAGATCGGTGATTTCGACCCGCGCATCGGGGATCCCGGCACGGATCAGTTCCTCGATCTCGGCAGCGGCCATCGGCATGTTACTGGGCTTCCATCAGCTGGCGGCGGGCCTCGACGGTCTGCGCCTCGACCGCGCGGCGGACGGTCGCATCGTCGGTATCGACGCCGGCCGCGAGCAGATCGCCCAGCAGCTTGCGGATGACGTCCTCGTCGCCGGCTTCCTCGAAATCGGCCTGGACGACCGCCTTGGCATAGGCGTCGGTCTCTTCGGGCGTCAGCTTCATCTGAACCGCCGCCCACTGGCCGAGCAGCCGGTTGCGGCGCGCGGTGATGCGAAAGGCCATATCCTCGTCGCGGGCGAACTTCGCCTCGAATGCCTTTTCGCGATCGTCGAACGTGGTCATGGCTACCCCTTGGCTGTGGTTTCGCACGAGATAGGTGGGGGACCGTCGCGAGGCAACCTCCCATCGGAGCAGGCCCGCTTTGCAGATGCTGAGTCATCCAGACGAGGTCAGCCGCCTCCCTCATCCTGAAGACCCGAGCAGGGCGCTATTCTCCCACCGTCACCACCAGCTTTCCGATCGCCCCGCGCGCGGCCATTTTGGCAATCGCCTTGCCGCCATCGGCGAAGGCGAAGGTCTCCGAGACGCGCGGGCCGATGCGGCCTTGCTCCCACAGGCGGAACAGGGTCTCGATATGTGCGGCGTTGGCCTGCGGATCGCGCGCGGCGAAGGCGCCCCAGAAGACGCCGCACACGTCGCAGCTCTTCAGCAGGGTCAGGTTGAGCGGCAGTTTCGGAATGCCCGCGGGGAAGCCGACGACCAGATAGCGCCCCTCCCAGCCGATCGAGCGCAGCGCGGGCTCGGCATAGTCGCCACCGACCGGATCGTAGATGACATCAGCGCCGTTACGGCCGACCGCCGCCTTGAACTGCTCGGCCAGCGCCTTGGACTGCTCCTTGTCGAACGGCCCGCGCGGATAGACGATCGTCTCGTCGGCACCCGCGGCGCGTGCCGCCTCCGCCTTTTCCTCGGACGAGACCGCGGCGACGACGCGGGCGCCATAGGCCTTGCCCAGTTCGATCGCGGCGAGCCCGACGCCGCCCGCCGCGCCCAGCACCAGCAGCGTCTGCCCCGCCTTCAGATGGCCGCGGTCGAGCAATGCGTGGATCGTCGTGCCATAGGTGAGCACCAGCGACGCGCCCTCGGCGAAGCTGCGCCCCTCGGGCAGGCGGAACAGGCGGGCGGCGTCGAGCACGACCTTTTCCGACAGGCCGCCATGACCGGTCATTGCCAGGACCCGGTCGCCGACCGACCAGCCGGTCACGCCTTCGCCGATGCTGTCGATCGTGCCCGAAATCTCGCTGCCCGGGGCGAACGGGCGCGGCGGCTTGAACTGATATTTGTCCTCGATGATCAGGACGTCGGGAAAGTTGATCGAACAGGCCTTCACCGCCACCACGACCTGGCCCGGCCCGGCGACGGGATCGTCGACATCCTCGAGCGTTAGAGTTTCAGGTCCGCCCGGTGCCTTCGACAGCAAAGCCTTCATGTCCGCTCCCAACCGTTATCCACGGGCGAGATTCGGCCACGCCCGTTTCGAATTTCGAAATTGCGGTATCGCGGGCCAAGGTCAAGCCGATCTCGTCCAGCCCCTGCATCAGGCAGTCGCGGCGGAAGGGATCGAGGTCGAACGAGAAACGATCCTGGAACGGGGTGGTGACGGTCATCGTCTCCAGGTCAACGGTGATCTCGCTGTCGCGGGCGACCTCGACCAGCCGGTCGATCGCCTCCTGCGGCAGGACGACGGGAACGATGCCGTTCTTGAACGCATTGCCCGAGAAGATGTCGGAAAAGCTGGGCGCGATCACCGCCTTGATGCCCAGGTCCGCAAGTGCCCAGGCGGCATGTTCGCGGCTCGACCCGCAGCCGAAATTCTCGCCCGCGACCAGGATCGGCGCGCCCGCATAGCGGGGATCGTCGAACAGGTTGCCGGGCTCGGCCCGCACCGTTTCGAACGCGCCCCTGCCCAGTCCCTTGCGGCTGGTCGTCTTCAGCCAGTGCGCCGGGATGATCACATCGGTATCGATGTTCTTGGCGCCCCAGGGATAGGCGCGGCCTTCGACGATGCGGACGGGTTCCATGGTCACTTCGCTTTCGGAATGGCGGGGATCTTGGCGATATCGGCGGGTTCGTGCTGGATCACGATCACCGCCTTCTCCTTCGCGGCCACCGCGCGGAAGCGGTCGCTGGAGGCCAGCGTCTGGACGCGATCGGTGTTGAACACGGGGACGAGGTTCCTGTCGAAACTCTCCTGCGCGTGGAACTGGTCGCCCGACAGCAGCACCGGCGCGCCGCCCGTCACGCGCACCAGCAGCGCGGCATGGCCCGGGGTGTGGCCCGGCATCGTCAGGATCGTCACGCTGCCGTCGCCGAACACGTCATGGTCGCCGGCGAGCTTGATCACCTTCGCGCCCTCGCTCAGCCAGGGCGCGATCGCCTCGCGCCGGCCATCCGCCTTGCCCGACGCCAGCGTCTCGTAATCGGCCTTGCCGATCAGCAGGGTCGAGCCGGGAAAGTCGGCCGCCTGGCCGATATGATCGAAGTGATTGTGGCTGATCCCGACGAACTTCACCTGGGCGGGCGTGACGCCCAGCCGGGCGATCTGCGTCACGATCGTTTCGTCCAGCCGGGATTCGGTGCCTTCCGATTCGGACGGCTTGCCGACCAGCGAACCGCTGAGCCCGGTGTCCCACAACAGCCATTCGTCGCCATGCTTGATCAGGTAGCAGCTGGCTACCAGATCATGCGGCTGGCCGTCATAGTCGCCGCGATCGCTGAACGGCGCGAAATTGGCGAATTTGAGCGACCCGCAATCGACTCGCCACAATCTGACCTCGGCCGCCGCGGCGACGGCGGCAGGCGCGACGGGCGTCGGCACGGAATTGACCGGCGCGGCAAAAGCGACGGCCGCGGCAAGCGCGATCAGACTCATGACAGTCCCTTCCCAAGCAGTACGAGCGACGGATCCGATCCCCGGACCCGCGCGTGCGAGCGACAGGCCGGACCTCCGAACGCTCGTCCGCCGCGAAGCGACGGCAGACCGATCAGTAGAAGGCGCCGGCCTTCGACGAACCGGTCGGTTCGGGCTTGCCGGTGCCATTGGCGTTGGCGGGCCGTGCGGACGCGGCATAGGCCGCCGCCGCACCGGTGAGAATCGTACCTGCGACCAGAAGCACCAATACTCGCTTCATCATGCATCCCCCTTACTCAGGCCGGCCGGGACACCAGGTCCCTGACATCGGTAAGCCGGCCGGTTACTGCCGCTGCCGCGGCCATTGCCGGCGACAGCAGATGCGTCCGGGCACCCGGACCCTGCCTCCCTACAAAATTGCGGTTGGAGGTGGAAGCACAACGTTCGCCGCTGGGCACCTTGTCCGGGTTCATCGCCAGGCACATCGAGCAGCCGGGCTCGCGCCATTCGAATCCCGCCTCGCGGAAGATGCGGTCGAGACCCTCGGCCTCGGCCTGACGCTTCACCAGACCGGACCCCGGGACGATCAGTGCCTGGCGGATACCGTCTGCGACGTGGCGGCCACGCGCGACCTCGGCCGCGGCGCGCAGGTCCTCGATCCGGCTGTTGGTGCAGCTGCCGATGAAGACATGCTCGATCGCAACGTCCTGCATCGCCGTGCCCGGCGCCAGCCCCATATAGTCGAGCGACTTGCGCGCAGCGACACGCTTGGCGGGATCCGCGAAGCTGTCCGGGTCGGGAACGACGCCGGTGATCGGCACCACATCCTCGGGGCTCGTGCCCCAGGTGAGCGACGGCGCGATCTCGCTGGCCGACAGCCGCTCGACCCGGTCATAGACCGCGCCGGTATCGCTGGGCAGCGTGCGCCAATAGGCAAGCGCCTTGTCCCACGCCTCGCCCGTCGGCGCCATCGGCCGGCCCTTGAGATAGTCGAACGTCTTCTCGTCCGGCGCGACGAGCCCGGCGCGCGCACCACCCTCGATCGACATGTTCGAGACGGTCAGCCGCCCCTCGATCGACATGTCGCGGAACACGTCGCCGGTATATTCGATGACATAACCCGTGCCACCGGCCGCGCCGATCCGGCCGATGATCGCCAGGATCACGTCCTTGGGACTGACCGCGAAGCCCAGTGTGCCGTCGACGCGGATTTCCATCGCCTTGGACTGGCGCAGCTGGAGCGTCTGGGTCGCGAAGACATGCTCGACCTCGCTGGTGCCGATGCCGAACGCCAGCGCGCCGAGCGCACCGTGCGCGGCGGTGTGGCTGTCGCCGCACACCAGGGTGGTGCCCGGCAGGGTGAAGCCCTGTTCCGGACCGACGACATGGACGATGCCCTGCTCGGCGGCGATCGCGTCGATATAGCGGATGCCGAATTCGGCCGTGTTGCGCTCCAGCGCGGCGAGCTGCTCGGCGCTTTCGGGATCGACGATCGGCAGGCGGCGTCCCGCCGCGTCGACGCGCGGCGTGGTCGGGACATTATGGTCGGGCACCGCGAGCGTAAGATCGGGCCGGCGCACCCGGCGACCGGCCGCGCGAAGGCCGTCAAACGCCTGGGGGCTGGTGACCTCATGGATCAGGTGGCGGTCGATATAGATCAGGCACGTGCCATCGTCGCGACGTTCGACGACGTGATCGTCCCAAATCTTCTGATACAAGGTGCGCGGGTTCGACATGCCAGCGCTCCTAGTCGAATCGTGCGCGATCGCAAGTCGCACCGCAACTTTCCTTCGCCAGGCGGAGCCATGCGGGCGCCGGTTCAGCCCGGGTCAGGCGGCGTGAGGCACCGCGCTCGCCTGCCGCAGCGGCTCCGCTGCGTCCGCCCAGTCGCTCCGGCGCGCCACCCAGGGATTGAGGAACAGCATAGGCAGCTTCACCAGCAACAGTTCGGAATGGACGAAAGCGTCCACCGCGCGCTCCCACCAGCGCGGATCGCGCCTGCCATTCGCCTTGAGCCAGCCTTCATAGGGCGCCCAGTGACTCGGTTCGTCACGCCGGATGATGCCGAAGATCCGCATCAGCCGCTGGTCGCGGCGGACGATCGGATGGTTCAGCAGGACGTCGACCTGGCGATGTCCGCGCCGCTCGGTCAGCGCTATGACGCGGCACAGCTTCTCGAACTGGGCATCATCGGCGATGATCGCCCGGGTATCGAGCGCGTCGATCGTCCGACGGAACATGATCTCGACGAAGCGGTCGATATGACCGCAGGTCCGGTCGACCTTCAGCGGCATCCGCCCCTGGCGCTCGAACCAGCGGCGAAACATGAGATAATGTTTGCGCTCGTCCGCACGATGCTTCTCGATCGCCGCGATCAGGGCATGATCGTCGGGCGAGCGCGCCCGCACCGCCTCCAGCACCCGGTCGATGCTCGTATAGCCGCGATGCTCGTTATAGAGGTAGATCGACCCGAGCAGGTCCAGATAGCGGCGGCGGAACCAGTCGATCATGACACGACGCTATGCCTCGCGCGGGCATGCGTCAATCGCGCGCCTGCGGCGTCGCCGGGCCGGCCGTCAGGCCGGCGTCAGCGCCTCGTAGCGGGCGGTCGTCCTGGCCGCGACCTCTTCCTCGGTCACGCCCGGCGCGAGCTCGATCAGGCGGAAGGGCGAGTCGTGATCGGGGCGCTGGAACACCGCCAGATCGGTGATGATCATGTCGACCACATTCCGTCCGGTCAGCGGCAGGCTGCACTCCGGGATGAACTTCGGGTCGCCATTCTTGCTGCTGTGCTCCATCACCACGATGATCTTCTTGACCCCGGCGACGAGGTCCATCGCGCCGCCCATGCCCTTGATCATCTTGCCCGGGATCATCCAGTTGGCGATGTCGCCGGTCTCGCTGATCTCCATCGCGCCGAGCACGGTCAGGTCGATATGGCCGCCGCGGATCATCGCGAAGCTCTGCTCCGAGCCGAAATAGACCGAGCTGGGCAGCTCGCTGATCGTCTGCTTGCCGGCATTGATCAGGTCGGGATCCTCCTCGCCCTCATAGGGGAAGGGCCCGATGCCGAGCATGCCGTTTTCCGACTGCAGCGTCACCTCGACCCCGGCCGGGATATGGTTCGCGACCAGGGTGGGAATGCCGATGCCGAGATTGACGTAGAAACCGTCCTCGAGCTCGCGGGCGGCGCGGGCGGCCATGTCGTCGCGGGTCCAGGGCATCAGCGTTTCCTTGCGTTGAGAGTCGATCGAATCATTGCGGCACCGCCGGCGCGGCAGCCGGATCGGGAGCCGGCGCAGGCGCAGACATCGGCGGCTGCTCGCCCGGGTCGGTCCAGCGCTTGTCGCGCGGAAAGACGTCGTCCATCTTCCCGTGGAGGCCGGTGCCGTAGACCGGGTTGGGCAGCAGGAACCAGCCCGATCCCCACATCGCGGCGATCATCGTCTGGCTGGCCATGTTGCGGCGGATCGGCACCGGCACGCCGCCCGGATTGAACAGGTCGGTAAAGTCGCCCAGCTGATCGCCCATCTGGGCGATAACGCAATATCTGGCGGCGATCGCCCAGCGGCGGCTGTCCTTGCCGCTGCGGCCCGGGCCGTCCTCGCGCAGGTACAGCGTGTCGCCGAGCTTCGCCGTCCCCAGCCCGGCCGCCTCGATCGCGGCGACCGTCCGGTCGGCATTGCCGATCGAGCGGTTCGAATTGAACACGACCGTCACGCCCGCGCGCCGCATGCCCTCGATCGCCTCGACCGCTCCGGGCACCGCTGCGACCTGTTCCGCGCCGGTCCGCTCCCAGCGGCGCCAGCGCGCATCGTCATAGCCGGTGCCGCGCACCGCGTCGTCGGCCTCATAGCCGAGGTTCAGCAGGACCGTCTCGTCGACGTCGAACACGACCGCGAGCGGCTTCTTCCCGCACGGCACGAACTTCGGGACTTCCAGCGTGCCCGTCTCGGACAGGATTGTGCTGCGCACGTCCAACCCTGCCTTGCGGTCGGCGACGCGGGCCTGAACATAGCCCCACATCGCCTGATAGGCCTGGATGCTGAGCGCCGCCGCCTCGCCCGAGCCGTAAAGATATTGCATGCCCGGCGGCGGTGTGTCGGCAGGCCGCGCCTGGGGTTGGCCCGCTACGGTCGGCAAGGGCGATCCGGGGCCCGGCAGCGGGCCGTTGACCACGCCGACGATCCGGAACGGCTCGACCTTCGCGCCTTCACCCGGAGCGCTGGCGCCAGGTGTCGGGCTCGGCGAGGGAACGGGGTCCCGCTCGCGCGCGCGCTCGTCGCTGCCGCCGCTGAGGCCCTTCTTCGCCAGCATCCCGCCCGCAGCGACCGGGATCGCAGCCACTGCCGCCACGCAGCCCGACAGGGCGACGCCGGTCAGCAAGGTCATGCCGAGCAGGGCGGCCCGACGCATCAGGCGGTCTCGCGCGGCCGGGTCAGGCGGAACTCGATCTTCTTGTCATAGGGCGACCCGACGATCAGCCGCTTCACATAGATGCCGGGCAGATGGATCTGGTCGGGATCGAGGCTGCCGACGGGGACGACTTCCTCGACCTCGGCGACGCAGACCCTGCCCGCGGTGGCCATGGGCTGGTTGAAGTTGCGCGCGGTCTTGCGGAAGATCAGGTTGCCGCTTTCGTCGGCCTTCCATCCCTTGATGATCGACACGTCGGCGCGGATGCCGCGCTCGAGGATGTAGTCCTCGCCGTCGAAGGTCTTCACTTCCTTCCCCTCGGCGACCTGGGTGCCGACGCCGGTCTTGGTGTAGAAACCGGGAATGCCGGCGCCGCCAGCGCGGCAGCGTTCGGCCAGCGTGCCCTGGGGGCAGAACTCGACCTCGAGCTCGCCCGAGAGATACTGCCGCTCGAATTCCTTGTTCTCGCCCACATAGGAGGAGATCATCTTCCTGACTTGGCGGCTGCGCAGCAGCTTGCCCAGCCCCTCATTGTCGATGCCGGCATTGTTGCTGGCGATGGTCAGGTCCTTGACGCCCGATGCCTGGATCGCGTCGATCAGCCGCTCCGGAATGCCGCACAGGCCGAACCCGCCGGCGCACAGCATCATGCCATCGAACAGCAGCCCTTCCAGCGCTGCTTCGGCGTTCGGATAGAGCTTCTTCATCGTGGCGACTCTCCGGGCTTTCGTTGGCGCCGCGATAGTCGGCCTTCGCCGCCGGGGTCAAGCGAACCCGAATCGGAGTTCAGGTATGTGGCCGCCGCTCATCAATGGCGTTGCGCGCCGATCAAGAGGTGATGCAGTCGAGCAACACTCTCCTATAAACGTCACGCCTGAGTAACTATTGCTCTTTGCGAGCGCGAATAAATCCGTACATCGCGCCCCGGGCCGTCCGGTCCGACACAGAACAAAACCAACAAAAGTCCAAAAGGAACAACTATGCGCATTCTCGCAGCGACGGCGCTTGCCCTCGCAACTGTCGCCACGCCCGCCTTCGCTCAGGACGAAGCTGCCGAGACCTTCACCGGCGTGACCGCAACGGCCATTGTCGGCTACGACAATGTCGAGGACGTCGCTGACGGTGTCGTGTTCGGCGCAGCGCTGGGCTACAACAAGCAGATCAACACCTTCGTCATTGGCGGCGAGGTCGAAGCCACCTTCGCATCCACGAAGGACTGCTATTCCACCTTCTGCAGCGAAGCAGGCCGTGATCTCTATGTGGGCGCGCGCGCCGGCGCTGTGGTCAGCCCGAACGCGATGATCTACGCCAAGGGCGGCTATACCAATGCCCGCATTCGCGAGACGTCGGGTGGCGAGACCGAATATGGCGAGAACTTCGGCGGCTTCCGCCTCGGTGCTGGCGTCGAATATGCGACGGGCAACGGCATGCTGGTTCGCGGCGAATATCGCTATTCCGACTATGACTATGGCGTCACCCGCCAGCAGGTCGTGCTCGGCCTCGGCTACCGCTTCTAAGCCGCAATCGATCCGGTAGAAGGGCCGCGCGGCACCCGCCGCGCGGCCCTTTCCTTACTGCTCGGCGCCGAACTGTTCGAGCGCGACGCGGGCGGCGTTGGCCTGCGGGCTGCCGGGCGCCAGTTCGATCGCGCGCGCCCAGGCGGCGCGAGCGCCCGGCTCGTCCCGCATCAGCGCGGCGACATTGCCGGCCTCGAGCTGGACCGAGGCATCCTCCGGCGAACGGCGTAGCGCTTCTTCGATATGCTTCTTTGCCAGCTGCTGGTCGTTCATCCGTCGTGCGAGCGTCGCCGACAGCAGCCAGGCGAGCGGATCCTCCGCGGCGTCGGTCAGCGCACGGTCGAGGTCGCTGCGGGCGCCGTCATTGTCGCCCAGCGCGACACGTGCCCTGGCGCGGTCGAGATAGGCCTCGCCCAGTGCGAGCCCCGTCAGCGATCCGGACGCAAGCGCGGCATCGAGCGCAGACCGGGCCTTATCGGCCTTGCCCGCACCCAGCCAGGCATTGCCCGCCTGGGCCCAATAGCTCGCAACTCGCGGCTCCTTCACGGTCTCCGCCTCGCGCGCCGCTTCCTCCAGCGCACCGGCAGACGATTCCCACCGCTCCTGATTGGCATAGGCGACGCCGAGACAGACCCGGGCTCGATAGCCGCCGCCTTCGGTGCGCCACTTCGCGGCTTCCTTCTCCCCGGCCACCGGGTCCGCAGCGGTCGCGTCGATGCACTTGTCGAGCCGTGCGTCGAGATCGGTCGCGGCAGGCGCGGGCGCCGACTGCGCCGGGACGGCGGCCATCAGGAAGAGCGTTGCAAGCATGTAATCACGTCCTCGACCCCGCGGATGATGAGCGCGATGTCGGTATCGCGCGAGAGGCGGTGGTCGCCGTCCTTGATGAGCCAGGTCTGCACCTGCGCTGAACGGATCAGCTCGGCCAGGCGCACCGCGCGTTCCCACGGCACTTCCTTGTCCTGCTGCCCCTGGATCAGCCGCACCGGCCCGTCGAAAGCGATCGGGGCGATCATCATCCGGTTCGCCTCGCCCGAGGCCCAGAAGGCGCGCGTCGTGACCGTCGGCTGGTCCGAATAGTCGGACGGCTTTTCGAGGCGACCATGCTGGAGCAAATGGAGTTTCTCGGTCTGGGAGAAGCCCCAGTCGGTGAAATCGGGTGCCGCGGCGATGCCGACCAGGCCGGCGATCCGCTCGGCGCGGGCCTTGGCCGCCATCAGCATTACCCATCCGCCCATCGACGAACCGACCAGTACCACCGGCCCCTCGGTCAGGGTGTCGATCAGGTACAGCGCGTCGTCGCGCCAGCCGGCGAGCGTCTGCTTCTCGAACTCACCCTCGCTGGCGCCGCAGCCGGCATAGTCGAAGCGAAGATAGGCCCGCCCCTGCGACTTGGCCCAATCCTCGAGCGCGACGGCCTTGGTGCCGGTCATGTCCGAGGCATAGCCCGACAGGAAGACGATCGTCGGACCGGTCCCCGGCGTGTGGTGATAGGCGAGGCGAGGTGCCTCGGGCGGTGTGGTATCGGAATCGCTCATACCCCACGGCCTAGCCGAGCCGAGCGGCCCGATCCACCGTCTCTGCCGCGGACACCCCGCTCACACGCCGGTGTTGCACTGTCCCGGATCACCGGTCTCCAGCCCCTTGCGCAACCACTGCATGCGCTGGGCGGACGTGCCGTGGGTGAAACTCTCGGGGCGAACCGTGCCCTGTGCCTGCTTCTGCAGCGTGTCGTCGCCGATCGCGTTCGCCGCGGTCATGCCTTCCTCGATGTCGCCGGGCTCGAGCCGGTTGCGGTTCCGCGCCGCCCAGACGCCGGCATAGCAGTCGGCCTGGAGTTCGAGCTTCACCGACAGGGCGTTGCCTTCGGCTTCGCCGGCGCTGCGCTGCTGGCGGCTGACACGCTCGGTGGTGCCGTACAGTCGCTGGATATGATGGCCGACTTCGTGCGCGATCACATAAGCCTGGGCGAAGTCGCCCTTCGCGCCGAAGCGATTGCCGAGTTCGTCGAAGAAGCCGGTATCGAGATAGACGCCCATGTCCGCCGGGCAATAGAAGGGGCCGACCGTAGAGGACGCAGCGCCGCAACCCGACTGGACATTTCCCTTGTAGAAATTGATCGTAGCAGGCTGATAGCGCTGCCCTTCTTCCTGGAAGATCTTGCCCCAGGTCTGCTCGGTGCTGGCCATCACCTGACACGAGAAGCGCCGCTCGGTCGTGCAGACGGCCGCGCTGCTGCCGCCGCCGGTGCGCGAGCCCTGCTGGCTGCTGCCGCCGCCGAGAATGCTGCCAAGCCCGCCGCCGAACATCATGAAGGCGACGATGCCGAGAATGACGATCGTGCCGATCCCACCGCCGCGCCCGAGCAGCAGCGGCAGGAAGCCCAGCAGGTTCAGGCCACCACCCCCGCCGCCGCTGCCGAGATCGCGGGCGTTGTTGGTCGGATCGAGGTCGTCGAGGCGCATGGCAATCCCCTGCAATGGCGCGTGTCGTTCGTTGATCGCAACAATGCGCGAGCGCGCCAGACGTTGCACGAGGATCGACGACCGAGATGAAGCCGGTGCCGCGACCAGCAAGCGGACATGACGGCAAATTCACTTGCCCCCGCCCGGCCGGGACGCCACATCGCCCGGCATGGCCGATGCAGACACACGTCGACGCTCGACATTGCCCCTTCCCGACTCGGTCGCGCTGGTGCTGCAGGGGGGCGGCGCGCTGGGAAGCTACCAGGCGGGCGTGATCGAGGCACTGGGCGAGGCGCGGATCGAGATCGACTGGGTCGCCGGCATCTCGATCGGCGCGGTCAATGCCGCGCTGGTCGCGGGCAACCCGCCCGAGCGGCGGATGAGCCGGATCAAGGCCTTCTGGGACACGGTGACCAGCGCGCTGCCCAGCTTCCCGCTCCTGTTCGGCGACCATGCCCGCGAATGGGTGCATGAATGGTCGGCCGGGATGGTCGCCGCAACCGGCGTTCCCGGCTTCTTCGCGCCGCGGATGATCCCGCCGGTGCTGGCCGCACCGGGCACGCCCGGCGCACTGAGCTTCTATGATTCCGCACCGCTGGCGGCGACTCTCGATTCTCTGGTCGACTGGGATCTGGTCAATTCGGGCCCGGTGCGCCTGTCGGTCGGCGCGGTCGATATCGGGAACGGCAATTTCCGCTATTTCGATACCGAGCGCGACCGGATCGACGCCCGCCACATTATGGCGTCGGGCGCATTGCCGCCCGGCCTGCCGCCGGTCGAGATCGACGGACGCTATTATTGGGACGGCGGGCTGGTGTCGAACACCCCGCTGATGCACGTGCTCGACAACCAGACGGCGCCGATGCTCGCCTTCCAGGTCGACCTGTTCCCCGCCGCGTCCGAACTGCCCCGCACGATCATGGACGTGATGGCGCGCGAGAAGGAAATCCGCTTCTCCAGCCGCACCCGCGCCCTGTCCAACGAGCGGCTGAAGCTGCGCCGCGAGCGCGAGACGATCCGGCGCATGCTGGCCAAGCTGCCGCCGGAGATGCGCGAAGACCCCGATGTGAAGGCATTGAGCGAGGCGGCGCACGAGCTGCCGCTGAGCCTGGTCCATCTGATCTATCGCGCCAATGCCTGGGAAGGCGGCAGCCGCGACTTCGAATTCTCCGCGCGGTCGATGCGCGAGCATTGGCTGGCGGGACGTGCGGCGGTGAACGAGACCATGGCCAATGCCCAGCTGGTCGCCAGCAACATCCTGGACGGCAAGACCGCCGCCTTCGACCTGACCCATCGTTAAGCCCCCAATCGTCAAGCCACGGAGTAGATCATGTTCCTCAAGGGCAAGTCCGCCATTATCACCGGATCCACCTCGGGCATCGGCCTGGCCTATGCCAAGGCGCTGGCGGCCGAGGGTGCCAGCGTGATGATCAACGGCTTCGGCGATGCCGACGCGATCGAGAAGGAACGCGCCGCGCTGGAAGCAACGCACGGCGTGAAGGCACTGTACGACGCGGCCGACATGACGAAACCCGATCAGATCGCGGCGATGGTCGCCCGTGCCAATGCCGAACTGGGCAGCGTCGACATCGTCATCTCGAACGCCGGCATCCAGCATGTCGCGCCGGTCGAGGAGTTCCCGGTCGAGAAATGGGACGCGGTGATCGCGATCAACCTCAGCTCGACCTTTCACCTGATGCGCGCCGCCGTACCGTTGATGAAGGCGAAGAAATGGGGCCGGATCATCACCACCGCATCCGCGCACAGCCTGGTGGCGAGCCCGAACAAGGCCGCCTATGTCGCCGCCAAGCATGGCATCGCCGGGCTGACCAAGACGGTCGCGCTGGAAACCGCGACGTTCGGCATCACGGTGAACTGCATCTCGCCGGGCTATGTCTGGACCCCGCTGGTCGAGAACCAGATCCCCGACACGATGAAGGCGCGCGGGATGACGCGCGAGCAGGTGATGAACGACGTGCTGCTGGCGGCCCAGCCGACCAAGGCGTTCGTCCATCCCGAACAGGTCGCCGCGCTTGCCCTGTTCCTGTGCCGCGACGAGGCCTCGGCGATCACCGGCGCCAATTACTCGATCGACGGAGGCTGGACCGCGGCCTGATCCGCGGCCACAACGGGGCCATGACAACGCAGGATCGACCGAACCGCATGGCCCACGCTCTTGCCGCAGCAGGCGCGCTGGGGCTGATGCTCACCTCCGGCTGCTCCATCTATCGCGAGGCAACGACCACGACGATTCCCGCGACGTCGAACTGGCGGACGGTTGCAACAGATGCCGACCGCCAGCGGCTGCGCAACTGGCGCAAGGCGTGGGATGAGGCGCTGCCCAAGGCGCAGGCGGCCGATGCCGGGGCGATCGCAGCCGAACCGCTGTTGTTCGATCCCGACCGCGCTCAGGAAAAGGCCGACCTTCCGGTCGGCGACTATCGCTGCCGCACGTTCAAGCTGGGATCGAAGAGCGACATCGTCCGCGACTACACGGCCTATCCCTGGCTTCAGTGCCGAGTGACGCAGCAAGGCGAGGTTCGCGAGCTGGCCCGGCTGGACGGCGAACAGCGGCCGATCGGGCTTGTCTTCCCCGATGGCGACGATCGTAGCGTTTTTCTGGGCACGCTGATGCTGGGCGACGAGACGACCCCGCTGCGCTACGGACTCGACGCCAGTCGCAACATGATCGGCTATATCGACCGCATCGATGCCCGCCGCTGGCGCCTCGTGCTTCCCTATCCCGAGTTCGAATCGACGCTGGACGTGATCGAGCTGGTCCCGGCGACCTGATCCCGCCCGCCCCCCGGCGGGCCTTGCGTTGACAGCACCCGGCCCTCCGCGCGACAGTCCGCGGCTCAACGAACCCGGGGGATGATCCATGCTTCGCCATCTGCTGCTCGCAAGCGCGCTCGTTCTCGGCTCCGCGGCGGCCGACGATCCGGTGCGCAGCGCCACGGCGAAGCAGATGCCCGAGTTGATGGACTTCTACCGGGATTTCCACGCCAATCCCGAGCTGAGCCTGCAGGAAACACGCAGCGCCGCCAAGCTGGCGGCCGAAGCGCGCGCCGCCGGGTTCGAGGTGACCGAGAAGGTCGGCGGCACCGGCGTGGTCGCGGTCCTGCGCAACGGGCCGGGGCCGGTGGTGATGCTGCGCGCCGACATGGACGGCCTGCCGGTGACCGAGGATACCGGGCTCCCCTTTGCGTCGAAGGTACGGGTGACGACCGCGGAAGGCGTCGAGACGGGCGTGATGCACGCCTGCGGCCATGACACGCACATGGCCAGCTGGATCGGCGCGCTGCGCAACCTGGCGGCGATGAAGGGCAAATGGTCGGGCACGCTGATCATGGTCGCTCAGCCGGCCGAGGAAGTCGGCAAGGGCGCCAAGGCGATGCTGGACGACGGGCTGTTCACCCGCTTTCCCAAGCCGCAATATGTCGTCGCCTTCCACGACAGCGCCAGCCTTCCCGCCGGCACGATCGGCATGAAGGACGGCTATGTGATGGCGGCGGTCGACTGGGTCGACATCCAGCTGAAGGGTGTCGGCGGACACGGCGCCTATCCGCACACCACCCGCGATCCGGTGGTGCTGGGATCGCGGATCGTCGTCGGGCTGCAGACGCTGGTCAGTCGCGAGACCGATCCGCAGGAAGCGGCGGTCGTCACCGTCGGCAGCTTCCATGCCGGCGCCAAGCCCAACATCATTCCCGAGAACGGGCTGATGCAGCTGACGGTGCGCAGCTATTCGCCCGAGGTGCGCAAGAACCTGCTGGACGGCATCGCCCGGACGGCGCGCGGCGAGGCGATCGCGATGAACCTGCCCGAGGACAAGATGCCGGTCGTGACGGTGAAGGAAGGCTTTACCCCCGCCACCTTCAACACCACGCCGCTGACCGGGCGGCTGACCGACCTGTTCAAGGCGCGCTTCGGCGATCCGCGCGTCGCGATGGTCCCAGCGTCGATGGCGGGTGAGGATTTCAGCTATTTCAACCTGCCCGATAAATCGGTGCAGACGACGCTGTTCTGGGTCGGCGGCGTACCCCAGGCGGCGTGGGACAAGGCCAAGCAGGACGGCTCGGCCCTGCCCTCGCTCCACAGCGCCTTCTGGGCCCCCGATGCGGAGAAGGTCGTGGCGACCGCGACCGAGGCGATGACTGCCGCCGCGCTCGACCTGCTGCGCAGGAAGTAGCGCCGATGCTTTTCTATACCCCTGTCCTGCGTCCCGGAGTGAGGGCGAGTTCGCCCGAGCTTCTGGCACGATTGTTCGGGGGGACGACCGGCGAAGCGGAGCCGGTGGAGCGCTTTGGCGGCGTGCCGCACGGCCTCGCCACGCAACACTGGCCCTATTGCGGCGAATGCGGGCGATCGCTGTCGCTGATCGCCCAGCTGACACATCATGCGGATCGGCTGCCGCTCGGGCGCGAAGGGCGGATGCTGTTCGCGTTCCAGTGCAACCATGAGCCGGGCACCTGCGAGACCTGGGACCAGGATTCGGGGGCAAATGCCGCGTTCGTGGTCGAGCCCGAGGCGATCGGAAGCGGCGACACGCCGGCGCCGGCCGACGCGCCGCCGTCCGACCCGGCGGCGCTCGTCACCGGATGGACCCGGGAAGACGATGGCCTGACCGCCGAACAGGCAGCCGCCTTTTTCAGCGACGAGACGATCGCGGCGCTGGGCGAGGATCTGATCGACGAAGAACGTCATGGCGGCACGCATCTGGGCGGCATTCCCTGCTGGATCCAGAGCGCCGACGAAGCCCCGCGCGGCTGGCGATTTCTCGGCCAGATCGCCGATGCGCACGAGTTCGAGGAAGAGGTCGTGCCGGCACATAATTTCGGCGACATGGGCATCGCCTATCTGTTCGCCCAGGATCAGGAAGCGGGCGTGCCCAAGGTGAAGATGTTCTGGCAATGCGGTTGATGTTGAAGGATCTGTGGCGCCGGTTGCGCGCCGATTTCGCCATCCTGGCGGCGTTCGCAGGGATCGCCCTGCTGTCGTTCCTGTTCCTCAAGCTCGGGTCGGAAGTGCTCGACGGCGAGACGATGGCGATCGATCGTTGGGTGTTGCTGGCACTGCGTGACCCATCGGACCTGTCGGTGACGGTCGGGCCGGCCTGGTTTCGTTCGCTGATGCTCGACATCACCGCTGTCGGCGGCGTGTGGGGCCTGACGCTGACCACGGTGGTGGTCACCGGATTCCTGATCGCGTCGCGCAAATATGCGACCGCCCTGTTCGTCGCGCTGTCGGTCACAGGCGGGGCCGTGCTCGGCAGCCTGTTGAAGATGCTGTTCGACCGCCCTCGGCCCGATGTCGTGCCGCATCTGGTCGAGGTGACCAATGCCAGCTTTCCCAGCGGGCATGCGATGAACAGCGCGGTGGTGTTCCTGACACTCGGCGTCCTTCTGGCCAGCACCCAGGAAAGCCGCAGGGTCCGCGTTTACCTGATCACGGTTGCCGTCAGCCTGACGCTGGCGATCGGCTTTTCGCGCCTGTATCTGGGCGTTCACTGGCCGAGCGACGTGGCCGCGGGCTGGTGCGTCGGCGCCGCCTGGGCGACGACCTGCTGGATCGCGGCGCGGCTGTTGCAGCGAACGCACCAGATCGAGCAGCCCGACGGCGTCCGCCCCCCGGAAGCTCCGGCTCCGGAAGAGCCGTGACTCAGGCGGCGAGCGTCAGGGCGCGCTCGATCGCCGCGGCAAGATCGTCTTCCGCACGGCCGCCATTGAGGGCGACCCGCCCGCCGAAGACGAAATGCGGAACGCCGCGGACGCCGGCCTGGACCGCCTGCTGCGCCTCGGCCTCGGTCCGGCGCAGCTCGGCCGGATCGCAGGCGATGGCGATCGCGTCCTCCCGGGTGAAGCCATGGGGCTCGGCCAGATCGGCCAGCACCTCGGCATCGCCGATGTTGCGTGCCTCGAGAAAATAGGCGTTGGTGATGGCGACTGCGAGGGCGTGTTGCGTTCCATGCGCGCGGGCGTGGCGGATCAGGCTGTGCGCGGCCTGTGACGGATAGGCGTTGGGCTGGACCGACAGGTCGAGCGCCAGACCCGACAGCCGCGCCTCGCCCTCCGGCCGTGCCCAGGCCTGGGCCGGATCGGTCACGCCGTAACGCTCGCGCAGCATCCGGGCGATCGAATAGCCTTCGGGCGGGCAGTCGGGCATCAGCAGGAAGGGATGGTGCCGGATGTCGACGGCGAGATCCGGGAATCGCTCCGCCAGCACCTTGTCGAGGCGGTGCTGCCCGAGGATGCACCAGGGACAGAGAATGTCGGTGACGAGATCGATCTGAAACATGGCGCGGTCCTGGCTCGGGTGGGTACCGACCAGATGTGCGTGACGCCGCGCCGCCGCAAGAGTCGCATGCTCAGCCGACCGCAACGACCTCCTGCGCATTCTCGACCTTCTCGGGCCGGATATAGATGGACGAGAGCTGCGGCATCGCCTGCTTGAGCTCCTGTTCCAGCCGCTCGATCAGCGCCTCCCCCTCGCCCATCGTCAGGCTATCCTCGAAATCGGCACTGACGGCGACGAAGACGCGGTCGGGAGCCGTGTGGATGGTGCGGACATGGTTGACGTGCAGGATTGCTGGTTCGCGGTCGAGGATGCGGCGGACACAGGCGATAACGCCTTCATTGGCGCGCTCCCCGATCAGCAGCCCCTTCGCCTCCCGCGCCAGCAGGGTCGCGACCGCCGCGAGTAGCAGTCCGATCACGATCGAAGCGATGCCGTCGATCCGCGGGTCCGCCAGTTCGTGGCTCAGCCAGATGCCGATACCCGCGACGATCAGGCCGGCCAGCGCCGCCGAATCCTCGAACAGGACGATGAACCCGGCCGGATCCTTCGATTCGCGGATCGCCTGCCACCAAGGGGTATCGCCCTTGGCCTGACCGAATTCGCGCAGCGCGATCCACCAGCTGGTGCCTTCCATCGCGAAGGCGATCGCGAGGACCAGATAGGCGATCCAGGGATCGGCGAGCGGCTCGGGCTCGACGATATGCTGCCAGCCCTCATAGACCGAGACGCCGGCGCCCAGGCCGAAGATCAGGATCGCGACGACGAACGCCCAGAAATAGAGCTCGCGGCCATAGCCGAAGGGATGTTCGTGATCGGGCAGCCGCTTGGCGCGGTGCTGGCCATAGAGCAGCAGGAGCTGGTTGCCGCTGTCGACAAGGCTGTGCACGCCCTCCGTCAGCATCGATGACGAACCGGTAATCGCCGCCGCGATGAACTTCGCGACGGCGATCCCGATATTGGCGGCCAGCGCCGCATATAGAACGATGTTTGCGCGCCATCCGGTGGCGCCGCGATTGGCCGCCGCCACCGATACGGACCGGCTCAGTCGAGGCCCAGCTTTCGGGCGATCTTGCCGATCAGGCCCGGCTCCTCGCTCTGCCCCGCCTTGGCGGCAGCCAGCTTGGCTTCGTCCTGCGCGTTATAGCCGGAGCTTGCCGGTGCCGAATGGCTGTGGATCGGCTGCGTCGAAGCGGGCGGATCCGACGCATCCATCGATTCGTCGAGCGCGCGGTCGAGGCGGGCTTCCTTGCTTTCGGGGTTGCGCTGCAGGCGGTCGGCGATGCTCTCGTCGGTGCCTGCATCTGCGGAAAACGCTGCCTGACGCGCGCCGGTCTCCTCCGGCGCATCGGTCGGCGTGTCGATCGGGTTCACGTCCATCATCACTCTCCCATGAGCGTTGCCCATCTGAAACGGATGGAACCGGCGGCGCGTTCCTCGCATCACCCCAACAAAAAGCGGCCCGACGAAAAAACCGCCGGACCGCTGATTTTTGTTAAGTTTCCTGAACTTGCGCGGCGATCAGTCGCGCGAGCCGAACAGGCGCAGCAGGAACAGGAACATGTTGATGAAGTCGAGATAGAGGTTCAGCGCCCCCATGATCACGACCTTGCCCATCATGTCGGTGCCGCGAACATAGTCGTACATGCTCTTGATCTTCTGCGTGTCATAGGCGGTGAGGCCGGCGAACAGCAGGACGCCGATAGCGCTGATCGCGAAGCCGAGGCCATCGGACTTCAGGAAGATGTTGAGGATGCTGGCGACGAACAGGCCGACCACGCCCATGATCAGGAAGGTGCCGAAGCCCGACAGGTCCTTCTTGGTAGTGTAGCCCCACAGGCTGAGACCAGCGAAGCCGGCTGCGGTGGCGAAGAAGCACTGCGCGATCGAGGTGCTGGTATAGACCAGGAAGATCGTCGACAGCGACAGGCCCATCAGCACCGCGAAGACCCAGTAGAGGATCTGCATCGTGCCGGTCGACATGCGACCCTGGCCGAAGCTCATGCCGAACACGATCGCCAGCGGCGACAGCATGATCAGCCATGCCAGCGGACCGCCGTTCACGAAGACCTGAGCGGCCGGCGAGGTCGCGCCGCCCCACGAGAAGGCCAGGGCAACGATACCGGTCAGCAGCACGCCCGAAGCCATGTAATTGTAGACCGACAGCATATACGCCCGCAGACCCGCGTCATAGGCGGCGTCGCGCGGCGCGTGGTCGCGTCCATAGGGTGCGGCGCCGGGCCGCGGGTCAGACCAGTTGGCCATTTCTAACTCCATGTTTCGGCACACCCCGTGCCAGTGTGGCCTGAATATCACAGCTGGAGCGCGGTATTTCAAGCGAAACCGGCCCCCTTACGGCGTGTTAACCCCGTCGCCATCCAGCGCTTCCGGGGCTAAGGAGTTCCCATGCACCGCCTGTTCGTCGGCCTGAGGCCCCCTGCGGCGATCCGCCAGCGCCTGTTATCGATCATGGGCGGCGTGCCCGGCGCGCGCTGGCAGGACGACGATCAGCTGCACGTGACGTTGCGCTATATCGGCGAGGTCCAGCGGCCGGTGGCCGAGGATATCGCACTCGCGCTCGGCCAGGTTCACTGGCCGCGGATCGATGCGACCGTGAGCGGGGTCGGCGAGTTCGACGCCCGCGGACGCCCCAATGCGCTATGGGCCGGCATCGCTCCGCACGAGCCGCTGAAGGGGCTGCACCGCAAGATCGACCAGGCGCTCGTCCGGCTGGGCCTCGAGTCCGAGCGTCGCGCCTATCTGCCGCACATCACGCTGGCGCGGATGAATGCGGCCGCCGGATCGAACGACCGGTTCCTCGCCGATCACGCCGGGCTGTCCAGCGAGCGCTTCACCTTCACCCATTTCACCCTGTTCGAGAGCCATCTGGGCAGCGCAGGGGCAAGCTATGAATCGGTCGCACGCTATCCGCTGGACTGACGCGCCACGTCGGCGCGGGATCAGAACAGCCGGGTCAGCATGTAGAACAGCGCGCCGACAGCGGCTGAGGCCGGGATGGTGATGACCCATGCCACCATGACATTGCCGGCGACGCCCCAGCGGACGGCCGAGGCGCGCCGCGCGGTGCCCGCCCCGATGACGCAGCCGGTGATGGTGTGGGTCGTGGAGACCGGAATGCCCATCAGCGACGCGCTGAACACCATGATCGATCCGCCCATCGAGGCGCTGAACCCCTGGTGCTGCGACAGCTTGGTGATGCGCGATCCCATCGTCTCGATGATCTTCCACCCGCCCGACAGCGTGCCCAGCGCGATCGCGATATAGCAGGAGATCGCAACCCAGTGCGGCACCTCGAAATCGCCGTGCAGATAGCCGGTCGAATAGAGCAGCACGGTGATGATCCCCATGGTCTTCTGCGCATCGTTCAGCCCGTGGCTGAGCGAATAGGCGGCCGACGAGACCAGGTGCAGCGCGCGGAAGGTCTTCTCCGCCCCGCGCGCGCTCGCGCCCTTCAGCATCCAGCTGGACGCGAGCATGATCGCCATCGTCAGGATCATGCCCAGCGTCGGCGACAAGACGATCGCGATCAGCGTCTTGTTCAGCCCGCTCCACTGGATGCCCGAAATGCCCGCATGCGCCACGCCCGCGCCGATCAGCCCGCCGACCAGCGCATGGCTGCTCGAAGAGGGGATTCCCTTCAGCCAGGTGACGACGTTCCAGAACATCGCCCCGATCAGCGCGCCGAAAACGACCGACGGCGTCACCAGGTCCTTGTCGATCAGCCCCTTGCCGATCGTCTCGGCGACCTTGTGCAATTCGGGGAAAATGATGGTGAGGAAATAGGCGGCGAAGTTGAAGAAGGCGGCAAAGGCGACGGCGTGGACCGGCTTCAGCAGTCGGGTTGCGACGACCGTGGCGATCGAATTGGCGGCGTCGTGAAGGCCATTGAGGAAATCGAAGGCAAGCGCGACCAGGATCAGGCCGACGAGCAACGGGAATGCGAGTTCGTGCATCTGCCGAGGCTCAGGAGTGGTCGATCACGATGCCGTCGATCTCGTTCGCGACATCCTCGAACGCGTCGACGATGCGCTCCAGATGCTTGTAGATCTCGCGCGCGACGATGAAGCGCAGCGTGTCGCTCTCGCCATGTTCCTTGAAGGCGCGTTTGACGCCGGCCGTGTGGATCTCGTCGGCCTGCGCCTCCATCCGCACCAGCCGCTCGGTCAGCTCGTGCAGGCGTCCGCCGTTGCGAGCCACGTCGCGCAACAGCGGCATCGCCTCGGCGGTCAGGCGGGCGGCATCGACGATGATCGCGCCCATGTCCTTCATCTCCTGCTCGAAGCTGCGCACCTCGTACAGGTCGATCGCCTGGACCGTCGCCTGCATCTCGTCGATGGCATCGTCCATCGATCCGATCAGGCTGGTGATCGCGCCGCGATCGAACGGCGTCAGGAAGGTCTGGCGGACCGTCTGGAGCACCTCGCGGATGATGTTGTCGGCGTCATGCTCGCGCTCGATCACCTCGCGGATATGGTCCTGGGCCGAGGATCCGTCCTGCAGCAGCCGCGCCATCGCGTCCGCCGCCGCGTTGATGGTCACGGCATGCGCCTCGAACATCTCGAAGAAATTGCCGGTCTTGGGCAGCAGGCGCTGGAACCAGGCGAACATGGGGGAAATCCTCGATTTGGTGGCGACGGCGGAGAACATGCCGGCGCGTGCGGTTGCTGCCTTGAACCCGGACGGGCCGAAAGAACGGATGAGGTCGCGCAGGTCCGGCTCGTCGACCGCATCGGCGGCCTCGTGCAGCGGAAACCAGCGGCGCTCGCGCTCCGACTGTTCCTTCCAGGCGGGGAATTCGCGATTCACCGCCAGCGGGAACACGTCGACATCGACCATCAGCGACGCGCCGTTGTTGCGCCGCTTGCGATAGCGATAGGAACCGATCGGCGTCGGGCACACCAGCCCTTCGACGCCAGCCTCTTCCTCCGCCTCGACCGCGGCTGCGGCGTGCGGGCTCAGGCCGGACATCGGATTGCCCTTGGGAATCACCCAGCGCTTGCTCTCGCGCGAGGTGACCAGCAGGACGCGTACCGGCGCGTCGATTGCGGTCCCGTCGGTGCGATAGGGCAAGGCGGCAATCTGACGAATGGCTGCGACTCCGGTTGGTCCCATGGCCCGGGAAGGCACGGGAAGGCGCGCGCTGTAACAATAACCCAAACCTTCCGCCATGTCCGAAATGATGCGGAGGCAGGCGGACAGAGAACGGGTGCGTCGGCGCGCCGCACTGCTATAGACGGGCGATGAAGACGCTCGTCGATCCCGCCAACGCCCTGGTCCGGGGCCTGTCGGCGATCCGGACCGAATTCCACGTGCCGCAGGGCTTCGCGCCAGAGATCCTTGCTGCGGCCGACGCCGCGGCGGCACGCGTGCCCGACGCCCATGCCGACCGGACCGCCCTGCCCTTCGTCACGCTCGATCCGGCAAGTTCCACCGATCTCGACCAGGCCTTCACGATCGAGGCGGCGGGCAGCGACCTGCTGCTCCATTATGCCATCGCCGATATCGGCTGGTTCGTCCGCGACGGCGATCCGGTCGATATCGAGGCATGGGAGCGCGGCACGACGCTGTACCTGCCCGACGGCAAGGCGCCGCTCTATCCGCCGGTGCTGAGCCAGGGCGCCGCCAGCCTCCTGCCGGACGGACCGCGCCCCGCGATCATCTTCACCGTGCGCGTGGCGCCGGACGGCGGCGTCCGGCTCGACGGCGCCGAGCGCGCGCTGATCCGCAGCCGGGCGAAGCTGGCCTATGACAGCGTGACCGAAGCCGAGCTGCCGCCCGGCTTTGCCGAACTGTCCCGCCGGATCGCGGAGGCCGAAGCGGCGCGCGGTGCGGCGCGGGTCGATCCGCCCGAACAGGAAGTCGAGCGGCTGGCGGAGGGCGGCTATACGCTGCGCTTCAGACCCCGGCTCCAGTCCGAGGAACAGAATTCGGCGCTGTCGCTCGCGACCAACATGGCGGTCGCCGACGCGATGATCGCACATCATACCGGCCTGTTCCGGGTCATGGGCCGGCCGAGCCCCAAGTCGGTCGATCGGCTCCGCCATGAAGCGGGCGCACTGGGCATCGACTGGCCGGCCGACCAGCCGCTGGAGAGCCTCGAGCGATCGCTCGACCCCGCCGATGCGCGCCACGCCGCCTTCATGCTCGCGATCCGGCGTGCGGGCGACGGTGCGTCCTATATGCCGTGGCGCGAGGATCAGGCGCCATGGCACTCGGCGGTCGCCGCCGCCTATGCCCATGCCACCGCGCCTCTGCGCCGGCTGGCCGATCGCTATGTGGTCGAGACGGTGCTGGCGATCGCCAATGGCCGGCCCGTGCCCGACGCCGCTCAGGCCGCCTTTGCCAAGCTGCCACGGGTGATGGCACGCGCCGACGCTCGCAGCGGGCAGATCGAGCGGGCCGTCATCGACCTGGCCGAGGCGGTGATGCTGCAGGGACGCGAGGGCGAGCGGTTCGAGGCGGTCGTCACCGATGTCGACCCGCGGGGTGCGAGGATCCGGTTGTGCGGCCAGCCGATCGTGGCACGGATCGCGGCGACCGATGTC
Source organism: Sphingomonas rustica (assembly GCF_039652585.1). Taxonomy (NCBI): domain Bacteria; kingdom Pseudomonadati; phylum Pseudomonadota; class Alphaproteobacteria; order Sphingomonadales; family Sphingomonadaceae; genus Sphingomonas; species Sphingomonas rustica. The sequence continues at coordinate 132,869 of NZ_JBDIZK010000013.1, read as the reverse complement.
GGACCCGGCGATCGGCTGACGCTGCGGCTGTCCGAGGCAGATCCCGGTCGGCGGACCCTGACCTTCGACACCGCGTGAGAAGACCCCGCGCGGCGCGGGTGCGACGACGCATCATGATCGACGACAAACCGGCCGAGCCGCGGCTATCTGCCGCGAACGATCTGCGCCACCAGCGCATCCGCGGCGGCGGTGACATCCTCCCACACCGCATCGAAGTCGGCGGCGTCGCCATAATAGGGGTCGCGCACGCCCTCCCCTTCGCGACCCGGCACATGATCCATCAGCAGCGACAGATGCGCCGTCGCGTCGTTTGGCGCGATGGCGCGCAGGTCGCGCAGATTCTGCGGATCGAGCGCGAGGATGTGGTCGAAGGCGCGAAAGTCCGCTGCGCTCACCCGTCGCGCCTTGTACCCCGAAATGTCGATGCCGTGACGCGCCGCGACCGCCTGCGATCGGAGGTCCGGCGCCTTGCCGACATGCCATTCGCCCGTTCCGGCGCTGTCCACCTTCACGTCGATGCCGGCGCGATCGGCCGCAGCGCGCATCGCCGCCTCGGCCAGGGGCGAGCGGCAGATATTGCCGAGACAGACAAACAGATAGGAGCGCGCGTTCACGGCGAATCTCTCTTTGGTACTTGCAGTATGGTCTGGTAGCGTCGCGCCAACGATAAGGGGAGCGGAGGGATGCCGGGGTCGGACACGCAGCGCGCGGGTGCCTATAGCTGGTACGTACTTGTCGTCCTGTTTCTCGTCTACGCGCTCAATTTCATCGACCGTCAGATCCTGACCATCCTGGCGGGCGAGATCCAGCGCGATCTCAAACTGACCCATGCCGATATCGGCTTTCTCTACGGCACCGCGTTCGGCGTCTTCTACGCGCTGTTCGGCATTCCGCTGGGGCGGCTGGCGGACAATTGGCACCGGGTGCGCCTGTTGACCCTGGGGCTCGCGCTTTGGTCGGCGATGACTGCGCTGTCCGGCCTGGCGCGCACCGGGGCGCAGCTCACCGCCGCGCGGATCGGCGTGGGCATCGGCGAAGCGACGGCCAGCCCCTCGGCCTATTCGCTGCTGTCCGACTGGTTCCCGAAGCGCCAGCGGGCGACCGCGCTCGCCATCTATTCGGCCGGCATCTATTTCGGCGGCGGCTTCTCGCTGTTCCTCGGCGGCAAGATCGTCAGCTGGTGGAACGAGGCCTATCCCGGCGGCGGGCCGTTCGGGCTGGTCGGATGGCAGGCGGCGTTCATGGCGGTCGGCCTGCCCGGGCTGGTGCTGGCGGTGATCGTCTTCACCCTGCGCGAACCGCAGCGCGGCCAATCGGAGGGGCTGATCGCCCCGCCCCATCCCGCGCCGTTCAAGGCGTTCGTCGAGGATCTGATCTCGATCGTCCCGCCCCTCACGCTGATCGGCGCGGCGCGGAACGGGGCGCGGGCGCTGATGGGCAACCTCCTTGCGCTGGCGCTGATCGGCGGGCTGGCCGCCGCCTTGATCTGGGGACTGAACGAGCCGGTCGCGCAATGGACCGCGGTCGCAATCGGCGTCTATGCCGTGACCAGCTGGGCCGCGGCGCTGCGGCATCGCGACCTGCCGACCTTCCGGCTGATCGTCGGCACCCCGGCGTTCCTCTGCATCGTGATCGCCTACGGCCTCAACGCCTTTACCGCCTATGCGGTCGCCGCGCTGGCGCCGGTCTATGGCATCCAGACGTTCGGCGCGACGATCGACGAGATCGGCCTGTGGGTCGGCGGCCCGGCGATCCTGGGTGGGTTCCTGGGCGTGACGCTTGGCGGCATGGCCGCGGACCGGCTACGCCAGACGCGGCCGACCGGGCGGATCGAGGTCATCCTGTTCGGCGCGATCTCGCCGATCCTGCCGCTGGTGATCGCGTTCACCACCAATCAGAAATGGATCTATTATGCGATGCTGCCGATCGCGCAGTTCCTGTGCAGTACCGCGCTGGGGTCCGCCGCCGCGGCAACGCAGGACCTGACGCTGCCGCGGATGCGCGGTACCGCGACCGCCGCCTTCTTCATCGGAACGACGCTGCTGGGGCTTGCAATGGGGCCCTATCTGGCCGGGCGTGTCGCCGACCTGACTGGCAGCATGGCGACCGGCGTGCTGTCGCTGCTCGTCACGGTGCCGATCGCGCTCGCCGCCGGCATTGCCGCCTACCGCCTGGTCCCGCTTGCGGAGGCGACCCGCGAAGCCCGCGCGCAGAAGGCAGGCGAAGCGATCTGACCGGCGTCAGCGGTTATAGGCAGGCTTGGGCAACGCCATCGGCGTCGGATTGCCGTCGACCCATTCGACTGACAGTTCGGCCATTCGCCGGGTGTCGCCGCTGCGCCGCTTGACCTGGCCGACGATCTCGCGCGCTTCCGCCAGCGCCGGTCCGGGCAGCGGCGTGCCCGACCCGACATGCACCAACCAGGCGTCGGCCATGGCGCGGAACTGACCGTCCCAGTTGATCCCGCCATTGCCGTCCAGCTCTCGGCCGATCCGTCCGGAGATGCGGATGACCTCACCCTGCACCGTGCCAGCCGCACCGCTGGAAGGCACCAGCAGCTCCCAGAGCTGCTCATGACGATCCTGCCAGCGCGCGGCGGTGGCAACGATCGGCGATTTACCGTCATGCATCGCCCGGCGCGGCACGGGTGGAACGTCGAACAGCGTGTAGAGCCGGTCGAGCGCTTCGCTGGCCGCATCGACGGTGTCGGGATCGTAGTTCGCGCGGTGGAACTCGAAATTCGTGCCGATGCATGCGACGGACTCGACCGCTTCCGCCGGCCGTGCTGCTCCTGCCGCCAGCAGCAATTCGGCGATCACGGCCATGTCCTCGATCTGGGCGTTGCTGCACCGGCGCAGCGCATAGTCGAGCGGCGTCTGTCGCCCGGCGTTCAGCGCATCGACCCGCGCTCCGCGCTCGATCAGCGTCCGGACGTTGCGTGCATTATAGGCCCCGGCCGCCATGTGCAGCGGCGTACCGCGAGCGCCCTCGCCCGCCTGGATGTCCGCACCCAGGTCGAGCAGCGTCTCCACCCGCCCCTTCCAGTGGCGCGCACGGGCATGGAGCGGGGTGTCGCCATCGCTGTCGCCGGCCTGGATGTCGGCGCCTTGCTCGACCAGCCAGTGCGCCAGCGCTTCGGGGCATTCGGCAAAGGCAAGCGCGCTTTGCTTGAACACGCCGCCCCGCGCATCGAGTTCGCATGTGTCGAATACCGATTTCAGCGCGTCGAGATCGCCCGCCTCGAGCAGTGCCTCGAAATCCTTGGGCAGCAGCTTTCGTTTCTTCGCCATCGATCAACCGTAAATGCCGGATTCGCGAGAACCCGGCGCCGCCTCCATCAGGAGAGGCGGCGCCGGGGTGGGATGATTACAGCGCGGAGAACACGCCGCAGGCGATGCGGCCGCCGCTATTGCCCGAGGGATCGGTCTTGAGGTCGTCGGCACCGGCATGGACGACGAATGCCGAACCATCCTCGTCGAGCAGCCCCTCGAACGTGCCGCCGGGCAGCATGAACGTCAGGCTGCCCTTGCCGTCGGCGCCCGCCATCAGGTTCGGCAGGTCGCCGGCGTGGGGACCCGCCGGGTTCTGCATGCCGTGCTGGTGGCTGGTCGGGTTCCAGTGACCGCCGGCGCTGGCGAAGTCCGGCGCTTCGCATTTGCCGGTGGTGTGGACATGGACGCCGTGCGGCCCGGGGCTGATGCCCATGGCCGACACGGTGACTTCGAGCCCGCCGTCCTTCTGGCGAATGCGCGCGGTGCCCGCGTCGGCACCCGTCGGGGTCTTCAGCTTGGCCTCGGCGACGAAGCTGCCGGCGGCATAGCGCCCGCCCGACGCGGCGTCCTGCGGGCCTTCGGCCGCAGCGCAGGCGCTGACTCCGACCAGGATCGCAGCCGCCATCACCACTCGAAACGCCGTCATCGCCGATCTCCCTGATTGTTCCGCGGCATCAATGGACGGAAAGCGGGCGGGTTCCAAGGGGGCGGGGGATCTGGCGGGCATTGCCTCGGCGGACACTCGCACATAGGCTCGACGCATGACCGAACCGATGTTCCACTTCGCCGGACGCTGGAAAGAGGAGCTAGTCGTAACCGGCGCCGGCGGGTCGTTCGTGCTCGAGATGCCGATCGGGATCCTGTCGGTCTACCTCCCGACCGAAGCCGAATGGCAGGAGAAGGGCCCCGATTGGGCGCGACCCTATTGGCATGAGCTGAAGCGCGACCTGGAGGCTTGGTGCACGGCCGCCAACGCGAAGCTTCACATCGACCCGACCGCGACGGTCTATTCGCTCTGAAGTGACGCCGGACCCGCAGCAGGTGCGATCGCCCCGCAATCGCCGTCGCGGCGACCGGACACGCTGCCCACGCCCAGCACGATCTTGGCCCGGCGCGAGAAGGTGAGCGCCTGCCACCGGCCCGAATTGCCGATCGCCGTGCGGCTTCTAAGGAAGGTCAGGTGGAGCATCTCATATTGCTCCGGATCAACCCTGCCGGTGTCGATCATGCAGTTCCACCGGGCGTAGTTCCACTCGAAATCGCGTTGCACGCCGTCCTGGTCGATCGTCCGGCCCAGGCTACGATACCAGTCGAGGATCGCGCGCAGCCGGTCCCAGCGTTCGGCCTCGGGCATCGCCGCCAGCTTGGCGCGCAGTCGCGCCAGATCCTCGTCCAGGGGAAAGCTGCCCTGCTGCACCTTGGTGTCGACCGCCCAGCGCACCTTGCGCCGGGTGATGGGCTGGCCGGCGAAAACGCGCAGCAGGTCGGTCCTGACCGCGAGCAGCAGATCGACATAATGATCGGTCTGGACCTGCAGCATCTCGTCGCTCTCGAAGATGCGGGTCAGTTCGGCGAAGATCACCGGGTTCAGTCTGCCGTCCGGATCATGCGCCGCGAGAATGCCGGCCCGGCAACGCTCGCCCACCGGCACCTTCAGGCAATCGCGCGAGAAGATCAGGCTGCGGCCATAGACCGGGGCGAGGTCCTTCATCGCGCGGCGATAGGCGCGGCCCGAGCGGAACTGGCGGCGCCATGCCTTCAGGATCGGCTGGAGGCTGCCGGTGCCGTAATTCCACTGCGACATTCCGACCGAGACCAGCTGGCTGTCGAAATTGCCGACCGGCATCGCCCAGCAGCCGACGGTCTCGGGAATCGAGGTCTCCTCCATCTGTTCGAAGATCGCGGCGCGGTCGAGCCCGATGTCCGCCAGCTGTCCGGCTGCCGCCGGGTCGATCCGCAGGAAATTCGCCCGGCCGTCGCGGCCGACGGCGTCACCGACCCGGCGGCAGGACCTGGCGACCTCCTGCGGCGTTTGCGGATGAAGCGGGGCGCTCGTCGGCGTCTGGGCGTGCGACGTCACGGCAAGTCCTAGCGCCAACGCGATGGATATCGGGCGGAGAAGTCCTGCCATCGATTTCATTTCCCGGTTGCTCCCCAGTTGCGAGGGGTTTTCAACAAGCGACCATGCGATGCGCCCGCACTGCGAACAAGCGTGCGAATCGCGGTTCTGCACCCTTCCCACCCCCCTTCACCCCTGCTATCGGCCTCGCGACTCTTCGCATTCGCAGCACTCCGGCGCGCCCGCGCGGGACTGCGGGTGGTCCTCCAGCCGGAGCGACCGAGCCCGCTTCCCCGCCTCCCCGAGCCGCAGGAGCCAGACAGGGAAAGGACCCTCTCGCACCATGACCGCCATCGGCAACAACGCGCTCGGCACCCGCGACACGCTCGACGTGAACGGCAAGTCCTACGGCTATTACTCGCTGTCCAAGGCAGCCAGGAAGCTGGGCGACATCTCGCGCCTGCCCTTCTCGATGAAGGTGCTGCTGGAGAATATGCTGCGCTTCGAGGACGGCGTGACGGTGACCAAGGACGACGCCAAGGCGATCGTCGACTGGCAGCAGAACCCGGTCGCCCCCAGCCGCGAGATCCAGTATCGCCCGGCGCGCGTGCTGATGCAGGACTTCACCGGCGTGCCCTGCGTGGTCGATCTGGCCGCGATGCGCGACGCGATCACGAAGTTGGGCGGCGATGCCGCGAAGATCAATCCGCAGGTTCCCGTCCACCTCGTCATCGATCACTCGGTGATGGTCGACGCCTTCGGTTCGCCGACCGCGTTCGAAGAGAATGTGGAACTGGAATATCAGCGCAACCTGGAGCGTTACGAGTTCCTGAAGTGGGGCTCCAAGGCGCTCGACAATTTCCAGGTCGTTCCCCCGGGCACCGGCATCTGCCACCAGGTGAACCTGGAATATATCGGCCGCGGCGTGTGGTCGACCAAGGCCAGTGACGGCGTCGAGATCGCCTATCCCGACACGCTGGTCGGCACCGACAGCCACACCACGATGATCAACGGCCTGGGGGTGCTCGGCTGGGGCGTGGGCGGCATCGAGGCCGAGGCGGCGATGCTGGGCCAGCCCGTGTCGATGCTGATCCCCGAGGTCGTCGGCTTCAAGCTGACCGGTGCGCTGAAGGAAGGCATCACCGCGACCGACCTGGTGCTGACCGTCACCCAGCTGCTGCGCGCCAAGGGCGTGGTCGGCCGTTTCGTCGAATTCTATGGCCCCGGCCTTGCCAGCATGAGCCTGGCCGATCGTGCGACGATCGCGAACATGGCGCCGGAATATGGCGCGACCTGCGGTTTCTTCCCGATCGACGACCGCACGCTGGAATATATGCGCCTGACCGGCCGTCCGGACGAGGAAGTCGCGCTGACCGAGGCCTATGCCAAGGCACAGGGCATGTGGCGCATCGAGGGCGCCGAGGATCCGATCTTCACCGACACGCTCGAGCTCGACATGGGCACGGTGTGCGCCAGCCTGGCGGGCCCGAAGCGTCCGCAGGACCGCGTCAGCCTGAATGCGGTGGACGAGGTCTTCAACGGCGACCTGACCAAGATCTACAAGAAGGAAGGCCCGGAGCGCGTCGCGGTCGAGGGCGCCGACCATGACATCGGCGACGGCGACGTCGTGATCGCGGCGATCACCTCGTGCACCAACACCTCAAACCCGTCGGTGCTGATCGCGGCCGGCCTGGTCGCCCGCAAGGCGCGCGCCAAGGGCCTGAACCGCAAGCCCTGGGTGAAGACGTCGCTGGCACCGGGATCGCAGGTCGTGACCGACTATCTCGACAAGGCGGGCCTGACCGAGGACCTGAACGCGGTCGGCTTCAACCTGGTCGGCTATGGCTGCACCACCTGCATCGGCAATTCCGGCCCGCTGGCCGAGCCGATCTCGGCCGCGATCAATGGCAACGACATCGTCGCCGCGTCGGTCCTGTCGGGCAACCGCAACTTCGAGGGCCGGGTCTCGCCCGACGTGCGCGCCAACTTCCTCGCATCGCCGCCGCTGGTCGTCGCCTATGCGCTGAAGGGCACCGTCACGCAGGACATGTACGACACGCCGATCGGCGAAGGCACCGACGGCCCGGTCTATCTGAAGGACATCTGGCCGACCAACGAAGAGATCGCGACCGTGATGGCCGCGAACATCGACGACGGCATGTTCCGCGCGCGCTACGGCAACGTCTATCAGGGCGACAAGCACTGGAGCGGCATCACCGTAGAGGGTTCGGACACCTATAGCTGGCCGGCCGGCAGCACCTATATCGCGAACCCGCCCTATTTCGACGGCATGTCGATGACCCCGGCGCCGGTGACCGACATCATCGAGGCGAAGCCGCTGGCGATCCTGGGCGATTCGATCACGACCGACCACATCAGCCCGGCGGGCAGCATCAAGGCCGACAGCCCGGCCGGCACCTTCCTGCAGGAGCATCAGGTCAGCCGGAAGGACTTCAACAGCTATGGCGCGCGCCGCGGCAACCACGACATCATGATGCGCGGCACCTTCGCCAATATCCGCATCAAGAACGAGATGGTCCCGGGCATCGAAGGCGGCATGACCAAGTATCACGACCAGGTGATGCCGATCTATGACGCCGCGATGCGCCACAAGAAGGACGGCACCCCGCTCGTCATCGTCGCCGGCAAGGAATATGGCACCGGTTCGTCGCGCGACTGGGCGGCGAAGGGCACCAACCTGCTCGGCGTGCGCGCGGTCATCACCGAGAGCTTCGAGCGGATTCACCGGTCGAACCTGGTCGGCATGGGCGTGCTGCCGCTGCAGTTCGCCGAGGGCGTGACCCGCGAGACGCTGAAGCTGAACGGCAGCGAGACCTTCACCATCACCGACGTCGCCGGCATCCGCCCGCGCCAGGAAGTGGAGGTCACGCTGACCCGTGCCAACGGCAAGAGCGAGACGTTCAAGACCCGTTGCCGGATCGATACGGTCAACGAACTGGAATATTTCCTCAACGGCGGCATCCTTCAGTACGTCCTGCGCAAGCTGGCGGCCTGATCGGCGCAACGCACCGCCGACAAAGGCGTTGAATACGGGCCGTCGCGACTTCATGTGGTCGCGGCGGCCCTTTGCGTTTTCCATCACGGCCGACCGGAGACTATGATGCCGCTGTTCATCGCCGCGCTTTTGTTGACCGCTACACCGATCGCTACGGAAGATTGGGTCGTCCTGGACGATGAGAACGGCTCGACGATCTCGCTGGATCGCGCCAGCATCCAGGCCAACGGCACCGAGCGAAGCTTCCGCATCCGACTGGTGTCCCCCGAGGAAAATGGCGTGATCGATGCAGTCGCCGATTGCACCCAAGGATGGATCGAGCCCCGCCATACCGAACTCACCAAGAACGGCACGACGAGCAGCCAGGATTACGAGCCCGGTGCGGAACGGGTCGCCCCGACCGACCCATTGGCCAAGAAGATGCTCGCGACGGCATGCGGCAAGTGACCCCGGTCAGATCGGCGCGGCGCACCGCCGTTGCCCGGACCTGTTATCCTCCCAGGCAGGATTGACGCATGCTCCTCCCCCTTGCCCTTCTGATCGCGATGGCCCCCTTCCAGCAGCAATGGCAGCAGGTCGATAGCGACCAGGACGGATCGCTGTTCGTCGACACCCGCTCGATCCGCAGCGAGGGATCGCTCCGCATCTATCGCAGCAAGCTGGTGAAGCCGGGGGATCCACGCGTGTTCGAGATGGAAGTGGAGATCGACTGCGCCGCCAGATCGACCAGCGTCCGGTCGGGTCGACTGTTTCAGGACGGCAAGCAGGTTGCCGAACGGACCATCCCCCAGACACAGCGACGGATCGAACTGATCCCGGACCCGGCGAACGATCCGGTGCTCAAGCTCGTCTGTGTCCGGTAAGCAGTCAGCGCGGTGGACGGCTCATGCCAGTCATCCGTTCTCCGCGCCGCGTCGCGGCCGCAGTGATGGTTGCGGGAACGATCCGTGCCACAGATTCGTCTGTCACCGATAAGCGTCTCGAATGGAGGCCTGTTTGTTTCTGATCCTCGCTCTTCTCTTCCCCGGCCAGGCAGTCCCGTCGGACTGGCAGCAGGTCGCCACCCGGGACAAGGACCGGATGTTCGTCGACACGCGATCCATCCGCGGCGAGCGCAACCGGCGGAGCCTGACGGTCAAGATCACTACCGACAACACCGTCGAAAGGCATCTCGACCTGGTCATCGATTGCACCGCCAAGACATTCGAGCCGGTTGCCGGACGCGAAGTCGAGAATGGCGTGGTCCTGCGCACGATGCCGACGCCCACCGAAACCGGAAAGGCCGAGCCGATCCGCACCTCGGATCCCGGCGAAGCAGCGGTCCTGCGTCTCGCATGCGGCGGCTGACCGGCACCAGGCCGATGGGACCGCGCCCGCTTCCGTTCTGTTCCAGTTCCATCGAAGGACCGCTCGCATCCGACCGGTCCATAGGAGAGTTCCCATGTTGCTGACGTCCCTTGCCCTGTTGCTGACTGCCCAGGCTGCCCCCACGGCGAACTGGGTCGTGCTCGAACAATCCGCCGAAGGCACCGTGTCGGTCGACAAGGCGTCGATCCGCCCCGAGGGCGCCGGCCGCTTCTTCACCATGAGGGTTGCGATGGAAGGAAAGGGCGAAGCGATGCTGGACATGGTGCTCGACTGCAAGGCGAACACGGTCGTCCCCCGCGCTGCCCGCGTGGTGAAGGACGGCGCCGTCCAGAATATCCCGATTCCCGACAGCGAGGCCAAGGTCGAGAAAGTCGATCCGAAGCTGGAGAATGACGCGAAGCTGATCGCCCTGGTCTGCAAGTAAACCGGGCGTGAGCGCCGGGCGCTAGAGCAGCGCCCGGCCCGCAACCGCGTCGAGCTTCGCCAGCAGCGCCGGATCGCGCGCCGACGGGGCGGTGATCAGCGCGGTATCGAGACAGGTGTCGATCGGCGACGGATCGCGCCGTTCGGGCAGGTTGCGCAACAGGTGCATGACCATCGCCCGCGCCTTGGCCGCATTGGACGAGAGCTGGGCGATCACCTGGGCGACGTCGACCGCCGCCTCCTCCTCGCGCCAGCAATCATAGTCGGTGACCATGCCCACCAGCGCATAGGGAAGCTCGGCCTCGCGCGCGAGCTTGGCCTCGGGCATGGCGGTCATGCCGATGATCTGGCAGCCCCAGCTGCGATAGAGATGGCTCTCCGCGCAGGTCGAGAATTGCGGCCCTTCCATCGCCAGATAGGTGCCGCCCTCATCCACCTGCGCCCCGGCGACGCGCGCCGATTCGGCTGCCAGTGCGGAGAGACGCGGACAGACCGGATCGGCCATCGAGACATGCGCGACCAGGCCGGTGCCGAAGAAGGATGACGGTCGCCCCTTGGTCCGGTCGATGAACTGATCGGCGATGGTGAAGCTGCCCGGCGGCCGGTCCTCCACCAGCGATCCGACCGACGAGACCGCCAGTACGTCGGTGACGCCCAGCCGCTTGAGGATATCGATATTCGCCCGCGGGTTCAGATCCGTCGGGCTGATCCGGTGCCCGCGGCCGTGCCGCGGCAGGAACACGACGCGCGCATGGCCCACGCGCCCGGTGAAACACGCGTCCGACGGCGCCCCCCAGGGACTTTCGACCGACACCCAGGCACCGTCCTCGATCCCGTCGACGTCATAGAGTCCCGAACCGCCAATGATCCCGATCGTCCAGCCGCTCATCTGATCGCTCCCGGAAAGCGCAAAGGGCCCGCGCCTCTCGGCACGAGCCCTATTGATTGGCGGTGATCCGCGCCAGCGTCTTGCGATGGTTCAGCTGAACGTCGCGCGCATCGTCGGCGCACCCCGCGTGCTTACGCCCGGCTGCAGATAGAGCTGGGCATGACCCAGTTCGGCGTGCGCGACACGATACAATCCGTCGGACTCGACCTGGCGATCCGTCTCGAACACTGCGGTGAAATTATGCCGCCGCTTCTGGCCGACCGCAGGCTGCTTCTGGCCTCCCTTGACCGCGACGAGGGTCATCTGCGTCTGGTCGTTCAGGAAGAACTGCTTGCCCACATGCGACTTCCACTCGGCGAGGTCCTGCATGTCGAACGGCTTGTCCGCGAAGAGGGAGGTCACCGAAGAGGCCCCCGGCAGCGCGGCGGCAGCGACTGCGCCGGCGACAAAGAACTGACGGCGCGACGGAGCGAATTCTTCGGACATGGTGCCTCCCTGCAAATCCCGGCCACTGGTCCCCCCGGCCGATCCTTCCCTTTCATCGTGGACCGGACGCCGTCGCCCGTCAATCACCTGCACGTCCGTTCAGCTCTCGTTCGGTGTGAAATTGCCCCCCGGGGGGGGTCGCCGGCTCGCGATGGTGAGAGGGATCAGACCGCGCGGTCGAGGATGATCGCTCCGTAGCCCGGCAGCTGCGTCGCGCTGGCGCCGTTCACTTCGACGACCAGCTTGCCCGATCCATGCCATTCGATCGGATCGGCGCCCAGATTGAAGGCGCAGGTCAGGTGATCGCGCTCGAACACCAGCCGCGCCTCGCCGGCATCGCGGATCGTCATCGATCCCTCGATCAGCGCCGGCAGGTCGCGGCGCAGCGCGATCAGGCGGCGGGTGAGGTTCAGCAGCGAGTGCGAATCGCGGTCCTGGCGGTCGACCGCCAGCGCGAGGTGATCGGGCCCCAGCGGCAACCACGGCCGGCCGGTGGTAAACCCGCCACCCGGCGCGTCGGCTCGCCAGGGAATCGGGGTGCGGGCACCGTCCCGGCCCAGCGTCGACGGCCAGTTCGCGATCGCTTCGGGATCCTGCAGATCCTCAAATCCGATCTCGACCTGGGTCAGGCCCAGCTCCTCGCCCTGGTAGAGGAATGCGTTGCCGCGCAAGCTCAGCAGCAGCAACAGCTTCATCCGCGCGAATGCCGCGCGGTGCAGCGGATCGGCCCATCGCGACACCGCCCGCGGCGCATCGTGATTCTCGAATGCCCAGCTCGGCCAGCCCTCGTCTTCGCCGCCCGGCCATTTGCCGATCGCATCCCGCACCAGCGCAGGCGTCAGGCGGTCGGCGTAGAGGAAGTTGAAGCCATAGGCGCTGCTGAGCCGCCCCGGCGCGGTATAGTCGTGCATCTCGCGCTCGGGACCATGCCCCACCACCTCGGCGACGGTGAAGCGCCCGCCATGATGGTCGGTCAGCGACCGCAGCCGTTCGAGAAAGCCGGCGACTTCGGGGCGGTTGCGGTTGAAGACGGGCTGCTGGAAATCCGCCGTGCGGGTTCGCAGGCGACCGTCCCCCGGCGCTGGCGGATTGTCGCGAAGCTGGAGATCATGGACCGCGAAGTTGATCGCATCGAGGCGAAACCCGTCCACGCCGCGGTCCAGCCAGAAGCGCGCGGTATCCAGCGCCGCCTCCACCACTTCGGGATGATGGAAATTCAGGTCGGGCTGGCTGGCCAGGAAATTGTGCAGATAATATTGGCCGCGCCGCGCGTCCCACGTCCATGCGGGGCCGCCGAACACCGATTGCCAGTTGTTGGGCGGGCTGCCGTCCGGTCTCGGGTCCGCCCAGACATACCAGTCGGCACGCACATTGTCCCGGCTCGCGCGGCTCTCCACGAACCAGGGATGCTCGCTGCTGCTGTGCGAATAGACCTGGTCGATGATGACCTTCAGCCCGAGTTCGTGCGCGCGCAGCACCAGAGCGTCGAACTCGGCAAGCGTGCCGAACAGCGGGTCGACGTCGCGATAGTCGCAGATATCATATCCGAAGTCCGCCATCGGCGACCGGAAGAAGGGGGACAGCCAGATCGCATCGACGCCCAGCGACGCGACATGGCCGAGATGCCCGGTAATCCCGGCCAGATCCCCTACCCCGTCGCCATTGGAATCCGCGAAGCTGCGCGGATAGATCTGGTAAATGACGGCGCCGCGCCACCACTCGCGCTGGTTCATGGTCGTGCAGCCTAGCGACTGCCTGTGCATCGGCAAGCAGGATCGCCGCGGCGAATAATGTTGATATCATATTTTCTTGAGCTAGGATCGAAGCGCCATTCCGGGGGACTCTCGATGCTGACCCGCCTGCTCGCCTGCACCATCGCCTTTGCCGCGCCGCTGGCGGCGCTCGCCCAGACGCCGCCTCAGGTCAGCCCGGCGGTCGAGGCGTCGGCCCCGCTCGAGGCGAGGATCGGTGAGCTGGCACAAATCCTGGCGGGCAAGGGCGATTATGACGCCTATTTCGCGCCTGCCTTCCGCTCCCAGATTCCCAAGGAGAAGTTTGCCCAGATCAACGCCCAGATCGCGGCCACTGCGGGTCCGATGATCCGCATCGAATCGATCACGCCGCGCACCCCTTGGGTTGCGGATGTCACGATCGGGTTTCGCGACGCGATTGGCACGGTGCGGATCAGCGTCGCCGCGACCGAGCCGCATCAGGTCGACGGATTGCTGTTCAGCGGCCTGACCCCACGCGTCGCGGACATGGGATCGGTGCGCGCCGCGATCGCCGCATTGCCCGGCCGAACCGGATTTGCGCTTGCCCGGCTGGCCGACGGCGCCCCTCAAATGCTGCTAGCCGACCATGGCGACACGCCCTTAGCGATCGGATCGGCGTTCAAGCTGGTGATCCTGGCGGAACTGGTGCGGGCGGTGAATGCTGGCGAGCGGCGCTGGGGCGATATGGTCACGCTAGACGGCGGCCCGCTCCCGGGGGGTCAATATATGAATGTTCCGGCCGGCACGAAGGTGACGCTTCGCGAACTGGCGCAGAAGATGATCTCGATCAGCGACAACAGCGCGACCGATATCCTGCTTAAACATCTTGGCCGCGACCGGGTCGAAGCGATGCTGGCCGTGGTCGGTATCGCCGATCCCAAGGGCATGACTCCGTTTCCGGGGACGCTGGAAATCTTCAAGCTGAAGGGGGTGCCGGGCCTAGCCGATCGCTATTTGGCGCTGGACCCGGCCGGCCGTCGGCAGTTTCTGGACGGCGAGGTGGCGCGCACGCCGATCGCGGCGATCTCCCCAACCTTGTTTCGCGACGGCAAGCCGGTGCGGATCGAGCAGCTGGAATGGTTCGCGACGCCAACGGACCTGATCCGGGTAATGGACTGGCTGCGCCGCAACAGCGCGGCCGGTCCGGGCGCGGAAGTCCGGGCGATCCTTGGGCTGAACCCCGGCATTCCCCAGCCCGCGGCCGCGAAGTGGAAATGGGCAGGATATAAGGGCGGGTCCGAACCCGGGGTGATGCACATGACGCTGCTGCTCGAAGGCAAGGACGGCAGCTGGTACGCGTTGAGCTCGAGCTGGAACAACCCGGCCGCACCGGTCGAGGATGTCCGCTTCGCCGGGTTGGTCGGCCGGGCCGCCGAGCTGGCGGCGCCCCAGCCCTGAACCGCGTTCAGCCCTGCCCGCGCGTCCGCAGCAGGTGATAGCGGCGGCGCGCGGCGAGCGCGGCGATCATCGTCATGATGCCGACTCCCGTGATCGAGGCCGGCAACCAGGCGGGCAGGTCTGGCATCGCCGCCAGGCGTACCAGCGCGACCGCCGTACCTGCCAGGGCAAGCATCAGACCGATGCGACGCATCCCGGCGGCAACGCCGGTCAGTTCACGATGATAGGCGGCCCGCGCGACGGGATCCTTGAGATCGGGCGGAGACATGCTCACCGCGCGCATCCGACGGCGGGCGCGGGTTCCTGGGGAGCGAGGACGCAACTGGGGCGGCGACGCCGCCACGGACGCAGGGGCATGATCTCTCCGAATGTCTTATCTTTGATTCGTCCCTTGCTAGCCGCTCTTTGCCCCGAACGAAAAGAGGTCGGCGTCAAAAGCTGACGATATCGACAAGATGCGCGCGAGATCCGGAAGGCCAGAGGCCCTATCGGTTCAGCCACTCGTCCCGCAGCAGCCCGTACAGGGTCGTGTCGCGCACGCCGATATGCGTTTCCCATTCGGCACGCAGCACACCTTCCAGCTTGAAGCCAAGCCGCTCGAGCAATGTGCGGGAACCAAGATTGTCCGGATCGGTATCGGCAAAGACCCGGCGCTGCCCTTCTTCACGGAACAGCAGGTCGAGCACGCGGCTGACGGCCTCGGCCATCATGCCTGCGCCCCAATGCTCGCGCGCGAGCAGATAGCCGACCTCGCTGACGCCGGCGCGCTTGTGGATCACCGTCACCCAGCCGATCGCCCGGTCATCCTCCGCCCGGGTGATCGCCCAGCTCCGCATGCCGTCGGTCGCGGGCGCATAGGTCAGATAGTCGCGGGTCTGCGCCAGGTCCGTATGCGGCGCGCTGGACCACCAGGTCATCAGCGCGTCGTCGGTCATCGCCGGGTGCAGCGCCTCGGCATCCTCGGGGCCGATACCGCGCAGCCGCAGCCGCGCGGTCTCCAGCACCGGCAGGATCACGACGCCAGCGCGTCCACCAGCGTCTTCACTTTCTTCTGGCGCCACTGCGGCAGCGGCGCGACGAGCCAATAGCCCAGCCGCGAGCTACGCGCCTCGCCGACCGCCACGACCTTACCCTCGGCGAGATCGCCGCGTGCGAGCAGTTCCGGCACGGTTGCGCGCCCCAGGCCCGCTGCGGCGGCATCGAGCGCCAGCCCGGCATCACCGACCCGGACGAGAGAGCCGGCATCCTCGGCCAGGCATCCCGGCCAGGCGATCTTGGTATCGACCCCGCCGCCCGGTCGCTCGACCGTGACCATGCCCTCGCTTTCCAGCGCCTCGCCCTCATGCTCGCCGGGCCCCTCGCCCCAGCGGATCGCTAGGTCGAGATTGGCTTCGGTAAAGTCGATCGTGTCGTCGGCCGAGACCAAGACGAAGCGGACCTCGCCATCGGTGCGGGCGATCTCAGCCAGGCGCGGCATCAGCCATTTGGCGGTCAGGTCGCGCGGGGCGGCGATGGTCAGTGACTTGGACGACTGGCCCGCCTGCATCGCCCGCACCGATTCCTCGAACTGAAGGAACGCGGCGCGCAGGGCGGCGAGGCCGGACTCGCCTTCCGGCGTCAGTTCCAGCCCCTTGGTGGTGCGGCGGAACAGGACGACGCCCAGCGTATCCTCCAGTGCCCGGATCTGCTGCCCGACCGCGGCCGGAGTCACGGCCAGTTCGTCGGCCGCGCGGGTGAAGGACAGATGCCGCGCAGCCGCGTCGAGCACGCGCAGACCGTTGAGGGGAAGATGGGTGCGCTTCATGCAACGGCTCCGGCGCGAACTGCGCGCGCCTTGGCTGGCGCGACGAGGCTTCCTCGTTGGGAAGGAGAGGACGGGATCGGGTTGGTCCGGCTCGGGTTCGAGGTCAGCGCGAAACCGCAAGCCGACCCACCCCTAACCCCTCCCTTCCAAGGAGGGGGACCCGCAGGACGCGATGTTTCGTCCTCCCCTCCCTGGAAGGGAGGGGCCGGGGGCGGGTTGCTATCGGCCTGACGCACCCTCACCCGATCACCGCGGGGGCGAGCAACGCGAATTTGGGGATCGCCACGTCGAAGCCCTCGCCGTCCTCGCCGATCATGCGGTAGCTGCCCTGCATGCTGCCGGAGGGCGTGGCCAGCGGGCAGCCCGAGACATAGTCGAAGCTCGCGCCCGGCGCGATCAGAGGCTGTTCGCCAACCACGCCCTCACCCTCGACCGAGTGACGGGCGCCGCGGCCATCGGTGATGATCCAGTGACGGGTCAGCAGCCGGACCGCCTGCGGCCCCTCATTCTCGATCCGGATATGATAGGACCAGAACCAGCGACCGCGCTGCGGCTCGGACTGTTCGGGCAGATAGGACACCGCGACGCGGACGATGATGTCGCGCGTCGTCGCCTCGCTCGCGAACAGTGCCTTCATCATAGGCCGACCGCCCGCAATGCCTGATCGAGATCGGCGATCAGGTCCTCGGGATCCTCCAGGCCGACATTCAGCCGGAGCATACCTTCGGTCACGCCCATCTCGATCCGCTTGTCCTCCGCGACCCCGCTGTGCGTCGTCGAGGACGGGTGGGTCATCAGCGATCGAGAATCGCCGATATTGTTCGAGATGTCGATCAGGGTGAGCGCATCGAGCAGCCCGTGCGCCTGGCTGCGCCCGCCGTCGAGCTGCAGCGAGAAGATCGGCCCGGCCATCGCCATCTGCGACATGGCCAGCTCATGCTGCACATGGCTGGGCAGGCCCGGGAAATTCACCCGCGGGACGCGGCCTTCGAGGAAGCGCCCGACCTTCAGCGCGTTCTCACTCTGCCGCTTGATCCGCAGGTCCAGCGTCTCCAGCCCCTTCAGCACCACCCAGGCGTTGAACGCACTGAGGGTCGGACCGGTATTGCGGGTGAAGGGAAGCAGCGTGTTGGTGACGAAATCCTCGGTTCCGCAGACGGCACCGGCAAGCACCCGGCCCTGGCCGTCCATCATCTTGGTCGCGGAATAGGCGACGACGTCCGCGCCATAGTCCATCGGCCGCTGGAGTGCGGGCGTGGCGAAGGCATTGTCGACCACCGTGGTGATGCCGCGCTCCCTCGCGATGCCGCACACCGCGCGCAGATCGACCACGTCCATCGTCGGGTTGGCCGGCGTCTCGAAGAAGAACACCTTGGTGTTGGGGCGGACGGCATCGACGAACTGCTGCGGATCGCGGGCGTCGACGACGGTCGTCTCGATTCCGAACTTGGGCAGCAGTGTGTCCGTCAGCCAGCGGCACGAGCCGAAGGCGGCGCGGCCGCCGACCAGATGGTCGCCGGTCTGGAGCTGGCACAGCAGCGCGGCGGTCATCGCCGCCATGCCGCTCGCCATCGTCCGGCACGCCTCGGCCCCCTCGAGCAGGGCGATACGATGCTCCAGCATCTCGGTCGTGGGATTCTGGAGCCGCGAGTAGGTCATGCCTGTCTGCTCGCCGGCAAATCGCGCGGCGGCGTCGCCTGCGCAGTCATAGGCATAGCCCGAGGTCAGGAAGATCGCCTCGCTGGTCTCCCCCCATTCGGAACGCATGGTGCCGCCGCGGACCGCCTGGGTTGCGGGTTTCCAGTTCTGGGTGACGCTACGGTCCTGTCCGGTATGACGCTTCATGGCGCACGCTTTGCGTCCGGCGGACGCCTTGCGTCAAGAAAGTCATGCCCCGGCATGACGCAAGCGAAATCATCCGCTATCGAAACGAGCCATGCCCGCCGCGCTCTCAAAGGCACTTGCCGACCGCCCCTTCACCGTCGGCCTGCTGATCGCGGTCGTCGCCCAGATCCTGTTCATGGTGAATCTCGGCCGTCCGATCACCCCCTATTTCGACGAGATGCATTACGTCCCTGCGGCGAAGACGCTGATGTCGCTGACGATCCCGCGCAATATCGAGCATCCGTTGCTCGGCAAGCAGCTGATCGCGCTGGGCATCTGGCTGTTCGGCGACAACACCCTGGGCTGGCGGATCATCGCGACGCTGGCCGGCACCGCCAGTGTCGTTGCCGGCTATGCGTTCGTCCTCCTGCTGCTCCGCGCGATGCGCCCGGCCGTCGTCGCCGCCGTCCTGCTGATGCTGAACCAGATCCTCTTCATCCAGGCGCGAATCGCGATGCTGGACGTGTTCCTGGGGGCGTTCCTGCTGTGGGCGCTGGTGGTCCTGCTCTGGTCCGCGCGCGCGCCCGACTCGCGCTCGGCCTGGTTTCGCTGGATCGGGGGCAGCGTGCTGCTCGGGCTGGCGGTAGGCGTCAAATGGGCCGCGATCCCCTATGTTGCGCTGGCCGGGATGGCGTTCGTCGTGCTCCGGATCCGCGACACGCTGAAGGCACGCAGGCCGCTAGGCTCTACCCTGGCCGGACAGGGCCAGGCGCACTGGCCGGGGATCGGGACCCTGCCCGGCCTGCTGACGATGGGCGCGGTGAGCGTGACGGTCTATCTCGCCACTTTCTGGCCGGCCTTCTTCTACGAGGTCGAGCCGATGACCTTCGCCCGGCTGATCCCGTTCCAGCGGGAGATGTACGAGCTGCAGACGCAGATCCTGCCGCCGCACACCTATCAGTCGCAATGGTGGAGCTGGCCGCTGATGATCCGCCCGATCTGGTATTTCTACGAGTTCAGCGACGGCGCGCAGCGCGGCGTACTGCTGGTCGGCAATCCGGTCATCCTGTGGGGCGGCCTGGTCGCCATCCTCGCCTGCATCTGGTCCTGGTTCCGCACCCGGCAGATCGCGCCGCTGGCAGTGGCGCTGCTGTGGATCGCGTCGCTGGCGATCTATATCGTGATCCCCAAGTCGCTGGGTTTCTTCTATTATTATCACCTCTCGGCGATGTTCATCTGCCTGGCGCTTGCCGTCGCCTTCCACAGCTTCGAGTTCGCGCGGCGCCGCGGGCTGGAGGAATGGTTCGCTGCCGCGTCCTTCGTGATGTTCCTGTACTTCTATCCGATCATCTCGGGCGCTGCATTGTCGGAGGGCAGCGCGTTTCACCGCTGGATGTGGTTCCGGAGCTGGCTGTGACGCAACTGTCGCCGCCCGCTTTCGGCGGGCGTGACGGACCTCAATAGCGTCCCCAGACGAAGCGCGACGACAGGACGAAGTTCCACACCGCCGACACCAGGATCCCCGCAAGCGCGGCGAAGCGCCAGTCGCCATGCTCGACGTCGAACAGGAACGAGGCGACGCCGATATTGGCGACCGCGCCCACTGCGCACACGACACAGAAGGACACCCAGCCTCCGAACAATGCCGCCGCGCCCTTCAACCGCTGCTCGCGATAGGTCAGCGCATTGTTCAGGAAGAAATTGAACGTCATCGCGACCACGGTGGCAATGATCGTCGCCTGGAAGAAGGTGATGAAGTCGAGTCCGAAGGACAGCGCCAGCACGACGAAGTGCACCGCCGCGCCCAGCGCCCCGATCGCCGAGAACATCGCGAAGCGCACCGGGATGATCCTGCCGAACATGCGGTCGTACAGCGCGATCAGATATTCCATCGCGACCACGTGATCGAGCTTGCTCTCGCCCAGTTCCCGCGTGCGAAACACATAGGGGAGCTCGATGAACTTCAGCGGCCGCGGGCTGGCGGTCATGATGTCGAGCAGGATCTTGAACCCGATCGCCGACAGGGTCGGCACCAGGTCGCGCACGATTCCCGTGCGGATCATGAAGAAGCCGCTCATCGGATCGCTGAGATCGGCCTTGAGCACGCGGCGCGACAGGCGGGTCGCAAAAGCCGACTTGGCGACCCGGTCGCGGTCCCACTCCCCGGTACCGCCGCCCTCGACGAAGCGCGAGCCGACGACGACGTCCAGCGTCTCGTCGCCCTCCAGCGCGTCGAGCATCCGCGGCAGCAGCGTCTCGTCATGCTGCATGTCGCCGTCGATCACCGCGACGACCGGCGCGGCGGTGGCGCACATGCCCTCGATACAGGCCGAGGACAGGCCGCGCCGGCCGATCCGCTGGATCACCCGCACGCGCGGATCGGACCGGCCCAGCTCGCGGGCAATATCGGCGGTGCCGTCGGGACTGTTGTCGTCGACGAAGATCGCTTCCCAGGACCGCCCCGCCAGTGCCTGGTCCAGCTTCGCAACCAGCGCGGCGACGTTCGCGCTCTCGTTGAACGTCGGGACGACGACTGCGAGTTCCAGACGGTCAGGGATCACACGAGCGCCCGCATCACGACGTCGCCCATCTCGCGCGTCGACAGGTTGCCGCCCAGGTCCGCGGTCCGCGCGCCGGTGTCGAGCGCGGCCGCCACCGCCGCCTCGATCCGCTGCGCCGATGCCTCGTCGTCCAGCGAGTGGCGGACCAGCATCGCCGCCGACAGGATCGCGGCACAGGGATTGGCCTTGCCCTGCCCGGCAATGTCGGGCGCCGATCCGTGGATCGGCTCGTACATGCCGGTATCGCCCGACCAGGCGCGCAGCGAGGCCGAGGGCAGCATGCCGATCGATCCGGCGCACATGCTCGCCTGGTCCGACAGGATGTCGCCGAACAGATTGCCGGTGACGATCACGTCGAACTGGGTCGGCGCCCGCACCATCTGCATCGCGGCATTGTCGACATACATGTGGGTCAGCGTAACGTCGGGATAGTCCGCCGCCATCGACGTCACCACGTCGCGCCAGACCTGCGAGGTCTCCAGCACGTTCGCCTTGTCGACCGAGCACAGCTTGCCCTTGCGGCGCTTCGCCATCTCGAACCCGACCGTGGCGATGCGGCGGATCTCGCTTTCGTCATAGCGCATCAGGTCGTGGCCCTCGCGAAGGCCGGCCGCATTGGTGCGCTGACCCTTTTCGCCGAAATAGACGTCGCCGGTCAGCTCGCGGACGATGACGATGTCGAGGCCGTCGACCACCTCGGGCTTCAGCGTGGACTCGCTCGCCAGCGCGGGAAAGATCGTTGCCGGGCGGATATTGGCGAACAGGCCGAGTTCGGACCGCAGCGAAAGCAGCGCCGCCTCGGGGCGAAGCGCGCGCTCCAGCTTCTCGAAGCGCGGATCGCCGATCGCGCCGAACAGCACGGCGTCGGACCGCTTCGCCAGATCCAGCGTGGCTTCGGGAAGCGGATGGCCCGACGCGAGATATCCCGCGCCCCCGACCGGCGCCTCCTGATAGTCCAGTCCGGGCCTCACCGCCTCAAGGATGCGCCGCGCCTCCGCGGTCACTTCGGGCCCGATGCCGTCTCCGGCCAGCACAGCGATCAGCGTCATCGACACTCCTTCACTCGTCTGCCCGCCCCGCACCGGGGCGGTGAATTTCCCGAGCGCCCTTTGCCGATCCCGCGGCGTTAGGCAACCGCCCGCTTCAGCCGGTCGACCAGCCGTGACCGCGCCGCGAGCACTTCGGCATCCCGGCCGATCAGCACATCGCGTTCGAGGAAATGGCCGGTGATGCGCAGGCCCGCCAGGATATCGTCCCATTCCGCCGCGCCGCCCTGAGTCAGGAAGCCGGGGAGCGGGAACAGCCGATCCTCATAGCCATAGGCGCCGCCGACGCTCACCGCGCTCCCGCTGCGCGGGCTGACAAAGGCGAGATCGCTCGTGGCGCCGGTCGCGGCGCAGCGCTCCAGGTCGAGGCCGAACCCCAAATCTGCCAGCAGCAGCAGTTCGTACCGAACCAGCGCCACTGCCCAGCCCCGGGCGGCGGGCGCAGCCTCGACGGCCGAGAGCACCCCGTCCAGCGCGCTGTGGAGACGCGGATAGGGCTGGCCGTCGGGAAGCGCCGCGGCGGTAAGCGCGGTCGCCCAGTCGAGGGCAGCGGCTGGCAGCGGCTCGCGGAACAGCGGCGCGCGACTGTGGATGAGCTCGACGGTCAGGCCCGGCAGCTGATCCTCGGTCCGCGCGCGCCAGTCGCCCAGGATCAGGTTCGCCGGCTGGAGAATGGGCCGCAACGCCCGCGACCGACCGCCGCGGACATAGCCCGGCTGCAACCCGTCGCTTTCGGTAAGCGCCCGGACGATGGCGCCATGTTCGCCGTGCGCGCGTATTGCGAGGACGATGGCTTCGGATCGAAGATGCATCGGATCGGCCGCGTCCCTGCCGCAGCCGCCCGGTCAGCTGCCGGTGGCGGCCGTCTTCGGCGTCGCCGTCAGCTTGTCCTCATTGTCCTTCATCAGCTTGTACGCCTGCTCGTACCACTGGGTGCCGGGATAGTTGGCGCCAAGGACGGCGGCCGACTTCTGGGCCTCTTCCGGCACGCCGAGCGCGAGATAGGACTCGGTCAGGCGCATCAGCGCCTCGGGCGCATGGGTCGTCGTCTGATATTGTTCGACCACCGTGCGGAAGCGCATCGCCGCCGCCAGCCACTGGCCGCGACGCTGATAGAAGCGGCCGATCTCCATTTCCTTGCCGCCCAGGTGATCGCGCACAAGATCGATCTTGAGGCGCGCGTCGGCGGCATAGCGGGTGTTGGGATAGCGGCGGATCAGCTCGCCCAGCGAATCGAGCGCCTGCTGCGTGATCTTCTGGTCGCGGGTGACGTCGCTGATCTGCTCGTAATAGCTGATGCCGATCAGATAATAGGCATAGGGCGCATCGCGGTTGCCCGGGTGCACCGCCAGGAAGCGCTGCGAGCTCTGGATCGCCTGCTGATACTCGCCGCCCAGATAATAGCTGAACGCGCCCATCAGCTGCGCGCGGCGCGCCCAGACCGAATAGGGATGCTGACGCTCGACCTCGTCGAACAGCGCCGCGGCAAGCTTGTACTGATGCTTGTCGAGCCGATCCTTCGCCGCGCTGTAGAGCGTACCGACGTCGCGCGCGACATAGGGGGTATCGCCCCGTCCGCCGCCAGGGCGCGCACAGCCGGCAAGGGAAAGCGCGACGGCGGCAGTTGCGGTCAGGGCAAACGCACGGGACATGGGAATTCGCATGGCGCCTTTCCTAGCAGAGCTTCTTTTGCGAACAACTGGAATCGCGCGGCCTTTTCGGGGCCTTTTTGAGGCGGCATGCGTTCGCCTCCGGACGATCTGACCTGGAGAAATCTGTGACTGCCACGATGCTCGCTACCCACCGTGTCGAGAAGCCCTGGGGCCGGATGCGCCTGTATCCCGGCTTCCCCGATCCCGCCGCGGACCAGGATCCGGTGGGCGAGATCTGGTTCCAGACGCCGGGCGACGCGACGCCCGACCTGTTGATCAAATATCTGTTCACCAGCGAGAAGCTGTCGGTCCAGGTCCATCCGAACGATGAACAGGCGCACGCCGCCGGCCTGCCGCGCGGCAAGGATGAGTGCTGGGTGATCCTCGATGCCGAGCCCGATTCGACGATCGCGCTAGGTACGAAGGAACCGATCAGCCGCGAACAGCTGCGCGAGGCGGCGCTCGACGGATCGATAGAGCATCTGCTCGACTGGAAGCCGGTAAAGGCGGGCGACTTCTTCTACTCCGCCTCCGGCACGATCCACGCGATCGGCGCCGGCATCACGCTGATCGAGGTGCAGCAGAACAGCGAGACCACCTATCGGCTCTATGACTATGGCCGCCCGCGCGAACTGCATCTGGACCAGGGCATCGCCGTGTCGGACCCGGTACCCTATCAGCCGCACCCGATGCCCGGCCGGGTCGAGGCCGACCGCACCATCCTGGTCGAGGGCCCGAAATTCGTGCTCGAACGCTGGCCGGGCGGACACCGCGCGATCACCCTGCCCGACGGCGTTACGGGCTGGCTGATCCCGGTCAGGGGCGAAGGGGTGGTCGACGGCATCCCGTGGCGCGCCGGCGACTGCGTGACGGTTCAGGGCGACGCTCAAATCCAGGCGGAGGTCGGCAGCGACCTGCTGTTCGCCTATCCCGGCGACTCGCGGCTCTGATCCCCTGCGGCATCTGTCCCCGACGTGAACGCGACGTCGTATCGCGTTCACGCAACGGGATATGATCCGGCACGTTGAGCACCCTATCGAAGACGAGGAGTGTTCAGATGCGTATCCTTCTTGCCGCCGCGATCGCCGCGGTGACGCTGCCGGCAGTACCGGCGATGGCACAGAGCTATAATCGCGAATATCGTCAGGACGTCAGAGAGGCACAGCGCGAATATCGGCGCGACATGCGCAACGCCGACAGCCGCCGCGACGTGCGCGAGGCACAGCGTGACTATCGCGAGAATATTCGCGACGCCCGCCAGGACCGCAACCGCGAATGGCGCCGCGATTGGCGCCGCTATCGCAACTACGACTATAACCGCCTGCCTCCCGGCGAGCGCGGCTATTGGGCCGACGACTATTATCGCGACGGTCGTTACTATCGCGAGCGCCGCCTGACCCGGAACGATCGGATCTATCGCGGCCGTGACGGGCGCTATTATTGCCGCCGCAACGACGGCACGACCGGCCTGATCGTGGGCGGCGTCGCCGGCGGCCTGTTCGGCAACGCGCTGTCGAACGGCCGCAACGCTACCATCGGCACGCTGCTCGGCGCCGCCCTGGGCGCCACCGTCGGCTCGCAGATCGATCGCGGCCAGGTTCGCTGCCGCTAACGCGCCTGCCGTCACGCAGGACCGGAAGGGGCCCGGGAAACGGGGCCCCTTCTTCGTTCGTCGTCCGCTTCAGCCGCCCCGCGGCTCGGTCATCTCGATGCTCGGCGCGGCGGCCGCGGCCCCCGCCCGCTGCAGCCAGCCATGATCGCGCCGCGTCCGATGGCCCGCCAGATGCGCCAGCGCGCGCAGGTCGCCAAGCGACCGCAACTCGATATGCATCCGCCGCCGCGCGATGAAGCCGGTCAGGTCGAGTTCGCGGAAGGTGCGGTTCATATGCACCGGCGTGATCCCCAGCAGATCCGCCAGTTCCGACTGGGTCAGCGGCAGGTCGAGCACCGCCGGACGATCCGCATCGATCAATCGCAACCGGTCATGGGTCTGGACAAGGAAGGCGGCCAGCCGGCTGATCGCGCGCGTCCGCCCGATCGAGGTCAACCGGTCCATCAGCGCCACCCGCTCGAGCTGCGAGCTGAGGAACAGCACCGCCCCCAGCCGCGGCGCCTCGCCGAACACCCTGCCGAAATCCTCGTAGCGGATGGCCCGTACGCTGATCGGCGTCAGCGCGGTCAAGGTTTCCGCGGCGCGCTCCACGACGATGCTGGGCGTGCCGAGCAGGTCGCCGGGCAAATGAATCTTCACGATCTGCTGCTCGCCGCCCGGCACCGCAACGTTGCTCGACACCCAGCCCCGCACCAGCAGATACATCCGACCGACGCGATCCCCCTGACGATGAAGCAACGCGCGCACGGGCAGATGCTCGACCCGCCCGCAGATCGAGTCGAGCAAGGCAAGTTCGGCAGGGTCGGGGTCGATGAATTCCTGGAAACGAAATAACGGCAAGGGGTCCAAGGTTGCGCGCCTCCTTGCCGGGATTTGGCAGTGCGCACGGGCACTTGGCACTATCGTAGGTTATCTGCGAATGTCGCTTCGGACATTCGCCTCCGACTTTTTCGCAACCATTGCCGCGGCGGACCGGATCATGGGAAAGGCCCCCTGTGACCCCGGCCCAAAACCCGTTACATCCGCGACCATAAACAGATCAGGGAGATGCAGGGATCATGAAATATCGGGTCACGATGGCGATCGCCGCCTGTCTGGCGGCCGGCGAAGCGGCTGCCCAGGTCACGCCGCCCGCCGCCGAAAAACCGGTGGCCCAGGGCCAGGCACCCGAGAATGACGTGATCGAGGCGCAGCAGCGGCGCGATGCCGGCCAGGCGGCGCCCACCCCGGCCCCGGCCCCCGCCGCCCCTCGCACGGCGGCACCCCCGACGGCCCCTGCCAAGCCTGCGAAATGGGACGTCAACGCGCCCGCCGGCCTGCGCACGCGCGAAGTCCGCATCGCAGTGAACGAGGGCACCTGGATGAACGTCGACGTGTCGCGCGACGGCAAGTGGATCGCGTTCGACCTGCTCGGCGACATCTATGTGATGCCGATCGCGGGCGGCACCCCCCGGCGCATTGCCGAGGGGTTGGCCTATGAACAGCAGCCACGCTTCTCCCCCGACGGCAGCCGCATCGCCTTCACCTCCGATCGCGGCGGCGGCGACAATATCTGGATCATGAACGTCGACGGCAGCGACAAGCGCCAGCTGACCAAGGAAGACTTCCGCCTGCTCAACCAGCCGAGCTGGAGCCCGGACGGCCGATTCATCGTCGCCAAGAAGCATTTCACCACCGGCCGCTCGCTCGGCACCGGCGAGGTATGGCTCTATCACGTCTCGGGCGGCGGCGGGGTCCAGCTGGTCAAGCGCGCCAGCGAACGGCTGCAGAAGGAGCTGGGCGAGCCGATCTACTCGGCCGACGGCCGCTCGATCTTCTATGTCCGCAACGTCACCCCCGGCCCGATCTTCGAATATGCGCAGAACTCGCGCACCGACCTGTTCGACATCGAGCGCTACGACATCGAGAGCGGCGAAGTCTCGACCGCGGTCTCCGGCGTCGGCGGATCGGTTCGCCCGACCCCGTCGCCCGACGGCAGGTCGATCGCCTTCGTCCGCCGCCACCAGGGCAAGACCACGCTGTGGGTCAAGGACCTGGTGACGGGCTCGGAGCGCCGCATCTACGACGCGCTCGACCGCGACGTCCAGGAGACCTGGGCGGTCACCGGCGTCTATCCGAACATGGGCTGGACCCCCGACAGCCGATCGCTGGTCTTCTGGGCCGGCGGCAAGATTCGCCGGATCGACGCCGATGGCGGCAACGCCCGCGAGATCGCGTTCCGCATCGACGATACCCGCGTCGTTGCCGAAGCGACGCACCCGGCAATCGAGGTCTCGCCCGACCGGATCGAGACGAAGATGCCGCGCTGGGCCAGCGTATCGCCCGACGGCCGCCAGGTCGTGTTCGAGACGCTCGGCAAGCTCTATATCCGGCCCGTCTCCGGCGGCACCGCCCGGCGCCTGACCAGCGGCACGGACGAGAGCCTCGAGCTGTGGCCCAGCTGGTCGCGCGACGGCCGCTCGATCGTGTTCGTCAACTGGACCGATGCGGGGCTCGGCCACATCCGCACCATCGCCGCGACCGGCGGCGCAGCGCGGACCGTGACTGCAGCCGAGGGCCATTATTCCCGCCCGGCCTTCTCCCCCGACGGCAGGACGATCGTGTTCGAGCGCGGCAGCGGCGGCGAACTGGTGTCGGCCCGTGCCGGTGACAATCCCGGCATCTATCGCATCGCCGCGACCGGCGGCGCCCCCGTCCGCGTCTACAAGGACGGCGCCCGCCCCCAATTCGGTGCCTCGAACGACCGGCTGTTCATGGTCGCCGACGATGACGGGAAACGCCAGCTGATCAGCACCGACCTGAGCGGCGGGGCGAAGCGCGTCCACGCCACGGGCGATCTCGCCAACGACTATATCGTCTCGCCCGCGGGCGACTATTTCGCCTTCCGCCAGAATTACGAGGCCTTCGTCATGCCGCTGATGCCCGGCACGCAGGGCGTCGAGGTCGGCCCGAAGGGCGGCCCGCTGCCCGCCACGCGCGTCAGCGCCGACGGCGCCGACTTCATCAACTGGTCCCAGGACGGGCGCCAGATCCACTGGTCGACCGGGCCGACATTGTTCACCGCGACCACCGCATCGCTGTTCCGCTCCTCGCCCGCGGGCGAGGACGCACCGAAGTTCGAACCGGTGCGCCAGGGCGTCTCGCTGTCGATGAGCGTTCCCGCCGATCGCCCGACCGGCACGGTGGCTCTCACCGGCGCGCGCGTCGTCACCATGGCGCAGGCGGATGGCGGCATCCTCGACGACGCGACGATCCTGATCCGCGGCGACCGCATCGTCGCGGTCGGCCCACGCGCCTCGGTCCCGATCCCGGCAGGGGCGAGGACGGTCGACGTCGCCGGCAAGACGATCATCCCCGGCTTCGTCGATGCGCACGCGCACGGCCTGCAGGGGGAGGACGACCTGGTCCCGCAGCAGAACTGGACCTCGATCGTCAACCTGGCGATGGGCACGACGACGATCCACGATCCCTCGTCGCGCGCGGCGGAGATCTTCGCCGCCGCCGAGCGGCAGCGCGCCGGCCGGAACCTGTCCCCGCGCATCTTCTCGACCGGCGAGATCATCTACGGCGCCAAGGCGGCGGACGTCTATGCCGAGATCAACAGCTATGACGACGCGCTGGCCGCGGTCCGCCGGCTGAAGGCTCAGGGCGCGCACAGCGTCAAGAACTACAACCAGCCGCGCCGCGAACAGCGCCAGATGGTCGTCGCCGCCGCCCAAGCCGAGAACATGCACGTCGTTCCCGAGGGCGGATCGCTCTACGCGCAGGACATCTCGCTGGTGCAGGACGGCAATTCGACCGTCGAGCACAACGTCCCCGTCGAGGTCTTCTACCAGGACGTGCTCAGCATGTGGGCCCAGACCAAGGTCAACTACACGCCCACCCTCGTCGTCGCCTATGGCGGGCTGGCGGGCGATCCCTATTGGCGCGCGCACAGCGAGGTGTGGCGCCATCCGCTGCTCTCGCGCCATGCCCCGCCGGCGTTGCTCGAGGCGCAGAATGCCCGCCGCCCGATCGCGCCCGAGGAGGATTATGTCGACGGCGAGACCGCGCGCGAGGCGAAGAAGCTCGCCGACCGCGGCATCCAGGTGTCGATCGGCGCGCACGGCCAGCAGCCGGGCCTCGGCGCGCACTGGGAATTGTGGAGCTTCGTGCGCGGCGGCTGGACCCCGATCGAAGCACTGCGCGCCGCGACGATCGCCCCCGCCACCTCGCTCGGCTATTCCAGGGACATCGGATCGATCGAGACGGGCAAGCTCGCCGACCTCGTCATCCTGGACGCCGATCCGACGCAGGACATCCGCAACAGCGACAAGATCAGCCGGGTGATGCTCGGCGGCCGCCTGTACGACGCGGCGACGATGAACGAGGTCGTCACCGGCACCGCGAAACGCGCCCCCTATTGGTGGGAAGGCGCCGGCGCCGATGCCGGGACGTCAGGTTTCGCCCGGATGCTCTCCCGCGGCGACGGCCACGGACATTCGGGGGACTGAGGGCGGGATCCTGTCAGGGGACGCGAAAAACTCCTTCTCCCCTTGTGGGAGAAGGAAGGGGCCCACCGCCAGAGGCGGTGGGAAGGATGAGGGGGACGAACCGAGAGCGAAACGCCCCGAACTCCCCCTCACCCTTCCGCCGGCTACGCCGGCTCCCTCCCTCTCCCACAGGGGGAGAGGGATTTATCAGAACCGCTTCCGCAGAAAAAACCGCCTGCTTCCGACCGGGTAATCCTCCATCGTCCCGAACAGCTCGAACCCCAGCTTCTCGTAGAACCCCCTCGCCTGGAACTCGAATGTGTCCAGCCACATCCCGACGCAGCCATGATCGCGCGCGATTCCCTCGGCCTGCCCCATCAGCGCGCTGCCGTAATTGCCGCCGCGTTGGCCCTCCGGAACCGACAGCAGTTCGACGAACAGCCAATCATAGGAACACCTGCCCCACAGACCCCCGACCTTCCGTCCGGCGTCATCGGTCAGAACCAGCGCGACCGGCTTGATGCGCGGATAACCTGCATGGCGGATATTGTAGGCGCGCAGCGGGGCAAGGATCGCCTCGCGGTCGGCCTCGGACGGGGTTTCGATCGGAACGATGGTCAAGGTCATGCGGCAACCATGACCGCTCGCCGTGCCAGGTTCAATCCAGTGCGGGCGACCTCTCGCGTCGCGCTACCGGGTGCCCAGGAAGGTGAACAGCGCGATCACCCCGACCACCGCGACGATCGCCCGCGCAATCCATGGCACGACCAGCCAGGTGGCGATGCCGCTCACCGCCTTGCCGGCGACGTCGCCATCGAGGCCGCGCCGTTGCCCGGCGACGGGATGACCGCATCCCGGACAGGCACTGGCCGCGGTCGAAATGCTGCGCCCGCATTCGGGACAAGGAACCAGCGCCATTCTATTCTCCCGGTGTTCCGGCCGACGGCAAGAGGATGATCTCGACCCGACGGTTCAACTGACGCCCTGCGGGATCGTCGCTCCCGTCGGGCTTCGCGTTCGGCGCGACGGGATCGCGCTCGCCGCGACCCTCGACCGCCGCGGCCCGGCTCTTGCCCGGCACCAGCCGCGCGGCGACACTGTTCGCACGCGCCAGCGACAGGCGGTCATTATAGGCATCGTCGCCCTTCGCATCGGTATAGCCGACGATCCTCAGCGGGGCCTTGGAATAGGCCGAGATCAGCCGCTGCGCCCGGGCCAGCGGCCCCTCCGCATCCGGCCTCAGCGTCGACTTGTCGAAATCGAACAGGATGTCGGCCGGCAGCGAGAAGCGGATCGCGCGGTCGCCGTCCTGTTTCGCCTCGAGTTCGGTCAGCAGCGTCCGGGTTTCCTCCAGCCGGTCGGGCGCGACCTCGGCAAGCCGGAAGTCGCTCTCCTCGCCCCCGGCGGGGCCAAAGCTGCTCTCCGGGATCGACGCGCCGGTGACGCTGTCATTGCCCGCGAGATCGAGCCGCGAGTCGACCGCGCCCTGGGCAGGCCGGAAATAGCCCTCCTGATCCTTCAGGCTCGGCAAGGGGGCGGCGGCGGGATCGCACCCGACCAGCGCCACCAGCGGGATCAACACCAACCCGGCGCGGCCGGGCCCGGCCTTCATTGCGCGCCTGCTTGAAGGTCGATCGGAATGTTCAGTCCCGGACCGGTGATCGCATTGCCGTCATTGCCGTCGTTGAGGACGAGGGTGATCGACTTGGCCGAGGGCGGCACCGCGCCCAGGAATACCAGTCGGCCGTCCATCTGCTGTCCCGCGCGGATCTTCAGATCCTCGTTGCCGGAAATCCGCTTCAGCATCAGCTTGTTGCCCTGCTCGTCGCGGATGAAGGTCTGGCTGAACGCCAGGTCGACATCGTTGCTCGTTGTGCCGCCATAGGAAGCGCTGACGTCCAGGATGGTCGCGTCCGCGCCCAGCTCGACGCCCTTTACCCGAACCGTCAGCCCGACCGGCGCGACGCCCTGCGCATTGACCGCAATCATGCGCGGCTGAGCAACTGCGCCCGCTGCTACCGGTTGCGCCGGCGCGGCGGCGCCGGCCGGCGACGGGGTGGCTGCACCGGCGGGCGCACTGGCGTTCGCAGCCTGCGTCGCCTGATCGTCCGCGTCCTTTACCGAACATCCGGCAAGCGCCGCTATCAGACCGATGCCACAGATCACGCCAAGCTTCATCATGTCCTCCAGAAACAACCGGGAGGAAAACCGATCCTGGACCATTCCGTTCCAGACGCGAAACAAGCCACTGATTTATCGAAAGATCTTCTCGATACGGTGTCGTGCCCAATCTGCGTGCGGCGCCGATGGCGTGAATTCAGCGCTCAGGCATCCTGCGGAAGCGCATCGCCGATCTCGTAATAGTCGCCCTTCTCCCCGACGAAGATATGGACCCTCGCCCGGGTGTGGGTGGGCGTGTCGAACGCCCCCATGGCGATCGCAGTCCAGTCGCGATGGGCGGGCTCCCAGAACAGCGACGATCCGCAATTGCCGCAAAAGCCGCGACGAACCTTATCGGACGAGGGATACCAACGCAGCGCGTCACCCCCCGTCACGGTCACGGCCGCCTTCGGCACGTCGGTCGACGCGAAGCAATGGCCGGACTGCTTGCGACATTTTCGGCAATGGCAAATGTCAGGCGGCGGCAAATTGCCCTCGACGGTGAAGGTGACTGCGCCGCAGAGGCAGGATCCGGCATGCATGGCATGGTCCTTCGAAGGTTTCGGCCCGTCCGGCAGGATGCCGGCGGATGCCGCCCGCCTGAAACACAGTCGGAAAGCCGCCCCGCCGCAAGCACTTTGCGGGCGGACCCGAACTCATTTGGCAGCGGGCGACACGGCCGCTATCCCCGTCCACCGACACGGGCACGCAGGGGGTTGCACCGGATGAGTGGATTCGAGTTCATCTTCTCGCTGTTCGGGCTGGTGCTCGGCCTGGCGCTTGCCGAGGGGCTGGGCGGACTCTCGCGAGCGATCAAGGCCAGCCACATGGTCCGCATCGGCTATCCGACCGCGCTGCTCGGCATCTTCGTGTCGTGCGACGTCGTTACCTTCTGGATGTATGGCTGGGCGCTGCGGGACAAGCTGCCGCTCAACTGGGCATTGATGTTCGGCGGGTTCATCGTGACGGCGATCTATTATGTGTCGACCTCGCTGATCTTCCCCGACCGTCCCGAGGAATGGACGGACCTCGACGCGCATTTCGACAAGCACGGCCGCAAGGTTCTGGTCGGCATATTGGTGTGCAACATCGCCCTGCTCGCGACGACTCACCTCCTGGTCGGCCTCTTGCCGCTGGATCTGCGAACCGCGATCCTAAGCTGGTCCTTCTTCCCCGTGATGGCGCTGGCCATCGCCAGCAAGACGCGCTGGATCCAGCTTGCCTGCTTGACCTGGCTGATCGCGCTATACCCGCTGTCGGCGGTCTGGATGTAAGCGGGTCGCCGCGGGATCGCGCGGTGACCGGTGGTTGTACGGAGGGCAAATGGTCCAGGATCCCAACTGGCTGATCGATCATAGCGGCATCGGCGTCTCCGATATCCGTCGCGCGGCCGCATTCTACGAGGCGGCACTGGCGCCGCTCGGCATGAGGGTCGTCGATCGAATCGGACCCGACATGGGCAGCGTGGCGACCGATGCCGCCGAGCTTGCCGGCGTCGCGTTCGGCATCGACTATCCGGTGTTCTGGATCGACATCTTCCATCCTGGCGGCGTGCGCCAGCACACCGCCTTTCGCGCGACGAGTCGGGCCAGCGTCGATGCATTCCACCGCGCGGGACTGCTGGCGGGAGGCACCGACAACGGCGCGCCCGGCCTTCGCGGTCGGGGATATCCATCCGGCTATTACGCCGCATTCCTGATCGATCCGGACGGCAACAATATCGAGGCGGTGTATCGCGAGCGCGGGTGAGCGGCGACCCGCAAGCGGGCCTGTCGCAGGATGCGATGGCGCTGCGACGGACTATTTTCCACCGACGGGACTCCCTGCACCCGCGACCATGGTTGGCACGTTGTCCAAGTCACACCCGACAGGAGCAGCCATGACGACCTATCCATTGAGCGAGCCGGCGACGATCCATGCGGCCGATGCGGCCGACATCGTGGCGACAGGGACGCTGGCCGAGTGCGCCGATCAGATCCAGCGGCTCTCCGCGGAGGCGAGAAGGTCCGCGCGCATCGAGATGGACGATATCGACCTCGAATTCGGCCCTGCGGAGATCGACGCGCTGGTGCAGTTTCTTCGCGAGGAGAGCGAGGGCCTGTCGGACCAGCAAATCTCGGCGATTCCTGAACGCGAAAGCTGAACCGACCGAATGCGTCCGGTGACTTCGCTTTCCACCATGTGAAAGAGGCCACCAGGCGACGCGCAAAGGCTGCGTGACGCCCGCGCCGCGCTGGCGCTACCCATATCAAAGCGTTGGTTGTCCCCGGCGGCGCGATCGGCCATTCGTGCTGCGGGCGTGCGGTCCCGGCGACCGCGACGGACGATGGGCAAGGGGACGAATGCATGGCCGATACGGCGGGTTTCGGGCTGGGCGAAGTCGTGGTGCTGCTCGCGGCCGGCGTGGTCGCGGTGCCGCTGTTCCGGCGGCTCGGCCTCGGATCGGTGCTCGGCTATCTCGCCGCCGGCCTGGCGATCGGGCCCTTCGGACTGCGCTTCTTCACCGATGCGGAATCGCTGCTGCACACCGCCGAACTCGGCGTGGTCATGTTCCTGTTCATCATCGGGCTGGAGATGCGACCGTCCAAATTATGGAAGCTCAGGCGCCAGATCTTCGGGCTGGGCGCGGCGCAGGTGCTGACCTGCGGCGTACTGCTCACCGGGGTCGGCTGGCTCGCCGGGCTGCCGCCTGCGGTCGCCGCAGTCGGCGCGATGGGGTTCGTCCTGTCTTCGACCGCGGTCATCATGCAGATGCTCGACGAGGGCGGCGAGCGGAACAGCGACGAGGGCCAGCGCGGGGTCGCGATCCTGTTGCTGGAGGATCTGGCGATCGTGCCGCTGCTTGCGCTCGTGGCACTGTGGGCGGCGTTCAACGGCGGCGGATCGGCTGAACCCGTGCCGGTATGGCAGAGCATCGGCATCGCCATCGCGGGGCTGGCCGCGGTGATCGCGGCGGGCCGATGGCTGCTCGATCCGCTGTTCGGGCTGATCGCGCGTGCCGGCGCGCGCGAGGTGCTGACCGCGGCGGCGCTGTTCGTCGTCCTCGGCTCGGCGCTGTTCATGCAATCGGTCGGCCTGTCGATGGCGATGGGCGCATTCCTGGCCGGTGTCCTGCTGTCCGAGAGCAATTACCGCCACCAGCTGGAAGCCGATATCGAGCCGTTCCGCGGCATCCTGCTCGGGCTGTTCTTCCTCAGCGTCGGCATGTCGCTGAACCTCGCCACCGTCCTCGGCGAATGGCGCATGGTCGTCGGCGGGGTCGTCGCGTTCATGGTCGTCAAGGCGATCGGCATCTACACCGTCGCGCGGCTGGCCGGATCCGACCACGCAGCCGCGGCGCATCGCTCCGCCCTGTTCGCGCAGGGCGGCGAGTTCGCCTTCGTGCTCTACGGCGCGGCGCTGGCGGTCGGGCTGTTCGATCCGCGCATCTCGGCGGTGATGACCGCAATCGTCATCCTGTCGATGGCGCTGACCCCGATCGTGATGATCGTCCAGCGCCGCGTGCAGCGCGACGCCCCGGTCTCGCTGGACGGCATCGACGAGGCGAAGGACCTGTCCGGCCGCGTCCTGTTCATCGGCTTCGGCCGCTTCGCCCAGGTCGCGACCCAGGTGCTGCTGGCGCGCGGCGTCGAGATGTCGCTGATCGAGACCGATGTCGACATGATCCGCGCGGCGGGCAATTTCGGGTTCAAGATCTATTATGGCGACGGCACCCGGCTCGACGTGCTCCACGCCTCGGGCGCGGGCCGGGCCGAGGCGATCCTGGTGTGCGTCGACAAGCCCGAGGCCGCCGATCACATCGTCGAGCTGTGCCGGTCGGAATTCCCGCTCGCCAAGCTGTATGTCCGCGCGTTCGATCGCGGCCATTCGCTGCGGCTGATCAAGGCCGGGGTCGACTATCAGATCCGCGAGACGTTCGAATCCGCGCTGGAGTTCGGCCGCACGGTCCTGACCGGACTCGGCTATGCCGACGAGCAGGCAAAGGATGCGGTCGAGGATGTGCGCGAGCGCGACGAGCAGCGGGTGGAGCTGGAACTGGTCGGCGGCGTCAGCGAGGCGCGCCGCCTGATGCGCGGCAACCTGCCGACGCCGCAGCCCGAACCCTTCTTCCCCGCGAAACCGGGCAAGGTGCGCGATCCGGCGACGGCGTCACGACCGTAGGATTTTTCCTATGGCCTTGCCGCGTGCCAGTTCGTCGATCAGCTTGTCGAGGTAGCGGACCTCGCGCATTACCGGGTCCTCGACTTCCTCGACGCGAACGCCGCACACGGTGCCGGTGATCAGCGACCGGGCCGGGTTCATCGCCGGCGCCTGAGCAAAGAAGTCCTCGAAGGTCGTACCGTCGGCGAGCACCGCGTCCAGCGATGCCTGGCCATGCCCGGTCAGCCAGCAGATGATCTCGTCGACCTCCGCCTTGGTCCGGCCCTTGCGTTCGGCCTTGGCGACATAGTGCGGATAGACGCTGGCGACGCTGGTCGAATAGATGCGGTGCTGGGTCATGCGAGCGGCTCCGTCCTGCGGATCGCAGGCTGACGCCGCTTGCGAGATTAGTCCAGCAATCCCGTCAGCCCGGGCATTTGGAAACGACCGGCCCCTTCATCGGCGCGGTCTTGCCC
The DNA here is from genome assembly GCF_039652585.1 of Sphingomonas rustica. Classification (NCBI taxonomy): domain Bacteria; kingdom Pseudomonadati; phylum Pseudomonadota; class Alphaproteobacteria; order Sphingomonadales; family Sphingomonadaceae; genus Sphingomonas; species Sphingomonas rustica. The sequence goes on along the minus strand of NZ_JBDIZK010000013.1, from coordinate 96,439 downwards.
TCCAGCGTATCGAAGCGCATGCGCACCCCCTTCGAGAAATAGGCGTTGCCGCCAGGGCAGAAGCCCGACACGAACTGGTCCGAAATCTGCTGGACGCTGCGCGTGCCCCGCCAGCCTTTCGGCCCGTCGATCGTCAGCACGACGGTGTCGCCTTCGGCGGCGACCCCGGCAAGGGTCAGGCCGCTGGAAAAGGGGTGGCCGACCTTCGGCTGGAGCGCGGTGGCGATGTCGCCCGCGGTCTGGGCACAGGCCGGCGCGGCGAACGCCAGCGGGATCGCGAGGGCCGACACCATCAGAAAACGCTTGAACACAGACACACTCCTTCACGCGGTCCAATCAGAATATCATGACGAGATGAACCCGCGATTGCGGCGCAGGTTCAGCGCTTCTTTCCCTGATGCCGGATATTGGACGGACGCCCGCGCCGGGCGATCACCCGCTTGGGACCGCCCTTGCCCGGCTTGCCGCCCTTGCCGCGGCGGTCGAATGCGCTGCCGCCGCCCGAGCCCTTGCCGTCGGGCAGTTCGAAGCGAAGCGCACCCGACACCGGGTTCGCCTCGGCAAGGCGGAGTTCGAGCCGCTGCCCGAGCCGGAATTCCTCGCCGCTATGCTCGCCGACCAGGCGCTGGCCGGATTCATCGTAGCGGAAATACTCCGACCCGAGATCGCGCGCCGGCACCAGCCCGTCGCCGCCGATTCCCTCGACCGTGGCAAAGAAGCCGAAATTCTGCACGCCGGTGATCCGTGCCTCCAGCACTTCGCCGACATGCGCGGCGAGATAGGCGGCGACATAGCGGTCGACGGTGTCACGCTCGGCCTCCATCGCCCGGCGTTCCAGGCTGCTGATCGCCTCGCCGATCCGCTCCATCGTCGACTGGTCCTCGACCACCCCGCCCGGTCCCAGCGCATAGGCGGCGACCAGTCCGCGATGGACCACCAGATCGGCATAGCGCCGGATCGGCGAAGTGAAGTGCGCGTAACTGCCCAGCGACAGGCCGAAATGGCCGTGATTGCCGGGCCCGTAATAGGCCTGGGTCTGGGTTCGCAGCACCTGCTGCATCACGTCGGCGCGGAAGTCGGCATCGCCGACCCGCTCGAGGATGCGGTTGAAGGTGTGCGGCTTGATCACCTGTCCCAGCGCGAAGGCGACGTCGAGCGTCTCGAGATAGTCCTTCAGCGCGACCAGCTTCTCACGCGCGGGCGGTTCATGGACGCGGTACATGACCGGCGCCTTCTTGCCCTCGAGCGCCTTGGCCGCGGCGACGTTCGCCGCGATCATGTAATCCTCGATCAGCTTGTGCGCGTCGAGCCGCTCGCGCGGCGCGACCGAGAGGATGCGGCCCTTCTCGTCGAGCACGATGCGGCGCTCGGGCAGGTCGAGGTCGAGCGGCTCGCGCTTCGCCCGCGCCTTGTTCAGGGCATCCCAGCAATCCCACAGGGGACGCAGCGCCGCCTCGATCGTCGCATAGCGATCGGTGCCGCGACGCAGGTCCGCGTCCAGCATCTCGCGCGTCGGATCGCCCTTGCCGTCGAAGCCGTCGGCAATGGTCTGCGCGTCCTCATAGGCGATGTTCGCCGTGAGGCGTACGACCGATCGGGCGAAGCGCCACGACTTCAGCTCGCCATTGCTGCCGACCTGAAGGTGGCAGACCAGGGCCGCGCGATCGACATCCTCCTTGAGCGAGCAGACATCGGCCGAGAGAATCTCGGGCAGCATCGGCACGACCCGGTCGGGGAAATAGACCGAGTTGCCGCGCTTGCGCGCCTCGCGGTCCAGTTCGGAACCGGGGCGAACATAGAAACTGACATCGGCGATCGCGACGATCGCCTTCCACCCGCCCTCGTTCTTCGGATCGTCGTCGGGAGTCGCCCAGACGGCATCGTCATGGTCGCGCGCGTCGGCCGGGTCGATCGCCAGGATCGGCAGGTGACGCAGGTCCTCGCGCTCGCCCAGATCCTGCTTCGCGACCTTCTCCGCCTCGGCCAGCAATTCAGGCTGGAAGACGTTGGGAATGCCGTGCTTGTGGATCGCGATCAGCGAGAAGCTGCGCGGCTCGAACGGATCCCCCAGCCGCTCGGTCACCCGCGCGGTGATGCGCGGCGGCCGCCCGGCCTTTTCGGCGAGCACCAGATCGCCCTCGTCGGCGCCGCCGGCGTCGGAGACCAGCCAGTCGCGCCGTTCCTTCTTCTCGACGCCTTGCAGCCAGAGCTTGTCGCCCTCGCGCCGCAGCACGCCCAGCATCAGTTCCTCGCCCTTGGCGAGTTGCTTCATCGGATGCGCGATCCAGCCATTGCCAGCCTCTTCGGTGCGCGCGAGGATGCGGTCGCCCACGCCCAGCGCCGATCGCTTGCCGCGCTCGCGGACGCGCAGCCGCGGCACCGGGACGGCTTCCGCCTCCCAGCGTTCGGGCACGGCCCAGACGGTCCCGCCCTCGACATCGGTGATGCGCAGCACGGTGACCTTGGGCAGGCCGCCCATCTTGTGGAAGGCGCGGCCGGGAGCGCCATCGATCAGCCCCTCGTCGGCCATGTCCTTGAGGAGCGCCTTGAGCAGGATCTTGTCCTGCCCGTGCAACCCGAAGGCTCGCGCAATCTCGCGTTTTCCGGCCGGCGTGTCTGATGATGTGATGAAATCGATGATCTGCTGCCGTGTCGGCAGCCCGTTATTCGGTTTTGCTTTTGTCATTGACCCTCAAGATAGGAGGTTGCGCAGCGGTTCTCAACTTCTAGCTTGCACGGGTGACCTTCGACCTTCTCATCGCCGGCGGCGGCATCAACGGCTGCGCGATCGCACGCGAAGCGAGCCTGCTGGGGCTCAAGGTCCTGCTGGTCGAGAAGGACGACCTGGCCAGCCACACCTCATCGGCCTCGACCAAGCTGATCCATGGTGGGCTGCGCTATCTGGAGACCTTTGAATTCCGCCTGGTGCGCGAGGCACTTCACGAGCGCGAGCGGCTGCTGGCGGCGGCGCCGCACCTGATCCGGCCGATGACCTTCGTCCTGCCGCACGAGCATTCGGTGCGGCCCTGGTGGATGGTCCGGATGGGGCTGTGGCTGTACGATTTGCTTGCGGGACGATCCTCCCTGCCCAAGTCGCGCGGACTGAAGGCAGAGGACCGGGCGTTCACCGATCCGCTGAAGGGCGATCAGCGCGGCTTCGCCTATTCGGACGCCTGGGTCGACGATTCGCGGCTGACGGTGCTGAACGCGATGGACGCAGCCGCCAACGGCGCCGAGATCGCGACCCGGACCGAACTGCTCGACGCGCGGCGCGAGGGACTGGTGTGGCAGGCCGAGCTCGGCGACGGACGTACCGTAACCGCACGTGGGCTGGTCAACGCCGCCGGCCCGTGGGTGCGATCGATCCTCGACCGGGTGGCAGTGGACACGCGGTCGAACGTGCGGCTGGTGAAGGGCAGCCATATCGTCGTGCCCAGGCTGTTCGACGGCGACCACGCCTATATCCTGCAGCAACCCGACCGGCGCATCGTGTTCGCCATCCCCTATGAGGATGGCTTTACCGAGATCGGGACGACCGATGTGCAGGTCAACCGGCCCGAGGATGCGGTCTGCTCCGACGAGGAAGTCGCCTATCTGATCGAGGCGACCAACCGCTATTTCAAGCGCCAGACGACCGCGGCCGACGTCGTGACCACATGGTCGGGCGTCCGACCGCTCCACGATGACGGATCGGCGAAGGCGCAGTCGGTCACCCGCGACTATCTGCTGGAACTCGACGACTCCGGGGCGCCTTTGCTGTCGATCTTCGGCGGCAAGATCACGACCGCGCGCGCGCTGGCCGAGGAGGCGCTGGAGAAGCTGGCCCGTCCGCTGGGGTTCGAGCATCGTCCCGTCACCCGGGCGCGGGTGTTCCCCGGCGGCGCGATCGCCGATGTCGAGACCCATATCGCCAAGGTCGAGGCGCAGTGGCCGTCGCTGGGCGCCGCCCGCGCGCGGCGCATGGCGCATGCCTATGGGTCGATGCTGGGCGAGATGCTGGCGGATGTCCGCGATCCCGGCGAGGATCTGGGGGGCGGCCTGACCGCGGTCGAGGTGCGCTGGATGCGCGATCGCGAATGGGCGCGAACGAGCGAGGACGTACTGTGGCGACGCAGCAAGATCGGCCTGCACGCTCCCGAAACGGCGGCGCAAGTCGACCGGATCCTGCGAGAGCGACCGGAGTCGGCCTGACCTCGCCCCCGAGTCGCGACCCGATCCTGGCGCAAATATTTGCGGATTCGCGCGAATCCATCCGATCCGGCGACGAAATCGAGCCGCTCATCGCAGCCCTGCGTCATCGGACCGCAGGATTAACGTTCGTGACTTAAATCCTTGTTAAGCGACGTCCGGCAGTTTCGCGCCAGGGTGGGACAAGCAGATGGCGACACGGGCAACCCAGTATCGAACGGTAACACCGGCTCTGGTCGATCAGCGATCGGAGCATTGCCATTCGATTCTGATGGGCCATGGCCGCGCGCCGCAGAACGACAATGCGTCCGTCGAGGCGATGCTGCACGACCTGTCGGTCTATGGCTGCCGGCTTGCCTGTCGCGTCGCGCACGAGGCCGGCGAGAAAATCTGGCTGATGCTGACCGGCGACAAGTCGGTTGCAGCACAGGTGGTGTGGAACGACGGCGAGCATATCGGCTGCCGGTTCGAAACCCCGATCGAACGCAGCCTGATGCGCTCGCTGACGCTGGTCATCCGCTGAAGCTTTTTCTGGCATAACCCGCCGGGATCGCGCTATCGGGCCGGCCATGATCAAGCACGCCCTGAACGTCACGCGCGACGGCGATTTCGCGCAATGGTACCAGACCGTCATCACCGAGGCCGACATGGCCGAGGAGAGCGGCGTCCGCGGCTGCATGGTCATCCGGCCATGGGGCTATGGCATCTGGGAGCGCATCCAGCGCCTGCTCGACGATCGCATCAAGGCGACCGGGCACGAGAATTGCTATTTCCCGATCTTCATCCCGCTTTCCTATTTCGAGAAGGAAGCCGAGCATGTCGACGGCTTCGCCAAGGAGATGGCGGTCGTCACGCATCACCGGCTGATCCAGAAGGACGGCCGGCTGGTGCCCGATCCCGCCGCGAAGCTGGAGGAGCCGCTGGTCGTGCGTCCCACCTCGGAAACGGTGATCGGCGCCGCGTTCAGCCGCTGGGTCCAGTCGTGGCGCGACCTGCCCGTACTGATCAACCAGTGGGCGAACGTCGTCCGCTGGGAGATGCGCACCCGCATGTTCCTGCGCACCGCCGAGTTCCTCTGGCAGGAAGGCCATACCGCCCACGCGACGGTCGAGGAGGCGCGCGACGAGACGCTGAAGATGCTCGAAGTCTATCGCAGCTTCGCCGAGGATTGCGTCGCGATGCCGGTGATCGCCGGCGAGAAGCCCGAGAATGAGCGCTTCCCCGGCGCGGTCGAGACCTGGTCGATCGAGGCGATGATGCAGGACGGCAAGGCGCTGCAGGCCGGCACCAGCCATTTCCTGGGAACGACCTTCTCCAGCGCGCAGGACATCAAGTTCCAGAATGCGTCGGGTGAGCAGGAACTGGCGCAGACCACCAGCTGGGGCATGTCGACGCGCATGATCGGCGGGCTGATCATGACGCATGGCGACGATGACGGGCTGCGCGTGCCGCCGCGCGTTGCGCCGTGGCAGGTCGTGATCGTGCCGATGCTGCGCGACAATGACGATGACGCCGCGCTGATCGATTATTGCAAGTCGATCCAGCAGGAACTGGCGCAGCTGTCCGCCTTCGGCGAGCCGGTCCGCGCACTGCTGGACCTGAAGTCGGTCAAGGCGGTGACCAAGCGCTGGGGCTGGATCAAGAAGGGCGCGCCGATCGTCGTCGAGGTGGGCGGACGCGACATGGCGGGCGGCAACGTCTCCGTCATCCGCCGCGACCGACTGTACCGCGAGGACGGCAAGCTCGACAGCGCGATCGTCGCGCGCGGCGATTTCGTCGAAACCGCGACCGCGACGCTCAAGGGCATCCAGGACGCGCTGTTCGAACAGGCGAAGGCGCGGACCGAGGCCAACATCACCCGCGACGTCACGGACTTCGCCGGGCTGGAAGCCTTTTTCGAGAAGGGCGGCAAGACGCCGGGCTGGGTCGAGGTCAACTGGTCGAAGCCGACCGGCGCCGAACTGGACAAGGTGGTCGAGCGGCTGAAGGCGCTGAAGCTGACCTTCCGCAACGTGCCGATCGGCGCGGCGCCCGCGGAGGGCAGCTGCATCTTCACCGGCGCGCCTGCGGTCGAGCGGATCCTGGTCGCCAAGTCCTATTGACCCGGCCGGCGATGCGCACCCTGTTCGTCACCCAGCTGTACCAGGAGCCGCTGGGTGACGCCGCCCTGCTGGCCGAACTGGAAACGTCGTGCCTCCAACTGGCGCAGGACGATGGCGCCGGGCGACGCTGGTGCCGCGAACATGGCTATCGCGGCTATACCAGCTATGCGTCGCTAGACGACCTGCCGGTCCGCGACCCGGCATTCGCCGACCTCAAGCGGATGCTGGACAAACATGTCGCGCGCTATGCCGAAGCATGTGCGTTCAACCTGGGCGGTCGCAGGCTCAAGCTGGACAGCCTGTGGGTCAACGTGCTCGACGGCAAGGGCGGGCATAGCGGGCACCTTCACCCGCACAGCGTCGTGTCCGGCACGATCTATGTCGCGCTTCCGACGGGATCGCGCGGACTGAGGCTCGAGGATCCGCGGCTGGCGATGATGATGGCCGCCCCGCCCCGCCGCGAGGACGCGCCCGAGCCCCTGCAGAGCTTCGTCGAGATCACGCCCGAACCAGGCACGGTCCTGCTGTGGGAAAGCTGGCTGCGCCATGAGGTGCCGCCGGGCAGCGGCAGCGGCAAGCGGATCAGCATCAGCTTCAACTATCGCTGGTAGCCGCGCTTGATTTGCCCGACACGCGCTGATCTAAACGGGGCGATAGGGGATCGGCATCATGCGGCATCAAGGCGAGCGTAGCGGGATTTCGTCGGGATCGGTGATCCTGGGCGTCGCGATCCTGTTCCTGGTTCTGGTCGGCGGTGCCGGCATCTTCTACTGGCAGCAGTCGCAGGTAGCGAAGCGCAGCACGCCCGAAGCGGTGACCAACGAGATGCTGGGCGACCGCACCTTCGGGCGGATGTTCCGCACGCTTCAGAAAACCCATCCCACCGACTTTGCCGACCTTGTCTCGCGCATGTCGGAATTGAGAAGCCAGGGCGCGCCCGAGAGCCAGGTTCTGGCGCAGGGCCGCCAGATGATGGCGGCGAAGTCCACGGCCATGACCAAGACCCTGCCCCAGGCTCCCGCCAAGGAACTGGCCGCATTTCGCGACGGTCAGGTCGCGGTGATCGAATCGCTCCAGCGGCACGATGTCGATCAATGCGCGCGCTTCACCATGACGGGGCTGACGATCGATCAGGTCGACGACGCGGCAACCCGCCCGCTGCTGATCGATTCGGCGATCACCGTATTCGAGGCGTCCGCCGCCGCGCGCGACCGGCCCGCCAACCGCAAGTTCACCGGCCAGTTGAGCGACGCGGACTCGCTCGCGCTTGCCCAGGCGCTGCGCAAGCAGGGGATGACCGACGCCGACCTTCAGGCGTTCGTCACCCCCGGGGCGCTGATAAAGGCGCCCGCGGCCCAGCAATGTTCGATCGGCCTGCATCTGTGGCGCGGGATCAGCACGCTCGAAAGCGAGCAGGCCGGGCGGATCACTGCGCAGATCCTGGCACTGATCTGACTCGCGCAATTGTCTGCCGGGCCGCGCTCCCCTAGCGGGGGGGGCGTGACTTCGGATCGAATCCTGACCGGCGTCGGGCTCCGCCTGTTCGCGATCTTCTGCCTCGCCTCGATGGCGGCGATCATCAAGCTGGCCGAAGCGGGTGGCGCGGCGCTGGCCGAGATCATCTTCTTTCGCCAGCTGGTCGCGGTGCCGGTGGTGGTCGCCTGGCTGGCGATCGGACCGGGCATCGCGACCATCCGGACCCAGCGGTTCGGCGCGCATGTCAGTCGGACGCTGGTCGGGCTGGTCGGCATGGTATTCAACTTCGGTGCGATCGTGCTGCTGCCGCTGGCCGAGGCGACGACGCTGCAATTTACCGTACCGATCTTCGCGACGATTCTGGGTGCAGTCATCCTGCGCGAGGGCGTGGGGCTGCATCGCTGGGCGGCGGTCCTCACCGGTTTTGCCGGGGTGCTGATCGTCGCGCAGCCGGGCGGCGGGCACTTCCCGCTCCAGGGAACCGCGGTCGGGCTGACGGCCGCGTTCCTGGTTGCGCTGATCGCGATCCAGTTGCGCGCGCTGGGCCGCACCGAACCCTCCGGCACGACCGTCTTCTGGTTTTCGCTGTTGTCGGTGCCGATCGCGGGCATCCCCTATGCGTTCTTCGCGCAGCCGCACGACGCGGCGACCTGGGCCCTGCTGATCGCGCTGGGCGTGGTCGGCGGAATCGGGCAGCTGGCGCTGACCGCGTCGCTGCGCTTCGCACCGGTGTCCGCGGTGGTGCCGATGGATTATTCCAGCCTGATCTGGGCGACACTCTATGGCTGGCTGATCTTCGCGGTGCTGCCGACTGAGGCGACGTGGATCGGCGCGCCGATCATCATCGCCAGCGGCCTGTACATCGTGTGGCGCGAACATCGCCGGCATCAGGAAAAGCCGGTCGAACAGACGCTCTAGGCGTCGCGGCGGAACACCAGCATCAGATTGTTGGCCGGCATCGACACGATCCGGCGGAGCGTGAGGCGATTGTCCGCCGCGACGCGCGCCACGTCCTCGACATGGCGCAGGCCATAGTCGGGATTGCGCGCCTTCAATGACAGGTCGAACGCTTCGTTCGACGGCGCGGTCGGGACATCGCGCTGGCGATAGGGACCGTAGAGGATCAGCGGCGCGCCGGCATCGAGCAACTGCCCTGCCCCCGCCATCAGGCCCAGCGTCGCTGCCCAGGGGCTGATATGCACCATGTTGACGCACAGGATCGCGTCGGCCCGACCGACCGGCCATTCGTCGGCCGAGGCGTCGAGCCCCACCGGCGGCAGGACATTGGCGATGTCGGCGCACCAGTCGGCGATCGAGACCAGCGACTCGAGATCGGGATCGGTCGGTTGCCAGACGAGTTGCGGAAAGCGCTGGGCAAACCACGCGCAATGCTGACCGGTGCCGCTGGCGATCTCCAGGACGAGACCGGCATCCGGCAGGTCGTCCGCCAGGATATCCGCGATCGGATCGCGATTGCGGTCGGTGGCCGGGGCATGGCGCCTCATGCCGCGCGCGCCGCCTCGAGCAGGCGCTTCGCACGGATATACATTTCGAGCCGCTGTGCGCTGATCAGCCCCAGGGCGAAGGCAATCATCACGTCGGTGACCGTCATCACGTCCAGATGCCAAGTCGCCCCGCCCAAGGCGATGATCTCGCGCGCGGCATAGCGGATCAGGATCATCGCAAGCAGGAACAGCATCGCCCAGACCGATGCCTTCTGGCTGATCTCATGCGTCTTGGGATCGACCAGGATCTCCATCATCCGCCCGCGTTGCCAGCCGGCAAGCGCCCCGATCGCCAAGGCGGCGAGGCACCAGACGATGGTCAGCCCCTGCGGCGGGAAGCGCCAGTAGAGAAATCCGGTGATGAGAAGGAAGATCGCTGGCACGATCCACAATTGCTCGACCTTCAACGGCCGGTGGCGGCTCATCCGCCGCACGCGCAGGGTGAGGACCACCGCGATCACCACGAAGAAGATCGCGTAGCTGATCCAGCCCGCCTGCATCGCCTGATTGTCCATCGCGCGCTTCTTCCGCAGGCAATGCGACTTGGCAAGCGCGATGCGCGGCGGCACATGCAGCACGGGGCACAGGCAGGATCGGATGCGGGAGGGACGGATGAAGATCGAACAGGATAGCCCCGGAGTCGGGTTTCCCCCGCCTTTGGCCTTTGCCGGCACGCTGCTGGCCGGGCTTGCCATGGGCGGTTGGGGCATCCCGCTCGGCAGCAAGCTGGAGCATCTTCTCGGCTGGATCGCGCTGGTCGCGGGCGGATCGATCCTGCTGACCGCGATCGGGCTGTTTCGTCGTGCAGGGACCAATGCCCAGCCGTGGAAGTCGACCAGTCGGATCATCACGACCGGCGTCTATCGCTGGACGCGCAACCCGATGTATCTCGCCATGGCGCTGATCTATGTCGGGATCGCCCTGCTATACGACAGCGCGGTTTGCCTGGTCCTGCTCGTCCCTTTGCTGTTCGTGATCCAGCGCCAGGTGATCGAGCGCGAGGAAGCCTATCTGGAAGCGCGATTCGGCCAGCCCTATCGCGACTACAAATCCAGCGCCCGGCGCTGGTTCTGATCGATGACCAAGTCGATCTCGAAGACGCTTTCGCTCTGGCTGCGGCACGCGCCCGAACGGGCCGGGCTGACACTCGACAGCGCGGGCTGGGCCCCGGTCGATGGCGTGCTGGCGGCGCTCGCGCGGAAGCGCCTGCCCGATGACCCCGATACGCTGCATCGCGTCGTCGCGGACTGCGACAAACAGCGGTTCGAACTTTCGCCTGACGGCAGCCTGATCCGCGCGCGCCAAGGCCATTCGACTGCGGTGGACCTCGACTGGCCGGTTGCCGAGCCGCCCGAGCATCTGTTCCACGGCACGGTCGAGCGGTTCCTGCCGCAGATCCTGGCCGAGGGTCTGAAACCGATGGCGCGGCACCATGTCCATCTGTCGCCCGATATCGAGACCGCATCCCGGGTCGGCGCGCGGCGCGGCGAACCGCTGATCCTGCGCATCGCGGCTGGCGCGATGGCACGCGCCGGGCACGTCTTTCACCTGTCGAGCAACGGCGTGTGGCTGGCCGACGAAGTGCCACCGGAATTCATCGAGCGCAGTTGATCCGGCGGGGCGCGCCGCGGACCCCGCTGGCGCTGCCCGGCGGGCGCCCCTGCCCTAGCCAGTCGCCGGCCGCGACTGCCGGACGACTGGTTGTATCGCCGACAGGCTTATTCGGCCGCTTCGGCGGGCGCCGGATCCTTCCAGGCGAGGATCGGCTTGCGCGCGGCAAGCGTCTCGTCGAGGCGCCGGCGCGGTGCGAAGTGCGGTGCCGTCTTCACCGTGGGATCACCGTTCTTCGCTCGCGCCGCGACCGAGCGGAACGCGCCGATGAACTGATCGAGCGTTGCTTTGGACTCGGTCTCGGTCGGCTCGACCAGCATCGCGCCATGCACCACCAGCGGGAAGTATACCGTCATCGGGTGGAAGCCCTCGTCAATCAGCCCCTTGGCGATGTCGATCGTCGAGAAGCCCTCGGGCAGGCCCTTATCGGAGAAGATCGCCTCGTGCATGCACGGCCCGCTCGTCGCGAAGGGCGCATCGAGCACATCCTCCATCGCGCGCAGGATATAGTTGGCGTTCAGCACCGAATCCTCGGCGACCTGACGCAGGCCGTCGGCGCCGTGGCTGAGGATATAGGTCAGCGCGCGGGTGAACATGCCCATCTGACCCTGGAAGGCAGTCATCCGGCCGAAGGTGCCGGCATGATGCTCGTCGACATTCTCCTCCTCGACCAGGCGGAAGCCGTCGCCGCTCTTCTCGACGAAGGGCAGCGGGGCATAGGGCGCCAGCGCCGCCGACAGCACGACCGGGCCGGACCCCGGGCCGCCGCCGCCATGCGGGGTCGAGAAGGTCTTGTGCAGGTTGATGTGCATCGCGTCGATGCCGAGGTCGCCCGGGCGGACGCGACCGACGATCGCGTTGAAGTTCGCTCCGTCACAATAGACGTAGCCGCCCGCCGCATGGACCGCGTCCGAGATCGCCTTCATGTCGCGCTCGAACAGGCCGCAGGTGTTGGGGTTGGTGATCATCACCCCGGCGATGTCAGGCCCCAGCCGTGCCTTCAGCGCTTCCAGGTCGACGCGCCCCTCCGCGGTCGCGGGAATGTCCTCGACGCTGAAGCCGGCAAAGGCGGCCGTCGCCGGGTTGGTGCCGTGCGCGCTGGTCGGGACCAGCAGGATGCGGCGGCCTTCCTCACCTTGGGCGTCGAGGGCCGAGCGGATCGCCAGGATGCCGCACAGCTCGCCATGCGCGCCCGCCTTGGGGCTCATCGCGACGGCGTCCATGCCGGTCAGGGTGATCAGCCAGTGCGCCAGCTGGTCAATGACCTCCAGCGCGCCCTGCACCGTATCGACCGGCTGGAGCGGGTGGATGTCGGCGAAGCCGGGCAGCCGCGCCATCCGCTCGTTGAGGCGCGGATTATGCTTCATCGTGCACGACCCCAGCGGGAACAGGCCCAGGTCGATCGCATAATTCTGGCGGCTGAGGCGCGTATAGTGCCGCACCGTCTCGGGCTCGGACAGGCCCGGCAGGCCGATCGGCTTGCCGCGCTCCAGCCCGCCCAGGCGCGACTTGCCCGAGGGCACCTCGCCGAAATCGACGCCGGTGGTCTCGGCCGATCCGATCTCGAAGATCAGCGCTTCCTCGAGCATCAGCGCCCGGTTCCCGGTGAAGGTTGCGGTCGAGCCCTCGCTCGCTTGCGGCGCGGTGGGGCGCCAGCCCGACTGGTTGATCGTGCTCATGCCAGCACCTCCTCGAGCGCGGAGGCAAGCGTCTCGACGTCTTCCTCCGTGGTGGTTTCGGTGACCGCGACGACCAGCCCGTTCTGCAGGTCGGTCGCGCCGGGATAGAGGCGACCGAGCGAGACGCCGGCCAATATGCCCTTGTCCGCCAGGGTGCGGACGACGGGGCGCGCCTCCTTCGACAGCTTCAGCGTGAATTCGTTGAAGAAGCGGTCGGTGACCAGCTCGACGCCCGCTACCTCGGCCAGGCGATCGGCGGCTGCGCTGGCGCCGACATGGTTCAGTTCGGCCAGCTGGCGCAGGCCCTTCTCGCCCAGCAGCGTCATGTGGACCGACATGGCAAGCGCGCACAGCACCGAGCTGGTGCAGATGTTCGACGTCGCCTTCTCGCGGCGGATATGCTGCTCGCGGGTGGACAGCGTCAGCACATAGCCGCGCTTGCCCTCGGCATCGACGGTCTCGCCGCACAGGCGGCCCGGCATCTGGCGGACCAGCTTGTCCGAACAGGCGAACAGTCCGACATAGGGACCGCCGAACTGAAGACCGACGCCCAGCGACTGGCCTTCGCCGACGACGATGTCCGCACCCATCTCGCCCGGCGAACGGATCGCGCCCAGCGCGACCGGCTCGGTGACGACCGCGACCAGCAGCGCCTTCTTCGCGTGGCACGCCTCGGCAAGCGCCGACATGTCCTCGATCCGGCCGAGAATGTCGGGATACTGGACCACGACGCACGAGGTGTCGTCGTCGATCGCGTCGATCAGGTCGAGCGTGTCGGGCTCGGGGCTGAAGGTCGGCAGGCCGGTGACGAGCTGGTCGCCGGTGAAGCGGGCCATCGTCTTGGCGACCGAGACATAGTGCGGGTGGAGGCCGCCCGACAGGATCGCCTTGCCGCGTCGGGTGACGCGGCGGGCCATGGTGATCGCCTCCCAGCAGGCGGTCGAGCCGTCGTACATCGACGCGTTGGCGACGTCGCAGCCCAGCAGGCGCGCGACCTGGCTCTGGAACTCGAACATCATCTGCAGCGTGCCCTGCGCGATCTCGGGCTGGTAGGGCGTATAGGCGGTCAGGAACTCGCCACGCTGGATCAGGTGATCGACCGACGCCGGCACATGGTGGCGATAGGCGCCTGCCCCCAGGAAGAAGGGCGCGTCACCCGCCGCCAGATTCTTGCGGGCAAGCGCGCTCATATGGCGCTCGACGGCAAGTTCGGAGGCGTGCATCGGCAGCCCGGCGATCGGGCCGGACAATTTCGCGGCCTCGGGCACGTCGACGAACAGGTCGTCGATCGACTGCGCGCCGATGACGCCGAGCATCTCCCGGCGATCGGTATCGGTAAGGGGCAGGTAGCGCATTCTGAGTCCTTCTCCCCTCCCGCTTGCGGGAGGGGTCGGGGGAGGGCCTGTCAGAGGAAGGGCGCGTGTGTGGACACGCCCTCCCCTGGCCCCTCCCGCAAGCGGGAGGGGGAATTTACAGCTTGCTGACGAACTCGCGATAGGCGGGCTCGTCCATCAGCTTCTCGACTTCGCTGGGGTCGCTCAGCGTCAGCTTGAAGAACCAGCCATCGCCTTCGGGATCCTCGTTCACCAGCTCGGGCGTGTCGGCCAGCGCTGCATTGCCCTCGATCACGGTGCCGGTGACGGGCGAATAGACGTCGGAGGCGGCCTTGACCGATTCGACCACGGCGGCTTCGTCGCCCTTGGTCACTTCGCGGCCCTCATCGGGCACTTCGACGAACACGATGTCGCCCAGCTGGCCCTGGGCATAGTCGCTGATGCCGACCGTTCCGGTGTCGCCATCGACTTCGACCCATTCGTGATCTTCGGTATAGTAGCGGCTCATGTCAGGCTCCCTTTCGGACATAGCGGTGGGGGACGAAGGGCATCGGGACGACCTCCGCGTGATGGATCTTGCCGCGCTGCGCGAGCGTGACGCGCGTGCCCGGCGCGGCAAGCGCGGCGGGGACATAGGCCATCGCGATCGGCTTCTGCGCGGTGGGGGCGAAACCGCCGCTCGTCACCTTGCCGATCTCGCTGCCCTCGTCGTCGACCACGGTTGCGCCTTCGCGGACCGGCTGGCGACCCTCGACGACCAGGCCGACGCGCTTGAGGATCGCGCCCTGGTCGCGCTCGATCATGATCCGCTCGTGACCGGGAAAGCCGCCTTCCTCGCGGCGGCGCTTCGACAGCGCGAAGCCGAGATCGGCGGCGACCGGCGTGGTCTCCAGGTCCAGGTCGTGGCCATAGAGCGGCAGGCCCGCCTCGAGCCGCAGCGAATCGCGCGCGCCCAGGCCGATCGGCCTGACCTCGTCCTGCGCGACCAGCGCATCGGCGAACTCGGCCGCGACGTCGCCGGGCAGCGAGATCTCGAACCCGTCCTCGCCGGTATAGCCCGACCGGCTGACCCAGAGCGGATTGCCGTTCCAGTCGAACGCGGCGGCGGTCATGAACACCAGCTTTTCGACGCCGGGCAGGATGCGCGACAGCGCGGTCACCGCTTCGGGCCCCTGCAGCGCCAGCAGCGCCTGGTCCTCGAGATGGTTGATCGTCACCTCGTCCGCGAGGCCCTCGCGCAGCACGCCGAGGTCGTCCCACTTGGTCGCACCGTTGACGACCATATAGAGCGCGCCGCCATCGATCTCGAACGCATTGTCGGCGGGCAGGCGCGTGATCATCAGATCGTCATGGATGCCGCCATTGTCGGCCAGCAACAGCGAGTAGCGCATCCGCCCCTCGCCCAGTCCGACGATGTCGCCGGGCAACAGCGTCTCCAGCCCGGTGTCGAACGCCGCACCGCTGAACAGCAGCTGGCCCATATGGCTGACGTCGAACAGGCCCGCATGCTCGCGCGTCCAGAGATGCTCGGCCATGATGCCTTCATACTGGACGGGCATTTCATAGCCGGCGAACGGGACCATGCGGCCGCCGCGATCGCGGTGCCACCGATCGAGCGGAAGCGGCTGCAGCGCGATCTCGCCATCGGCGTCGTCGGGGCCGCCATCGGCGGTCTGATCCTGATTGTGCTGACTCATCAAGGCGCTCCGGAACTCGAGGGGAATTCGACGGATCCGGAACACGCAGTCGCCCGCGCCTTCGATCCGTCGCCCCCTCTGTCACGGGAACCTGAGAGCTTTCGCCCCTGCCGAAGACCGGCGCGGGCTTACCCCTTCGGTGGCCACCTCACCGAGGTGGCGCTTTCCAGAGTGTCCTGACGCGCGCGGTCCCTGATGCCTGAGAGATTCCGGGGCGGTTGCTCCTTCGGCGGAGGCAGTCGCCTGCCCCACTCTCCCTCGCGCGTCCGTCGCGGCGAACCGCTACAGACGGGCGCAGCCTTGGCCGCGCCCCTGAGTCGAGTCAACGGCCTTCGTCGGCCGTCAGCCCCCGATCAGCGCGTAACGTTGTACTTCAGCTGGTCCTCGGTCAGCTGGAAGCCCACCAGCGCCTCGAACGTGGCGGACTGAACCGACTGGCGGATCGCAGGATCGGCCAGCGGATCCATCGCTGCATCCTCCTGGCCCGCCTTGCGCTTGCGGGTCAGCCTCTCGCGCACATCGGCCGGAAGCGTGGCCGATGCCTTGGCGATCTGGGTGCTGCCGGCGCCCTTGGCGCTGGCGCGAAGCTGGCCGGCCTCGAAATGGACGGTCACCTGGGCGACGCGCTTCGCGACGACCGCGGATCCGCCGCGCACGACCGTGATGAAATAGGGAATGGTGATGTCGCGCGGGCCGTCGGCACTGGCGCGACGCGCCAGCACATCGAAAGTCACGTTGGTGACGACCTGATCGGTCGCATAGTCGCAGGTCGACTGGACGTTGGTCATCGTCGCGACCACATCGATTGCCTGCGCCTCACGGCTCGCAGGCGGATTGAAGGTCGTGATGTCCCCCGTACCCGCCGGAATTGCGACATGCGGGCAAGGCGAGCGCAACGTGGTGATGCCGACTCCGCCCACGGCATCGATCTCACCGGTACGGCTGCAGCCCGCGAGCAGGGCAATGGCGGCGAGGGGAAGGACGATCCTTGCAGGCGACACGGGCAACCTTTCAAAACAGTCGAGCCGGCGGCAGTATCGCCCCGGCCCGAAACGCGCGGCACCATAGGAAGCGCCTTCCGCCGGTGCAAGCAATCGCGTAGGGACGGGCCATGTCCGGAATAAGGCCGCCCCTGAACCTCCTCATCGCCGCCCCGCGCGGCTTCTGCGCCGGCGTCGACCGCGCGATTCGCATCGTCGAGCTGGCGATCGAGAAATATGGCGCGCCGGTCTATGTCCGGCACGAGATCGTCCATAACAAGTTCGTCGTCGACACGCTGAAGGCGAAGGGCGCGATCTTCGTCGACGAACTCGACGAAGTGCCCGACGACGCGCCGGTCGTCTTCTCCGCGCATGGCGTGCCCAAGGCGGTGCCGGCAAAGGCGGCCGAGCGCGGCCTGTCCTATCTCGACGCGACCTGCCCACTCGTCTCCAAGGTCCATCGTCAGGCGGAGCGGCTGGTCAACCAGGGCAGGCATATCCTGTTCATCGGCCATGCCGGCCACCCCGAGGTGATCGGCACCTTCGGCCAGGTGCCCGAAGGCGCGATGACGCTGATCGAGACGGTCGAGGATGCCGAGACGGTCAATCCGGCCGATCCGTCGAACCTCGCCTTCCTGACGCAGACGACGCTGTCGGTGGACGACACCGCTGCGGTCCTCGATGCGCTGAAGCGCCGTTTCCCGGAAATCCTGGCGCCCGGCCCCGACGACATCTGCTACGCGACCTCGAACCGTCAGGGCGCGGTCAAGGCGATTGCGCCGATGGTCGACCTGGTCCTGGTGATCGGCGCGCCCAACTCGTCGAACTCGCTGCGGCTGGTCGAGGTGTCCAAGCGTTCCGGCACTCCGGCGAAGCTGGTCCAGAGGGCGGCCGACCTGGACTTCGCCTGGCTGGAGAACATCAAGTCGGTCGGGATCACCGCGGGCGCCTCCGCCCCCGAACTGCTGGTGCGCGAACTGGTGGACCGGATCGGCGAGCGGTTCGAGATCACCGAGCGCGAAGTCGAGACGGTCGAGGAAACGGTGGTCTTCAAGCTGCCACGCGGGCTCGAAGCGGCCTGACGCATGGCGGTCTACACGCAGGTTTCGGCGGAAGCGCTCTCGGCGTTTCTCGCACGGTTCGACGTCGGCGCCCTCGTCTCAGCCAAGGGCATCGCCGAGGGGGTCGAGAATTCCAACTATCTGGTCGACACCACCGACGCGCGCTTCATCCTGACGCTGTACGAAAAGCGGGTCGCCGCCGATGACCTGCCCTATTTCATGGCACTGCTCGACCATCTGGCGAACGCGGGCAACCCGGTCCCGCCGGCGATCCCCGATCGCGACGGCCGCCTGATCCACGAGCTGGAAGGGCGTCCCGCCTGCCTGATCCAGTTCCTGTCGGGCGTGTCGGTGACCCGGCCGACCCCGACCCAGGCCCGCGCCGCGGCCGAGGCGATGGGCCGGATGCATGCGAGCCTCTCCGGTTTTTCGCTGGACCGACCGAACTCGATGGGCGTCGAGACCTGGGCGGACCAGCTTGCCCGTTGCGGCCGCGACCTGGACGGGATCGAGGCCGGCCTTTTCGACCGGCTTTCCTCTGCGCTGGACCGGATCCTGTCGCGCTGGCCGCGCCATCTGGCGACCAGCGCGATCCACGCCGATCTGTTTCCCGACAATGTGCTGATGCTGGACGACCGGGTCACCGGGCTGATCGACTTCTATTTCGCCTGCACCGACATCCGCGCCTATGACGTCGCGGTCATGCACGGCGCCTGGGCATTCGACGGCACCGGTCGCGTGCACGATGCGGAGGTCGGCGACGCCTTGCTCGCGGGCTATCAGTCCAGCTTCGGCCTGTCCGACGACGAACGGGCGGCGCTGCCGATCCTGGCCGAGGGCGCGGCGCTGCGCTTCCTGCTCAGTCGCGCCTGGGACTGGCTCAATACCCCCGCCGACGCGATGGTGACGCGCAAGGACCCGCTCGCCTATCTGCGCCGGCTGGACTTCTACCAGACCCATGGAGCGACGATCTTCGCATGACCGAATTACAGCATGTCGAGATCGCAACCGACGGCGCGTGCAAGGGCAATCCCGGCCGCGGCGGCTGGGGCGTCGTGCTGCGCACCGGCGGGGTCGAGAAGGAATTGTCGGGCGGCGAGCGCGAGACGACCAACAATCGCATGGAGCTGATGGCGGCGATCGAGGGCCTGAACGCGCTCAAGCGCCCCTGCCGGGTGACGCTGTCGACCGACAGCCGCTATGTCATGGACGGACTCACCAAGTGGATCCATGGCTGGCTGAAGAATGGCTGGAAGACGGCGGATCGCAAGCCGGTCAAGAATGCCGATCTCTGGCAGAAGCTGCTGGACGCCGCCAAGCCGCACCGCGTCGAGTGGAAATGGGTGAAGGGCCATGCCGGCCACCCCGACAATGAACGCGCCGACCGACTCGCGAGCGACGCGGCACTGGCTCAATAGGGCCGGCTCGGCCGGCCGCCGGATCAGGCCTCGGCCGGCTTCACGAAGAAGCGGTCGATCACGTCGCGCGCCAGCCGCGCCGGGCGCAGTGTTTCCGCATCGACGCAGCACCAGCTCGACTTCACCTCGGCCAGCACTTCGGAGCCGCGGGTGATCACCGTCTCGTAGAAGGCACGCGCGCCCTGTACGCGCTCGAGCAGAACCGTCGCGACCACGTCATCGTCCAGAAAAGCGGGCCGGCGATAGGTGATCTCGTGCTTCAGCGCGACCCACAGATGCTGCGCCACAGCCTCGACCGGGGCAAGCGCCTGCCAGTGGCTGATCACTGCGGCCTGCACCCATTTCAGATAGCTGGCATTGTTCACATGCCCCATGAAATCGATATCGTCGGCAGCGACGTCGATTGGAAAGTCGTAAGGCTGGGCATGGCTGGTCATCGTGCGCAGTCCTAGCATGACGGGCACGTAAAGGCGAGGAAAACCGCGAAAATCCGCGGTTTGCGAAAGGGCGTCTGCCGTAGCGTCAGACCATCCGACCGCCGCGCGCGGTCAGCGGACGATCTGCCGCGTCACCCCTCGACGGCTGCGCCGGGACCGTTCTTCAATATCGATTCGATCGCATTCTGGGCGCCGGCTTTCGAGGCATAGCCCTCGGTCCAGAATATCGTCTCGCTGTTATATTTGAACTTGGCGACATACTCGCCTGCCTTGTTCTGCTCGATCACGAACTTGTGCGCCATGACCCACTCCCGTGGCTAAGGAGCCGCATTCTTACCGCATGAACCGGTCGGGTGCATAGCGATCCGCGTCGATATGCGCGACCGCGTCGGCGGGCTGCCGGCCCAGCAGCAACGCCGCCGCCAGCATCGCCGCGGCGGCCGAGGTCTGAATGCCGAAGCCCCCCTGCCCCGCGCACCAGAAGAAGCCCGGAACTGCCGGATCGAAGCCATAGACCGGCAGTCGGTCGGGCGCGAAGCTGCGCAAGCCGGCCCAGCGATGCTCGACCCGCTCGACCCGCCAATCAACGCACCGTTCGAACCGGTCGATCGCGATCGCGACATCGATCTCCTCGGGCTGGGCATCGCACGGGTCGGTCGCGGTCTCGTCATGCGGGCTCAGCCACAGCCGCCCGCCCGGCTCGGGCTTGAAGTAGAACTCGCCGCCAATGTGCCCGACATGGGTCAGGTCCGCGGGCGGCGCGGGATCGGTCTTCAACTGAACCATCGTGCGGCGATAGGGCTGGATCCCGAGCGGCGCGACGCCCGCGACGCGAGCGATGGAGTCCGCCCAGGCGCCGGCGGCATCGACAACGACATCGGCCGCGATCGGACCGGCGCGCGTTTCGATTCGCCAGCTTCCCGCCGCGCGCCCGATCGCCGCGACGCCGGCGCCAAGTCGAAGCTCGGCACCCGCGCGCCTGGCGGTCGCCAGATAGCCCGCATGGAGTCCCGCCACGTCGATATAGGCGACGTTCGGCTCGAACGCGCACCATCGCCATTCGTCGCGAAGCCCCGGGATGCGCTCGCGCGGATCGACATCCTCCAGCACCACCCCGCTGTCCGCGAACTCGGCAAGATAGGCGTCGATCAAGCCGCGCTCGTCGCGGCGGGCGATGTGATGCGAACCGAGCGGCTGGAGGAAGGGGCGAAGCGCCGGCCCCGACGCACTGGTCAGCGGCTGGACGTGCGGTCCGCCATAGGTTTCCGACCAATAAGCGGCCGAGCGCCCGGTCGAATGATAGCCGGGCTGGTCCTCAGCCTCGAGAATGACGACGCGGGCATGCGGCGCCAGCTCGGCCGCGAGACTGGCGCCAGCGATGCCTCCGCCGATGATCGCGATGTCGACTCGGTTCAACGCGGCTGTGCTCGCGCCTGAAGGAAACCGTCGATCTCGCCCATGGCTCGGTCGCGAACTGCGTCGCCTTCGCGCAGCAGTTCGTGCGCGGCTTCCTTGCCGAATCGGACGACCCGGACATCCGGCAGCGACGGCGCGATCGCCAGTGCCGATCTGGGCTCGACCAGCCCGTCGGCATCGGCGACCAGCATCAGTGTCGGGACCCGCATCTCCCCCAGCTTGGGCGAGGCCCGCAGTTCGCGCATCGACCGGAACGCCTCGATCACCCAGCGCCAGCTGGGCGGGCCGGTTACGGTGTCCGGATTGGCCAGCTGCCAGAACAGCTCGTCCTCGTATCGCGCACGATCATGGGTCAGCAGCGCGGCGCGCGTTTCGGTGGTGTAGGGCTTTTCATTGCCGCGCCAGGCGGGTCGCGAATCGTCCCCGGCCCCGCCCATCAGCCGCGCCAGCCGTTCCCCCATCGCCTGGCCGAACGGGCTTTTCACGCCCAGCATCGGGGCGATCAGCACCGCCGCATCGGGATGCACCGCGCCCTCCACCAGGGCGCGCAACAGGATATGTCCGCCCATCGAATGGCCCATCGCGACATGGGGGCCGGGCGTCGCCGCCTGCCACTCGTCGTAGAAGGCGCGCAGATCCCCGACGAACGCGCCGAAATCCTCAATATGGCCGCAATTTCCGGCGGCGCTCAGCCTGCCCGACCCGCCCTGGCCGCGCCAGTCGAACGAGGTGATCGACCATCCCTGATCATGCCAGTGGCCGAAAGCCTCCAGATATTTCTCGAACACGTCGCCGCGCCCGCCCTGGAACAGGATCGAGCCGCGCGGCTGCGGCACCTCGGCAGCCCAGGAGAAGACCCGCAGCGCCCAGCGGTCCGGCGCGCTCCACTGATGGATCTGCGCGCGTGGGGGAATCGCGCGACGGTCGTACGGAGAAACACTCATGCGCCGTGGTTACGTTTTGGAAAGCCGGTCCGTCTAGGGACTTGGCGGCATGGGGGATCTCTCAGCCACCTTTCCGCTGGTCGCGCTCGGCCTGCTCCTGGTTTCCGCGGGGGTCGAGGACGCGCGAACACGCGAGATCGCCAACTGGAAAAACCTCGCGATCGCGCTGATCGCGCCGCTCTGGTGGTGGCATCAGGGCCTGGCGCTCTGGCCCGACATCGCGATGCAGGTCGGGCTGGCCGGTATCGTCTTCGCCTTCTTCCTGGCGGCCTACGGGGTCGGCCAGATGGGCGGCGGCGACGTCAAGATGATCGGCGCACTCGCGCTGTGGCTGCCGCTGCAACCACTGCTGTGGATGCTGATCCTGATGTCGCTGCTGGGCGGGGTGCTGACGCTGGTCATGCTGGGCGAGAAATGGCTGCGCAAGAAGGGCGAGCCGCTGGAGATTCCGTACGGCGTGGCCATCGCGATCGCCACCCTCCTCGTCCTTCGCGAACCGATCATTAACCAATTTGCGTGAGAGTCGGGATCGGAAACATCCGATCCGGTCTGGTGGGAACTGAAGCGTCATGGATGCACGGAAGATCATTCTACTCGTCGGGGCGCTGATCGTCGCCGCGATCACAGCGTTCATGGCGCGATCGATGGTGCTCGGCTCGTCTTCTCCGGAAGCCGGCGCTGCGCCGGTGGTCAACGGCCAGCCCCAGCCTGCGCAGAACACCGTGCAGGTGCTGGTCGCGACCCGCGCCCTGCCAGTCGGCACGATCCTCGATCCCGAGGCGATGAAATTCGTCCCTTGGCCCAAGGACCTGATCGAAGGCGCCTATTACCAGCAGGGCGAGGTCGACCTGAAATCACTGAACGGAACCGTGGTCCGCTTCGCCATTCCGGCGGGCCAGCCGCTGACGCAGGGCGCACTCGTCAAGCCCGGCGATCGAGGCTTCCTTGCCGCCGCACTCGGACCCGGCATGCGCGCCGTGACCGTCCCGGTCGATGCCAAGGGATCGGTCGCGGGCTTCGTCTTTCCGGGCGACCGCGTCGACCTGATCCTGACCCAGGAAGTCGCCGGCGGCGGCGACGGACCGTCGCTGAAGGCCGCCGAGACGGTGCTGCGCAATGTCCGCGTTCTGGCGACCGACCAGCGGACCGACAAGCAGACCGACGAGAAGGGCAACACCGTCGTCACGACCTATTCGACCGTGACGATCGAGGCGACGCCCAAGATCGCCGAGGAAATCGCCGTCGCCCAGACGGTCGGCACCATCTCGCTGTCGCTTCGATCGATCGCCGACAATCAGGGCGAACTCGAGGAGGCAATCGCCAATGGCGATGTCGACGTGCCCGAGAATGGCGACGCCAAGGGCGAAAAGGCGATGCTGGCGCGCGTGGCCGCTCGTCCCAGCGCCGGTGCCGGCAGCGTCTCGACCGGTGCCGATGTGTCCCGGTTCCAGCGCCGCACCGTGCCCGGCAAGGCCAGGGACGACCGCGGCGATTCCGCGCCGCCGGCCACCGGCCAGACAAATTATCCGGGTGCCGCGGCGCCCGTCGCGCAGGGCCCGGTGGTCAAGGTGTCGCGCGGCAACAGCGTGACCGTGGTACCGGTCGGGGGGAAGAATTAAGATGCGCAGTTACAAGCCGTTGCGGCTGACGATCGCGATGCTGGCGGCAGCCGCCGGCATCGGCGGGATCGCCGCCCCCGCCGCCGCCCAGACGGTGTCGGCATCCGCCGGATCGCCCGTGATGCAGCTGAACACCGGTCGCGGGCGGCTGGTCCAGCTCGACGCCGCGATGTCCGACGTGTTCGTCGCCAACGAGCAGGTCGCCGACGTCCAGGTACGCTCACCCACCCAGCTCTATGTCTTCGGCAAGGGGCCGGGCGAGACGACCCTGTCGGTCACCAACAAGGCGGGCCGGGTGATCTACGCGGCGACGATCCGGGTCGGCAACAATATCGACTCGATCGATTCGATGCTGCGTCTCGCCATGCCCGAAGCCGAAGTCACCGCGACGCCGATGAACGGACTGGTGCTGCTGACCGGGACGGTGGCGAGCCCGGGCGACGCCGCCGAAGCCGAGCGGCTGGTCCAGGCGTTCGTGGGCGACCAGACCAAGATCGTCAGCCGCCTGCGCACCGCGACCCCGCTGCAGGTGATGCTGCAGGTTCGCTTTGCCGAGGTCAGCCGCAGCTTCATGAAGAATGTCGGCGTCAACCTGATGACCCGCGACAATGGCAGCGGCATCTCGATCGGCGTCGGATCGGGCACGCGCAGCAATTTCGGGACGATCGGAAAGATCGACACGACCGGGCTTCCCGTCCTCGACGCCTCGTCCAAATTCGGCTTTCCGGCAGGTACGATCGCGCTGCCGTTCGATCCGGCACGCGGCGACTTCGTCTATCCCGGTGGTGTCGCGAACACCGTCACCAAGAGTCCCAACCATTTCTCGACCCTTGGGATCGCCGGGCGATTGCTGGGCCTCGACGTGCTGTCGGCAATCGATCTGGGCGAGCGCATCGGCCAGGTGACCACGCTGGCCACGCCGAACCTGACCGCGCTTTCGGGGGAGACCGCGACCTTCCTGGCGGGCGGAGAGATTCCGATCCCGATCAGCCAGGGCCTGGGCGCCGTGTCGGTCGAGTACAAGCAATATGGCGTCAGCCTGGCCTTCACTCCGACGGTGATGTCCGACGGCCGCATCTCGCTGCGCGTCCGCCCCGAAGTGTCGCAGCTGTCCGAGGCAGGCGCGGTAACGATCGGCGGCGCGTCGATCCCCGCCCTCACCACCCGCCGCACCGAGACCAGCATCGAGCTGGGATCGGGCGAGAGCATGATGATCGCCGGCCTGGTCCAGAACACGCACAATAATGTGATCGACAAGGCACCGGGCCTTGGCGACGTGCCGGTGCTGGGTGCGCTGTTCCGCTCGAACGCGTTCCAGCGCAACGAGACCGAGCTGGTGATCGTGATCACCCCCTATCTGGTGAAGCCGGTCAATGGCAGCGAGATCCGCCTGCCAACCGACGGCTATCAGGCGCCGAACGATTTCGACCGCATCCTGGGCGGCCAGATCAGCGGCTCGTCCAAGACACCGGACCGGCCGAAGCCCAGCATGGCTGCTCCCGCCGGGGCGATCGGCTCGACCGACCTGCCCCCCGCCCCCGGCGCTCCGGCGCCACAACAGGCGATGACCGCGCCGCCGGCCACGCCGCGCGGTGACGATCGCGGTCTGCAATCCCGCAAATCCCGGACGGTGGCGACCGCCGCGCCGGGCTTCGGCCAGTGACTCAGCGTCCCAGGGAGATCTTCATGTCCAAGCGCATCGCCCTTCCCGCCCTTTTCGTCCCGGCACTGCTGCTGGGCGGGTGCGGCAGCCATAATGGCGGCATGGAATCGGTGTACCAGCCGGTTGTCCAGCGCAGCGATTACGTCCTCGACCTCCAGGCGCAGGGCTATGCCCTGGCCCCGGGCGAGGCCCAGCGCCTCGCCGGCTGGATGCAGGCGATGAACCTGCGTTACGGCGACCGCGTCGGGATCGACGATGGCGGCGACGGCGCGGTGGGCCGCGAAGAGGTTCGCGCCGCGGCAGGCCGCTATGGCCTGCTGCTGGCCGACCGTCCGCCGACCACCGTCGGCCAGGTCGCACCCGGCACGGTCCGCGTCGTCGTGACCCGCATGACGGCGTCCGTCCCGAACTGCCCCGATCGCGCGGGGAATGCTCAGCCCGACTTCAGCGCCAGCACGTCGTCCAACTATGGCTGCGCGGTCAATTCGAACCTCGCCGCGATGATCGCCGATCCCAACGACCTCGTCCGCGGTGCCCCCGGTTCGGCCACCAGCGATCCCGCCGCCGCCAGCAAGGCGATCAAGGTCTATCGCGATGCGCCGCCCACCGGCACCGGCGGGCTGAAAACCTCCGGCACGGGAGGCGGCACCAAGTGAACGCCCCCTTCAATCCGGGCCGTGTCGGCCAGCGTGATCCCTTCGTCGCCTTCGTCTGCGACGAGACGACGGCAGAGGCGCTGCGTCCGATCGCGGTCGAACTCGGCTGGAGCCCCGAAAAGGTCAACAAGGGCGGCCTGCGCAATGCGGTTCAGACGCTTTCGGTTTCGGCCAGCCCGCATGTCCTGTTCGTCGACCTGTCCGAATCGGGCGATCCGCTCAACGACATCAACGCGCTCGCCGAAGTCTGCGAACCCGGCACGGTGGTGATAGCGTCGGGCCAGGTCAACGACGTGCGGCTCTATCGCGACCTGCTGGCCAGCGGCCTGCAGGACTATCTGCTCAAGCCGCTGAACCCGGATGCGCTGCGCGACGCCTTCGCCCATGCCCAAGCCATGCTGAGCGCGCCGAAGGCGCCAGAGGCGGGATCGGACCGGCCGCATTGCGCGGTGGCGGTGATCGGCGCCCGCGGCGGCGTCGGCGCCTCGACCATCGCCACCTCGCTGTCGTGGCTGACCAGCGAGAAGCACAAGCGGGCGACCGCCTTGCTCGATCTCGACGTGCATTTCGGCACCGGGGCGCTCGCCCTCGATCTCGAGCCTGGCCGCGGCCTGACCGATGCGATCGAGAATCCCAGCCGCATCGACGGCCTGTTCATCGAACGGGCAATGGTGAAGGCGTCTGACCTGCTTGCGGTCCTGTCGGCCGAGGCACCGATCAACTCGCCGGTGCTCACCGACGGCGCCGCCTTCTATCAGCTGCAGGAGGAACTCCGCAGCGCGTTCGAGACGAGCGTGACCGATCTGCCGCGCAACATGCTGGTGCTTCATCCGCACCTGATCAGCGACGTCCAGGTCGCGGTGCTGGTGACCGATTTTACCCTGGCCGCGGCGCGCGACACGATCCGCATCCTCAGCTGGTTCCGCTCGAACGCGCCGCAGACCCAGGTGATCGTCGTCGCCAACAAGGTCCATCCCGCCGCCATGCTGGAGATCAGCCGCAAGGATTTCGAGGGGTCGATCGAGCGCAAGGTCGACTTCGTCCTTCCCTTCGACGCCAGGATCGCATCGCAATCGGCGAAACTGGGCAAGCCCTTCGCCGAGGCGGCGAAAGGCGCGAAGGCCTTCGCCGGGCTGGCCGAACTCGCCAATCGCGTCGCGGCGATCGCGGATGCCGGCGAGCGCGACGACGCCCCGGCCAAGGCCAGGTCGGTGCCGGGCAAGCCGGGTAGCAAGCCGCCGGGCAGCACCTCGCTGTTCGACCGGCTGAAGATCAGGGTCCCGCGCAAGGGCAAGTAATCGCCGTCGGGGCGGGCGGGTTGCCCGGCCCGCCACGGGCATCCTAATCGGAGAGTGACGCGGCATGGACTTGTTGCCGTACATCATGGTCGGGGGCGGCGCCTTTACGGTGCTGGCGCTGATGATCTTCGCCTTTGCCGGCCCGTCGGCGGAGCGTGCGGGCGCGCGCCGGCTGTCCGGCCTGCGCGAGCGCCATACGGTCAGCCCGGTCGGCGCCAATGCGATGGAAGCGCAGCTGCGCAAGATCACGACCAGCCGCGCCAATCGGATGGACACGCTCGCGGTCCTGCTGCTGCCCAACCCCGCCCAGTTGCAAAAGCGACTGGCCATGACGGGCAAGCCGTGGACCGTCGGCAAATATGGCCTGGCGACGCTGGGCCTGTTCGCAGTCCCCGCGGCGTTGCTGCTGCTTCAGGGCGCTCCGGTGTGGCTGGCGCTGTTCCTCGCGCTGTTCGTCGGCGCGGGCCTGCCGCATTTCGTCGTCGGCTTCTTCATCGGCCGGCGCGTCAACCAGTTCACCGTGAAATTTCCCGACGCGATCGAGTTGCTGGTCCGCGGTCTTCGCTCAGGCCTGCCGATCACCGAGACGATCACGGTCGTCGCCCAGGAGCTTGACGGCCCGGTCGGCGAAGAATTCCGGATGATCGCCGACAAGATGAAGATCGGGCGGACGCTTGACGCGGCGCTTCAAGAGACAGCGGATCGGCTGGGAACGCCCGAGTTCCAGTTCTTCACCATCACGATCGCGATCCAGCGCGAGACCGGTGGCAATCTGGCCGAAACGCTGTCGAACCTGTCCGAAGTGCTGCGCAAGCGCGCCCAGATGAAGCTGAAGATCAAGGCGATGTCGTCGGAATCCAAGGCGTCGGCGCTGATCGTCGGCTGTCTGCCCTTCATCGTGTTCGGGATGATCTGGTTCATCAACAACGGCTACATGCTGAAATTCTTCACCGACGAACGGCTGATGGTGGCTGGCGGCGGCGGCCTGATCTGGATGGCGCTGGGCGCCTTCATCATGGCCAAGATGGTCAATTTCGAGATTTGAGGGTGACATGACCGCTGCATCCGGACCCACGATCCTGGGCATCGATGTCCTCTGGGTGGCGACACTGCTCGCCGCCGTCGCCGCGCTGGCGATGATGGTCGCCGTCTATGCCGCCACCACGGTGCGCGACCCGATGACGAAGCGGGTAAAGGCGCTGAACGAGCGCCGCGAACAGTTGAAGGCGGGCATCACCGCCTCGACCTCGAAGCGCCGCGCCAAGCTGGTCCAGCGCAACGAGAATGCCGACAAGATCCGCGCCTTCCTGTCCTTGCTCAAGGTGTTGCAGGACAGCCAGGTCAAGCAGGCGCAGCTCAAGCTGATGCAGGCCGGCATCCGGTCTAAGGAATGGGCGCCGGCGGTGATCTTCGGCCGTCTGGTGCTGCCGATCCTGATCGGCGGGCCGATGATCTGGCTGGTCTATTTCACGCCCGTCTTCGCCGACTGGACCCCGATGAAGCAATATGGCCTCGTCGCGGTCAGCTTCATCCTGTCGTACAAGTTTCCGGACCTGTATCTGAAGAACAAGATCCAGAAGCGCAGCCACGCGATCCGCAAGGGGCTGCCCGATGCGCTCGACCTGCTGGTCATCTGCGCCGAGGCCGGGCTGACCGTCGACGCCGCCTTCGGTCGGG
Source organism: Sphingomonas rustica (assembly GCF_039652585.1). Lineage (NCBI taxonomy): Bacteria > Pseudomonadati > Pseudomonadota > Alphaproteobacteria > Sphingomonadales > Sphingomonadaceae > Sphingomonas > Sphingomonas rustica. Next base: position 67,678 of record NZ_JBDIZK010000013.1, on the reverse strand, counting down.
TCGCCCGCGAACTGGGACGCGCCTATCCGGAGCTGGGTGAGGAATTCCAGCTCACTTCGATCGAGCTCGGCTTCCTGACGGACCGGCGCAACGCGTTCGAAAATCTGGCGATGCGGATCGACCTGGATGCCGTCCGTGGCGTCGTGACCACCATGATCCAGACCGAGAAATACGGGACGCCGCTCGCCTCTGCGCTGCGCGTGCTGTCGGCCGAATTCCGCAACGAGCGGATGATGCGCGCCGAGGAAAAGGCGGCGCGCCTGCCGGCGATCATGACGATTCCGCTGATCTGCTTCATCCTGCCGGTGCTGTTCATCGTCATTCTCGGCCCGGCGGCCTGTTCGATCAACGACAGCTTCATCAACCGCTGACGCAACGAAGCCCGCGGCGCGCCGCGACCCGCCTCAAGGGCCAGGTCGCGGCGCGTCAGGTCATTTCTTCAGCAATGCGGCCTGTGCCGCGGCAAGCCGCGCGATCGGAACGCGATAGGGCGAGGCGGAGACATAATCGAGCCCGACGCTCTCGCAGAACGCGATCGAGGCGGGATCGCCGCCATGCTCGCCACAGATGCCCAGCTTGATGTCAGGACGCGTCGAGCGCCCGCGCTCGGCCGCCAGGCTGATCAGTTCGCCGACACCCTCGACGTCGATCGAGACGAACGGGTCCTTCGCGTAGATGCCCTTCTCGACATAGGTCGTCAGGAACCGGCCGGCATCGTCGCGGCTGACGCCCAGCGTGGTCTGGGTCAGGTCGTTGGTGCCGAAGCTGAAGAACTCGCCGACCTCGGCGATCTCCGCGGCGCGCAGCGCGGCCCGCGGTAACTCGATCATCGTGCCGACCAGATATTCGATCGTCCGGCCCTGTTCGGCGAACACCGTCTGCGCCGCCTTGTCGACGACCGCCTTCATCAGTTCCAGCTCGCGCCGGGTGGCGACCAGCGGGATCATGACTTCGGGAATCGGCGCGTCGCCCGATTTCTCCGCGACCAGCACCGCCGCCTCGAAAATGGCGCGCGCCTGCATCTCGTAGATTTCGGGATAGGTCACGCCCAGCCGGCAGCCGCGATGGCCCAGCATCGGATTGAACTCGTGCAGTTCGGCGGCGCGGCGCTTCAGCGTCTCGACGTCCAGTCCGGCGGCCTGCGCCACCTCGGCGAACTCGCTCTCCTCGTGCGGCAGGAATTCGTGCAGCGGCGGGTCGAGCAGGCGGATCGTGCAGGGAAGCCCCGCCATCACCTCGAAGATCTCGACAAAGTCGCGGCGCTGCTCGGGCAGCAGCTTGTCGAGCGCGATGCGGCGGCCGGCCTCGTCCTCCGCCAGGATCATCTGGCGCACCGCGGTGATCCGCGCCGCGTCGAAGAACATGTGCTCCGTCCGGCACAGGCCGATTCCCTCCGCGCCGAAGTCGCGCGCGGTGCGGCAGTCGAGCGGCGTTTCCGCATTGGTGCGCACCTTCAGGCGGCGGCCCTCGTCGGCCCACACCATCAGCGTGCCGAAATCGCCGGCCAGTTCGGGCTGGACCGTCGGCACCGCGCCCAGCATCACCTCGCCGGTCGCGCCGTCGATCGTGATGATGTCGCCCTCGCGGACCTCGCGGCTGCCGATGCGGAACAGCTTCTCCTTGGCGATGATCGACAGCGTGCCGGCGCCCGAAACGCACGGCCGGCCCATGCCGCGTGCGACGACCGCGGCGTGACTTGTCATGCCGCCGCGCGCGGTCAGGATACCGCGGGCCGCATGCATGCCGTGAATGTCCTCCGGGCTGGTCTCGACCCGCACCAGGATCACCGACTCGCCCGCGGCATTGGCCTTCTCCGCCGTGTCGGCGTCGAACACCACCTTGCCCGACGCCGCGCCCGGCGATGCCGGCAGCCCCTTGGTCAGCACGTCGCGCGCCGCGTTGGGATCGAGCGTCGGGTGGAGCAGCTGGTCCAGCGCCTGCGGATCGACGCGCAGGATCGCCTCCTCGCGCGTGATCAGCCCTTCATTCGCCATGTCGACCGCGATCTTCAGCGCGGCCTTCGCCGTTCGCTTGCCCGCGCGCGTCTGGAGCATCCACAGCTTGCCGCGTTCGACGGTGAACTCAATGTCCTGCATGTCGCGGTAATGGCGCTCGAGCAGGTCGAAGACCCGGGCGAGCTGGCCATAGACCTCGGGCATCGCCTCTTCCATCGACAGCGGCTTGGCCCCTGCCGTTTCGCGCGCCGCCCTGGTCAGATATTGCGGCGTACGAATGCCGGCGACGACGTCCTCGCCCTGCGCGTTGATCAGGAACTCGCCATAATAGGCGTTGTCGCCCTTGGCCGGATCGCGGGTGAAGGCGACGCCGGTGGCCGACGTGTCGCCCATGTTACCGAACACCATCGCCTGGACGTTGACCGCGGTGCCCCATTCGGCCGGGATGTCGTTCAGCCGGCGATAAACCTTGGCGCGCTCCGACTGCCATGATCCGAAGACCGCACCGATCGCGCCCCACAACTGGTCGTGCACATCCTGCGGAAACTGCTTGCCGTCCCACAGCTCGACCACCAGCGCCTTGTACTCCGCGACCAGCGTACGCCAGTCGTCGGCGGTCATCTCGGTGTCGAGCGTATAGCCGCGATCTTCCTTGGCGATCTCCAGCGCTTCCTCGAAGCGGCCATGATCGAGCTCGAGCACGACGTCGGAATACATCTGGATGAAGCGGCGATAGCTGTCCCAGGCGAAGCGGGCATCGCCCGAGATCGCGGCGAGCCCATCGACCGTATCGTCGTTCAGGCCGAGGTTCAGGACCGTGTCCATCATGCCCGGCATCGATGCGCGCGCGCCCGAGCGGACCGAGACGAGCAGCGGATCGGCGGCAACGCCGAATTTCTTGCCGGTGATCCCTTCGATATGCGCGATGCCGTTGGCGACCTCCGCCCTCAGGCTGTCCGGGAAGACGCCGCCCTGTTCGTAATAGACGGTGCACATCGGCGTGCTGATCGTGAACCCGGGAGGGACCGGCAGGCCGATCGACGCCATGCCGTCAAGATTGGCGCCCTTGCCCCCCAGCAGGTTCTTGTCGCCATTGCCCCCGTCGGAAACCCCACCGCCGAAGCGATACACATATTGCGTCATTCGACTTCCCTTCGCCCGCCGCTAGCGGATGAGCCGCGCCTACCGCAGGTGCGGAGAGTGGGAAAGCCGCTGACCGCGTTGTCAGGGGCAAGTTTTGTTTGTCAGGCGAGAAAGCTGCCGGAATCAGCCCTCGATTCGCGAGAAATCCGCGACCTTGTGCACCGCATCACGCATCCGCGCGAGCAGCGCCAGACGTGCGGCACGCTTGTCAGGATCGGCGTCGTTCACCGTGACCTGCTCGAAGAACGCATCGATCGGCGCGCGCAGCATCGACAGGGCGGCCATGGCGCCTTCGAAATCCTCTCCCTCGATCGCCTCGGCGGCGCGAGGCTCGGCTGCGTCGAGCGCATCCGACAGCGCCTTCTCGGCCGGCTCGGTCGCGGCGTTCACCGCGCCTGTCGAATACGCCTCCTTCTTGAGGATATTCGCCGCGCGCTTGTAGCCCGCCAGCAGGTTCCTGCCGTCCTCAGTCCCGACGAACGCCTGCAGCGCTTGAACCCGGGCGAGGAGGCGGACGAAGTCATCCTCGCCGCCCAGCGCGAAGACCGCATCGATCAGGTCATGGCGAACCCCGGCCTCGCGCTGCTGCACCTTCAGCCGGTCCGCGAAGAAGTCGAGCACGTCGCGCTCGACCGCACGGCCCAGCGGAAAGCGCAGGCCATTGTCGAGGATCAGCGCGATCACGCCCAGCGCCGAGCGGCGCAGCGCGAACGGATCCTTCGACCCGCTCGGCTTGAGATCGACCGCGAAGAAACGGGTGATGCTGTCCAGCTTGTCGGCGAGGCTGACGGCGACCGTCGCGCCTGCGGTCGGCACGGAATCGCCCTGCCCTGCCGGCTTGTAATGATCGCGGATCGCCTCCGCGACCGAAGCCGGCTCGCCCTGCGCCGCGGCGTAATAGCCGCCGATCAGGCCCTGAAGCTCGGGGAACTCGCCGACCATGCCGGTGACGAGATCCGCCTTGGCAAGCCGCGCCGCACGCTCGGTCTCGGCCGCATCGGCGCCCGTGACGATCCCCTCCTCGACCAGCCAGCGCGCCAGCGTCGCGACGCGGTCGACCTTGTCGGCGACCGTGCCCAGCCTTTCGTGAAAGACGATCTTCTCCAGCCTTGCCGCCTGCTCGGCCAGCGAGACCTTCAGGTCAGTGTCGTAGAAGAAGCGCGCGTCGCTCAGGCGGGCAGCGAGCACCTTCTGGTTGCCTGCGACGATCCGCTCGCCGCCGTCGGCCGCGTCGATGTTCGCGACGCAGACAAAGGCGTTGGCCAGCTTGCCGACACCATCGCGGCAGACGAAGTACTTCTGGTTCACGCGCGCGGTCAGCTGGATAACCTCGGGCGGCACGTCGAGGAACGCCTCGTCGAAGCGGCCGAGCAGCGGCATCGGCCATTCGGTCAGGCCGGCATTTTCGAACAACAGGCCGTCATCCTCGACCAGCTCGAGTCCGGCCTTCTGCGCGGCCAGCTTGGCACCCAGCGCGATGATGCCGCGACGCTCGGCGCCGTCGACCACGACGTGGCAGGCGCGCAGCTTCTCGACATAGTCGTTGGCGCCGCCGATCGTGATGATGTCGGGATGGTGGAAACGATGCCCGACCGTTGCCGCGCCGCTGGTCAGTCCGGCGGCCTCGAACGGCACGACATCGTCGCCGAAGATCGCGACGATGCCCTGCAGCGGACGGACCCAGCGCTGGCTCTCGGTCGAGGTGGACGTCGCCCCCCAGCGCATAGACTTGGGCCAGGGAAAGGCGCGGATCACCGCCGGCACCGCTTCGGCCAGCACCTGCGCCGTCGGGCGACCCGGCTTGTCGAGCACCGCGTAGAGCACGCCGTCGCGCTCGACCAGCTGGTCGGCGCTCAGCCCGGTCTTGCGCAGGAAGCCTTCCAGCGCCTGGGGCGGCGCACCCGCGCGCGGCCCCTTGATCTCCTCGCTGACTGCGGCCGTCTCGGCCGGCAGACCGCGTGCGATCAGCGCCAGCCGGCGCGGCGTCGCATAGGTGACCGTGTCGGCCGCCTTCAGGCCGGCCTTGTCGAGTTCCGCGGCGAACAGGCGCGCCAGATCCTCGCGCGCCTTTTCCTGCATGCGCGCCGGGATTTCCTCGGAGCGGAGTTCGAGAAGAAAATCGCTCACGCCGCCCACCCGTTCTTTTCCATCCATGCCGCGCAACTGCCCTTGGCCAGGTCGCGGACGCGCCCGATATAGGCCTGGCGCTCGGCGACCGAGATCACACCGCGCGCGTTCAGCAGGTTGAAGATATGGCTCGCCTCGATCGCCTGCTCATAGGCCGGGATCGGCAGCTTCGCGTCCAGGCAGTTCTCGCATTCAGCCGCCGCCTTGCGGAACAGGTCGAACAGCGTGTCGGTGTCGGCGACCTCGAAATTCCACTTCGACATCTCGCGCTCATTCTCGAGGAAGACGTCGCCATAGGTCATCTGCGGCACGCCCGGCTGCGCGTCGTTGAACGCCAGGTCGTACACGCTGTCCTTGTTCTGGATATACATCGCCAGCCGCTCAAGGCCGTAGGTCAGCTCGCCCGCCACCGGCTTGCAGTCGAACCCGCCCATCTGCTGGAAATAAGTGAACTGGGTCACCTCCATCCCGTCGCACCACACTTCCCAGCCCAGGCCCCAGGCGCCCAGCGTCGGCGATTCCCAATCGTCCTCGACGAAGCGGATGTCGTGCTGGGTGAAGTCGATTCCGATCGCCTTCAGGCTGCCAAGGTACAGTTCCTGAAGGTCGGGCGGGCTGGGCTTCAGGATCACCTGATACTGGTAGTAATGCTGCAACCGGTTCGGGTTCTCGCCATAGCGGCCGTCGGTCGGACGACGGCATGGCTGGACGAACGCGGCGTTCCACGGATCGGGACCCAGCGCGCGCAGCGTCGTCGCGGTGTGGAACGTGCCCGCGCCCATGCGCATGTCATAGGGCTGAAGGATCAGGCAGCCGCGAGCGCTCCAATAGTCGTGGAGCGTCAGGATCATGCGCTGGAAGCTGAGGGGATCGGACACGTTATTATCCAGTGGCGAAAATTCGGCCCGCTTTGGCGCAGCCTCCCCGGGGGGTCAATGGCGCGACGCGCTGGTTCAAACTACCCATGCGGGCTAGTTTCGGGGTGTCCGTCGCCACCGCCCTCGACTAGAAAGCGTCATGTTCCGCAACCTGCTCTGGCTTCTCGCCCCGCTGGCCCTTCTCTCCTGCGCCGCGAAGGCGCCCGAACGCGACGTCGACCCGGCCCTGTGGGTGGTCCGCGACCGGGACACGACCATCTATCTCTTCGGGTCGGTCCACGCGCTGCGACCCGGGCTGAGCTGGTTCGACGAGGCGGTCAAGAACGCGTTCGATCATAGCCGCGAGCTGGTGGTGGAGGTAGTGATGCCGCCCCAGGCGGAAACCGCGGCGATGCTGCGCGAGCTGGGCGAGCTTCCCGCCGGCACCAGATTGAGTGAACAGCTTCCACCCGAACTTGCGAAGCGGGTCCGCGAGGCGCTCAAGCGTGCCGGACAGCGCGAGGACCTGGTCGAAAAATACGAGCCCTGGCTGGCCGCGATCCAGCTCGCCGTGCTGCCTAACCGGGCCGAGGGTTATGACAGCGCCTATGGCGTAGAAAGCGTCCTGACCGCCGCGGCCAGGAAGTCGAAGAAGAAGGTGTCGGGCCTGGAGACGCCGCGTCAGCAGTTCGGCTATTTCGACAGCCTGTCCCCCACGGCGCAGCAGGTCCTGCTGGGCGAGACGCTGGACAGCATGACGACCGCCGGGACGACGCTGGACCAGATCGTCACCGCCTGGGGCAAGGGCGATACCGACACACTTGCGCGGGTAATGAACGAGGACCTGTCCAAGTCGCCCGAACTTACCCAGGCACTGCTGATCCAGCGCAACCGCAACTGGGCCGGCTGGGTGGCAACCCGGATGCGCCGGCCGGGCGTGGTCTTCGTCGCGGTCGGCGCAGGCCATCTGGCAGGCGAGAACAGCGTCCAGCGCGAGCTTCAGCGGCGCGGACTCAGGGTCACGCGTATCCGCTACTGATGCCGGGCCAGCCGGGCAGCCGCGCGCTGCTTGCTCTGCGCGACCCTTTCCGTTATGGGCCCACGCTTGCTTGGCAGGGTCATCCCTGGAGGCCTGTCCGGCAAGACGCACATAACCATCTAGCGCAACAGGAATTCGACACATGAGCGATACGCTTACGCTGTCGGCCGAGACGCGCGACCGGGTTGGCAAGGGAGCCTCCCGTGCGCTTCGTCGTGAAGGCCGCGTACCCGCCGTCATCTATGGCAACAAGGCAGACCCCGTTGGCATCCACGTCAACGAGCGCGAGCTGACCAAGCTGCTGATGACCGGCCACTTCTTCAACTCGGTCGTCATGGTCAACGGCGAGCGCACGCTGCCGAAGGACGTCACCTTCGACGTCGTGACCGACCGTCCGGTCCATGTCGATTTCCTGCGCATCAGCGAGCACGCGACTGTCACCGTCGCGGTGCCGATCATCTTCTCGGACGAGGAAGAGGCCCCGGGCATCAAGCGCGGCGGCGTCCTGAACATCGTTCGCCACGAGCTCGAGCTGGTGGTCGACGCGGCGCAGATCCCCGACGACATCACGATCTCGCTCAAGGGCCTGGAAGTCGGCGATTCGATCCACATCTCGGCGATCACGCTGCCCAAGGGCGCGACCTCGGCGATCACCGACCGCGATTTCACCATCGCGACCGTGGTTGCTCCGTCGGCGCTGAAGTCGAGCGAAGGCGATACCCAGACCGAAGCCGGCGAGGGCGAAGCCGAAGCCGAGTAATCGCGCTTCGAACTTCACGGTTCAAAAGATCGCCTCCGCGCCCTAGGTGCGGGGGCGATCTTCATTTTGGGGAATATGATGCAGCTCTGGGTCGGCCTCGGCAATCCGGGCCCGCAATATGCGATGCACCGGCACAATGTCGGCTTCATGGCGATCGACGCGATCGGCGAGGTCCACGACTTCCCGGCACCGAAGAAGCAGTTCCAGGGCTGGACCCAGGACGGCCGTATCGGCACCGAGAAGCTGGTGCTGCTGAAGCCCGGCACCTTCATGAACGAGAGCGGCCGGTCGATCCGAGCCGCGATGGATTTCTACAAGCTGACGCCGGCCGACGTCACCGTCTTCCACGACGAACTCGATCTTGCCCAGTTCAAGGTGAAGGTGAAGACAGGTGGCGGCACCGCAGGTCATAATGGCCTGCGCTCGACCGACCAGCATATCGGCCCCGACTTCCGCCGCGTCCGCCTGGGGATCGGCCATCCGGGTCACAAGGACCGGGTCACCGGCTATGTGCTGGGCAATTACGCCAAAGCCGAGATCGAGGACCTGACCGACATGCTCGGCGCGATCGCGGCTGAAGTGCCGTGGCTGGCGGCTGGCAACGACGCGAGGTTCATGAGCGACATTGCGGTGCGCCTGCAGCGCGACTGACGCTTGGCCCGACAATGCCAAAAAAGGCCCGGCGCTTTGCGCCAGGCCTTTTCATCTTCATCCTTACCGCAACGGCAGGGAGCGCAGCTTAGCTGCTGCGCTTGCCCACAACTGCAGCGCTGAGGGTGTAGTCGTCGCCACCGAACGTGCCCGAGCTGGCGAAAGTGAAGCCGATCTGCTCGCCGGCGCTGCCGAAGAAGCTGCCCTGGATCGAGCCGGCCAGTTGCGATCCGGACGTTGAAGGACCGTTGAACTCGGTCGTCCCGACAGGCGTAGAGCCCGAACCCACATAGGTCGCGAAAGGCGTCTGCGTGCCATCCGCCGCGATCGTGACCAGATTGATGGTGACGCTTACCAGGCCGGTGGCCCAGTTGGATGTTACGGTTAACGCACCACCGATCTTCTGGTTTCGACCAGCGCCGCTGCTGCCGGTGGCGACGCGCACGATGCGACCGGAGATGCGGGCGGTATAGGTCGCGCTTCCCGTAGTCGGCAGGTCTCTCAGCAGGGTCGGATACCCGTAAATCGCACTCGTGATACGAGTCGCTCCGGTCAGACTGTCCGCCCGCTGCCAATTCGCATACGTCACGCGCGACAATGCCAGCGAGCTGTCGCTGGTGAACTTGCTCGGGACGGTATTGTTGAGGAACGCGACCTCATTATAGCGACCCGGGACGGGAGTCGGCGTCGGCGTCGGTGATGTAGTAGAGGTCGGCGTCGGGGTAGGCGTCTGACGGAACACGAACTCGGTCACGGTCGGCGTCGGCGCAACGATCAGATCACCCGCGGACAGGCGCGCTTCCTCGGTATTTTCGCGAATCACATAAGGCAAGGACGTAGTGGCGGCCGTGGGATCTGCCGTTCCATAGCCTACCCGCACGCGCTGCGAGGCCGGTCCAACCCCTGCAACGCCCAGCGTGACAGGTCCGGTATCCAGATTGCCGGTGTAGCTCGCGAAACTGGTGATCGTGACGAACTCGGCTGCGCCGCTCAGCGGAAAGGTCGCATAGCTCGGCGACGCGGTCGGCGTCGGCGATGCGCTGGAAGTCGGAGAGGGCGACGGCGTGGCATTGTCATCGCCGCCACCGCATGCAGCAAGCGCAAAGGCGAGCGGCAGCACAGCGGCACTCATCACATACGAACGGCGAATCATAAAAACCCTGCTCCTTAGGAATCCCTGTTGGCACCGAAAGGCCGGTTCGCCTGTACCGCGGATGAACAAGCCGCGTCGAGCCTCATTCAGGACAGACGGTTCCGTCAGTCAGTTGCGCCGGTAGCACGGATCATGCGGCTATACCTCCCCTCCATCGGCATTCCTGCTCCGGTGGAACGTCATTAACCCTGACCGGCAACGCTCCCGCAAGGCACGGATGCTAGATCAACCCGGATTGGCGGCGATTTCGCCATGTCGGAGAGCGGAAAGCGCATGACCGCGGAAGTCTTCATTCGGCGCTGGCTGGGATTGTTCGCCCTTCTGGCAGGGCTGGTCATATTCTCTCCCTTCCTGATCCAGGCAGTGCTCGCCCATTCGGGCTGCAGCGCGATCAGCGGCCGTTGCGACATCCTGGCCGGAGCGCTCGATCATTACTGCAACGCGCTCATGCTCGCGCTGATCCTGATACCGCTGCTCGTCGCGATTGCGGGACGCAGCCTCGCGGTCGGCATGTTCGCCTTCGCCTTCCCGTTCCTGCTGCTGGTCACCGCCGGCGCCCTGCCGCTGCTCCAGTCGCTGGGCCATGTCGCCCGGCCGGGATTTCTCGACGAAACCGGCGTGATGCAGGGTGCCACCCAGTTGCTGTTCCTCCTGGTCGGGCTGGTATGCCTCAGCGTGGCGGGCGACGATCAGGAAGGCGCCAGCGGTGCGTGGAAGGCAGTGCTCGGCTTCGTGATGCTTTCCGCCGGCTTCGTGACCGCGCCGTCCTGGCTCGCGGGGTTTGCCCTGCTCCCTTACGCATCGCACCTCGTGCCGCCGCTGGCCCTTTTCATCGGCCGTGCGCACGCGGCGCTCGGGATCACCGACCTGCTTCCGATGCTCCAGACCCAGATCCTGGTCGCCATGACCCTGGGCACGGCGGGGCTGATGTTCTCTCGCGCCCGGACCGATGCGCCCGCGCGCAAGCGATCCTGGGCCTGAGTCCCTAGCAATCCGCCGGGGAAGCCTCTATCGGGACCGCCTTTCCCCGATTTCACGAACAGGCATTCTCCCATGGGTTTCCGCTGCGGCATCGTCGGTCTTCCGAACGTCGGCAAGTCCACGCTCTTCAACGCGCTGACCGAGACCGCGGCGGCGCAGGCAGCCAATTATCCGTTCTGCACGATCGAGCCCAATGTCGGCAACGTCGCCGTTCCCGATCCGCGCCTGGACAAGCTGGCCGCGATCGCCGGTTCGGCGAAGATCATCGAGACGCAGCTGGGCTTCGTCGACATTGCCGGCCTGGTGCGCGGCGCCAGCAAGGGCGAGGGTCTCGGCAACCAGTTCCTGGGCAACATCCGCGAGGTGGACGCGATCGTCCACGTCCTGCGCTGCTTCGAGAATGACGACATCCAGCATGTCGACAACAAGGTCGATCCGATCGCCGATGCCGAGACGGTCGAGACCGAGCTGATGCTCGCCGACCTCGAAAGCCTCGAGAAGCGCGTGCCGGCCTTCCAGAAAAAGGCATCGCAGGGCGACAAGGATGCGAAGGTCGCCGCCAGCGTGCTGGGCCAGGCGCTCGACCTGCTGCGCGACGGCAAGCCCGCGCGCCTGACCGAGCCGAAGGATGCCGAGGAAGCGCGCGTCTTCGCCCAGGCGCAGCTGCTGACCGGCAAGCCCGTCCTCTATGTCTGCAACGTCAACGAGGAGGATGCGGCGAACGGCAACGCCTTCTCCGCGCGCGTGTTCGAAAAGGCCAAGGCCGAGGGCGCGGAGGCGGTAGTCGTCTCCGCCGCGATCGAGGCCGAGATCGCCACCATGCCGCCGGAGGAGCGCGGCGAGTTCCTGTCCGAACTCGGCCTTGAGGAAACCGGCCTCGCCCGCGTGATCCGCGCCGGCTACAAGCTGCTTCATCTGCTGACCTTCTTCACCGTCGGCCCTAAAGAGGCCCGCGCCTGGACCGTCGAGGTCGGCGCCAAGGCGCCGCAGGCGGCGGGCGCGATCCATTCGGATTTCGAGCGCGGCTTCATCCGTGCCGAGACGATCGCGTTCGACGACTATATCCAGTTCAAGGGGGAAGCCGGCGCGCGCGACAATGGCAAGCTGCGCTCCGAGGGCAAGGAATATGTCGTCCATGACGGCGACGTCCTGCTGTTCCGCTTCAACGTCTGACCCCCGCCCGGCCGGTGCCGCATTCCCATGGGGTTGGAGCGGCGGCCCCGGCACGCTAGATTGGCCTCGATGCTGCTTCGCCTGCTCCTTGCCCTGCTGATCGCGCTGCCGATGCCGGCCATGGCGTCGTGCCAGGATGCGCCGCGGGCAGAGATGCAGATGCCGGCAGACATGGCGGGCATGCATGCCATGGGCGACCATACGCATCACGCCCCGGCGAAGCCGGAGCCGATCAAGCAGATGCCGGCCGAAGGATTGTGCATCGGCTGCGTAGCACCCGCGACGATCCGCCCGGCGATGATGGCCGTGCCGCTGCGCCACGCACTCATCCTCGACGCGCCCCGGCGCGTGACCGGCGATGCGATCGCCGCCCCTGCCCCCGACACGCCCCCTCCGCGATCCCACGCGTGACGACCTGCGCCCCAGGCGCATCCTCACGTTTTCCGGAGACCAACATGTCGAAGACCATCTTGCTCGCGGCTGCCGCCGCGGGCGCGCTCATGGCGACGTCCGCCATGGCGCAGGACCATCAGGGCCATGACGGCCATACCATGCCGACCACCGAGCCGGCACCAGCAGCCGCCCCGCCCCCGACGCCGTCCCCGCCGATGCAGGACCATAGCGCGCATCAGGGCCATCGCCCCGCCCAAGATCACAGCCAGCATCAGGGGCACGACGCCCCTGAAGTGCCCAACCGGACCGACCCGTCCGCATGGCCCGCCTATGGCGCCGGATCGGGCACCGCACGGCTGCCCGGTGCCGATGGGCGAATGACGGGCGTCCACCTGACCTCGGGCGACTGGATGGTCATGGCCCATGGCTATGTCTGGGGCGCCTATACCAACCAGGGCGGTCCGCGCGGTGACGACATGGCGTTCGTCCAGTCGATGGCGATGATCACCGCCGATCGCGATTTCGGCGGGGCGAAGCTCCAGTTGCGCTCGATGCTCAGCCTCGAGCCTTTGATGGGCGCGCGGGGCTATCCCAACCTGTTCGCAACCGGCGAAACCGCCAACGGCCAGTCGCTGGTCGACCGGCAGCATCCGCACGACCTGTTCATGGAACTGGCCGCGCGGGTCGACGTGCCCGTCGCACGGGATATGTCGCTGTTCCTGTATGGCGGCCCGGTCGCCGAGCCGGCGCTCGGCCCCTCCGCCTTCATGCACCGGCGCTCGGCACGCTACCTGCCCCAGGCGCCGATCACCCATCACTGGTTCGACAGCACCCACATCACCTATGGCGTGATCACCGCCGGCCTCGCCTCGTCGCTGTTCCAGCTCGAAGGCTCCGCCTTTCGCGGGCGCGAGCCGGACGAGGCGCGCTGGGATATCGAGACCCCGAAACTCGACAGCTGGAGCGTTCGCGCCACGCTGACCCCAACGCCGAACTGGGCGCTGCAGGTCAGCCATGGCCGGCTGAAGGACCCCGAGGCGCTTCACCCGGGCCAGGACGAGGCCCGGACCACGGCGAGCGTCCAGTATTCGAACGCCAAGCTCAGCGGTCTCGTCGCCTTCTCGGCGAAAAACCGCCTCCCGGGCCGGACGCTGACGGCATGGCTGGCGGAGGCGAACTGGAACCCGGTCGGCGGCCATAACCTGTTCGGCCGGATCGAGAACGTCGCCAATGACGAGCTGTTTCCCGACCATTCGGATCCGCTTCACGACACGGCATTCCGCGTGACCCGGTTCGAGGCGGGCTATGCCCACCGCTTCCGCCTGACGAAGGACGTGAACCTGGCACTGGGTGGCTCGGTCGCGACCTTCGCCAAGCCTGCGGCACTCGATTCCGCCTATGGCCGCGCGCCGTTCGCCTATACGCTGTTCGCCCGGCTGTCGCTGGGCGATTAGACATCAACCGGTAACTCGAGGCTGGCAAGCGGCGGCGATGCGTTCGACCTTTTACATCGCCGCCGCTGCTCTTGTGGTCCTCGCGTCCGCCTGCGCACCGATTGCCGCGACGCCGCCCCAGGCGGTCGTCGCGGCCCCGGCAGAGGCCCGGGCACCGATCACGATCCTGATCTCGATCGACGGCTTCCGGCCGGATTATCTCGATCGCGGCGTCACGCCGAACCTGTCGCGCCTTGCAGCCGCCGGCGCCACCGGCCCGATGCGCCCCAGCTTCCCGTCCAAGACCTTTCCAAACCACTGGACGCTGGTCACCGGCCTGCGCCCCGACCGCAACGGCATCACCGCCAATAAGATGGAGGACAAGGCACGGCCGGGCGAGGTTTTCACCATGGCCACCGACGATCCCTTCTGGTGGAACGAGGCGATGCCGATCTGGGTCGATGCAGAGAAGGCGGGTATCCGCACCGGAACGATGTTCTGGCCCGGGTCGAACGTCGCCGCCGGCGGGCAGAAGGCGACCTCATGGCCCTATGACATCACCGGCGGAACGCGCCCGAGCGACTGGGCACAGTTCAACCAGGCCATCGACGGCCAACAACGCGTGCTGGGCGTCCTCGACTGGGCACGCCGCCCCGCTTCGATCCGGCCCAGGCTCATCACGACCTATTTCGACGCCGTCGATACCGCCGGCCATAGATGGGGCCCCGACGGGCAAGGCACCATCGAGGCGGTGGCCCAGGTCGATCGCTGGATCGGCCTGCTGGTCGACGGCCTCGCTTCCATGGGCCAGCCCGCCAATATCGTCATCACCGCCGATCACGGCATGGCGGCGACCAGCAGCGCCCGCACCGTGGTGCTGAACGCGATCCTCGCTCCCGGCAGCTACCGCGTGGTCGAAAGCGGCCCCTATGCGACGATCGAGCCTGCCGCCGGGCAGGAAGCGAGGGTCGAGAAAGCGTTGCTCGGAAGGCGACCGCACATGGAGTGCTGGCGCAAGAGCGAGATTCCCGAGCGCTTCCACTATGGTGCCAACCCGCGCATCCCCCCGATCCTGTGCCTGGCCGAAACCGGCTGGTCGATCGCGGAAAAGCCACCCTCGGAGAGCGTTTCGGGCGGCAATCACGGCTATGATAATTTCGCGCCGGACATGACCGCGCTGTTCATCGCCAACGGGCCCGCCTTCCGCGCTGCGAAACTGCCTGCATTCGACAATGTCGATGTCTATCCCCTGTTGCGCATCCTGATCGGGCTGCCGCCGGTCGAGGGCAAGGACGGCAGCAGCGCCGTGTTCGGCGACGCGCTGGCCAGGTGACCGCAAGGGGGCTTGCGTGATTTGGGTTTCCGGTCGAAACCGACTTCATGCTCTATTTCGACGATATCGAAGTCGGCGCGACTCGCAGCTTCGGCCGTTACGAAGTCACCCGCGAGGAAGTGCTGGACTTCGCCGCCAAATATGATCCCCAGCCCTTCCATCTTTCGGACGAGGCCGCTGCCCAGACTCATTTCGGGCGGCTTGCGGCCAGCGGCTGGCACACCTGCTCGATGGCGATGGCGATGTTCGTCGCCGAGATGAAGGCGCACCCCCAGGCTGCTCTTGGCGCCGCCGGGGTCGACGAACTGCGGTGGCTGAAACCGGTCTATCCCGGGGACACGCTTCGCTGCGAGAGCGAGGTGCTCGAGAAAAAGGCTTCGCAAAGCCGTGCCGAGATGGGGAGCCTGCGCAACCGGATGACGGTATACAACCAGAATGACGAGCCGGTCCTGCGTTTCGTTGCGCTCGCCCTGATCCGTCGCCGGCCGGCATGATCGGATCGCGATGATCGAGATCATTGACGCGGCGTTCGCTTAGGTCTTGGATCGCTCGCGAAGGAGTATGTTCCCGATGCGTAAGTCCACGATCCTGATCGCTGCCCTCGCCGTTACCTCCCCGGCCATAGCGCAGGATTTCTCGCCCCCGCTGGCCGGCCCCTATTACAATACCGGCGGCAACGAGACTGCCTACAGCTTCGCCGCCGGCGGCACCGCCAAGCGTACCGGCGACACGGCAGCGATGACGCGCGTGGTGATGTTCGTCACCGCTCGCGACATCGAAGGGGTACAGGTCGGTCGCCTCGACACGGTGATGGAATATCAATGCGAGAAGGCGCAGATGCGTCCCACGCTGATTGCCGCCCGTGGCCTCGACAATGCGGTGCTCAAGCTGATCCCCCGCCCCGGCGAGGAATGGGAGTCGATCCCGGCGAGCAACGCGTCTGCCGCCTATGAGCTCGAACTCGCCTGCAACGGCATCGCGCCGAAGGACCGGCCAGCCTTTCCGAACATCGACGACCGCATCAAGCGCTTTCGCGACTCCGGCCAGTAAGGCCGGGTTTTCGCCAGTCCGGTCCCCGATGATCGTGGGACCGGACGATCAATGGCCGTCGAACGTCACCAGGGTGGTGACGTCGATGCCATCGCTCCGCAGCGCATCCGCGCCGCCGAGTTCAGGCAGATCGATCACGAACGCCGCCTGCACCACATCCGCACCCGCCTTGCGCAGCAGCCGCACCGCAGCGCGGGCAGTGCCACCCGTCGCGATCAGGTCGTCCACCAGAAGCACCCGGGCGCCGGGAGCGCAGGCATCGGCATGGATGGCGATGCGGTCGCTGCCATATTCCAGCGCATAATCCTCGGCGATCGTTGCCCCCGGCAATTTCCCGTCCTTGCGAACCAGCAGCACGCCGACACCCAGCTTCACCGCCAGGGCAGCGCCGAACAGGAAACCGCGCGCCTCCAGGACGGCGACCAGGTCGACCTCGCCATCGACCTGCTCGGCCATGCGATCGATCGTGAGCGCAAATGCCGCGCCGTTGAGCAGCAGCGTGGTGATGTCGCGGAACTGGATGCCCGGCTTGGGGAAGTCGGGGATGGTGCGGATATGCGCGCGCAGGTCGGCATTCGCATCGCGGGTCGTCGCGGTCATGATCCATCTCCGCTGGACATGAAAAAGGGCCCCGCGGAGGTGGATACCTCCGCGGGGCCCCGAAAAGCGATCAGTGCTTCACGCCTGCCCAGACGCTGCGATAGGCACCGAAGGCCAGGATCGAAGCAATCAGCAGGAAGCCCAGCACGGCCCAGCCGGTCTGCTTGCGCGACTGCGAATGGGGCTCGGCGCTCCAGATCAGGAAGGCCGATACGTCCTTCGCCATCTGGTCGACCGTTGCCGGAGTGCCGTCGTCATAAGTCACCTGACCGTCCGACGCCAGGGGCGGCGGCATCGACAGGTTGAGGTTGGCGAAATACGGGTTGTAGTGCAGCCCGTCGGGCGTCTTCGCGCTCGGGAACTTCTTGAGCAGCTCGGCCGGCTGATCGGTATAGCCGGTCAGCAGCGAGTAGACATAGGCACCGCCGTCGTGGCGCGCCTTGGTCATCAGCGACAGGTCCGGCGGCGTGCCCGCACCCGCATAGGGGATGTGCGGGAAACGGTCGGACGGCAGGTTGCTGCGCTCCGCGCGATCGCCGGTCACCGGGTTGTAGGTCGGCTGCTTGGCCTTCTCGTCGAACTTCTTGGCCAGATTCTTCACCTGCGCCTCGTTGTAGCCGAGCATGCCGAGCTCGCGGAACGACACCATGCTGAGCGAGTGGCAGGCGGCGCAGACCTCTTCATAGACCTTGTAGCCGCGCTGCAGCTGCGCCTGGTCGAACTTGCCGAAGGGGCCGTCGGACGCGAAGTGCACTTCCTTGGGATGCTTGTGGAACTCATGCTCGGCGGTCGGCGTCGGCGCCTCGGCCAGCACGGTCCACAGCAGCGACCACATCAGCACGCCGACAAAGGCGAGCCCCACCAGGAATTTGATCGAGCGAACGAAAAGCGGAAGCATGTCTGGTTATCCCCTTACGCGCTCAGAGCGGTTTCGCTGACGCGGGTCCCACCCTTGCCTGCGAGCACTGCTTCGGTGATCGAGCCCGGCAGCGGAAGCGGACGCTCGAGCCGCGAAATGATCGGCACGATGATCAGGAAGTGCGCGAAATAATAGGCGGCCGAGATCTGGCTCAGCACGATGTAGAAGGGCGTCGCCTCCGCACCGCCGCACCAGCCAAGCACCAGCACGTCGACCACCAGCACCCAGAAGGCGATCCGGTACATCGGGCGATAATTGCCCGAGCGGACCGGTGACTTGTCGAGCCACGGCAGGAAGAACAGCAGCAGGATCGAGCCGAACATCGCCAGCACGCCCCACAGCTTCGCCGGCAGGATGAAGTCCGAGGTGAAGGCGCGCAGGATCGCGTAGAACGGCCAGAAATACCATTCCGGGACGATGTGCGCCGGCGTCGAGAGCGGGTTCGCCGCGACATAATTGTCTGGGTGACCCAGCGCGTCGGGGAAGAAGAACACCAGGGCGGCGAGGATGAACAGGAAGATCGCCAGTCCGAAGCCGTCCTTCGCCGTGTAATAGGGGTGGAACGGGACCGTGTCCTGCTCGCCCTTCACTTCGACGCCGGTCGGGTTGTTCGACCCCGGAATGTGCAGCGCCCAGATGTGCAGGACGATGACGCCCGCGATCACGAACGGCAGCAGATAGTGGAGCGAGAAGAAGCGGTTCAGCGCTGCATCGTCCGGCGCATAGCCGCCCAGCAGCCAGATGCGGATCCACTCGCCGACGACCGGGATCGCGGAGAAGAAGCCGGTGATGACCTGCGCACCCCAGAAGCTCATCTGGCCCCAGGGAAGGACGTAGCCCATGAACGCCGTCGCCATCATCAGCAGGAAGATGACCACGCCGAGCAGCCACACCATCTCGCGCGGCGCCTTGTACGACCCGTAATACAGGCCGCGGAAGATGTGCAGATAGACGACGATGAAGAACATCGAGGCGCCGTTGGCGTGCGCGAAGCGCAGCAGCCAGCCCGAGTTGACATCGCGCATGATGCCGATGTTGACCGAGTTGAACGCTTCGGCCGCGCTGGAGTGGAAGTGCATCGCCAGCACGATGCCGGTGACGATCTGGATCGCCAGCGCTGCACCGGCGAGGACGCCGAAATTCCAGAAATAGTTGAGGTTGCGCGGCACGGGATAGCCGGCGCCGATCGCATTATAGACGAAGCGCGGAAGGGGCAGACGGTCGTCCACCCACTTCATCACCGGATTCTTCGGCTCGTAATGGCGTGCCCAGGGGAAGCTCATCGCGTTTTCCTTAACCCACCACGATCACGGTATCGGACGTGAATTGATAATCGGGGACCGCCAGATTGCTCGGCGCCGGACCCTTACGGATGCGCGCGGCCGTATCGTAGTGCGACCCGTGGCACGGGCAGAAATATCCGCCGAAATCGCCCTTGGCCTCGCCCTCGCCGGCGCCCAGGGGCACGCAGCCCAGATGGGTGCAGACGCCCAGCGTCACGAGCCACTGCGCCTTGCCTTCCTTGGTCCGTTCGGCGAGCGTCTGCGGATCGCGCAGCGACGAGACCTGCACCGCATTGGCCTCGTCGATCTCGGCCTGGGTGAGATGCCGCACGAACAGCGGCTGTTTGCGGAAACTTGCCTTGATCGCCTGACCCGCCTCGATCGCCGAGATGTCGACCTCGGTCGTCGACAGTGCAAGCACGTCGGCAGACGGGTTCATCTGGTTGATCAGCGGCAGGACGGCAACCGCGCCGCCCACGCCGGCGAACGCAACCGCAGCATATTGGAGGTAGTCACGACGACGGGGATTCTCGAGACCATGATCCTGGTCGACAGTCACACCATCTTCAAGCGTTGCCATGCGTTAAGCCCTTGCACTTCAGAACCCTGGGACGCGGACGCGCGAACTGAACCGGACACGGACGCATACATGCGCCCATCACCTTTCCCGGTTGCCCCCGGTGGCTCATCGGCGCTGATAGACGGGCAAACGCGGCTTTGCCAACTGCATTTTGACGCGTCCGTGACGAGTCTCGGACAAGCGGGGCTCGCGGCGAATGCGCCAGCCTGTATGAGCAGGCGGATGCGCATCGCCCTTCACCAGCCCGATATCGCCGGCAATGTCGGCACGATCCTGCGGCTTTCCGCCTGTCTCGGAACGGCCGTCGATCTGATCGAACCGATGGGCTTTCCCTGGGCCGAACGCGCGCTGCAGCGCTCCGGAATGGACTATGCCCGACAGGCCGAGATCGTCCGCCATGCCGACTGGGACGCGTTCCTGAAGACGGTCACGGGACGGATCATTCTCTTCACCACCCGCGCCGCCATCCGCCTCGACGCCGCGCGGTTCGATCCTGACGACATCCTGCTGTTCGGCGCCGAAGGCAGCGGCGTGCCCGATGCGGTGCACGACCGGGCCGATCTGAGGGTACGGATTCCGCTGCGCGACGGCTTCCGGTCCTTGAACGTCGCGGTTTCCGCAGGCATCGGGCTTGCCGAAGCGCTTCGGCAAACCAACGGATGGCCCGCATGAACGATCTCGACGACCAGCAGCAGGCGGCGCGCGACTGGTTCGAATCGCTGCGCGATTCGATCTGCGCCGAGTTCGAGGCGATCGAGCGCGAGGCGGGGTCCGATGCCGCCTTCGACTATATCCCCTGGGATCGGGTCGATCCATCGGGCGCGCCGGGCGGCGGCGGCGTGCGCGGGGTGATGAAGGGGCGCGTCTTCGAGAAGGTCGGCGTCAACGTCTCCACCGTCGGCGGCACGTTCGAGGGCGATTTTGCGAAGACGATACACGGCGCGGACGAGAAGCCCGATTTCTTCGCGACCGGAATCAGCCTGGTCGCGCACATGGCGAATCCGCATGTGCCTGCGGTGCACATGAACACCCGCTTCCTGTGCACGACGAAGCGCTGGTTCGGCGGCGGGGCCGACCTGAACCCGCCCTTGCCGATCGAGGAGGATACCGCCGATTTCCACGCGACGCTGAAGGCGGCGTGCGATTCGCACGACGCCGACCACTATCCGCGCTTCAGGCAGTGGGCCGACGATTATTTCTACATCCCCCACCGCAAGGTGCATCGCGGCGTCGGCGGAATCTTCTACGATCATCTCGAGAGGGACTGGGCAGCGGACTTCGCCTTCACGCAGGATGTCGGCCGCGCCTTTCTGGACACCTATCCCAGGATCGTCCGGCGCCGAATGGACCAGCCCTTCACCGACGCGGACCTCCAGCAGATGCGCGTCTGGCGCGGCCGCTATGCCGAGTTCAACCTCGTCTATGACCGCGGCACGCTGTTCGGTTTGAAAACGGGCGGCAATATCGACGCGATCCTGATGAGCCTGCCGCCGGTCGCCGCATGGGACTGATCCCGGTCGCCAACGACCAGATCGCCACGGTCGTCACCTCGCTCGAGATGCTGACGAAGCCGACGCCGCGGCCGACCCCGCCCTCACCGTTCCGCCTGGTCCGGTGGGAAGCGCCCGAATCGGAACGCTACCGCACGCTGTTCCGCCGTGTCGGAGAACCTTGGATGTGGTTTTCGCGGCTGGTGGTGGCCGAGGAACGGCTGCGCGGCATCCTCGACGATCCCGCGGTCGAGATCTACGCCGTCGCCGATCGCGGCGGGATCGAGATCGGCATGCTCGAACTCGATTTCCGCGTCGAAGGGGTCTGCGAATTGTCGTTCTTCGGGCTGGTCCCGGAACTGGCGGGCAAGGGCCATGGCGGCTGGCTGATGGGCCACGCGCTCAACCTCGGCTGGCGTGCAGGAATCTCGCGGATGTGGGTGCATACCTGCACGCTCGACCACCCCGCCGCGCTCGGCTTCTATCGGCGCCACGGCTTCGCGCCCTATCGCCGCGAGGTCGAGACCTTCGCCGACCCACGCGTCTCAGGGCTGCTGCCGCGCGACGCCGCACCTCACATTCCCTGCCTGGTCAGTCCGCGATAGGCTGACGCCTGGACCAGCGTGGTGGCCAGCGCCGCCAGGGCCCCCGCCCCGGCGACGAGCACCAGCACCACGCCCGACAGCACGGGCGACCCCGCGCCGGCTGCGTCCAGGAGCGGCGCCAGCAGGTTCGACACCATGAAATTGGCCAAGAACACCGTCATATAGGCGGCGGCGATCATCCAGCCATGGCCGCGGGTGCGCTCGATGCTGGCGACGAACGCGGGAAAGAGCCTGCTCCGTTCCGCGACCGAGATCGGTATTGCCAGGAAAGTCCGGCCCAGCAGATAGAGACCGGGAATGACCAGCGGAAAGAACCCGGCAAAGCACACCAGCGACACCATCGACCACAGGCCGAACAGCGGCACGATCCGCCGCACGGCCAGGATCAGCGCGTCGCGGAGGCTGATCCGCCCGGGCGTCAGCAGCAAGGTCAGGATCGCGACGGTGCCGATCAACTGCACCGCGGAGCCGATCAGAAACCACGGCCAGTTCGCTGCCCAGGCGAGGATCGCGTCGCGCTGCGCATCCGGTTGCAGTCCGGCAAGCCTGGGTGCGGGCACGAACATCAGCAACGCCAGGATCGGCAGCAGATAGAAGACGCCCGCAATCGCGAGCAGCAGGTCGCGGTTGGTCCGCCACAGGGCTGCCGCATCTTCGAACAGGGCGGCGAATCGGAGTTTGGTCACGCCGCTCCATGCTCCGGGACGCGCCCGAGGTACAGCATTGCCGTGAACAGCGGCGCCAGCACGCAGAAGCCGGTCTGGACCGCGGCGACCGCGATCGAGGTGAGGATGCTCGCCAGGCTGAACGGCGCCGCATCCTCCATGATCAGCGCGAGCACCGATCCGAACACGGTCTGCGCCGCCAGCGCGGCGACGTTGGATACGATGATATAGAGAATGCCGACGCCCATCAGGCGCCAGCTCAGCCCGGCGGTCAGGCGGAAGCTGCGTCCGATCGCCCCGATCCCGAGCCGGTCTCCCACGATTGCCGAATTGATCAGCGCAAGCCGGGCACTCAACCAGAAGCTCACCGCAAGCATCGCAAGGAAATAGAGTGCCATTGCCCAGCCCAGTCCGGCGCCGATCGAAACCGTCCCGGGCATCGGCCGGATGCCCGTCGGATCGATCCCGGCTAGCGCGAGCCCGATCCCCAGCGGCGCGACAAGCGCCGCCAGCAGGACAAAGAGGAGCAGCCAGACCAGCAATGCCGGCCCGAGGCAGCGCAGCGCGGTGCGAGGCGCATCGCCGTTCGGGCGGACCACCATCGCGGTCAACGCCAGCGATCCCCACAGCGCCAGGACCGACAGCGCGACCATCACCAGCAGCAGCACGAGGCTCAGTCTCATATCGGCCTGGTCGAGCAGCGGACTCAGATTTCCGGTGATCGAGAAGGGAATGAAGAACGCGACGAGCGCCACCGGCAAGATGCGCGACAGATTGTCCGCAACGAAATCCGAGGTACGGTCCCAGACCGTTCCCATCTTCACCCCGGCCATGACCGCTTTCCCCTCTCGCTGGTCGCTCGGCGTGTAGCTGCGTGACCCGTCCCTTGCCAATGCTTGCGCAAATCGGCCGGCAGGCGCAATCGCACCGCAATGATACAGGCTCCGGATCGGATCGAATGGCGCGTTTCACCCGAACGCGTCCCCTATGACGTCGCGCTCGCCGAGATGCAGGCGCGCGCCGACGCGGTGCGCGAACGACAGGCGCGCGAACTCGTCTGGCTGCTCGAGCATCCGCCGGTCTATACGGCGGGGACCAGCGCCGATCCCGCCGAGCTGCTCGATCCGCGTTTCCCGGTCCATGCCACCGGCCGTGGCGGTCGCTATACCTATCATGGCCCGGGACAACGCATCGGCTATGTGGTGCTCGACCTGCGCGAGCGCCGGCGCGACGTGCGCAACTATGTCCACGCACTGGAAGGCTGGGTGATCGACGCGCTTGGCCTGCTCGACATCGAAGCGTTCCGGGCGCCGGGCCGCATCGGCATCTGGACGCTCGATCATGGGCAGGAAGCGAAGATCGGCGCGATCGGCGTACGCATCCGGCAATGGGTCACGCTGCACGGCTTTGCGATAAACCTCGACCCCGACCTGAGTCATTTCACCGGGATCGTGCCCTGCGGCATCCCCGACTACCCGGTGACCAGCGCCGCGGCCCTCGGCAAAACCGTCACATCCGATCGCCTAGATTCTGCCTTAAATGCCACATTTTTGCCTTTTTTGGCCAATTTGGTCGAAATTGGCCTTGAGGGTGTGGGGGCAAGCGACTAATACCCAGCCAAGTTCGGGAGATTGCGGCATGAGCCGTCCGGACTTTTATCTAGGGAGCTCTAAATGCGTGCAATTCTTTCGAAAGTCGCTGCCGTCTCGATGATCGCCGGTGCCGGCCTGGTTGTCGCAGCATGCGGCGGCACGACCCCCGCGACCGTCAACAACACCGTCGACCCGGCCCCGATCGAGAACATCGGCGCAGCCGACGACATGACCGGCGGCATCGACGCTGCGAACGCAACCGAGAATGGTTCGGTCATCACGACCACCAACTCGATGGACATGGGCACTTCGAACGCGATGTAATTCGCGTCCGAACGTGACGACCAGAAGGGGCCGTCCGGGCGACCGGGCGGCCCTTTTCCGTCGGGACGGCCGGCACGGACCGCCGGCGTTCTGCACCGGCGATCGGACGGCATGCGGTGAATTGCGCGATAAATGGAAAAAGGGTCTTGGGGCTGCCCTAAAAAATCCGTAACGAATCGGCTAACCAGTTTGGGATCCTAAAAAAAATGAGGGGCAGGATGCTCGTTCCGCGTTTCGCCATCGCACTTGCCGGCATGGCCGGCCTGTGTGCCGCCGCGCCGGCCTCGGCGCAGTTTTTCATGAAACCGATGAGCCTCGCCGGCGAGAGGACGCTTGGCGACGAGCCCGGCATGGTCGGCCCGGCCCTGCCGGGGGCAAGCCGCGACGAACTGCGCGCCGCACTCGTGTGGAACCTGCGCGCCGCGCTGAACGTCGCCGCGCTCCAGTGCCAGTTCGAGCCGACGCTGCTGACCCTGGACAATTACAACGCGATCCTGCGCGATCACGAAGGCGAGCTGCGCAGCTCCTATTCGACGCTGGAGAAATATTTCGTTCGCCAGGCGAAGAACAACAAGAAGGCCGGCCAGACCGAGCTCGATCGCTTCGGCACGCGGGTCTATTCCGGCTTCTCGACCGTCTCGGCGCAGCATACTTTCTGCGCGACTGCCGGCGATATCGGGCATGATGCGCTCTACGTGAAGCCGGGTGCACTGGGCGACCTCGCCCAGGACCGCATGCGCGAACTGCGCAACAGCCTGGTGCCGCGCGGCGAGCAGCAGTTCATCAATGCCCGGCGCCAGCCGCAATATCAGAGCTATCGCTTCCCCAACTTCGCCGACAAGAAGTGCTGGAAGAAGGACGTCTACGTCACGAAGCGCTGCCCTGCCCCGGGTCTGTCCTGACACTGCGCGGGGCTGCGGTCAGCGCAGCCCCAGCAGCTTGTGCGTCTGTAGCGAAAGCCGCCAGCGCGGCCGCTCCAGCGCGAAGGCGACCGCCGCCGCCTGATTGTCCGCCGCATGCACGTCGTCCATCGGCTGGACGAGGAAATGGCGGAAGTCCCAGGTCTCGATCGATGCGACGTCGGTGCCCGCCTGCGGCCAGACCAGCTTCAGCTCGTCGCCGGAACGCTGGACGACGCTGCTACCCGCTTTGGGGCTGATGCAGACCCAGTCGATCCCCGGATGAACCGCCAGCGTCCCGTTGCTCTCGATCGCGATCCGAAAGCCCCGCGCGTGCAGCGCGTCGACCAGCGCATCGTCCACCTGCAGCATCGGCTCGCCCCCGGTCAGCACGACGAAGCGCGCCTCGGCGCCCTCCCCCCAATGCCCGGCAACCGCCTCAGCCAGCGCAGCGCCATCGGCGAACTTCCCGCCGCCTGCGCCATCGGTGCCGACGAAGTCGGTATCGCAAAAGCGGCAGACGGCGGTAGCGCGATCCTGCTCGCGCCCGCTCCACAGGTTGCATCCGGCAAAGCGGACGAATACCGCGCGTGCGCCGGCATTGACCCCCTCCCCCTGCAGGGTGAGGAACATCTCCTTGACCGCGTAGATCATCGCCCCGCCCTTACGGCTTCACCGCATAGGCGGTGGGATCGGGCAGGCCGGCCTCCTCGAACCCGCGCGAACGCAGCCGACAGCTGTCGCACAGCCCGCAATGCAGCCCGCCCGGTGCCGGATCATAGCATGACCAGCTGAGCCCCGCATCCAGGCCGAGGCGCGCCGCTTCCTTCGCGATATCCGCCTTGGTCATATGTTGCAGCGGCGCCTGGATGCGGAACCCCTCCCCCTGTGCTCCGGCCCGGGTCGCCAGTTCGGCAAGCTTCTCGAACCCGGCGATGAATTCGGGCCGGCAGTCGGGATAGCCGGAATAATCGAGCGCGTTGACGCCGATATAGAGGTCGCGCGCGCCCGCCGCCTCAGCCCAGCCCAGCGCCAGGCTGAGGAAGATGGTGTTTCGCGCCGGCACATAGGTAACCGGAATGTCGTTCTCGACGACGCCGGTCTTTGGCACCTCGATATCGTCGGTCAATGCCGACCCGCCAAAGGCCCGCAGGTCGAGCGGCAGGACGATGTGGCGCTTCGCGCCCAGCATTGCGGCGATCCGGCGCGCGGCGGCAAGCTCCACCTGGTGCCGCTGATTATAGTCGATCGAAAGCGCCAGGATGTCGAAGCCGTCCTCGCGCGCCCGCGCGGCGGACACCATCGAGTCGAGGCCCCCCGACACCAGCACCACTGCCAAAGCCTTGCTCATCGCCGCAGGGCTAGAGGTTTTTTGCATTGCGTCAAACCACCAAAGAAAAGGGCCGCGAGATGCGGCCCGGATGCAGGGCGCCCCGCCGCGGCGGGGCGCCTGTCATGATGTCGGGATCAGCCGCAGCTTCCGACCTTGCGGCCTTCCAGTTCGTTCGAGAAAGGCGAACCGTCCCGCACGCCGGCAGTCGTGACGACCACCAGCTTCGACGTCTCGACCGTGATGCTGGTACGCCCCCAGCCATGGCTGGGGCAGGTATAGTGGACCGCGGCACTGTCCTTGCCGTTCTCCAGCACGACCTGGTTGCACTGGGCGCCGGGGTGATTGATCTGGATGAGCGCCGCCGGGTTGCGCAGGCACATCTTCTGCACCTCGCGCCCGCCTTCGCGAAACACCCACTGACCGCCCTCGATCCCGTTCAGCGCGGTCAGGCCGCTGCGCTGCTGCGCATAGGCACCGCCCGCGCCGACCCCGGCGAGGACCGCAAGACCGGCCAATGCCGCAAAACCCGTCTTCCTGACCGTCATCGTTCCCGTCTCTCGCCCGCGCCATGGCCGCCTGCCCGGCGACCGATCCCAGTTCATCGTTCGTAACGCACGATATGGCGCAGAAACGGGGCATTACAATGTCGGCGATGTGAAATCCGACAAGCGCACAGGGAATTTGGTGGAGCAGAAGGCGCAATCGACGGTGATGATCCCGTTCTCGTCCGCCATCTCCGCGCGATCCTCCTCCGGAAACTTGGCGATCACCTGGGTGATATAGTCGATGTCGCAGCGGCACCCGCGCACGAGCAGCGCATCGCTTACCACGCGGACCTCGTCCTCCTCGTTGAAGAGGCGCCACACCAGCGTCTCCAGCGGCACGGCCGGATCGGTAAGCTCGTCGACCCCCATGGTCGAGCCCAGCGCCTCGACATGATCCCATTCGGGATATTGCACTTCGCGCGCATGGAGCCGCTCGCGCCCCTCCTCGCCTTCGGGAAGATATTGCAGCAGCATGCCGCCGGCGATCAGCTTGCCGTCGTCGCCCCGCATCGTGCCGAGACGCACCAGGCTGGGGATCTGCTCGGACTGGTCGAAATAGCTCTCGGCCGCCGCCGCGATCGACTCCCCGTCGAGCGGCACGATGCCCTGATAGCGCTCCCCCGTCGTCGCCTGGTCGAAGGTGATCGCCAGATAGGCCTGATTGAACAGCGCCGACAGCGTCGGGTTCTTGCCAAGCCGCGACAGCTTCTCGGCATCATACTGGACATAGCCGCGCAGCTCGCCGCCCTTATAGTCGGCGACCAGCAGGCTCACGATTCCCCGCGCGGCCTGGACCTGCATCGTCATCTGCCCCTCGCCGCCCTTCATCGTCGAGCCCAGCAGCGCAGTGAGCGTCAGCGCCTCCGCAAGCACGCGTTCGATGCAGGCGGGATAGGCGTGCGCCGACAGGATCTGGTCGAGCACCGGGCCCAGCCGCGCCATTCGCCCGCGGGCATGGCGCGCCGGCAGGGTGAAGCCGATCGCCCGATCGAAATCGTCGCCGGCGGGAGTGGGCAGGTTTGCAGTGTCGGTCACAACAACTTCCTCGTCATCCTGGCGCATGCCGGAGTCTGGTGGCCCTGTCGGGCTGCACATGTGAATGGGAGCGCCGGCATGTCACCGGCGCCCAATATGTAGGGATCGGGCGCGCGCAGACAACTGCGGCGCGAGGGCGAGGGTCAGCCGATCTGGCCGAAGCACCAGCGCAGCACCGACTTCTGGGCATGGAGGCGGTTCTCCGCCTCCGGCCAGATCAGCGACTGCGGTCCGTCGATCACCTCGTCGGTCACTTCCTCGCCGCGATGCGCGGGCAGGCAGTGGAGGAACTTCGCGTCAGGCTTGGCCGCGGCCATCAGGTCGGCAGTGACCTGATAGGGCATCATTGCCGCCAGCTTCGTGTCGGCATGGGCCTGGCCCATCGAGATCCAGGTGTCGGTGACGATGATGTCCGCCCCCTCGACCGCCTCGCGCGGATCGCCCACCACCCGTGCCCGGCCCTGGCCGCGCGCGACATCGGCGTCGCTCGGCTGGAACCCCTGGGGACAGGCTGCGACCACGTCGAACTGCATCAGCGCGCCGGCCTCGATGATCGAGGCGAGCACGTTGTTGCCGTCGCCCAGCCACGCGACCTTGAGCCCGGGCAGCGACCGGCCGCTTTCGATGATCGTCAGCAGGTCGGCCATGATCTGGCACGGATGCGACGCATCGGTCAGGCCGTTGATCACCGGCACGCTGGCATAGTCCGCCATCTCGATCAGCTTGGCATGATCGTCGGTGCGGACCATGATCGCGTCGCAATAGCCCGAGAGCACGCGCGCGGTGTCCGCCACCGTCTCGCCCCGGCCAAGCTGGGTCGTCCCGGAATCCAGCACGACCGAGCTGCCGCCCAGCTGGCGGATCGCCATGTCGAACGAGACGCGGGTTCGCGTCGAATTCTTCTCGAACACCATCGCCAGCGTATGGCCGGCCAGCGGCGCGTCGGCGTCCGCCCTGCCCTTGGCAAAGCCCGCGCGCGCCGCCTTGCGGTCCAGCGCGTCGTTCAGCATCGCGGCGATCCCGTCAGGGCCCGCGTCGGAAAGGTCCAGGAAATTGCGATAGGTCATGTGAGCGTTCCCCCTGTCGACCGGCCCCGCCCGGGCGCATCCGCCCCGGCGGGCCGTGACGCTCAGTCGTCGCTGGGCGGCGCGTAGCTGCGCGCGCCTGCGCTCAGCTTCTCGATCGCCTCGTTGATGTGCGCGTCCTCGATCACCAGCGGTGGCAGCACGCGGAACACGTTCTCGCCCGCGGCCACGGTCAGCAGGCCGTGATTGTCGCGCAGATGCGCCACGAAGCTGCGCGCCTCGGCCGGCTGCTTGAGCTTGATGCCCAGCATCAGGCCCTTGCCGCGAATCTCGTCGAACAGGTGATCATGGTTCGGGATCAGCTGCTCGAACGCCGCGCGCAGGCGCTCGCCCATCTTGGTCACGCGCTCGAAGAAGCCCGGCTCGAGCATCACGTCGAGGATTGCCGATCCGGCAGCCATGGCGAGCGGATTGCCGCCATAGGTCGAGCCGTGCGTACCGAACACCATGCCCTTGGCCGCTTCCTCGGTCGCCAGGCACGCGCCCAGCGGGAAGCCGCCGCCGATGCCCTTCGCCACGGTCATGATGTCGGGGATGATGCCGTAATGCTCATGCGCAAAGAACTTGCCGGTGCGGCCGTAACCGCACTGGATCTCGTCGAGGATCAGCAGCATGCCGCGCTCGTCGCAGGCCTTGCGCAGGCCCTGGATGAACTCGGGCGTGCCCGCGGTCATCCCGCCCTCGCCCTGCACCGTCTCGACCATGAAGCCGGCGGTATCGTCGTCGACCAGCGCCAGGGCGGCCTCGAGATCGTTGAACGGCGCATAGTCGAAGCCCGGCAGCAGCGGCTCGAACCCGTCGCGCATCTTCGCCTGGTTGGTCGCCGAGATCGCCCCCATCGTCCGCCCGTGAAAGGCGTTGTGGAAGGTGATGATCTTGGTCTTGTTCGGATTGCCGCTGACATAATGATAGCGGCGCGCGGTCTTGATCGCGCACTCGATCGCCTCGGCGCCCGAATTGGTGAAGAACACCGTGTCGGCAAAGCTGTTGTCGACGATGCGCTTCGCCAGTGCCTCGCCCTGGGGCGAGCCGTACAGGTTCGACACGTGCATCAGCGTCGCTGCCTGTTCCTGGATCGCCTTGGTCAGGTGCGGATGGCCATGGCCCAGCGCATTGACCGCGATGCCGGCGGCGAAGTCGAGATAGCGCTCGCCTCTTTCGCCGATCAGGTAGCAGCCCTCGCCTCGCACCGGACGCACATCGCACCGCGGATAGACGGGCATGAGCGGGGTGATGGTCATCGGACTGCTCCTCGTTTGAAACGAAAATGGCGGCCCGATGCGGACCGCCGGAGGGCGCATTTACTTGGGGAGTGTCCATAGCGTCAACACCGCGGTGACGGAGTGTCGATCGGCCATGCCAAAGGGTTATGGGCAGCCCGGCGCCGCCTAGAAATACCAGACCAGCTTCCGCACCTTGAACGGAGCCGGCGCGGTGAACACCGCGATGAGGACGTCGCCCGGCCTTGCCGTCATCGCGACAGGGCGCCGCGGATCGAGTCGGATTGCGGGCCTGGCGTTGAAATTATCGTCCAGCCGCGCACGATAGACGCCGACCAGCCTGGCACCTGGCAGCGTCGTCCGGATGCTGCCGACGAACCGCCCACTGATCGGTCCGGCCTTGGGCAACTGGTCGCTATGTCCAGTATCGTCGGCGACCATCCCATCGCACCGGGTGGTGCGCGGATCGATCCGGTCGCAATGATAGGCGCGATCGGGATGGAGCGGCGCCCGGCCCTCGACCGCGAGCGTCACCATCGCGATTTCCCGTTCCCCGATCAGCCGCTCGATTTCGAAGGGTTCGCAGGCGGCGGGATTCTCGTTCGCCGGATCAGCAAGGTAGTCGTAAAGCCGCGGCAATGCCTGCAAAGGCGGTTCGTTCTCCACGGTGGAGCGCAGCGTCTCGAACTGCGGCAGATAGGGGCAGGCCGCATCCTGCGCCGACGCAGTCCGCCCTGCGCATGAGACAAGGGCGATCGCGATACCCACAAGCCATTGCCATATCCGGCTCATATGACTGGCCCTCCCCTACGCAACGCGATCGATCTAGGCTCGCGCAAGGCGAGTCGCCGATGCGCCACCCGCTTTCCAGTCAGGACTATCACAAATGACCTCGCCGATCTCGCTGGCTCCCTCGACCACTCCGCCGGTCCGCAATGCCACCCGGCTGCTGACGATGGTCCATGAACTGCACAAGGCGGGCTATCAGCGCATCCGGATCAGTCCGGGCATGTCGCCGAGCGGGGTCTATTGGCGCTGCTCGATCACGCACATCGGCGCAATGGACGCGGATGGGCGGCGGGTCGCGCCGGGTGCGGCGGCGGACCAGGTCGCCTTCTACACGTCGGGCGCAGAGGATCGCTATTTCGACTGGCCCGACGCGAGAGCCAGGTCCGGCCGCGAGCTTGCCGTTCGATTCATCGAGCGGTTCCCGCAGATCGCGCAGCCCGGGCTGGGGCGCGACTGGGCCTATGCGGGCTGGCTGACCGAGATATTGGGCCGGGCCGAACTCGGGCGGCTTCCGGTTTTCTTCGCCGATTATCCGCTGAGCTTTGAGGACGGCGACCTGCCGCCCGCCCCGGCCACCGCTCCCTCCGCCTGACGCCCGCCGCAGCTCACTTCTCGCGGTGGATAGCGCACAGCTTGTTGCCGTCCGGATCGCGGACATAGGCCAGGTTGATCCGGCCCATGACGCTGTCGCGCGGTCCGGGCGCATCCTCGATCGACGTGCCGCCATGCGCCACCGCGACGTCATGAAATTCGCGGACCTGGTCGAGCGAGCTGCACTTGAACCCGATCGTGCTGCCATTACCGAAGGTGGCCGGCGCGTCGTCGATCGGCTCGCTGACGCAGAAGGTGCTGCCGTCGTGCCGGTAGAACAGGCGCACATGGCCGCTGCCGGCAACATTGCGGAGCGGCTCGCCCGCGCCGAGCACGCCGAGCACCGCATCGTAGAAGCGCTTCGCGCGCTCGATGTCGGTTGCCCCGACCATCACATGGTTCAGCATCGATTCTCTCCTGATGCGGGCCGCCGGCGCATGCCGGCGCGCCCTAGTTCTTCAGCTTCCATCCCTTGCGCAGCAGCGCGTAGCACAGCAGCGCCATCGCCACGTCGGTCGCCAGCAGGATCAGGCTTCCGGCAAGCACCGGCGAGTCAGCGACTCCCAGGAAGCCGTAGCGGAAGCCCGAGATGATGTAGAAAAACGGGTTGGCGTGACTGATCGCCTGGAACGTCGGCGACAGCTTTTCCACCGAATAGAAGGTCCCCGACAGCAGCGACAGCGGCGCGACGACGAAGTTGGTCACTGCCGCGGCATGATCGAACTTCTCCGCCCAGATCGACGTCAGCACGCCGAGCAGCGCGAGGAAGGTCGACCCCAGCAGTCCGAACCACAACACTGCCCAGAGATGCTGTGGCGTGACGTTCACGCCCGGCCAGATGGCCATCGCCACCCACACCGCAGCGCCGACGCAAAAGGCGCGGGTCACTGCGCCGCCGGTCAACGCCGCCAGCAACTCGGCGGTCGACAGCGGCGGCATCAGATAGTCGACGATCGTCCCCTGGATCTTGCCGACCAGCAGCGAGAAGCTGGCATTGGCGAACGCGTTCTGGAGCATGCCCATCACGATCAGGCCCGGGGCGATGAAATCGGCGAAGTGGACCTCGCGCCCCTGGAGCGGAACGGTGCGCCCGCCACCGCCCAGCGCGACGGTGAAAATGACCAGAAACAACAGCGTCGTGACCGCAGGCGCCCAGACAGTCTGGAGCTGCACCTTGAAGAAACGGCGCACCTCCTTCACATATAGGGTCCTGAGCCCTCCCCAATTGACGTTGCGGATCACCGGTACGCCCTGTTGGGGCAGTTGGGCTTGACCGATTTCGGGGTGGCTGCTCATGGCTGTGCGGGTAACCGCTGCCGCCGCCGCCCGCAAGTTGAAGGACGAAGATGAGCTGGACTGAAGAGCGTATCGATACGCTGAGGAAGATGTGGAACAGCGGGCTGACCGCGACGCAGATCGCCGAGGAACTGGGCGGCGTCAGCCGCAACGCGGTGATCGGCAAGGCGCATCGCCTGGGCCTGCCGTCGCGTCCTTCGCCGGTGAAGTCGAGCGAGGCGAAGACCGCGGCTGCCGCTGCACCGGCCGCGCCGGTCGAGCCGAAGCCGGCACCCCCGCCCAAGGTTGCCGCCCCGGCACCCGAGGTCGTGCGCGCACCGGTCGAGCGTGCGCCCGCACCCGCCGCGCCCGCGCCCGTCACCGCCGAGCCTGCGGCCGCCCCGGTCGAGCCGCGCCCGGTTCCCGATGGTCCGGTGCTGCGCTCGGTCGGCCCCGGTGGTTTCGTTCGCCAGAATCCCGGCGAGCAGGCGCCCCCGGCCCAGCCCGCGCCGCCGCGCCGCCTGGTCCCGGCCAAGCCTTCGGATGCGATCGCTGGCAAGACCAGCCTGCTCGATCTGAACGACAAGATTTGCAAATGGCCGCTGGGCCATCCGGGCGAGCCCGACTTCCACTTCTGTGGCGACAAGGTGAACCCGGGCTTCCCCTATTGCGTCGCGCATTGCGGCCACGCCTATCAGGCACAGTTGCCGCGCCGCGACCGGCGCCCGCCGCCGCCGCTGCCGTTCGGCGGCCCGCGGGTTCGCTGATCTTCCCTTCACGGGCATGAAAAAAGGGCCGGTGGATCGCTCCACCGGCCCTTTTCCTTTGCGTCAACGCGGGATCAGAAGCGGAAGGCCGCCGTCGCGCGAATGGCGTGATGATCGAAACGGTTGTCCGAACGGATCAGGTCGGTGCCGCCGGCGCCGCCCAGCAGGAACGGGCTGGTCGGAACCGCAGTACCCGCACCGACGCGGACATTGTAGTCGTCATCATTGTAGCGGGTGTAGAGATACTCGACACCGACCGAGAAGTTGCGGCCGATCTTCTGCTCGACACCGCCGCCGGCAGCCCAGCCCCACACGTCGTCCTTGCCGGTCGCCGTGAAGCTGTTGACCGTATTGGTGGTCGAGAAGCTGTGATCGACCTTGGCATAGGCGCCACCGCCAGTTGCGTAGAACAGCGTCTTGCCGCCTGCCGCATAACCGGCGCGCAGGCGCAGGCCGGCGTTCCAGTCGATCTCGCGGGTCATCGTGTACGCAGCCGGCGTGGTGCTGAATGCGCTGACGCTGTCGCGGATGTCGGTCTTGCCGATATCGCCGACGACACCGAATACCAGGTTGCCAGACTGGAAGTCCCAGCCGACGCGGGCGGCGTAGTTGATGCCGTCCTTGTCGTTGGCGCAGGCAACGTTCGCGCTCGAAGTGGCTGCGCCGTTGCAGAAGCCCGGCGAGAAGGCGTTGGCGCCGCCCGAGGTGACGACGGTATCGCCGAACGAACCGTTCAGGTCGCGATCGAACAGGATCGATTCGCCGACGTCATTTCCCTGGAACGAATAGCCGACGGAAGCGCCGATATAGGGACCGCTGAATTCCTGCTCGGGGGCATCCTGGGCAAAGGCGGGGGATGCAGCAAGAACCAGCGCGCCGGTGGCGGCGCCCATCAGGGTACGCAGATACATGGGGAACTCCATTCATATACAGGGAGTGGGAGAACGCAGTTCGACCCTTTGATATCCCGCACCTGCGAAACGATTTGTGCAGTGTGTCATTTCGACAACAGGTCCGTTCTGGATCAAATCCGCCGGTCGTGCCGCGCGCTCCCCAGGATCGGCGCGCCCTTTGCGTGCCAGCCGTTCACCCCCTATACGTTCCGCCATGGCCACAAAGTCCGACGACGATCTGTTCGCTGCCCCCACCCCGGTAGCCGGCACCTATGACGCTTCCTCGATCGAGGTGCTGGAAGGGCTGGAGCCCGTCCGTCGCCGGCCCGGCATGTATATCGGCGGCACCGACGAGCGCGCCTTCCATCACCTCGCCGCCGAAGTGCTCGACAATGCGATGGACGAGGCGGTGGCAGGCCATGCCAGCCGGATCGAGATCGTGCTCGACAAGGGCAACCGGCTGACCATCATCGACAATGGCCGCGGCATCCCGACCGATCCGCACCCCAAATTTCCCGACAAGTCGGCGCTCGAGGTGATCCTGTCGACGCTGCATTCGGGCGGCAAATTCTCGGGTAAGGCCTATGCGACCTCGGGCGGCCTGCACGGTGTCGGCATCAGCGTGGTCAACGCATTGTCGATCGAGACGATCGTCGAGGTCGCGCGCGACAAGCAACTCTATCGCCAGCGCTTCAGCCAGGGCCAGACGCTGGGGCCGATCGAGCATGTCGGCCCGACCCAGAATCGCCGGGGCACCAGCGTCATCTTCACCCCCGATCCCGAGATCTTCGGCCCGGAGATGCACTTCAAGCCGGCCCGGCTGTACAAGCTGGCCCGGTCAAAGGCCTATCTGTTCGCGGGCGTCGAGATTCGCTGGAAGTGCGACCCGTCGGTCATCACCGACGATACCCCGGCCGAGGCGGTGTTCCAGTTCCCCGGCGGACTGGCCGATCATCTCAAGGAGCAACTCGGCAAGCGTGACTGCGCGACCAGCGACTTCTTCTCGGGATCGCAGGAGTTCCCCGGCGAGAATCAGGGCCGCGTCGAATGGGCGGTCGCCTGGCCGCTTTGGAGCGACGGGTCGTACAGCTGGTATTGCAACACCATCCCCACCCCCGATGGCGGCACGCACGAGGCCGGCCTGCGCGCCGCGCTGACCAAGGGCATCCGCGCCTTCGGCGACCTGGTCGGGCAGAAAAAGGCCAAGGACATCACCGCGGACGACGTGATGACGGGCAGCGAGTTGATGCTGTCGGTGTTCGTGCGCGATCCGCAGTTCCAGTCGCAGACCAAGGACCGGCTGACCTCACCCGAGGCGGCGGGGCTGGTCGAGAAGGCGGTGCGCGACCATTTCGACCATTTCCTTGCCGACAACATGGACCGCGGCAAGGCGCTGCTGGGCTATGTGCTCGAGAAAATGGACGACCGCCTGCGCCGCAAGCAGGAACGCGAGGTCAAGCGCAAGACCGCGACCTCGGGCCGCAAGCTGCGCCTGCCGGGCAAGCTGACCGATTGCTCCGCGGACGATCCCGCCAATACCGAGCTGTTCATCGTCGAGGGCGATTCGGCCGGCGGCAGCGCCAAGCAGGCGCGCGACCGCAAGACCCAGGCAATCCTGCCGATCCGCGGCAAGATCCTGAACGTCGCCTCGGCGACCAGCGCGAAGATCCTGGCCAATCAGGAGATCGCCGACCTGATCCTCGCCATGGGCTGCGGCACGCGCAAGGACTGCCAGCCGGACAATCTGCGCTACGAACGCATCATCATCATGACCGACGCGGACGTCGACGGCGCCCATATCGCGACGTTGCTGATGACCTTCTTCTTCCAAGAGATGCCCGATCTGGTCCGGCGCGGGCACCTCTATCTGGCGCAGCCGCCGCTCTATCGACTCACTGTGGGCGCGAAGAGCATCTACGCCCGCGACGATGCGCACCGCGCGCAGATCGAGAAGAAGGACTTCAAGGGCAAGAAGGTCGAGGTAAGCCGCTTCAAGGGTCTGGGCGAGATGAACCCCAACCAGTTGAAGGAAACCACGATGGACCCGAAGACGCGCGGCCTGCTGCGCGTCACGCTGCCGCAGGAATATGAAGAACGCGCGGGCGTGAAGGATCTGGTCGATCGGCTGATGGGCAACAACCCCGCCCACCGCTTCGCCTTCATCCAGGAAAATGCGGCGCGACTGGAGGAAGACGCGATCGACGCCTGATCGGTCGCCACGCCGCCCGTCAGCGTCCGCCTAGAGCGACGCGAAGTCGATCGGGCCGTTGCGGTCCAGCGTGCGCGACTGATCCGCCATCGGGTATTTCAACCCGGTCGCGCAGTTGAACAGCAGCACCTTGTCGTCGGGAGCGACCAGTCCTTCGGCCAGCGCGTTCCGCCATGCGGCGAGCGTCGCGCCACCCTCCGGGCAGAGCAGCAGGCCATCGGTGCGCGCGGCATCGTCCACCGCCTGCAGGATCGCGGCATCGCTGACCGCCAGCGCGGCGCCGTTCGACTGGCGTACGGCATCGAGGATCAGGAAGTCGCCTACCGCTTGCGGCACGCGGATGCCCGCCGCGACGGTATGCGCATCCTCCCAGCGGGTGGCATGGCGCTCGCCCTGCTGCCAGGCGCGCACCATCGGCGCACAGCCCTCGGCCTGGACGGCGTACATGCGCGGCCGCTTCGACCCGATCCAGCCGAGCGCCTCCATCTCGTCGAACGCCTTCCACATGCCGATCAACCCGGTGCCGCCGCCGGTGGGATAGAAGATCGCGTCGGGCAGTTCCCAGCCGAACTGCTCGGCCAGTTCGAGGCCCATCGTCTTCTTGCCCTCGATCCGGTACGGCTCCTTCAGCGTCGACAGGTCGAACCAGCCGCGCGCCTTCGCACCCTGCCCCACCAGCTTGCCGCAATCGTCGATCAGGCCGTTGACCCGATAGACGCGCGCGCCCTGTGCGGCGATCTCGCGCACGTTGATCTCGGGCGTATCGGCGGGGCAGAAGATCACCGCCTCGATCCCGACGCGGCTGGCATAGGCAGCGGCCGCTGCGCCGGCATTGCCGTTGGTCGGCATCGCGATGGTGGTGACGCCCAGCTCCCGGGCCATCGCGATCGCCATGACGAGGCCACGCGCCTTGAACGATCCGGTCGGCAGCCGCCCCTCGTCCTTCACCCACAGGTTCGACGCACCGGCCGCGCGTGCCACCGCGGGCAAATCGACGATCGGCGTCGCGATCTCGCCCAGGCTGACGATATTCTCCGTCCGGCGAACCGGCAGGATCTCGCGGTAGCGCCACAGGTCGGCCGGTCGCCCGGCCAGCACCTCGGGGGTCAGCGCCCGGGCTGCCGCCGCCAGATCATAGCGTACCAGCAACGGCCGGCCGACCGCCGACAGTCCGTGCAGGCGATCGGCCTCATAGCGCTCGCCGGTCATCGAACATTCGAGATGGGTGACGAAGGTCGGGCGATCCGCCGTCAGATTATCGTCATGGCGCATGCGGTCAGCCGCCCGCCTTGCACGCCATGATTTGCGCCGCCTGCCCCATTGCCGGCGCGGAATCGGGCTGGCGCGACCCTTCGCGGACCTCGTACAGTTCGGGCCAGCGCTTGCCGGTCAGGAACAGCCGCTTGCCCGCGGGATCATAGGCGATGCCGTTGGGAACCGCATCCGGGTCGCTGGTCTGCGGCCCGAGACCGGTCACATCGAGGAAGCTCGTCACCTTGCCGGTCGCCGGATCGATCCGCGCGATCAGCTTGGTCTGCCAGATATTGGCATAGATCTCGCCATCGACCCATTCGAGCTCGTTGAGCTCCTCGACGGGGCAGCCGTTTGCGGTGACGGTCAGCTTCGACACTTCCTTCATCGTGGCGGGATCGAGAAAGCGGAGCACCGGCGTTCCGTCGCTGAGGATGATGTTCTTGTCGTTGCGGGTCAGGCCCCAGCCCTCGCCCTCATAGGAAAAGCCCGGCTGCGGGGTGAAATCCTTGATCGTGTAGGTGAAGCCCTGCTGGTTCTTCCACGTGACCTGATGGACGCGGTCGCCCCAGTCGACGATGCCTTCGCCGAAATAGGCCGGGCTCAGATCCTGCTGCTGCAGCACCTTGCCGGTCGCCGGATCGACCTTGCGCAGGTTCGACGTCCCCTCGCCGCCCGTGCTCTCGTAGAAATGGCCGTCGCGGTAGAACAGGCCCTGGGTGAAGGCGTCGGGATCGTGCGGCATCGTCTTGACCACGGTGACCGCATAGACCGGCGGCGTGCCCGATCCCCTGAAGAACAGGAACCAGGCCGCCGCCGCAAGCGCAACCACGCCGAGAAGAATCAGGATCAGGCGCCGCATCGGTCCTCGCATGTCTGTGCCGGCCCCTTTTGGCCGGAGTCCCCAGCGTTATGCCGACTGGCCGCGCAGCCGCCAAGCTGCACGGCGAGAAATCGGATGCGCCCCGGCGCGCTCGACGCGCCGGTTAGGGCGCCTCGGCCGCCTGCCCCTTGTCCGCGGCCTGCGGCACCGCCAGCAGATCCCATTCGATCTTGTCGTCCTCCGCGACTTCGGGCACGCCGTTCGGGCCAGGCACGATCCCGTCGCGGTGAATGAAATCATAGCCCCGCGCGCGCAGGAAGTCGTAGATCTCGACATAGTCATAGCCGGCGCGACGCATCCAATAGGGCGAGATCTCGATGAAGATCGTCGGACGATCACGCGAGATCGTCTCCGCCATCCCCTTCAGCACGTAAAGTTCATAGGCTTGAACGTCGATCTTCACGAAGCGGACCGGCCGCCCCTCCAGATGCTGCGGCAGGAGCGTGTCGAGCGTATGAACCGCCACGCGCTCGCCTCGCGCGTCCTCAGCGTCGTTTTCGGTGTCGACCGCCAGCGCGCCGAAATTATGATCTCCGTCATAATCGACCGAGAACATGGTGACGCTGCCCTCCTCGGCACCGGCGGCGGCGTGGATGGGCAGGATATTGTACCGGCGGTTCAGCGCCGCATTGGCGTGCACCAGCCGGTACATCAGCGACTGGGCCTCGATCGCGATCACCCGTCCCGCGTCGCCGACCAGCTTTGAGAAGACGACCGAGTGGTGCCCGAAATTGGCGCCGACATCGAGGACGACATCGCCCTCCCCGATATGTTGCTGGAACAGCTCGATGTCCCGCGGCGCCCAGGCGCCCTCGCGAACGATCGCGCCGGGTATCACCTCGTCGCTCGCCAGCACCAGGAACTCGCCCCAGTCGCCGTACACGATCTTGGTCCACTGGTTCAGGAGCAGCGAACGCGACACCGGCTGGGCTACCCCATCGAACATCACGCCGAGCAGCCAGGCCTCGCACCGCTCCGGCTCGCGCCCCGATACCGCGATCGATTCGATGCTGACCTCGAAGTCGCGATCATGCTTCGGCAGCCTGGCCTCGACGATCTCGCCGCCATGATCGCGCGACAGCGACACCAGCTCGGAGCCGGCGTCGGTCTTGATGATCACCGCCCCGCTCCATTCATGCGCCAGGAACTGGAGCGCTGTCGTCTCGGCAGAGCACATCAGCACCAGCGGCTCGCCGAAGCGATAGGTGCGAAGCGCGTCCGCGCCGAGCGCGGGGTTGGGAATCCGCTCCCATCCGGTCGCCCGGATGGTGCGGCACACGCCCTGCGAGAGCGCTTCAGCGATAGGCTGCCTTAAAGTCATCGTCCCTCTTTCCAATGTTCCCGAGCGTTCAGGCGCCGGCCGAAGCCAGCTGCATGCGCTTCATTTGATCCGATCCCGACGGCGCCTCGATCGCGGTGCCTCGTTCCTCGCGGACTCCCATCCGCACGAAGGCAGCCAGAAAGTCCCGCACCATGACGGCGTCGGTAAAGCGGGTTTCGTAATGGCGCCGCGCATTCGCTCCCAGGCGCGATCGGAGCAGCGGATCGGCGAGCAATCGCTCCAGTGCGGCGCCCAGCGCGACCGAATCACCGGGCGGGACCAGCAGACCACTTTCGCCATCGGTCACCACCTCGGGCCCGCCGCCCGCGTCGCCGGCGATCACCGGCTTGCCGAACACCATCGCCTCCAGGAAGACCAGTCCGAAGGATTCATACCGCGACGGCGCGACGAAGATGTCGCACTTCTGGTAGAAGCGGCGCAGTTCGTCTTCCTCGACCCGGCCATGAAAGCGGATCCGGCTCGCCACCGCCATGGGCAGCTTCCGCTTGAGAAACTCGCCCTTGTAGGTCGTGCCGTCGGGGCGCGGGATCGTGTCGTCGCCGACGATGTCGAGAATAGCGTTCGGATAGGCCTGAAGCACCTGGGGGATCGCCTCGAGCAGGACGTCGATGCCCTTGCGCGATTCCAGTCGCCCGACGAACAGCATCCGCGTTTCGCCTCCCGTGGCGGGCGGCGCCGGCTCCATGCCCTGCGACCAGTCCTCCATGCCATGCGGGGAGTAGAACAGGCGGTCTTCGGGCAGCGCCAGACCATATTGCTCGCGGATGTCGCGCACGATCGCCCGGCTGTTCGCATGCATCATGCCGGCGTTCTGGAGGATCAGTTCCTCCATCGCCAGGATCGGTCGACCGAACTCACGCATCCATTCGGCATCGGCGACCTTCAACGGCTGGCTCTCCAGCCAGAACCGCATCGTCGTCTGGAGCGCGACGATCAGCGGAAACTCGCCGCTCAGCAGGAAGGCCAGCGGCTCGCAGTCCCAGAGCGGGCAATAGACGATGTCCACCTTGTGCTTGGCGTCGATCGCCCGAACCTCCGCCAGCATGGTCTGGCCATAATTCCAGATGTGCGACGGCACGGCATGCGGCGCGATCGGCGACGGGCTGGGTTCGGGGAAGTGCCGCATCTCGACCCGGTGGACCCAGACGCCGTCCTCGAAATCGAGCGTCCCCGTCCCGCGCGACTTCGTCAGCACATGGACCTGATGCCCTTCGGCGGCGAAGGAACGCGCCAGCTGTGCGACGTTGCGCGCGATGCCGCCATTCTGGCCCGGCGGATAATCCTGCGTCACGAAACAGATGGTCGAACGATCCTCGTCCGGCAGGATCACCGGATAGCGGCTGAAGTCCGACCGATACGCCACCCGCGTCGCTTCGCTCAGCATCTTGGCCGGCTCGCTCGCGCGGGCCTGGCCGTCGCGGACAGCGCGCTCGGCTTCGTCGTAGAAACGCACCACCTCTTCGGCACTATAGTCGCCCGACTGCCGGCCGCACTCGATGCCGTGCTCCCAACCGCGCGCATCGGCCAGGCCGGCTTCGACCACCTCGTGCTTGCTGTGATGGTTCAACCCGTTGCGCAGTCCGAAATAGATCCGGTTCTTCAGCAGCGGATACCAGTTGCGCACGATCTTGCGTTCGTCGCGCAGATGGCTGGGCGCATATTTGTGATGCACGAATGCGTTGGACAGCTGGGCGATGCGATAGCCGGCGTCGTTGATCCGGCAACAGACATCGGTTTCGTCGAGGAAATATTCGAACTCCTCGTCGAACCCGCCAATCTCCAGCAGCGCCGACCGCCGGAACGAGCAATTGGTGCCGAGCAGGTGCGGATAATCGAGCGCAAACGGAAAGTTGATGTGCGGCGCCGGGACATTCCAGTCGGTGGGATAGCCCAGTCGGTTGGTGGTGACGTAGCGCGCCTGGAAGTTCACGCCGCTATTGTCATAGACGAAGCCGCCCGCGGCACCGACATCGGGATCGCGATACGCCTCGGCGAGGTCGCCGAGCCATTCGGGCTCCGGCACCGCGTCGTCGTCGATGAAGCAGACGACATCGCCCGCCGCCATCGCGATGCCGATGTTGCGCGACATCGACAGGATGCGTTCGGGGCAATGGGCGACCTTTATCTCGCCCTTCAGCGTCTCGAGATATTCGCGCGTGCCATCGGGCGTCGGCCCGGCGACCACGCACACCTCGAAATTGCGATATCTCGAATAGCGCAGCCCGCCCAGGGTGCGCTTGAGATAGTCCAGCCGGTTGTCGGTATTGATCACGACCGAGAAGGAAACCGAAGCTTCCTCCGCATTCTCAAAACCCGTCTTGGCCAAGTTGGTCATCATCGAATTCTTCCATCAGGTGCCTGAGGCCACCAGCAACATCTGTCCGCGCCAGGCCGGGTGCACTGGCATTGCGAAGGTCAGGACTCGTTCGACCGCTGCCCCGACGACGCCTGCGGGTTCGCCGTGCCCTGCCGGCGTTCCAGATCCGCGAGACGCCCCGCCACATCCTCCACCATGGCTTCGATCCGCAGCAGATCGGCCTTGAGATCCGTCATGGTGTCGGTGTCGCGGCGGTCGATTCCCCGGTCAGGCGCGACGGCGGCATCCCCATTCGGACCCCGCCCGACTGCGTCGCCGCTCTGCCCTTCGATCTGGTCGACGCGCCGCGACAGCCGGAGCACGACCCGGCTCATGCCGCGCAACGCCATGCTGAGGCTGCCGATCGAACTGTCGGCATAGGCCTTGGCTTCCTGAGATGCGAGCAAGGCGCGCGCCTCGATCCGCCGGCCGCTGTCGTCCGGAGCCGACCGGAGGGTCGCCAGCCGATGATCGACATAGGCTTCAGCATGCCGGGCGCCCACATTGCCCACTTCCTCGATACGGCGCGCCAGGTCCGCCAGGGTCAGTGACGAGGGGCCGCGGATCGCGCCCGGAGCCCCGGCAGAACCAGTCCGCCGCCCCAGTATCCGTCCGATGCCCCGGCTCACTTGCCGCCCCAGTTACGCGGTCGGGTGGAGAAGATCACCAGTTCCGAGATTTCGACGAGCACGCCGTGATGGACATAAAGCCGCACTTCCGTCCGCTCGGCGCGCTCATCGACCGAGAACTCGACCGTCAGGAATGCCAATGTGTCCTCGAACAGCGTCTCGGTCGAGACGGTGCGGTGCGCCAGCACCTCGCGGCCGGCGACGAACACGTCGAAATCGATCTGGCCGCGCGAGGAACCCGGAAGCTTTCGGACATAATAGCCTGCGACATAGGTGCCCGGGTCGAGCGTGGCATAGGGGCCGAAGCACAGATGCCCGGCCCGGCCGTCGGACACCCGCGACCCGCTCGGCAGATCGGACCCGACCGCACGCGGCAGCGTGGCGCCATCGTAGCGCGCGTAAGACGTCAAGAAAAAATCCTTCGTTCAAGAATTGCACGGACGGCGGAATGCCCGGTCGCCCGGTGTCGAGCCGGACGATGCGGAGATCCCGTCATGCGATGGTCCCGGTTGCGCATCGATCAGTTGAGCGCATTGCCGATCGCGATCGTGGAGAAAGCGAGATTGGACAGCGTCGACAGGAACTTCTGAAGATCGACGCCGGGGGCGTTCGAGACATAGAGGATGTCGTCGTCGCGGATCGCGAAGTTCTGGGCCACGAAGAAGCTCGAGGCGTTCGACAGGTTCAGGCGGTAGATGAC
Source organism: Sphingomonas rustica (assembly GCF_039652585.1). Taxonomy (NCBI): domain Bacteria; kingdom Pseudomonadati; phylum Pseudomonadota; class Alphaproteobacteria; order Sphingomonadales; family Sphingomonadaceae; genus Sphingomonas; species Sphingomonas rustica. The sequence continues at coordinate 23,770 of NZ_JBDIZK010000013.1, read as the reverse complement.
CGGGATCTTGCCGTCCAACGTCTTGCGGGCGGTGGCGGCGACCGCGGGATCGAGTGCGCTGGGATCCTCCATCCGGAAGATGAACACGCCCTTCACATCGGCCCGATCGTCGCGAAGCCCGCCGATCCGGCCCAGCGCCTGCGCCAGGGTCAGGCCCGATCCCTCGAACGGAACCTCGGCATTCTGCGTCACCGCGCCCAGCGCGATGAAGCTGTAGGGCTGGAACAGCACCGTCACCACATCGTCGGGGCGAAGGCGGATATTCTGGCTGGAGTCGCGGATCACCGTCTCCAGCGGCATGACCGCTGCAGTGGAGCCACGCGACACCTGCACCGTCGTCTTGCCAACCGGCTGCTTGCTCCCGCCCGCAGCCGCCAGCACGTCGAGCAGGCGTTCGCCGCGCGAACTCAGCGGCACGCGGCGGTTGTTTGCCACCTCGCCGATGACGGTGACGTTGCGGGCCTCGTTCTGGACCAGTCGCACGACGGCCTGCGGACCATGTGCCTTGCCGGTCAGCCGGCGCACGATCTCCCGCTCGACCTCGGCGGTCGAGCGTCCGGCGACGACGACAGTTCCGACGAACGGGATCGACACCCTGCCGTCATCGCCGACCATCTGCTGGGGGATCGATGCGCTCTGTGCGACGAGCGGGTTGGCTGCCAGCCGCGCATCGACGCTGGTCACGCCGAACAGGACCGCCGGCGGCGCCTCCCAGATGGCGATATCGACGACGTCGCCACGACCGATGATCGTCCCCATCGGCGCCGCGTCGCCGAAGACTTCGGAGAAGCGCCGCGACACGCCAAAGGCCGAAACGCGTTCGACCACCTGATCGTCGAGATCGACCAGCTTGATCGATCCGGCGGCATAATTCTGATCGGCGGCACGCTTCACGGCCCCGGTCGAGGGGCCCGGCGCACCCAGCGTGGTGCAACCGGCAAGAGCCAGGGCAAGCAGCGCGATCGAGAACGGGCGTCGCGACCTGCGGGCCATTTCCAGAGCGCCTTCAAAAGCGGACATGCGTCTTTCCATTCGTTTGTATTCGTTTCGCATCAGCGGAACCGCCGGTAGAGACCGTCCAGCCGCTCGCGATAGGCAGCGGGGCTGAACTGCGCGGCCTGGGCGACACCGCGACGGCCAAGATCGTCCCTCAGCCCTTCGTCCGCATCGACCGTCCGGATCGCCGATGTCAGCGCGACGGTATCATAGGGGTCAACCATGAACGCCGCGTCGCCCGCGACCTCCGGCAACGAAGAGGTGTTCGAACAGATCACCGGCGTTCCAAGCAGCATCGCTTCCAGCGCCGGCAGGCCGAACCCCTCGTAGAGCGACGGGAACAGCGCCGCGCGGGCGCCGCGGATCAGGCTGACCAGCAGCCCGAACGACGCATAGGGCAGTCGGACGATGCGTTTCCCGGCATCGACGCCGGGACCCGTCTCGGCACTGCCGAGCAGCTTGAGCTCGCCCTTGGATCGCCATGCCTGGGCACCGATGATGACCAGCGGCGCATCGACCTTGCTGACCAGATAGGCCTCGATCATCCGGCCGATATTCTTCTTCGGCTCGATCGATCCCCAGAATAGGAAATAGCCCTTGTACGGAACCCCGGCCAGGCCCTCGACCTCCCGCGCGACCTGCGCCTCGGACTTTTCCCTCAGCGACGCGGGGATGTCCACCGACTGGTAGGTGTTGGTGATCCGGTCGGGCGAGATCCCCAGGATTTCGACCATGTCGCGCTTGGAACATTCTGACACCGTGACGAAATGATCGGCCGACCTGTCCAGCTTGCGCAGAAGCTGGAGATAGCGGCGCTTGTGGTCCAGCGTCGTATAGGGAAGCCGGAGCGGCACGATGTCGTGCACCGTGTAGAGGTTCGGCCTGCCCGCCACCGTCAGCGGCAGCGGATAGGTCCAGTGCACCAGGTCGGGATCGTCGTCGACCCGGACGCGCGACAGGCCGCCCCACAGCTTGAAGGCGCTCTGCGACCGCTTGAACACGTCCGACGCATTCAGCATCCGGTCGAAATAGGGAAGCCGCGCCTCGAAGGTTCGCGAGATGACCGCGCCGGTCATGGGCACTGCGGCGGCGCTGTGGCCGAGCGGCCCGCGAACGGCGTGCTGGACCTGGGTGAGGATATCGACGATCCCGCGCCGCTCTTCGGCCCCGTCGAAGAACGACACCTCGCGCAACAACCCGTCCTTGGCCGACGAGGCGTGGTTGCCATACAGCACCGATACCGAGTGACCGAGATTGTGAAGCTCGTAGCTCAGGTTGCGGGCATAGGTGGCCACGCCCGTGCCCTTCTCGAGCCCGAGATTATAGCCATCGATCAGGATCTTCATCGCCGTCATCGCCGTGGCAACGGCTTGCGCACGACGATCCCGAACGACGTCGTCACCCACTGATCGATGCGCAGCTTGAGGTGATTGTCGACGCTGTACGGAGCAACGTCGATATGCTTGTCCAGCGGCTGTTCCCCGAGTTCGAAGTTGAATGCCAGGTGGCATCCCTTCGCGGCCAGCCGGTTGGCCAGTTCCAGGAAGTCGCGCTTGCGGAACAGCACGGTCGACGCATCGTCCAGCGTATCGTCGTCGGACTCGCAGTTGAACTCGGTCGTATGCACCGCCAGCCCGCCGGGCTTCAGGCAATCGACCGAGTGCTCGATGAACTCCAGCCCCTGGCGGATCGACCCGAGATGCTCCAGCGCGCAGGCCGACCAGCAGAAATCGAACTCGCCCGCCAGGTCGGAGCCGATCGCGTTCATGTCCATGAAGCGGAAATCGACCAGCGCGTCGAACGTCGCCGGGTCGCACAGGCCGCGATCGTTGAGCGCCTCCTTCCCCGAGGCGTGCTGCGCCGTATCCACCCAGCCTTCCTCTGCCGCCCGCTGCGGTTCCAGGTCGGTCGCGAGGATCGACGCGCCTCGCGCGGCGAACACGGCCGCCAGCGGTTCGCCGCCCACGCCGAAGCCCAGACCGCGCAGGCCGGGCGCCAGCATCCCATAGCGCGCCAGAACCTGCAGGATGTAGCAGAATTCCCATTGCTTGCGGTGCATGCGGGGCACTTCCGCGATGCGCGCGCACCAATAGGCATAGGCAGGATCGATCATCTGATCCTGGGTGCAGGCCTGCGACACCGGCCGGTACAGGTTGGGGGGAACCTTGTCCTGACGAACGACCACGGACCCGTGGCGGCGGGGAAACAGGGAAAGCTTCACGCAGTAGATACCTCGACATGCGGCCAGCCCGGAGGGGGCTTCCAGCCAATCAGTTCCTTGAAGTCGGCATAGGCCAGCTCGAAATCGTCGTAGAGCACCAGCTTGCCGTCATGCAGCACCCCCCAGCGATTGCAGTGATCGCGGATATAGGCCGCATCGTGCGAGATGATGATCATCGCCCGATCCGCGCGCTTCTCGAACAGCTCGTAATCGCACCGCGCGTGGAACCGCGCATCGCCGACCGCACCGATCTCGTCGATCAGGAAGCAGTCGAATTCGATGATCATCGAGATCGCGAACGCCAGACGCGCGCGCATGCCGGACGAATAGGTGCGAACCGGTTCGCGCAGATACGGCCCGAGTTCGGCAAACTCCTCGACAAAGGCAAGGTTGCTCTTGAAGTCCTGGGCATAGATCCGGCTGATGAACCGGATATTGTCGACGCCCGTCAGCTGGTGCTGAAACGCGCCCCCGAATGCCAGCGGCCAGGAAACCGACATCTGCCGGTCGATCGTTCCCCCGGTCGGACGCTCCGCGCCGCTGACCAGGCGGATCATGGTCGACTTGCCCGCACCGTTGCGGCCAAGCACCCCGAACCGCTCGCCCATGCGCAGGTCGAAGCTGACCCCGTCCAGCACGAGATTCTCGCCGAACCGCGTCGGATAGATTTTGCGGATGTCGCGGACCGTGATCATTCCGGCACCACCCGTCGGGCGACCGAGCGCACCAGCATCATCGCGATGAAGCTGAGTATCAGGGTGAACGGGATGACATAGCCGAGGTCGTAATGCGCATGCGCCCGCGATCCGAAATAGCCTTCGCGGACGATCTCCACCCCGTGGACCATCGGGATGTAGAGCACGATCTCCTGTGCGATCGGCGGCAGCGCGTCGACCATGAAGGCGGCACCCGACAGGGGGAAGATGAGGTACGACGCCGGATGCCACAGCTTGTCGACAAGTTCGCTCTCATGCGACAGCGCGCCCAGCGTGATCGCAAGCACCGATCCGAACCAGGCGATCAGCAGCCAGCCGGCCACCACTTCCATGAAGTCCTCGGGCGGCGACAGCCACCCCAGCGAGATGAACACGATGCTGAGCGTCGTGAACGAAATCGTCGCGCCGCCGAATTCGAGCAGCAGGCGCGCGACATAGATGTCGAGCACCTTGATGTTGCGATGGTACATCAGCGCCAGGTTGTTCCACAGCGCGCCGATGCAGCGGCCCGGCATGTTGCGCCACAACAGCACGCTCGAATAGCCGGTCAGCGCAAAGGCGACGATCGGCAGATCGCTGCCATGGACTGACTTGGTTGCGGTCCACAATGCGGTGACCCCGAGCGTGAAGATCATCGGCTCGACGAACAGCCACAGGAAGCCGATATTGTGCCGGCCATAGCGGGTCAGCATCTCGCGGATGAGCAGCGCGCTCAGGATCCGGATCTGGACCCTGCCACTTTCCCGGAGCGACGGCTGGCTGGAAACCTCGCGCTCCATCAGTCGCGGTGCTCCCGCACACCGACCATCAGCATCGACACGACACCCCAGACGAGCAGGCCGAGGATGAAGGTCGCGATGATGCCGCGATAGCGACGCGGCTCGACCGCATAGTCGGGCAGGCTCGGGTTCGCGATCCGCTCGATATAGGCACGCTTGCGGCGCGCTTCCGCCTGCGCGTCCTGCAGCGAGACGAGCGTGGCGGCGAGCTGCTTCTCGGCGAATTGCGAGGTCAGTTGCAGCTCCTGATAGCGAACAGCCGCCGAGGACAGCGATCGATTGCCGCCGGCGACACCGGCCGTCTGCTGGTCGATTTCACGCTGCAGCGCCGCCACCCGCACGCGCAGGAACGAGATCTGCGATGCCTCGGGGGTGTATGTCTGGAGCTGCTGCAACTGGGTACGGGCCGAGATCAGCTCGTCCTGAAGCTTGGAGATCATCTGCAGGCGGGCGGTCGCCTGCTGCTCGGGATTGATCACGCCCTGCTGGTTCCGGAAGCGCGACAGCGCAATGGCCGCGTCCTGCGCCACCCGCTTGGCATCATTCACCTCGCCGGTCGCGATCGCGATCGAATCCGCCCTGGCGCGCTCCGACAGGCTGTTCACCAGCGCCTCGGACCGTTCGAGCAGTCGGGCGTTGATCCGTTGCGCATCCTGCGGGGTAAAGGCACGGACCGTCAGCTTGGTGACATGGGTGGTCGTGCCCTGTTCGACCGCGACCTTGGTCTGGAAATATTTGTACAGTTGCTCGCGCGACGTTCCCGACGTGCCGCCGAAGCGATCGAACCAGAAGATGCCCGGATTACCATAGGCATTGCGGACGAGGGCGTCGGTATCCGTCTCGGCAAGCGCGCGGCGCGATTCGAGATATTCGGAAACGGCGTTGCTCTCTTCGCTGGCCCCGGTCAGTCCGCCGCCGCTCAGCACCATGCCAAGCGGCGAGATGCTGCTCTTGCTCGGGCTGCGGACCACGAACCGCGATTCCGAAAGATACACGTCATTGGCGAAGAGTCCGAAATACAGGACGGCAATGGCGGTCGGCATGACCACCAGGAGCAGGAACAGGGGGCTCGCGATTTTGTAACGTTGCAGCACGTCGGGTTCTATTCTCGCAATAGGGTCGGGTCAGCGGTCGATCGGGGTGGGATGCAGTCCGGCAACGAACCCCGTGTCGGGCGGGCGCCCCATCCAGCCGGACGTCTCGGACCGGGGGACATCATGGTCATGGAGGTCGAGCGCCGGCACGGGTCCGGACCTTGTGGTACCGCTCCATGACGACAGCGTTTCAAGCCATGCCTCCACTCCGGCGAAGTGGTCGCTCCACCGATAGGGTCGGAATCCCGCCATGAGCCCCAGCTGGCGATATCTGTCGCCCCCGTCGCCGGAAAAGCTGCGGATGGCGCCCTCCCAGGCGTCGAGATCATGCGGGTCGAGCAGCGTCGGTATTCCCTGCCCGAGCTCGCGGAAACAGGGCAGGTCGCTGGCGATGACCGGCGTGCCGAGCTCGAGCGCCTCGACCAGCGGCAAGCCGAACCCCTCCGCCAGGGTCGGCATCAGCAGCGCCTCGGCACCGGACACCAGGCGCGCCATGTCCCCGTCGGCGCAGCGATCGATGATCGTCACATGATCGCGAAGCCGGCCGTTGGTCCTCAGCGTTGCGCGTACCGGATCGGATCCGCTGCCCCATTGGCCGATGACCACGAGCCGCGGCGCGAGATCGCCCAGCCGCGCGACCAGTCGGTCCCAGAGCTGGAGCAGGGCCAGATGATTCTTCCTGGGCTCGATTGTCCCGACGCACACGAAATAGGGGTCGGCAGCTGCCGCGGTTGCGGCCTGGTGCTGCAGCGGGGCGCCCGCCAGCGGTGCGGTCAGCACCGACGGCAACCTTACGCCCTGAGACGCCGCGAAGCTGGCGAGATCCTCGGCGGTCGCAGCCGAGTTCACGATGATCCCGGCCCCAGTCGCCAGCGCGTTGAGCACTCGCCCGCGGTGACGGCGAACGGCGTGCGGCCGACAGAAATGCGGGTGGGTTATCGGAATGAGATCGTGCAACAGATAGACCGGCCGCAGGTCGGACGCCCGCGTCCAGCCGATATGATCGCTCAGGTCGAAGTCGGTGTGACTGACATTCAGGTAGATTGCCTGGCGACCATCGACCCGCGGTGCCGCCGTCGCAATGGCGCGAGGCGCGAAGGTCATCATCCGGCTGCGAAACTGGCTGTCGGGCCCGGTCAGCATCGCGAACAACGTATCGGAGTGTCGTGGCGTCAGGACCCGCAGGACGCCGCGATGCTGCACCACCGCCTGCGCGCGGGGACCGAACTGGTCGAGATAGGCGTAGCAGACCCGGTCGATCCCGGTCGAATAGCGCCGCGTCCAGCTGCGCGAAACCAGACGCGTCACATCGAGCAGGACCGGCCTGGCGATCATGCGCGAAAGCCCGGCATCGTGGCGACCGGCTGCGTGACCGTCAGGACGTCATGGCGTTCGGCAGAGTGGTGAACGGCCTGCGCCGCCGCGCGTCCGCGCACCCCCGGACCATCGACGTCGATCGACCACGCCGCATCCATATCCAGGGTTGCCGTGCAACAGCCATGCGCCGGAGGCCGCCTGCGCGCCGGCGGGCTTCCGCGGCGCTCGGCGCCTCGCATTAGTTCTAACAGTGGAATTTCGGCGACCGGCGTGATCGGCTTCGATTCCGAAACCGCTCGCAACCTGCCGCTGAAGCCCCCTGCCAGGATTACCGGATCCATAGGCACAGGTCCCGAAACATGGAACGATCTAGGGCTCGCACTGCAATCAGCTCGCGACGCGACCATCTTCCATGAGACAGGCGTTGACATCCGCCGCCATGACGAAGCCTTCGTCACCCGTGGCATGGCCGCGAACAACTTCATGAACCGAGCTCCGCGCGGAGTCCGTTTCGGGATCGTGGACTACCCGCTGGATCAGCGAGCTTGTGCAGTTGCCAACGCCGATCACTGCCACCCCGATACAATTCATGTACGCCACTTCCTACACCCAACCTGAAACAAGGCTACAGTTGGAATACACCCGAAGACTGGCCCACATTAACCGATTATGAACAGCCTCCACCTCCTGCCGGCATCGACGGATCGAAGACTGAAGACTGAACGATGACAAAATGCGACCACGATTGCGGACACGCTGCCCGCAATTCACCTCTATGTCGTGAATTTCAATTTTGTTAGCAAATCGCGCCTTTTGGTATCCAACGCAACCCTCAATCGTTCCACTCGGTCCAGATGGGCAGATCTGGTCGCGCAATTCGCACCTTCCGGCGGCTGCGTGGAAAGGGCCGTGGCGGTCGCCCGGGAATGGGTTATTGCCCACGACGTTGCAGCCGGAGTAGCGACGCGAGTGAGCACCATCTGCATCGACTGCCGATATATCCGCGAACGCCCGAGCGGGATCGGGGAAGTGGTCCAGGGGCTTGTCGATTTCATCCCTGCCCTGGCCCCCGATCTCGATTTCGTGCTGCTGCGCCACCCGTCGCTCGATCGCCCGCTGAGCGATCGAGCCAATGTTGTGGAACGCGTCGTCCGGCAACCGGCCAATGGCCCTGCGACGATGTGGTGGCTGCCGCAAGTTGTCGACCTGTCCGGCATCGACCTGTTCCACGCACCGGCGAACATCATGCCGGCAAGGCTGCCCGTGCCCTGCCTGGTCACGGTTCACGACGTCATGTGGCTGACCGCGCCGCACTTGTGCACGTCCCGGCCGCGCGGCCTGATCGACCGAGCCTTTTATGGCCATGGGATCCGCCGTGCGCTACGCGACGCGGCGGCGATCGCCACGGTGAGCGCGGCAAGCCGCGACGAGATCGTTGCGCTCGCGCCGGAGCGCGGCGACCGAGTCCATGTGACGCTGTCGGGTGTGTCGCCTGAATTCCGCCCCACACCCATGACCGCTGATATGCGCTCGCGGCTGGCCCTGCCCGATAATCGCCGCTTCGTCCTGACGGTCGGCCAGAATGCGCCCTACAAGAATCATGAAGGCGCGATTCGAGCCTTCGCTGCCGCCTTTTCCAGAGATGCCGGCATCGATCTGGTCCTCGTTCAGCGAATGGGCCGCGGTGCCGATGCACTGCTTCGCCTGGCCACAACCCTCGGCATCGCGGACCGAATTCACTTCCTGCCCGCCATCACCCGCCAGGACCTTGTCGAACTGTATTCCTCGGCGGCCGCCCTGCTCCATCCTTCCTTTTGCGAGGGTTTCGGCAATCCGCTGGCAGAGGCAATGGCCTGTGGGTGTCCCGTCGTGACCAGCGCGCGATCGGCGATGCCCGAGGTGACGGCGGGTGCCGCCAGGCTGGTCGATCCGGGCGACGTGGCGTCGATCGCGCAGGGCCTGCGCGAGGTGGTCGGCGATCCGGACCGCGCCGCGATGATGCGGAAGGCCGGTCTGGCACGCGCTGCCGAGCTCAGTTGGCCGGCTTTCGCCGCCGCCAATCTGGCCCTGTACCGCATGCTGCTGGCGTCGATCTGAACGAGATCTTCTGGCCGCGGCACGTCGCGACGCTGCACTGCAGAATGAACCAGACGGCACGGCATACGGTATCGGCGCCATCCAGGACAGGCCGCTCCGGATGCAGCGCCAGTCCCAAAACCGTGGCGCTGCAATATGGTTACGCCTGACACCGATGGCCGCGATCCGCCGCAGGTGGGGCGCCGTCGGTCGTATTCGATGCCGGGTTCATCCGTTTACGACCAGAGTGGTCTTGCACTGCAGCAAAGCCTTTCATAGACGCGACCCCGGCGGCTACCCACGACCGCCCTGTGGAGCTTGCGCGTTTTGGCCGGTATCGCGATCCTGTTTTCCAGTGAGGCGACCGCGAACCAGGTGGTCGCCGGCGTTCCGGCGGCGGCACGCGCGGCACATCAGGCATCGATCGCACTGCGCAAGCGCCCCTTTTCGCAAGGGCACGGCCTGGTGCTGGTCGCGGGCGGCTGGCAGCCCAGCCCGCTATGCCGGGCGGAACTGATGCGGCTCGCGCCCGAATTCGCGGTAGGCCACGGCGTGCCGGGCGCGCTTTGGGCGAATCCGTCCTGCGTCGTTCTCCAGGGCGAGGCGTTGGTCGAGACCGCAGATATCGAGCGGCTTCTCGATAATCCCAATGCCCCGGTCGCGGGGAGCTATCGCTGTCCACGCGACCTGATCACCGGCGGCGCTCGGGAATCGGCGACGATCCAGCGCGAGCGACTTGAGCGTGCCGGCGATACGATCATCGCCGCCACGGCCAAGCCGACCGACGGCATCGTGTCACGCCACCTCAATCGCCCCGTATCGCAGGCAATGACGCGCTCGCTGCTTCGCTTCCCCGGGGTCGAGCCCATTCACGCGACGCTTGCCGCCGCGGCGATCGGGATCGTCATGGCGATCTGCCTGTTCCTGGGCGGTCCGGGCGGACTCGTCGCCGGCGCGATCCTGTTTCAGCTCGCCTCGATCGTCGACGGCGTGGACGGCGAAGTGGCGCGCGCCACCTTCCGGACCTCGCGCACCGGGGCGATGCTCGACAGCGTCACCGACGCCCTGACCAATCTCGCCTTCCTTGCCGGAGTCAGCGCAAATCTGTGGATCCAGGGCGACTACGGCCCGGCCACCGCCGGCACCGTCGGCCTGATGCTGCTGGTGACCGGCCTCTACCTGATCGGCGCCACCGCGCGGGCGAGGGGCGGCCCGTTCACCTTCGATGCGGTCAAGCAACGGGTCAATGCACGCAAGTCGGTGATCATGCAGTGGCTGACCTGGCTCACCATGCGTGATTTCTTCGCGGCCGCCTGCGCCGTGATGATCATCCTCGACCAGGCCGGGATCATGCTGGTCCTCTTCGCCATCGTCACCGCCGGCTGGCTTCTCGTCACCCTCGCCGTACTGGCGCGCCCGGTGCCGGAACGGCTGGCGCTGCAGCCGGCGCGGCAACCCGTATCGATCGCACGGGCCGGACGCCCCGGTCCGGGGGACATTCGAGCTTTCCGCTGACCTCGCGACCGCCCTGCCCCGATCAACCAGCAGGCGTCAGATAGTTCGCTTCCAGTTCGCGCAGCTGGTCGTTTCGCGCGCGATAATGGTTGATGACGCAATCCTCGCCGGCGAGTCCCTGCGCGGTGCCATAGCCGAACACCGATCCGACGATGTCGCAGTCCGCGCCGATGAATGCCTCCCAATGCTTCTGCGCCTCGGCCAGGCTGGCGGCCGCCGCCTTGTAGTCGGTTCCCTCGGGGCCCTTGCCGGCCAGCCTGCCGCCGATCCGGGTCAGCAGCGCCTTTTGCTGCTCCTGCAAGGCGCTGCGATGATCGACCATGCATTTGGCCATGCCCAGCGTCGAGCCATTCTCCTTCATGCACTGCGCCAGCCATGCCGGATCCGCCTGACCGGAATCCTGGGCGGCGGCGCGGCTCGTCTGTCCCGACGCGGGCTGTCCGGCGGCGGCGAGGATCAACAGGCTGGGGAGCAGAAGGTTCATGAGATCGATCGCCTTTCGATTGATGTGCCGGCCCCGAACGCATGACGACGCCAATGGGTCATTGCGCCGCGTACAGGTGCGGGCGCGGCCTGTCGTACGGTCCTCGGACCCGGCATTCAACGGTGCCCGACGCCGCTTGCGGGGCATTGTGGCGTTTACTGGCCGAATCGGCTAAAGCCCCACCACCTCAGTGACGACCGGAAAGGGGGCGCGGACATGACCGATTTTCTTGCGCGCTGCCCGGCGATCCTCCGGGTAGGCGGCCTGCTGCACCAGCGCGCCAAAACCCGCCACGCATTTCGACCGACCCGCTGACCTGAGGACCGTGCGCGATCGCACGGGGGACATTCGATGACCGACGACGATCTTTTTCCGCGCGCCTCGGTGCTGCGCAAGGTGCTGGGCTTCACCTTCCGCCTCTGGGCCCGCACGCCCCTGCCGGCACTTGCCTGCGCCTCCGCGATGATGCTCGCGACGCTGACCGAAGTCTTCGTCCCGCTCTATGCCGGGCGGATGATCGACGCCGTCGGCAGCGGCAACGGCGCCCTTGCCTGGTGGAGCTTCGGCGCGATCACTGCCCTGGGATGCGCGATGGTGGTCCTGCGCCACCTCGGCTGGTGGTCGATCGTCCCGCTGACGCTGACCATGATGGGCACCGTCACCCGGGAAGCGTTCGCCCGGGTCCAGCGTCTCTCCACCGACTGGCATGCCAACGCCTTTTCGGGATCGACCGTGCGGCGGATCACGCGCGGCATGTGGGCGCTCGATACGCTGAACGACGTGCTGCTGCTCGCGCTGCTGCCCTCACTGACGGTTCTGGTCGGCACCGTGCTGCTGCTCGCCGCGCACTGGCCGCTCCTCGGGCTGGTGATGGGCATCGGCGCGCTTGCCTATATCGCGCTGACCGTGGCGCTCGCCACGCGCGTGCTCGCTCCCCGGGCACGCCTGTCCAACCAATGGGACACCCGGCTTGGCGGCGTGCTGGCCGATGCGATCGGGACCAACGCCGTCGTGAAGGCCTTCGGCGCCGAGGATCGCGAGGAGCAGTTGCTCGGCCGGACGGTCGGCAAGTGGCGCCGGCGCACCCGCCGCACCTGGATGGCCTTCACCTGGGCAGGCTCCGGCCAGCTCGCGCTGCTCTGGCTGATCCGGATCGCGACGACGGGCACTGCGCTGCTGCTCTGGGCGCGTGGCCAGGCGAGCGCCGGCGACATGGCCTATGTCCTCACCAGCTATCTGGTGCTGAACGGCTATCTTCGCGAGATCGGCCAATATGTGCACCAGCTTCAGCGCGCGGTGAACGAGATGGAGGAACTGGTCCAGCTCCATGACGAACCGCTCGGCGTCGCCGATCGTCCGGGTGCCCGACCGATCCGGATCGAGGGCGGCGCGATCGGCTTCGACGCCGTGCGCTTCCGCTATCCGGGACAGGATCATCCGCTTTACGACGGCCTGTCCGTCACCATCCCGGCGGGACAGCGCGTCGGCCTCGTCGGCCCGTCTGGCTCGGGAAAGACCAGCTTCGTCAAGCTGATCCAGCGGCTCTACGATATCGACGCCGGACAGGTGACGATCGACGGGCAGGACGTGGCAGGGGCGACGCAGGCGTCGCTCCGCCGCCAGGTCGCGATCGTCCCGCAGGAATCGGTGCTGTTCCACCGCTCGCTGGCCGACAATATCGGCTATGGCCGGCCCGGCGCGACCCAGGCCGAGATCGAGCAGGCGGCGCGCCTGGCCAACGCCCATGACTTCATAATGGCGCTGCCCAAGGGCTATCGCACCCTGGTCGGCGAGCGCGGCGTGAAGCTTTCAGGCGGCGAGCGTCAGCGCGTGGCGATCGCGCGCGCCTTCCTTGCCGACGCGCCGATCCTGATCCTCGACGAGGCCACGTCCAGCCTCGATTCCGAATCCGAGGCCGCGATCCAGCAGGCGATGGAGCGGCTGATGGTCGGGCGGACGGCGATCGTCATCGCCCACCGCCTGTCGACCGTCCGCGCGCTCGACCGCATCCTGGTGTTCGCGGGCGGACGGATCGTCGAGGATGGCAGCCATGACGCGCTGCTCGCTGCGCAAGACGGCCAGTATCGCCGCCTGTTCGAGCGCCAGGCCGGCACCGCCGCACCGGAGATCGTCGCGTGAGCGAGATGCGCGGCGGCGCGGTCCCGTCGCATCCGTTGACGCGCGGCCGGGGGCACCGATAGGCTGACGGCATGAAGCATCTGACACCCTTCGCCGTCCTGGTCCTGTTCGGAATGATCGGCCTGCTCACCGGCAAGTTCGGGCTCTGGTTCCCGCTGGGCTTCCTCGCCTGCATCATCGTCGCAGTCGCGCAGAACGCACGTCAGCCCAAATAGGCCGGCAAGAGCGTCGCTTCGATCTCGTCGAGCAACCTCTCGGCCCGTCCCGGTCGCGACATCACGGCCGGGGACCGGAGCCGTGCCACGGTTATGACATCTTGCAGGTTACAGCCGACATCAAGTCGAACTGCGGAGTCACCGGCCCGAGGCGCGTGAGCCTTTTCGTGTCCGGAACGTTGTGATCGTCGCATTGGCAAACACCATCCGAGGAATCTGTGACCGCGACGCCACCGACCGAGCCGGATGCAAATGCCCGGCTGCTATCCGGCGCGCGCGCCAGCCGCCTGTTCACGGCCGGGGCTGCGCTGCTCGCGCTCCTGGCATTTGCCGCGCTGCTCTGGCAGCTCCGCCCGGTCCTGCTGCTCCTGTTCGCGGCGACACTGGTCGCGATCGTGCTCGGCGCGCTGACCCGCCTGATCTGCCGGTTCGTGCCCGTGCCCCGTCCGGTTGCGCTGGCGGTCGCGGCGATCACCCTGTTCGGCAGCATCTTCGCGATCGCCGGACTGTTCGGCACCGAGCTTGTCAATCAGGTCAACCAGCTGGCCAGGCTCGTCCCGGGCGGATGGCAGGATCTGAGCGACCGCGTCGGCGAAGAGCGGCTGAACCATATCGTCGAGCAATTCTCCCCGTCAGGCAACAATATCGTCTCGATCGTCCGGTCGATCCTGTCCTTCGTCAGCGGGATGCTGTCGGCAACGCTGCTCGCGATGCTCGGCGGCGTATTCCTGGCAGCCCAGCCCTCGACCTATCGCGCCGGATTCCGGATGCTGCTGCCCCGCACATGGGAAGAACGCGGTGACGAGACGCTGCACGAGCTGGGCGTGGCGCTTCGCCGGTTCCTCCTGGGACAGACCGTCTCGGTCATCTTCGTCGGCGTCACGATCTTCCTGGGGATGTGGCTGATCGGCGCGCCCTCGCCGCTTGCGCTTGCGGTCATCGCCGCCATTCTCGGGTTCATTCCGGTCATCGGTCCGCTGATGGCGGCGGCGCCTGCGGTCCTGATCGGCCTGACCATGGGCGGGGACGCGGTGTGGAAGATCGCCGCGATCTATTTCGTCGTGCAGCAGACCGACGGCAATCTGGTGAACGCGCTGGTCATGCGGCATTCGGTCAAGATCCCGCCTGCGGTGACCATGTTCTCACTTTTCTCGATCGGCGTGATCTTCGGACCGGCCGGACTGATCCTGGGCGGCCCGCTGACCGTCCTGTGCTTCGTGCTGATTCGAAAGCTGTGGATCGAGGGGCGGCTGGGCAAGCCGGTCGATCCATGATGCGGCGCGATCCAGGCGCGCAGCCATACGGGTTCTGCGCCGTCCGCCACAATAGCTGGAACTTCGGATCGGCCGCGTCGTTGGCTTGAGAACATATAGCGAACGAGGCCATTCACATGACGGACGATCTGCACAACCCGAAGCTCGACGAGCATCCCGGCTCCAACGCGGAAAAGGACCCGGCAGATTGGGTGTCGGGCGATGAGCCCATTACCGGCGCACAGGCGAGCTATCTCACGACGCTGAGCGGGGAAGCCCGAGAGCCTGCACCGCCCGAGGGACTTACCAAGGCCGAGGCATCGCAGCGGATCGATGCGCTGAAGGCTCAGCTCGGCCGCTGACCACGGCCCCGGACTCGTCGGTCGTCAACAGGGGCCGGACATCGCGGCCTGCCGCAATCCTGTCCGGTCCACCTTGCCGATCGCGGTCAGGGGAAGCGCGTCGCGGACCGCCACGCTGCGCGGCGTCAGGTGCCGTGCCACCCGCCCGGCCAACCAGCCGAGCAGCATGTCGGCGTCCAGGTCGAAGCCGCTGTGCGGCACCACGAACGCGACCAGCCGCTGCCCATAGTCACGATCCGCGACGCCCACGGCCGCAGCCTGAGCGACGTGCGGATGCGTCAACAGAACCGTCTCCAGCTCCCACGGATCGACATTCTCCCCGCCCGAGACGATCATGTCGTCGGTTTGCCCGCGAATGAACAACCGGCCGGCGGCGTCGCGGTGCGCGAGATCGCCGGTGGCGATCCAGCTTTCGCGGGTGATCGAGGCAGCGCTGCGCACCCACAGGGCACCCTCGTCAGCGGACCCGCCCTCGTCGCCCAGGCGGATCTGCGCGCCCCAGATCGGACGCCCGATCGTGCCGGGCGCAGCCGCCAGATCGTCGGGCAGGGCAAGCGCGGCCAGCCCGGCTTCGCTCGTGCCGTACAGATTGAAGAGGATCTCGCCCAGCCGCGCACGCGTGTCCTGCACCAGCTCGGCATCGAGGGCAGCGCCCCCCGAGACGACACATTGCAGCGGACCCAGCGCATCCGGAACCGCGAGCAGGCGCCGCAACATCGTCGGCACCACCACCAGCGTGTCGATCCGCTCGGCGCCGATCAGCGCGGCGGCAGGGCCCGCCTCGAATCTGGGCCGCAGATGCACCGTCCGCCCGAGCGCCAGCGCGACGATCAGCGACGCAAGGCCGAAACCATGAAACAGCGGCACCGCCACGAAGACCGCGCGCCGCCGCTCCAGCTGCAATGCGGCGACCAGATGCAGGAACAGCCGCAGCACGCTCCCCGGCGCCACCGCCCGGCCGGCAGGCTTGGGCAAGCCCGTCGTCCCGCCCGTCAGCACCACGATCTCGCCCGACGACTGCCGGGGCGGAGCGACCGGCGGGCGTCCGCCCGAGCGCAGAAGATCATCCGGATCGAGCGTCGCGACCCCGTCCATCGCCTCGACCGTATCCTTCGCCGCGAGAAGGAGCGAGACGCCGTGCCGATCCAGGAGCTGCGAGGCCTGCAAGGGCGGCAGCGCGGGATTGATCAGCACTGCGCGCGCACCAAGTCGCGACAGCGCAAGCAGCGCGCGCACGAAGCCCAGGCCGTTCGCCCCCGTGATCGCGACGGCCGTCCCCCGCCCCACGCCATGTCCAGCGTGCAGCATGGCGGCGATCCGCTCCGCCTGGTCGGCAAGCACACCGAACGCCACGCGCTCGCGCCCGTCCTCGATCGCCGCGTCCGCACGGATCCGTGCGCCCAGCCGGACCAGCGCGACCAGGTTGATGCCCGACCGCATCACCGCGCCCGCAAGCGCCAGCAGCGGGCCCGGCGCGAACAGGCCCGATCGCAGCATTCGTGCGGCGATCCACCGGCGCGAAGGCTGGCGACCGTTCAGCGCACCGCGCTCTGCGCCCGGTGCTCGGCCAGCGGCTCCCACGCACTTCCCGCCAGCGCGGCCGCGAGCTGCACGGGCGGCAACCACCAGGGCCGCCAGCGCCGCGACCGCGTCAGTATGGCCGCGGCGACATGGTGCGCGGCATGCTCCGGCGACATCGCCGGCACGCGATCATAGCTGCGCGTCGGCGCGATCATTCGGGTCCGCACCAGCGGCAGGTAGATCGAACTCACCGCCACGCCGACCGCGCGCAACTCGGGCGCGGCGCTGCGCAGCCATTGGTCGAACGCGGTCTTCGAC
Source organism: Sphingomonas rustica (assembly GCF_039652585.1). Lineage (NCBI taxonomy): Bacteria > Pseudomonadati > Pseudomonadota > Alphaproteobacteria > Sphingomonadales > Sphingomonadaceae > Sphingomonas > Sphingomonas rustica. The sequence goes on along the minus strand of NZ_JBDIZK010000013.1, from coordinate 6,764 downwards.
GCCTGGTAGGCGGCCCAGCCCGGAGCAGGCGGCAGCAGCACATTCGCCGCCGACACGTTGATGATCTGCCCCTTCCGCGCCACCAGCCCGGGCATCGCCGCCAGCGCGAGGCGGCAAGGCGCCAGATAATTGATTGCGCCGGTACGGGTGACATCCTGGGGCCGGCCGAGCGACGCCAGTATCGGTCGCCGGATCGACTTGCCCGCGTTGCTGACGAAGATGTCGACTGCGGGGAGCGCCGCCGCCAGCCGCTCGACCGCCGCGCCGTCGCTGAAATCGCAGGGCAGACCCTGCGCGATCCCGCCATCCGCGGCGATGTCGGCCGCAACCTCCTCCAGCCGGCTCGCGGTACGCGCGACGAGCAGCACCCGTGCCCCCGCCCTGCCCGCGATCCGCGCCACCTGTTCGCCAATCCCGAAGCTGGCGCCCGTCACGAGGACGGTCCGGCCCTCGAGCCTGCGCCCAAGCGCCGCCAGGTCCAGGCGGGGTGCCGGAAAGAGCAATCGTTCGATGAAACTGGGCACCCCGCCACCATGCAGCGCCGACCCGACAAGTAAAGGCCGCGCAGAGTGGTGCGGAACCTGCCGGGGGCGGAAAGGTCCGGCATCTTAATCCTGTTGAGGACACTCGACTTCGCGCTAAGAGACCGTTTTGAAATGCGCCTGTTGGCGCATTGCGGTGCCTTGAAAATCGCTATTTCGCGATTTTCCAAACAGTCTCTAAGCCCTTAGCGCCTGTTCAGTTCATAGCTGTCCGGGCGAGAAGCGCGAACCGGGGGGTGGTTGGGTGCGGGGGCTGTCGAAACTCATCCTGGTCGGGGCGCTCATCCTCGTCTCGATCATCGCAGTCCCGTCGGCGAACGCGCTCGATCCCGCCCTCAGGCTCACACAGCTGAATCATCGGCGCTGGACGATGACCGACGGAGCGCCCTACGGCATCCGGGCGCTTGCGCAGACGCCTGACGGGTTCCTGTGGGTGGGAGGCGATACCGGCCTCTTCCGGTTCGACGGCATCCGGTTCGAGCGGATGCCGGGACTTCGTCACCACAACGCGCCGGACGAGGCGGTGTCGGCGTTGCTGGCCAGCCGGGACGGCGGACTCTGGATCGGCTATCAATCGGGACGCATTGCGGTCATCCGGCGCAATCGCCTCATCGACACCTCCCCCGCGAATAGCGAAAGATGGGTTTGGCAACTGCTTCAGGACCGAAGCGGTGCTGTCTGGGCGTCCACCGGAACGAAGCCGCGCCCCCTCTATCGATTCGGGAGAACTGGCTGGCAGACGATCGGGCCGGACTGGAACTTTCCATGGAGCGATACGGGTGCCTTGATGGTCGCACGCAGTGGCGCGATCTGGGCAAATCCCTCGCGCAGCCCGTTGCTGCTGCTGCGGCCTGGATCGACCCGGTTCGACTCCTTGCCGATCCAGCAGGAGGATGTCGGGCTGGCCGAGGCTCCTGACGGAAAGGTCTGGTCGTCGCACTGGATGAACGGGACCATGATGATCGCCGAAGGATACGTCGCAGCGGCGCCGAAGCAGGCCTACAGGATCCCCCCCGCCAGGCCCGGACGGCAGCTTCGACGCATCGCCTTCGACCGCGATGGCAACCTTTGGGGGGCGACGACCTCCGGCGTGTTCCGCATCGCTCGGCCCAACACGGTCTTCACCGGCGCAAAGCCGGAAGAGGACTGGTTTTCGGAGGCGAACGGACTGTCCTCCGACCATGCTCAGGCGATGCTGGAGGACCGCGAGGGCAATGTGTGGATCGGCACGTCCAACGGGCTGGACAGGTTCAGCGATCCCGCAATGATCCGCGACCTGGGTGTCCCGGGCAAATCGAGGCTAGGCTATATCCTGCTTGCGGGTCTGGACGGGTCGGTGTTCGCGGCGGATTCGGATTCCATTTACAGGATACCCGTTGGGGGCAGCGCCCAGCGCCTCGTCTCCGGGATCGATAACCCTCAGACGCTCTGCGAAGATAGGCAAGGCGCGCTCTGGGTGGGGGCCAACGACAATCTGAAGGTCATCCGCCCCGGCCGCCCACCGGCCGTGATCCCGAATACGGGGAAGGGCGCCTATCTCGATTGCATCGTCGGCGGTGACGGCAGCGTCTGGTTCAGTCGATTCCGGGCGCTGCAGCGCCGGTTCGGCGACAGGTGGGCGACATCACCCTATGCGGGAAGCGCGATGGCAACCGTCATGCTGGCCGAACCCGCCGGCAGCATTCTCGTCTATCTTCAACGGGAGGGCCTCTACCGCCTGACCCCTCTGGACGCGCGGCTGATCTGGAAGTCGGCGGACATTCCCGGTCGCATCAATGTCATGCACCGCATCGACAATCGGGTGTTGATCGGAACTGCCTCCGGGCTCGCCAAGCTCGAACATGGGCGAATTACCGTCCTGGCGCGCGGCTATCCATGGCTCAGCGGCCTTGCCGGAATCACCGACACGCCCGACGGAGCCGTGTGGCTGCTCTCCAGCGTCGGCGTCGTGCGCCTCTCCGCTACCGAGCTGGAAAAGGCGTTCTCCGACCCCAGCCATACACTCGAGCCCCGCATCCTCAGCTTCGAGGACGGGATGCCGGGCCCCGCTGCGGTCGGCTATTCGAAAAACGGGGCGGTGCGGGGCGGTGATGGCAGGCTGTGGTTCGTGACGACCCAAGGTCTGGTGACCATCGACCCGGCCCGGATACCCCGCAACGACGTGGCGCCGCCCGTCCGTATCGTCGCGATCGCCCATAATGGCGTTCGCCTCCGCGACCCCGCATCGATCGAGCTGCCGGCGGGTACGCCGGGCCTGCAACTCGACTATACGGCCCTCAGCCTGACCCTGCCGGAGCGTGTCCGCTTCAGATATCGCCTCGCCGGCGCGGACCCCGACTGGGTCGACGCCGGAACCCGGCGCCAGGCTTTCTACACCAATCTCGCGCCGGGGACCTACCGGTTCCAGGTGATCGCCTCGAACAATGACGGCGTCTGGAACGAGGAAGGGGCGTCGCTCGACATCACCATTCCGCCCACCTTCCTTCAGTCCGTCTGGTTCAAGCTGCTGCTCGGCCTGATGGCCCTGCTCTTCCTCGGACTCGTTTACCTGCTTCGCGTACGACAGGTGCTGGGGCGTGTGCGGAGCCGCTTCGAGGTCCGGATCGCGGAGCGCGAGCGGATCGCCCGCGAGCTTCACGACACCTTGCTGCAGGGCATGCAGGCGCTGCTGCTCCACGTGAGGGTGGCCGCCAACACCATTCCGGAGGAAACCGGCGCCCGCCAGCCGCTCGAACAGGCTCTGGTTCATGTCCAGGGCGTGCTTGTCGAGGGCAGGGATCGGGTCCGCGACCTTCGAAGCGGAGATGCGGCGACCGACCTGTCCGAGGCGCTGGCGGCGTTGGCCGCGACGCTTGCCGTCGGGAGCGGAAAGGAAAGCCGCCTGACGGTCGAAGGGACACCGCGAGACCTGAATCCCATGGTGCGCGAGGAACTGCACCGGATCGCCGAAGAAGCGATCCGCAACACGGTCCATCACTCCGGCGCAACCACGATCGACATCGTTCTCGACTGGCATCGGCGCGGATTGCGCATGGCGGTTCGTGACGATGGAGTCGGGATCCCCTCACCCGTTCTGGAACGTGGCGAGCGCCCGGGCCATTTTGGCCTGACCGGAATGCATGAGCGTGCAAACCGGATCGCGGGGCGACTGACCATCGCGGGCGCCCCGGGCCGAGGGACCGAGGTGTCGATAATGGTCCCGGCGCGTACCGCGTACCGCGAAGGCACCATCCGCATGAAGGACCGTCTGATGCGTCGCCTGGCCAGGTGGCGGCGGGACGGCGGCAAGTGAGGCGACGCTTGCGGGGCTGAACACGCCCCAACGTTGAACGAGACGGACTCTTCGGGTGCGCTGGAAGCGATCGTCGCCAGACACTGCAACCAGGCTTCAGATCGCCTCGATCGGGCTCACCATCCTGGATCCGCTAGTCAACCGCCAGACGAATGAACCGGACGCGAACCCCGCCCTGTTCTCCAGCATCAACGCCTGGGCATCATCGGGCCCTGCCGGCGTATCGCGGATCGCGCCGATCCGCGTGGTCGCTAGGCGCCGGCCAAGCCTTTCGGGCGGCCCTGTGGGCGGCCCTGCGTGCCGTGTGTGACGTATGGCGTGCGTTGGGCACAAAAAAACCGCCTGCGGTGGATACCGAGGCGGTTGTGATGTGTGTCGCGTTGGTTGCGGGAGCAGGATCTCTATCATCATCAGAATCTAGGCAGGCCATTGATTATATTCGATAATTTCTCTGTGGTGAGGCTAGAATACCCCCGCTGGTACCCCAGCCATGTTCGGATAGCGACAAATGGGGGTATTTTCGCGTCGAGCGGAGATGATCGAAATCCGCAACGGTTTGAGCGCGTGAACTCGACCCGCGCGGCAGACGCGTTACTCAGCCCTTCAATCCGATTTATGAGTTCACGACCTATTGAACGGGTTGAGTGGATACCGACATCGACAAAGCCACCCTAGAGTAACTAACTCCCTCCCCCGGCGCTGGTTGCCGCTTTAGCTCATCGAATGCGTAGACTACTTCAACCTTGTGCCCTTCTACGAAAAAACAGATGTCTGAAGGGTCATTTATATAAATGCCTATTTCCTCCCGCACACCTTCATTTGTCACAATCTCGATCATATTGTTTGGGCCGTCCCCACCCGGCCCGACATAGTAAGCCCGTTCGATAGTGCCGCAAATTTTCTTCGATGGAGTAGATCCCGATTCAATACTCGCCCACCACTCCGCCGAACCGAATAGCCCTTTATTACCTCTAAGCCCAAAATCTGGCTTGCCGGCATTGAAGGTAAGAGCCTGCGTCAACGCCACTCGGTTTGGGTCGCGACGAAGTTCTTCAGCAAGCTCAAAAACTTTCTTCATTTTAATTTCCATTTTTCATTTCGCGAATTTTCCACCATTACCGCCTAACACGCTCTGCAATTATTAGGCCCTGATTGAAAATCTCTAGCGCCCTCCCCTTGCCCAATTGGGTAGTCATCTGACCTTTTTCTACCTTGAACCTAGCATTGGTGTCCATCCAAGGGCCATTTCGTGTGGACATGTTGGGAAACTCGGCAGCAGCCGGCTCGTTTGCGGCAATACCAATCTCCTGCAAACGGGCGGAAGTGCCAGGTGCAGTCATCATCCTCATCGTCACCCCACCCTTTAACGTATATTTGCCGCCCGCGGCGGACTGGCGGCTCACGACCCATAACCTGACGGTCTACATGTGAGCTGAGACATTCTTACCTTGGAGCGTCAGGGCACTGATGTATGCCGCCCACTCGCCGAGCATGCGCCGCCTGGGCGTAAGGTACAGCGCGGAGTTATAGGCGCTACGCACATCGTCACGGTCGGCATGGGCAAGCGCCATCTCGATCCAATCGGAGCGATAGCACTCAGCCTCGTTAGCCCAGGTCGACGCAAGCCCACGAAACCCATGCACCGTCTGCCGCCCACGATAACCCATGCGGTAACAGCCATAGATCATCGTGTTCTGCGAGATCGGCTGACCGAGCTTGTCGCCGCCAAAGACATAGCCGCCGGTCGAGTAAGCGCGCACCTCCCCCAGCAGCTTGACGACATCGGGCGCCAACGGCACAAGATGCTCACGTTCCATCTTCATCCGCTCGGCAGGCACCCGCCAAAGCGGTTCGGCACCATCCAGCCCCTCAAACTCATCCCAGCGGGCTAGCCGGGTCTCATTGGTGCGCGCCCAGGTCAGCAGCGTAAACAGCAGCGCAGCGCGAGTAACCGCCCGCCGCCGCGGCGTCTCGTCGCCATCATAGCCATCGATCGCGCGCACCAGCTGCGGCAGCTCCTGCAGCCCCACACGCGCCATATGCTTGGTGCGCGGCTTGGGCTTCAGCAGCCCGCTGAGGCATGCGGCAGGATCATTGTCCGCCCACCCTTGCGGGATCGAGAAGCGAAAGATCTGGCTGACATGCTGCTTGAGCCTACGGCTGACGTCGAGCGCGCCGCGGGCCTCCACGCTCCGGACCATGCCAAGCACATCGGCACTGGTGATGCTCCGCAGGTCACGAGCGCCAAGCGCCGGAAAGGCATCCCGCTCGAGGCGCGTCATCAGCCGAGAGGCATGCCCCGGATCAAGCGAGGCGCAGCGATTGGCATGCCACTCGCGCGCGGCAGCTTCAAAGGTCGTGACGGGTTCGGCGACTTCACGAGCGCCCGGATCGCGCCCCTGCCCCAGCGCCACCTTGGCCTCGGCGCGGCGCAGCCGCGCATCGGCGAGGCTGACGTCGGGATAACGGCCAAAGGAGAGCAGCTTCTCCTTGTCGGCAAAGCGATATTTCATGCGCCAGGGCTGGATCCGTTGGCGCGCACGAGCAGATAGAGGCCTTCGCCGTCGGCCAGCTTATAGTCCTTGGCACGCCTGGTGGCGTAGCGCGCTTCCAGCTCCTTGAGGGGCATTGGGGGTACTCCTGCGGGTTGCAGGGGTATTACCCCGAAAAATACCCCCGAATGCAAACCGACGTCCTGGCATTTCCGGCGATCCGGTGAGATGCTCGGAAAGGCTCTGGGAGACGCTAAGTCACGCAAAAACGGCACAAAAAAAACGTCCCGGGAGATCCTGAGACGGTTTGGTATATGTCGCGTTGGTTGCGGGAGCAGGATTTGAACCTGCGACCTTCAGGTTATGAGCCTGACGAGCTACCGGGCTGCTCCATCCCGCGACAACGGGGGTTTGCCGTTCCCTTTTGGGGAGGGCGAC
>NZ_JBDIZK010000012.1:0-180390 GCF_039652585.1 Sphingomonas rustica | reverse complement strand
CGACTTCGAGGCCGATTATCCCGCTATGGTCGAGCCAGCCTATATCCTGTTCGAGGGGAATGGTTCGGGCGAGTTCGCCTTCGGATGCTGCACCGGACACATCTGGGAGGCGAGCAACACCGAAGCGACAAGCATCGACTTCTCCTGGGACGGCAGCGACGAAATGACCGAGGTAGCCGGAGATGGCTCGGCCCAACTCCAGTCGGACGGCTCCCTCCACGGCGAAATCTGCTACCGTTATGGCGACGAATATCCCTTCATCGCCCGAAAATGGACTTCTTCAACAGCCTGCTAGAGCGTTTTCACCTTCAGTGAAGACGCTCCAGTGTTTTCGATGCCGCATTTTCCAAGTCGTTGACCGTATACGGTCAACTTGAAAATGCTCTAGCGGAACGCGCGCGCCAGCACCCGCTGCTCGTCGGTCCGGTAGCGCCAGCCCTGCGGGACCTCGGCGGCCATGAGCCGTGTGATGAGCGCCTCGCCCCTGCCCTCCCCAAGCGCGATATTGGGGATCGGGAGCGGGTCATATTGGTCGAGATACAGGATCACCCCGTCATCGATCGCGATCCAGCCGTGCAGGTCGCGCCACGCATAGCTGCCAAAGCCCTCGCTGCCCGACACGATCAGCACCGTCTCGTTCCACTGCACGCGACGCCGTCCCGGACGCTTCCACTGGGCATAGGCCTGGGGCAGATGCCGCCAGGTCAGGCGGTAACGGGCGATCCCCACAAGGGCGATGATCGCGGCCAGCAGGATGCAGGCGGGAATCCCCAGCAGCAATGCGCCGGCACCCCATTGCAGACCGGCCATCAGCGATCCGGTCCGGGCCCCGCGCACAAGGCCGACCGACAGGGTTACAAAGGCGATAATGCCGGCATAGACCCGCCCCCGCTCCAGCGCGCTGGCGATCAGCCATTGCAGGATCGGCGGCTCCTCGGGCCGTCCGTCCGCCACTGCGACCTCGAGCGCGCGGCGATAATCGGCCACGGTGACGTCGAACGCGTCGCTTTCGCAGCGGTCGGTCGAAACACCAGGTATTTCGGCCCCGTCGGAAGCGACCGGCGGTTCGTCGTTCATCGCCCTGTCCCCGGCATCATCGCGAGGCGCGACTTAGCCGGGGTGGTGCGTGCGTGTCACCGATCATCGGACCGGCGGGTGTTACCCTCGACCCGCGCCGGGCGCGGCTGCGGTGCGGCGCGTGGCGGCGGAGGCGGTGCTGCCCGCGGCGGGGCCGGCGGCGGAGGTGATGCCCGGGGCGGCGGCGCCTGATAACGCGGGGGCGCCGGCTGCGCCGACGGGGCCGGGCGCACCGGCGGCTGGTAGCCGGGCCGCGGTGCTGGGTTCATCCCTCCGCGCGGTCGACCAAAGTCCGATCGCGGCACGCGCTCGGGTCCGCCTTCGCTGCCGCGCGGATCGAAACGCGGGCGGGGCGGACGCGGCATTCCGGGCTGCGGCACCGGACGCGGCGACACCGCGGGCGGCGGACCCGACGGATTGTCCGACGGCATCGGCGGCTGTGCGCCCGGCTGACCGGCGGGAAGCGCCGGGCGCGGAGCCGGACGCGGGCCACCCCAGCCCGGTCTTCCGGGACGATCAGGGCGGCCCGGACGATCGGGACGAACCCAGCCATCGGGCCGGCCCGGCTGCGCGGGACCGGCGCCAGGCCCGTCGGGGCGGTCGGGACGATCCGGCCTGTCAGGCCGACCGGGACGGTCCGGCCGGACCCAGCCGGGCGGGCGCACGCCGGTGTCGGCCGGCGGCAGCGCCGGGACCGTTCCCGGCTGCTGGCCATCGGGCGCTCGGGGCGGGATCGGCGGCCGACCGGGGCGGCCCGGCCGTCCCGGCGGGCGCGTAGGCCGGCCGGGGATGGTCGTACCCGGCGGTGGCGGGACGAAACGGCCCGGCGGGGGACCGCGCCAGCCGCCATGCCCCCAGCGCCGGAATCGATCCCAGATTTCGCCGCGGCGGATCCGTTCCTGCCGCCAGCGGTCACGATGGGCGATCGCCCGCGCGTTGCGCCGGAAGTTGCGCCATTGCGGGATCCGCTCGCGCCCATAGGACCAGTCGTCGTTCCACGCCCACAGGCTCGGGCTGAACAGGATCCAGTTGTTCACCTGAACGTCCTGCCATTCGTCTCGCCGTGCCATGTCACGCTTGAGTCGCCGCCCGCGTTCATAGCCGCGCGCGCCGTCGATCAGATAGGGCGCGGCGACGTCGCGCTCCAGCGCCTCGCCATCAGCCCCATAGACGACCGCGATCTGCCCCTCGATGAAGCCGAAGCTCATCTCCGGATCGCGGACCAGGAACGGCGCATCGGACCCGCTCTCGAAATAATAGCTGTGAGGGCCGTCGTCCCGCTGCTCGACCAGCAGCAGCGAGCCGTCCTCGAGCGTCCAGGCCCAGGGCGCACCGTCCGAGACATTGAAGGTCGCGTCGGGCGGCGACTCGCCGATCGCGTCGCTCATCGCCTCGGCACGGTCGATCCATTCATAGGTGTCGAAATTGGCAAGATCGGCCCATGACGGCGCCGCCTGGGGCGCGGGAATGCCGTAATCATAGCCATAGTCGATCGGCGTACATGCCGACAACGCCACCGCCGCCGTCATGGCGCCGAATGCGACGATCAGCCTCTTGCCTCTGCCCTGCACCATCGCCCTCGCCTCTCTCCTGCCCGCTTCACCACAGCTAGGGCCCACGCCGATGAACCGTGACTGAAGATCGATCAGTCGAAATCCTCTGCCCGTCGCCGCCCGGCCGAATTCGCGGACTTGCCCGAATGCCGCATCCCCGGGAAATCACGCAACTGGCGAACGGGGTTCGCCGTTCCTATCTCAAGTCTGGCATTCCATTCAGAACAAAGATAGAACTATCGGCATGGCACTCACCACCATTTCCGTCCGCGGCGCGCGCGAGCACAATCTCAAGGGAGTCGATATCGACATCCCGCGCGACACGCTGACGGTGATCACCGGCCTGTCGGGTTCCGGCAAGTCGTCGCTCGCGTTCGACACGATCTATGCCGAGGGGCAGCGCCGCTATGTCGAGTCGCTGTCGGCCTATGCGCGCCAGTTTCTCGAGCTGATGCAGAAGCCCGATGTCGATCATATCGAGGGCCTGTCCCCCGCGATCTCGATCGAGCAGAAGACGACCTCGCGCAATCCGCGCTCGACGGTCGCGACCGTGACCGAGATCTACGACTATATGCGCCTGCTCTGGGCGCGGGTCGGCATCCCCTATTCGCCGGCGACCGGCCTGCCGATTTCGGCGCAGACCGTCAGCCAGATGGTCGACCGCGTGCTTGCGCTGCCCGAGGGGACGCGGCTGCTGCTGCTGGCGCCGGTCGTGCGCGGCCGCAAGGGCGAGTATCGCAAGGAACTGGCCGAGTGGCAGAAGGCGGGCTTCCAGCGCGTCCGGGTCGATGGCGAAATGTACCTGATCGAGGAAGCGCCGGCACTCGACAAGAAATACAAGCACGACATCGAGGTCGTGGTCGATCGGCTCGTGGTCGGCGGCGATATCGCCACCCGCCTGGCCGAGAGCTTCGAGACCGCGCTGAAGCTGGCCGAGGGGCTGGCCTATGTCGATCTGGTCGATGGCACCGTCGCCGAGACGACCGGATCGAGCGTGCGCGAGGCTCGGCAGGAATTCCAGGTCGAAGGCGCCACCAGCCTGGGATCGATGAAGGGGACCGGGATTCCCGACAACCGCATCGTCTTTTCCGAGAAGTTCGCCTGCCCGGTCAGCGGCTTCACCATTTCCGAGATCGAGCCGCGGCTCTTCTCGTTCAACGCGCCGCAGGGCGCCTGCCCGGCCTGCGACGGCCTGGGCGAGAAACTGGTGTTCGACGAGGATCTGGTCGTCCCCAACCATGAGCTGACGATCAAGAAGGGTGCGATCGTTCCCTGGGCGAAGTCAAACCCGCCCAGCCCCTATTACATGCAGGTGCTCGGCAGCCTGGCGCGCGAATTCGGCTTCAGCCTGGAAACGCCGTGGAAGGACCTTCCCGGCGAGGTGAAGCTGATCCTCCTGCACGGGACCGGCGGCAAGCCGGTCACGCTGACCTTCGTCGACGGCAAGAAGAGCTATGACGTTCGCAAGCCGTTCGAAGGCGTCATCGGCAATCTCAACCGCCGCATGCTCCAGACCGAGAGCGCCTGGATGCGCGAGGAACTGAGCAAATATCAGGCTGCGCATCCCTGCGAGACCTGCCACGGTGCCCGGTTGAAGCCCGAGGCGCTGGCGGTGAAGGTCGCGGGCGAGGACATCAGCCACGCGACCCGCCTGTCGGTGGTCGATGCGCTGGAATGGTTCAAGGCGTTGCCGGCGCATCTGACAGACCAGCAGCGCGAGATCGCGCGCGCGATCCTGAAGGAAATCGACGAGCGGCTCGGCTTCCTCAACAATGTCGGGCTCGACTATCTCAATCTCAGCCGGACCAGCGGTACGCTGTCGGGCGGCGAGAGCCAGCGCATCCGCTTGGCCAGCCAGATCGGCAGCGGCCTGTCCGGTGTGCTCTACGTGCTCGACGAGCCGTCGATCGGGCTGCACCAGCGCGACAACGACATGCTGCTCGCCACGCTGCGGCGGCTGCGCGACCTGGGCAACACCGTGTTGGTGGTGGAGCATGACGAAGATGCGATCCGCACCGCCGATTATGTGATCGACATGGGACCGGGCGCCGGCGTTCATGGCGGCGAAGTGGTCGCGCAGGGTACGCTGGAGCAGGTTCTGGCGACCGAGGGCAGCGTCACCGCCGACTATCTGAACGGCACGCGCGAGGTTCCCCTGCCCGCCAAGCGTCGAAAGGGAACCGGCAAGAAGCTGACGGTCCACAATGCGACCGCCAACAACCTGACCGGCGTGACCGCCAGCATCCCTCTGGGCACCTTCACCTGCATCACCGGCGTGTCGGGATCGGGCAAGTCGAGCTTCACGATCGACACGCTCTATGCCGCCGCGGCGCGGGCGCTGAACGGCGCGCGCATGCTGGCGGGCAAGCATGACAAGATCACCGGGCTCGAGCATCTCGACAAGGTCATCGACATCGACCAGTCGCCGATCGGCCGCACCCCGCGGTCCAATCCGGCGACCTATACCGGCGCCTTCACCGCGATCCGCGACTGGTTCGCCGGACTGCCCGAGGCGCAGGCGCGCGGCTACAAGCCCGGCCGGTTCAGCTTCAACGTCAAGGGCGGCCGGTGCGAGGCGTGCCAGGGCGACGGCGTGCTGAAGATCGAGATGCACTTCCTGCCCGACGTCTATGTGACGTGCGACGTGTGTCACGGCGCGCGCTACAATCGCGAGACGCTGGAGGTGAAGTTCAAGGGCAAGAGCATCGCCGACGTGCTCGACACCACCGTCGAGGATGCGGTCGAGTTCTTCAAGGCGGTGCCGCCGATCCGCGACAAGATGGCGATGCTCGCCGAAGTCGGCCTGGGCTATGTCAAGGTCGGGCAGCAGGCGACGACGCTGTCGGGCGGCGAGGCGCAGCGGGTGAAGCTGGCCAAGGAGCTCGCCCGGCGAGCGACGGGCAACACGCTCTACATCCTCGACGAGCCCACGACCGGCCTGCATTTCGAGGATGTGCGCAAGCTGCTCGAGGTGCTCCATGCGCTGGTCGAACAGGGCAATACGGTGGTGGTGATCGAGCATAATCTCGACGTCATCAAGACCGCCGACTGGGTGCTCGACCTGGGACCCGAAGGCGGCGTCAAGGGCGGCGAGATCGTCGCCCAGGGGACGCCGGAGACGGTGGCGAAGGAACCGCGCAGCTATACCGGCACGTATCTCCGCCCGCTGCTGGAAAAGCGCAAGAGCGCGGTGCCTGTGCCCGGGGAAGCCGTCGCGGCCGAATAGTTGGCAATCTTCCCGGGGGCTGGCGTCCGGACGGAAAATCGTCCAGCCTGGCACCGGGGGGCTTTTGCCATGGGTCACGTCTTCTGGGTCGTCTTCACGATCATCGCGTTGCTGTTCCCGTTCGTCATGATGCCGCTGCTCTGGCGACGGATGAAGCGGGTGCGCAGCGAAGCCTATCGTCGCACCCTTCGCGACAAGCAGCACGAGGCTCCCTGGCAGGAAGCGATAGAGACTCGCGACGGCGTCGACCTGACGCGCGCCAGCAGCCTCAATGACGCGCTGATCGATCTTGGCGACCGAGGCCGCCACGCCCGCTGGCCCCTCGACAGCGCCTGACCCGGAACAGGGAAGGTCGCGGCCCGTTTTCAAGGCATATCCAACGACAATGGAGTGCCCCATGGCCACCCGCCAGAACTCGACCAAGCCGCGCACGGCCCCCCGCGCATCGACCGTCTCGAAGCGTGCCGCCGCGAAGCCGGCCCGTCGTCATCGTACCAGCCAGCTGATCGGAATTGCCTCTGTCGCAGCGGCGGCCGTCGCGATCGGCGCGGGCATCTTCGAGGTCGCCCGCCGCATGCTGGCGCCCGGCAACGCCGAGCATGACGCGCCCGACCTGGCGCTCGACCAGCCGCACCCCGGCCCGAATGATCGCGCGCCCGACGCCTTCCGCCCCGATCCGACGGCCGAAGTGCCCGAAAGCGAACGCGAAGGCCTGCGCCCCGCCACAGGTCCGGCGCCCAGCCTGGTGCGCGACGACGCGGCGGATCTCGACACGATCCACTGAGGGGGAAAGGGGCGTCACGCAACTATCCCAGCGCTCGCGCATTCCTCCGACATCCCTAGACAAGGCTCAGGAGAGAAAGATGCGTATCTTTACCCTAGGCGTGATTGCGGCCGCAGCGCTCGGCACCACTGCATGCTCTGATTATGACAATGGCCGCCCCGGCTACGCCGGACGTGGCTATTCCGGCTATGACTGGAACCGCCCCGATCCCAGCTATGGCGGCTATTATGCCGACCGCTATTACCGCGAGGACAATCGCCGGTACCGCGAGCGTCGGCTGAGCCGTAACGACCGCGTGTATCGCGGGCAGGACGGCCGCTATTATTGCCGACGCTCGGACGGCACCACCGGCCTGATCGTCGGCGGCGTTGCCGGCGGCCTGCTGGGTGCGGTGATCGCACCGGGCGGTTCGGAGACGCTGGGCGTGCTGCTGGGCGCAGCAGGCGGCGCAGCGCTGGGATCCTCGGTCGACCGCGGCGATGCACGCTGCCGTTAAGGCCGGCATGACCCAGACCAACGGATAATGGCTTTCGGGGCGTCGGTGATCCTAGATCTCCGGCGCCCCATTTTCGTGGCCGAACGATCAGGAGAGTCCAGATGACCACCCGCACCGCAACCGCGCGCTACACCGGCTTCGGCAAGGAAGGCCGCGGCGCCGTCACGACCCAGTCGGGCGTGCTGACCGACCAATATTATGGCTTCAACTCGCGTTTCGAGGACGAAAAGGGCACCAACCCGGAAGAACTCGTCGCGGCCGCCCATGCCGGCTGCTTCACGATGGCGCTCAGCTTCGCACTGGCACGGGCCGGGTTCAGCGAAGGCACGCTGGAGACGAAGGCTGCGGTCAAGCTGGAGCAGGACGGCGAGGGCGGCTTCACCATCACCCGCTCGGACCTCACGCTGAATGCCGAGATTCCGGGCATCTCGCAGGATCAGTTCGCTGAGCTCGCCAAGGGCGCAGAGAAGAACTGCCCGGTTTCCAAGCTGCTGAAAGCGGAAATCACGCTGGATTTCACCCTGCGGTGAGCCGACGCGGCTCGGCAGGGCCGGTCGCGTCCCCCCGCACTGCGGCTGCCCGGTCATCGTCATGACGCGCGGCCTGCTGCGGACAAGCAAAAGGGGCCGGCATTGCTGCCGGCCCCCGTGTCACCGGACTTCGGCATTCGAGTTCGAAAACCCTCGTGCCTGGTTTCGGCGGCTGCTCCGCCCGCGCCGGCAAGGGCATGCGGGTTTCGCGTCGGCCATCGCTTCGCATCTCTCTTCCACCGCGAGCGGCGGACGGGACATTCGTCTCGATGACCCGCTTCGACCTGTCGCCGGACGGCAACCTTCCGAAGCCTTGGTCGATGCGTTCCCGATCATCGATCCCTTGCGATCAACCCCTTTCGGGATCCTTCGCTTGGAAGCGTCGCATCCCTTTTCAGGGCGCTTCGCCAGCGTTCCAGATCGTCTCTCGACGGTCCCGAACATTCGATCGCCATCGGTGCATCCCGAACCGGCTTCACGTGGTTTCCAAAAGGCACCTACGATCCGTCGGCTCGTGTAAGCCTCTGGTTCTGCTTGGGTTTTCCGTTGCGGAACCGTCTTCCTACAGTCATGAAGCTGTCATGGATCGATGGCCGCTGGAAGCAATAAAGCGACGTCACGACCCTGTGGATAACGTGGATAACGGGGACAAGTCAGGGCCGGCCATCGCCCGGCGGCACCCAGCCCGGCGGTGCGAGTTCGAACCCGGAGAATTCGAATCCGGGAGTCACGGTGCAACTCACCAGTGCCCATCCCGACCGAGCCTCGGCCGATTGCCAGCGGCCCGCTGGCACCCGTCCCTGCGGATGCTGGCCGGCCGCGACATCGCCGCCGAGGGGCGTCCGGGCGATCGCTCCGTCATCCTGTTCGATACCGAGGTCGATCGGCGCGCCAGCATGCCAGAACCAGAGTTCGTCGGCATCGACCCGGTGCCAGTGCGAGCGCTGTCCCTGTTCCAGCAGGAACAGGATGGCGGTGCCGGCCGAGCGATGCCCCGGCGCAGCAGGTGCGCGCCAGGTTTCGCGATACCACCCGCCCTCGGGATGGGGGCTGAGATCCAGCGCGGCGATCAGGGCCGCAGCGTTATCGGACATCACTCCGGCGACGTGGCGCCGGATTTCGGCGATGCCGCCTTGCGGCTCGCAGGCTTGCGCGGGGTCGAGGACTTGGCGGCACCCGCCTTGGCCGCGCCGCCCTTGCTCTTGCCGGGCGCCTTTTCCGCTGCAGGCGTCGTACTGGCGGACTGTGGCGTCGCGACCGAGGTCTTGCGGGTGGACGAGGCCTTGCGGGTCGGCGCAGGCGCGGCGGCGGCCGTCGTCGGCACCTTGCGGGCGGCAGCCTTGCTGGGTGCGGCAGGCTTGCGCGCCGGTACGGGTTTCTGCGGCGGTACTTCGGTCACCGTGGCGGCAAGCTCGGTCGCATTCGCGGCGACCGTCGATGCCGCTTCGGCAACATCACTTGCGGCCTGGGTAGCCCGATCCTTCGCCTTGGCCGCCGCTTGGCGCACCTTGGGACTCGTGCTGACCTTGGCGGCCAGCGCGACCAGCCCGGCGGCGATCACATCGGCAACGAGCGGGTTCTTCGCGAGCTTGGCCAGCGTGCCGGCTTGGTCGCGGAGCGCCTTGGGCAGCTTGATACCGTTGAAATATTTGGTGGGCTTACCGTCTTTTTTAGCAGCCATGTCGTGCCTCCGCCAGTTCGTGACACCTGTGTCACGATAAGGACGCGCGACTGTCAATCTGGTTCCGCCCCCCACCTGCCGCGAGCCTCGCATAATGGCCGTGGAGCCGCTCGCCATTCGCCTGCCAGCTATAGGGCTCAACGACCCGGCGAACCTCGGATCGCGCTGGCGGCGCCGCGAGGATCGCCTCGATCGCGGCCGCGAATCCCGCAGGGGTCCGCTCGGCCAACCGTCCGGCAGCCGCCCCGCCCCGCAGCACCTGGCGGGCCCCGCCGATATCGGGGACGACGATCGGCGTGCCCGACGCGATCGCCTCGACCCAGGCATTGGCCAGTCCTTCGCGCTCGGACGCCAGCGCCATCACGTCCGCACCGGCCAGCAGCGCAGGAACTGCGTCCTGCGGCACCCCGCCCAGCAGCGTCACACGATCGCGCAGGTTCAGCCGGTCGATATGCGCCTGAAGCCGTTCGCGCTCCGGTCCCTGGCCCGCGATGCGCAACTGCACCCCCGGCAGCCGGGCGACCGCATCGATCACGATCGCATGGCCCTTCAGCGGGATCAGGGCACCCAGCGACACGACCAAGGGGCCGTCGATGCCGAGCCCCGCCTTTGCGGTCGCCCGGTCCCTGAGCGCGAAGCGCGCGAGGTCCACGCCGGTCGTGTTGGGCCGGATTCGCGACGCAGGCAGCCCGAGCGCCGCCATGTCGTCGCGCAGCGCCTCCGACACCGCGATCATGCCCGCCGCCCTGTTGCCCGCATCGAGCATCTGGCGGGCGATGCCGGGTACCCGTCCCCAGTGATGGATGTCGGATCCGCGCGCGGTGATCGAAAAGGGAAGGCCCAGCGCGCTGGCAATTCGTGCGGCGGCGGGCCCGTCCGGATAGAAGAATTCGGCGGCGATCAGGTCGAACGGTCGCTCCGCATGGAGACGGCGGGCAAGCGGTAGCACCGCGTCCGCCAGCATTCGGGCATGGAACCGGCCGCCCGTGCCGGGCAGGTTGAGGAACCGCGGCCGATAGACGTCCAGCCCCTTCCACCGCTCGCGATGCGGCAGCGAGCCCCCGACGCGATACCGCCCCAGCCGCGAGAGCGGCCAGGGCGGCATTCCCACCGGAGCGACAACCCGGACATCGAGATCGTCACGCTTTGCGAGCGACAGCGTCTGCCGCTCCACGAAGATGCCGAATTCGGGCCGGGTCTCGTTCGGAAAGAGCGTCGAAAGAGTGAGCAGGCGGAGCATGCCCCCTCCCTTATACAAGGGAGGTTAACATGCTCCGCCGGGCCCTTTTAACGGCAGCGGCGACGCGAACCGCCGCGATCGATCTCGCGACCGGCAAGGCCGCCCGCGACCGCGCCAAGCACCGTGCCGGCGGTACGGTCACCGCGGGTGTCGATCGTGCGGCCGACCAGCGCGCCGCCGACTGCGCCGACGACCAGGCCGGTGGTGCCGTCCGACTTGCGACAGTAACGGCGGCCGTCGCGGCCGCGCCACTCGCGATAGCGATGACGGCGGCGCTGGTCATAGGCATTGGTGCTGGTGTCGCCGAAGATCGAGGCGCCGGGCTCGGCGAAGCTGGCGGCGTAGGTGGCCAGCGAGGTGCCGATTTCGGTCTTCGCGACGGGTTCGGCCATCGCGGCCGGGGCGGCAACAGTCAGCGCGCCAAGCGCAATCAGAAGGGTACGCATCAAGATTTCTCCACTGAACGGGACCGGTTTCGGCCATTCGAGGGAGTAACGCAGGTCGTATCGGATGAGTTTCAATCTTGCGGTCATGTGAACAGCATGTTCACAAGGGATACAAGGCTCCGATAATCCAGCGTTTTTCGGCACGCAGCACGCCCCACGCCCGCGCCGCGGCCCTGCTGTCCATGATTTCCAGTCCGATGTTCCGTGCCCCAAGTGCGGTGACCAGAGGCCGGGGCGGGTGCACCAGCGCGGAACCAGTGCCCAAAACGATGAATTCGGGGGCGGGATCGAGTGCAAGAACGGACACGAGATCGTCTTCCGACAACTGCTCGATCGGCGGCGGCGTCCAGCCATCGGCGCGCAGCGGACTGATCAGCAGCCCGTGATAGACTCCGCCATCAACCTTGAAGCCGCCCGCCGAAAAGCCGGAGATGACCGGCCCCTCGACGGCGCTTCGCAGCATTTCCATCGGTCAGCGTCCGGCCCGCGGCGTCATCCGTTCCGCTTTTTCCTTGGCGGCGGCGGCCTCGGCGCGGTCCTCGCGCACACCGGGTTTCAGGCCCAAGGTGATCAGCAGCGACGACGAGACATAGACCGAGGAGTAGGTGCCGACGACGATGCCCAGCATCATGGCCGCGGTGAAGCCCTGGAGCACATGGCCGCCCCAGATCAGCAGCGCGCCCAGCGCCAGCATGATCGTCACCGAGGTCATCACGGTACGCGGTAGCGTCTCGTTGACCGACTGGTCGATCAGCTCGCGCATGCCCATCCTGCGGTACTTGCGCATATTCTCGCGGATACGATCGTCGATGACCATCTTGTCGTTGATCGAATAGCCGATGATCGTCAGCACCGCGGCGACGATGTTCAGGTCGAACACCATCTGGGTCAGCGCGAAGAAGCCGAGCGTCATCACCACGTCGTGGACGATCGCCACCGCGGTTGAGACGCCGAACTGCCATTCGTAGCGCAGCCACGAGAAGATCGCGATGCCGATGATGGCGAGCAGCACCGCCAGCCCGCCGCGCCAGACCAGCTCGTCGGATACCTTGCCCGACACGGTAGAGTAGTTGCTGAATTGCGCATCGCGGAATTTCGCCTCCAGCGCGCCCTTCACCTGCTCGACCATCTTGTCGACCGCATCCGGGGCGGTCGACTCAGGCAGTGGCAGTCGGATGGTGACGTTGTTCGGCCCGCCCAGCTGCTGCAGCGTCGCCTCGCCCAGGCCCAGCGCGTTGACGGTAGAGCGGACCTCGTCGAGCGGCGGCGGCGAGGTGAATTTCTCCTCGATCGACACGCCGCCGGCAAAGTCGACGCCCATGTTCAGGCCGCGGGTCACGACCAAGGCAATTGCCGCGATCGTGAGAACCAGGGTGATCGCAAAGGCGATGTGGCGAACCCGGACGAACCCGATATTGGTGTTGTCCGGAACGATCTTGAGGAGCCGCATGAGTCTCGCGTCCCGTTAAATATTGATGGTGGTGGGCCGATTGCGGCGCACCCAGGTCGAGGTCAGCAGGCGGGTGAACACCACGGCGGTGAACACCGACGTCGCGATACCGATCAGCAGCACGACCGCGAAGCCCTTCACCGGGCCGGAGCCCAGCGCGAACATGATGAACCCCGCAATCGCGTGAGTCACGTTCGCCTCGAAGATCGTGCGGCTGGCTTCCTTGTAGCCCAGTTCGATCGCCTGGGTCACCACGCGCCCGCGCCGTCGTTCTTCGCGGATGCGTTCGTTGATCAGCACGTTCGCGTCGACCGCGGTACCGATCGTCAGCACAAAGCCGGCGATGCCCGGCAGCGTCAGCGTCGCGGTCAGAAGACCCATGACGCCGACGATGATCAGCACGTTGAAGACGACGGCCAGCGTCGCATAGATGCCAAAGCGGCCATAGGTCAGGATCATGAAGCTGATCACCGCGACGATCGCGATGATCGAGGCGGTCACGCCCGCGTTGATGGAGTCCTGGCCCAGTTCGGGGCTGACGGTGCTTTCCTGGACGACCTTCAGCGCGACCGGCAGCTTGCCCGAGCGCAGCGCGATCGCCAGCCGGGTTGCGCTGTCGCTGGTGAAGCTGCCCGAGATACGCGCCGAACCGCCGAGAATCGGTTCGTTGAACGAAGGTGCCGAGATCACCTTGTTGTCGACGATGATCGCGAAGCGCTTGCCGACATTCTGGGTCGACAAGGTTGCGAACCGCTTGGTGCCGGCCCCGTTGAACTGGATGCTCACGCCCGGCGCGTTGGTGCGCTGGTCGAAGTCGAGCGCAGCATTGACCAGCTGGTCGCCGCTCAGCGAGACCGGCGAATAGACGGCGATGCGGCCGCCACCCTCTTCATAGGGCAGGATCTGAGTGCCGACCGGCACCGCACCCGGCGCCATGGCGTTGACGGACTCGTTCACCAGCTTGAATTCAAGCTTGGCGGTCTGGCCGATGAGTTCCTTGAGCTGGGTCGGATTTTCAAGGCCTGGAACCTGGACGACGATCCGGTTCGAGCCTTCACGGATGATCGTCGGTTCGCGCGTACCCAGCGCGTTGATGCGGGTTTCGACCACCTCGCGGGCGTCGCCCATCGCGGTGTTGATCGCCTCGTCCAGCCCGGCCTTGGTCGGGGTCAGGACGAAGGTGTTCGAATTGACGACCTCGATGTCCCACACGCGCTGGCCGGTCATGCCGGCGCCGCTGCCGGTGATCGGCAGCAGGCGCTCGCGCACCGCGTCGACCTTGCCGGCATCGCGGACCATGAAGCTCAGCTTGCCGTCGACAATGGCGATGTCGCCGATCGCGATTCGCGGATCGCGCAGCATCTCGGCGCGCACCTGTTCGCGCATCTGCTCCAGCCGGGCCTCGGCCACCTGGCTCGTGTCGGCCTCGAGCAGCAGATAGCTGCCGCCGGCAAGGTCGAGGCCCAGGTTAATCGTCGGCTTGGGCAGCCACGCCGGCAGCTGGTTCAGCACGGTCTTGGGCATGAAGCTCGGCACGGCGAGCAGGCTGAACAGCACGATCGGCAGGATCGTGGCCCATACCTTCCAGCGGGGAAAGTACAGCATCAGTCGTTCGCGGGCTTGGCGCCGCCGGCGGTCTGGACCTCGGCGAGTGTTGCCTTGACCGCGCGGACCTTCACATTTGGCGCGAGTTCGATCTCGACGGTCGTCTCATCGACCTTCGTAATCTTGCCCATCAGGCCGCCTGCGGTGACGACCGAGTCGCCTTTCTTCACCGCCGCCACTGCGTTCTGCAGCGCCTTCACCCGCTTCTGCTGAGGGCGGATGAGCAGGAAGTAGAAGGCGACGAACAGCAGCACCATCGGTGCGAACTGGATCAGCCCCATGGCGCTGGCGCCTTGCGTTGCGGTCTGGGCGTAGGCTGGCGAGATGAACATGGGGTCCCTGAATGCCTTGGATTGAAGCGGATCGATCCGCATTTCTTCAAGCGCGGCGCGCTATCATGCGGGGGGAAGGCGTGCAACTCTTGTAAGGAAAGCGCACTCACCCATGGCCCCCGGCGACACCTCGCCGGCCGAGGCGATTTTCACCGTTGCATCGCCCGCCGCTAGGGCCTAGACGCCCCAACCTCGGTCGGGGCGTAGCGCAGCCTGGTAGCGCATCACACTGGGGGTGTGGGGGTCGCAGGTTCGAATCCTGTCGCCCCGACCAAGTTTCTGGAATGAGCGTGAGGGCGGATCGCCCCGCCCTCCTGCTTCAAAGTCCGATACGCCTTGGCACGCGGCACAGCGCGCCGGTTTGCCGAGATGCCTTTCAGGTGCATGACGCTGCGCTCGGCAGCCTGCCACAATCCCAGATCGCGACGCGCGCCCATCCTTCAATTACAGCAGAACGGCCGGAGCAGGGATCGCCTGCTCCGGCCGTTCCTGATCATCAGACAGGTCAGTTGGCGGGCGTCGCCGCCGGCTGAGCCGTCGGGGTTTGCCATCCGCCGCCGAGCGCCAGGAACAAGGTCACCGTCGCGTCGGAGAACTGACCCTCCGCCTGTGCCAGCAGCGATTCGGATCCGGCCAGCGAACGCTCGGCGTCGAGCACGATCTGGAAGTCCTCGGCACCCGCCTGATAGCGCAGGCGGGCGATCCGCGCCGCCTCGCGGCCGGCGTCGCGCGCGCGGCGCAGCGTCGCGACGCGCTGGCCGATTGCGACATATTGGGTCAGCGCCGTCTCGGTCTCGCGCAGCGCGGTGAGCCAGGTCCCGTCGAAGGTTGCCAGCGCACCATCGGCCTGCGCCTCGGCCTGACGGATGCGTGCACGGGCGGCGGCAATGTTCGGGAAGCTCCACGACACCAGCGGCCCCAGGCTGAAGCGCAGGCTGTCGCCGCTGAACAGATTGCCGACCGACGTCGCCGTCGTGCCGATCCCCGCGCCGAACGAGATGTTCGGATAGAGATCCGCCGTCGCCACGCCGACCCGCGCGGTTGCGGCCGCAAGGCGACGCTCGGCCGCGCGGATGTCCGGCCGCCGGGCGAGCAGCGAGCTGCCGCTGCCAATCGGGATCGCACTGCGCGCCACCGGCGGCGTGGTGCATGCCTCAACCTCGGCGGGATATTCGGCTGGCGGACGCCCGGTCAGGGTCGCGAGCCGGAACAGCGCCGACTTGCGCTGTGCCTCCAGCACCGGGACATCGGCGCGGGTCTGTTCGAGCAGCGACGACGCCTGGCTGGTGTCCAGCGCGGTCCCGCGCCCTCCCTCGACGCGGCGGCGGGTCAGGTCGAACGTCTCTTCCTGAACGCGCAACGTATCGCGCGCCACGCCCAGCTGACGGCCGGACGTGCAGGCATCGGCATAGGCGCGGATCGTTTCCGCGACCACCGTCACCCGGGTCAGGTCATAGGTCGCCTGAACCGCCTCGAGGTCGGCGCGGCTGGCCTGGATCGTGCGCGAGATCTTGCCGAACAGGTCGAACTGATAGCTCGCGTCGATCCCCACATCATAGGTTTCGAGCCGGGGCCCGGCACCGGTCACGCCGAAGGGGGCGAGTGTCGCTCCCGACTGCTGCGAATAGGTGTAGTTGCCGGATATGTTGGTTGACGGCAGCCGCGCGGTGCGCGCCTCGCTGAGCGAGGCCCGCGCCTCCCGCAGGTTCGCGGCGGCAACGCGCAGGTCGGTATTCGCCGCCAGCGCATCGGCGACGAGCCGGTCGAGGACCGGCGCGTCGAGCAGCGTCCACCAGTCGGCCGGCGGCTCGGCCGGGACGAACGAGGGGGACGTGCCGCTGGCTAAATCCTGCTGGGCAGGCGCCTTGGGCGCGGGCGAAACATAGTTCGGACCGACCATGCACCCCGACAGCGCGGCGCAGGACAGCAATAGGGTGATGCTGCGCTTCATCATGCGTCTCCCACGATCGGCTGGGCCGGATCGGCAGCGGGCGGTGGGCTGGTCACCTTCTTCTTGCGCCGCCATCCGCCGAGCTTGCGCATCAGCACATAGAAGATGGGCGTGAAGATCAGGCCGAACACGGTCACGCCGATCATGCCGAACGTCACCGCGGTGCCGAGCGACTGGCGCATCTCCTGGCCGGGACCCGTGGCGATGGCCAGCGGGATCACGCCGAAGATGAACGCGAACGACGTCATCAGGATCGGACGCAGGCGCGACCGGGCGGCGTGGATGGCCGCGTCGTACAGGTCCCTGCCCTCATCCTCGCCCTGCTTGGCGAACTCGACGATCAGAATCGCGTTCTTCGCCGCCAGCGCGATCAACACGACCAGCCCGACCTGAGTGAGGATGTTGTTGTCCATCCCCCTCAAGGTCACCCCGACCAGCGCCGCAAGGATACACATGGGCACGATCAGGATGACCGCCATCGGCAAGGTCAGCGCCTCATATTGCGCCGCCAGCACCAGGAACACGAACACCACCGCCAGCACGAAGATCAGTGCCGAGCTGCTGCCCGCTTCCTTCTGCTGATAGGCCAGGCCCGTCCACTCGTAGCTATACCCCTGGGGCAGGACCTTCGTTGCCATCGCCTCCATCGTCGCCAGCGCATCGCCCGACGAGACGCCCGGCCCGGCCTCACCCTGGAGTTCCACCGCAGGCAGCAGGTTGTACCGCACCACGCGCTGCGGCCCGCTGTCGCGGATGAAGGTGGCCACCGAGGACAGCGGCACCATCTCGCCGCTGCGCGAGCGGACCTGAAGCCGGCCGATATCGGCGACGTCGTCGCGCTTGTCGGGCTCGGCCTGCGCGGTCACGCGGAAGGTGCGGCCGAACAGGTTGAAGTCGTTGACATAGGTCGAGCCAATATAGGTGCCGATCGCATCGAACACCTGGCCCGGATCGACGCCGACCAGCTGGGCACGGTCGCGGTCGACCTCGGCGCGGATGCGCGGGGTTCCGGTATTGAACAGCGAGAAGACCTGCGAGACCTTCTTCTCCCCCATCGCCGCGCCCATCATCTGGCCCGTCACGCCTTCCAGCGCGCGATAGCCGGCATTGGCGCTGCGATCCTGGATCATCATCACGAAGCCGCTGCCGTTGCCGAGGCCCTGCACCGCGGGCGGCGCGATCATGAAGATGTTGGCGCCGTCGATCTGGCCGAGTGCGCCGGTCAGCTTGCCGGCCAGCGCCTGCGCCGAATTTTCGGAACCGCGCTCTGACCAGTCGCTCAACTTCAGGAACATCACTGCCGAGTTGGACGCCTGGCTGAAGCTTGCTCCGTCCAGGCCCGCAAACGCGACGCCGTCGATGACCCCTTCCGTCTTGCTGGCGATCCCATAGGCGCGGTTGAGCACTGCCTCGGTGCGATCGAGCGACGCGCCCGGCGGCAACTGGATGACGCCGATCAGGAAGCCCTGATCCTGTTCGGGGATGAAGCCGGTCGGCGTGGCGGTCAGCCGCCAGCCGGTCAGTGCCAGAAGCCCGGCGTAGATCAGCATCATGATCAGGCCCATCCGGATCACCCGGCCGGTGAACCGGCCATAGCGGTCCGACAGCCAGTCGAAACCCTGGTTGAACTTCTGCGCGCCGACGCGAACCGGCCGCAGGAAGCGCGGACCGTGATCGACGCCGTGATCCTTGTGCGGCTTCAGCAGCAGCGCTGCCATTGCAGGCGACAGCGTCAGCGACACGATCAGCGAGATTGCCGAGGCAGCCGCGATCGTCACGGCGAACTGGCGATAGAAGATGCCCGGAATGCCCCCGACCATTGCGGTCGGAATGAACACCGACACCAGCACCAGGCCGATCGCGATCAGCGCGCCCGACACTTCCTTCATCGTCCGGTGCGCGGCCTCACGCGGGCTGAGCCCGTCGCGAATATGTTTCTCGACCGCCTCGACCACGACGATCGCGTCGTCGACGACGATGCCCACCGCGAGCACCAGTGCGAACAGCGACAGCGAGTTGATCGAGAATCCGAGCGCATACTGGACGGCGAAGGTACCGACGAGTGCGATCGGGATCGCCACGATCGGGATGATCGCCGCGCGCCAGGTCTGGAGGAAGACCAGCACGACGATGACGACCAGCACGATCGCCTCGATCAGCGAATGCTCCACCGCCTCGACCGAAGACGCGACATATTCGGTGGGGTTGTACGGGATGGTGTATTTCAGACCGGCCGGGAAATCCTTCGACAGGGTCTTCATCTCGTCGAGCACCAGCTGCGCGGCGCTCAGCGAGTTTGCACCCGGCTGCTGGATCACCGCCAGCGCGATGCCGCGCTGGCCGTTGAACGACCCGCGGATCGAATAGTCCTGACTGCCCAGCTCGATACGAGCGACATCGCGCAGCTTGGTGATCGAGCCGGTGGCGGGATCGCTCTTCAGCGTGATGTCGCCGAACTGCTCGACCGACTTGAGGCGGCCCTGCACATCGACCGGCATCTCGAACGACGGGTTGCGATCGCCCGCTGGCGACTGGCCGAGCGCACCGCCCGCCGTCTGGACATTCTGCGCGCGCAATGCGGCGATGATCTCGGTCGAGGTCAGGTTGCGCGTGGCCGCCTTGTCCGGGTCGATCCAGACGCGCATCGAATAATTGCCGCCGCCGAACACCTGCACGCCGCCCACGCCTTCAAGGCGCAGCAGCCGGTCGCGGATCGAGGTGTTGGCGTAGTTGCCGATATAGTCGACATCGAGGCTCTTGTCGGGCGACGTCAGCGCCACGATCATCAGGAAGCCCGATTCCTGCTTGTTCACCGTGACGCCGACCTGGCGCACCTGCTCGGGCAGGCGCGGCTCGGCGAGCGCGACGCGGTTCTGGACCAGCACCTGTGCCGCATCGAGGTCGGTGCCGGGCTTGAACGTCACCGTCACCTGTGCCGAACCCTGGCTCGCGGACGAGCTGAGGTACAGCATGTTCTCGACGCCGTTGATCTCCTGCTCCAGCGGCGCGGCCACCGTCTCGGCGACGGTTTCGGCCGAGGCGCCGGCATAGGCGGCCTGGATCACTATCGTCGGCGGGGCGATCTCGGGATATTGCGACAGCGGAAGCAGCGGGTAGCAGAACGCGCCGATCAGCGTGATGAACACCGAGATCACGGCCGCGAAGATCGGCCGCTCGATGAAGAAGCTGGATATGTTCACTGATCGCTCCTCAGCGGCCCGCCGGCTGCGCCGTCGATGCGGGCAGCGCATTCGACGACGGGGGTGCCGCCGCCGGGGCGGCCTGCTGCTCGATCTTGCCCGGCTGCGGCTGGACCTTCTGGCCAGGACGCGCGCGCTGGATGCCGCCGATGATCACCTGATCGCCGGCCGCAATTCCCGATCGGATCACGCGCAGTCCGCCGATCGTCGGACCGGTCTGGACCGGTCGCGCCGCGACCGTGCCGTCCTTGCCGACGACATAGACAAGCTGGCGCGCGGCGTCCGCGACGATCGCAGTGTCGGGAACCAGCAGCGCCGGATAGGGTCGCGACCCTTCGAGACGGAGGTTGCCGGACATGCCGGGCTTCAGGAAGCCGCTGGCATTGGGCACGATCGCGCGGGCGCGGATCGTGCCCGCCTGGGCGTTCACCGCATTGTCGATAAAGTCGAGCGTGCCCGAATGGGAATAGTCATTCTCGTCTGACAGCTTGATCCGCACCGGCGTGCCGGTCTGGGTGCCGGCATCCTGGCGCTGGTATTTCAGCAGCAGCGCTTCCGATCCCTGGAACACGAAGTGCAGCGGGCTGACCGAAACGACGGTGGTCAGCACCGTCTGGTCGGCGGCAACCGAATTGCCGGGATCGACCATCCGCTCGGAGATGCGGCCGCTGATCGGCGCGGTCACGCGGGTGAAGCCGACATCGAGCTGGCGCGCGCGGACGACCGCCTGAGCCGCGGCGACCTGCGCCTGGCCCGAACGCAGCGCAGCGCGGCGCGATTCGACCTCCTCGGTGCTCGCTGCGCGCGACGCGGCGAGCGTTTCGGAGCGGGCGAGTTCGGTGCGGGCATTGACCAACGTCGCCTGGGCCTGGGCCAGCTGTCCCTGTGCCTGGGCCAGCGCAGCCTGTGCCTGGCGCGCGTCGATCGTGAACAGCAACTGGCCCTTGCGAACCATCTGGCCATCGCGGAAATGCGAGGCAACGACGTAACCGGAAGCGCGCGGACGCACCTCGACGGTTTCGATCGCCTCGAACCGGCCGACATAGTCGTCCCAGTCGACGACATTCTGCTGCAATGGCGTCGCGACCGTCACCGGCGGTGCCGGCGGAGGCTGCTGCGCCGAGTCGGCGCCGCCGCCGCACGAGGCAAGCGCCAGCGAAGCGGCCAACGCCGCAGCAACGGCGAACGAATGATAACCCTTTGAATACATGCAGATCCGTCCCTGGTACGATGCCGCCGGCTACCCCTCCCGAGAGTCGCCAGGCCGGTATTGTCCGTCCTTGACTTCGATGGGTGGCTAAGCCCGGCGGCGACGCTTGTCAACGAGTGTAGACTTTTTTGTCAACGGCCGTTGACAAAATCGCTATAAAGCGTAGCAATCGCGACCATGTTGCCACCCAATGCCGGCGCACCTCGGCTCCGCAATGCAGCCGCGACCCGAGAAGCGATCCTCGTCTCAGCCTGTCGTCACTTCGCTCGTGAAAGTTACGAAAAGGTCGGCGTGCGTGAGATCGCCCGCGATGCCGGCGTCGATCCGGCATTGGTCAGCCGCTACTTCGGCAGCAAGGAGCAGCTGTTCCGGCAGACGATGGTCTGCGAAGATCCGATGAACTTCGACGGCCTCGCTCGTGAAGACTTGCCCGAACATCTGGCGACGATGCTTTTGTCGGAAGATGCGTGCGAAGGTCCCGGCGAACGGCTCGACTGGGTCATGATCATGCTGCGCTCCGCCGCCTCGCCCGCGACGATCGAACTGGTGCGCGAGGCGATGCAGGAAAATCTGCTGGATCCGCTCAGCGATGCGCTGGGCGGCGATGACGATGCCAAGATTCGCGCCGGCATGGCCTTCGCGATCATGCTGGGCGCCGACGTCCTCAGCACCGTTTTCGAAGGGAGCCCGAAGCCGCCCGGGCTGGACGAGCAGCTCCATGGCCGATTGACGCGCCTGTTCACGGCGGCGATGCTCGATTGAGCCTGTATCCGGGTCGCCCCCTCCGCAGATCATGTTTGCGCCTGGTTTCGACCGGTTGACGTCCGGGGGGCTTGGCAAGCGTGCAGCCCCCTCCCCATATCGCCCCCATGAGCGGCAAAGACACTGCGTGGCACGGCACGACCATTCTCTCCGTGCGCAAATCGGGCAAAGTCGTGATCATCGGGGACGGGCAGGTTTCGGCCGGCAACACCGTGATGAAACCCAATGCCCGCAAGGTTCGCCCCCTGGGCGACGGCAAGGTGATCGCCGGTTTCGCCGGTGCGACCGCCGACGCCTTCACCCTGTTCGAACGGCTCGAGGCCAAGCTGGAGCGCCATAGCGGCCAGCTGCTGCGCGCCGCGGTCGAGCTGGCCAAGGACTGGCGCACCGACAAATATCTTCGCAATCTCGAAGCGATGCTGATCGTCGCCGACAGGGAAGTGACTCTGGTCGTGACCGGCAATGGCGACGTGCTCGAGCCCGAGGGCGGCGTCGCCGCGATCGGATCGGGCGGCAATTTCGCCCTCGCCGCCGCGCGGGCGCTTGTCGACTATGAACAGGATCCCGAGAAGATCGCCCGCCAGGCGATGAAGATTGCCGGCGAACTGTGCGTCTACACCAACGATCGCCTCACGATCGAAATCCTCGACAGCGTCTCCTGACGCCAAACGAAGTGACCCAATGAAAGACTCCCTGACTCCCAAGACCATCGTCGCTGCGCTCGACGCGCACATCATCGGCCAGAAGGACGCGAAGCGGGCGGTGTCGGTCGCGCTGCGCAACCGCTGGCGCCGCCAGCAGCTCGCCCCCGACCTGCGCGACGAGGTCACCCCGAAGAACATCCTGATGATCGGGCCCACCGGCTGCGGCAAGACCGAGATCAGCCGCCGCCTGGCCAAGCTGGCCGATGCGCCCTTCGTCAAGGTCGAAGCGACCAAGTTCACCGAGGTGGGCTATGTCGGTCGCGACGTCGAGCAGATCGCTCGCGACCTGGTCGAGGAAGCGATCCGGCTGGAGAAGGAACGCCGCCGCGTCGCGGTGAAGGACAAGGCCGAGGAAGCCGCGATGCAGCGGCTGCTCGACGCGCTGACCGGCAAGGATTCCAGCACCGCCACCCGCGAGGCGTTCCGCCAGCGCTTCAAGGACGGCATGCTCGACACCACCGAGATCGAGATCGAGGTCGAACAGGCGCCGTCGATGCCGTTCGACATTCCCGGCGGTGCGCCGCAGATGATCAACCTGTCCGAGATGATGGGCAAGGCATTCGGCGGCCAGCAGCTCAAGCGGCGCAAGCTGAGCGTCCCCGCCGCCTGGGAAAAGCTGGTCGAGGAAGAGGCCGACAAGAGGCTCGACCAGGACGAGGTCAGCCGCACCGCGCTCGCCGATGCCGAGGCCAACGGGATCGTCTTCCTCGACGAGATCGACAAGATCGCGGTCAGCGACGTGCGCGGTGGCTCGGTCAGTCGCGAGGGCGTCCAGCGCGACCTGCTGCCGCTGATCGAGGGAACCACGGTCGCGACCAAATACGGACCGATGAAGACCGATCACATCCTCTTCATCGCCTCGGGCGCCTTCCATGTGGCGAAACCGTCGGACCTGCTGCCCGAGCTTCAGGGCCGGCTGCCGATCCGGGTCGAGCTGAAGGCACTGACCGAGGAGGATTTCGTCGCGATCCTGTCCGACACCAAGGCCAGCCTGGTCGCGCAATATGCCGCCCTGCTGGGCACCGAGGGCGTGCAGATCGACTTTACCGAGGACGGCATCCGCGCGGTGGCGCGGATCGCGGCCGAGGTGAATGCCGAGATCGAGAATATCGGCGCGCGCCGGCTGCAGACGGTGATGGAAAAGCTGCTCGAGGACGTCAGCTTCGACGCCGAGGACCGCAAGGGCGAGACGCTGGTGATCGATGCCGCCTATGTCGATGGCCAGTTGGCGAGCGTGGCGCGCAACACCGACCTCAGCCGCTACGTCCTCTAACCTGCTGCCGTGATCAGATCCTCCCTCGCACAGCGGGGGAGGATTTGGCAGGTTGCTCCCGTGCGAATCGCACGGGAGTTCCACCATGAAAACGTTGCTCGCCGCCCTTTTCCTGTCCGCATCGGCGGTCGCCACGGCGGGAGCCCAGACCTCTGCGCCTGCGACGCTGCCGCAACCCCCGGTCGCCGCAAAGAAGCCGCATGAGGTGAAGACGCCGTTCGGCGCCGTGCGCCAGGACGAATATTACTGGCTGCGCGACGATACCCGCAAGAATCCCGAGATGCTCGCCTATCTCACTGCCGAGAATGCCTATGCGGATCGCATGTTGGCACCGGCCAGGCCGCTGGCGGAGACTCTGTACCGCGAGACGATCGGCCGCATCAAACAGGATGACAGCACGGTGCCGAGCCGCACGCGGGGCTATCTCTATTACGCCCGCTTCGACACCGGGGCCAACTATACGATCCTGGCGCGCAAGGCTGATAGCGGCGGTACCGAGGAAATTCTGCTCGACCAGCCGAAAATGGCCGAGGGCAAGGGCTTCTTCCAGATCGGCGACTGGGAAGTCAGCATGGACAATCGCTACCTGGCCTATGCCGAGGACACGGTCGGCCGTCGCCAGTACACGCTGCGGATCAAGGATCTGAAGACGGGCGCGCTGCTGCCCGACACCATCGGCAACATGGACGGCGGAGCGGTATGGTCGGCCGATGGCCGGACGCTCTTCTATGTCGACAAGGATCCGGTCACGCTGTTGTCGAAGCGGATCAAGGCACATGTGATCGGCACGCCGGCGAGCAGCGACCGCGTCGTCTATGAAGAGAAGGACGACAGCTTCTATATCGGCGTCGGCCGCACCAGCGACGACAAGTTCATCTGCATCGTGATGGAATCGACCGTCAGCAACGAGGCGCGCTGCGCCCCCGCCGCGGATCCGACCCGGTTCACGCTGCTTGCGCCGCGCGAGCGCGAGTTCAAATATTCGGCGGACCATGTCGGCAACCGCTGGATCATTCGCACCAACTGGAATGCGAAGAATTACAAGCTGATGTCGGTCGGCGACGGCAATGCCGCCAGGGGCCGGGCGGCGTGGAAGGACCTCGTGCCGCACAGCGACACGGTCTTCATCGAGAATTTCCAGCCCTTCACCGGTTTCCTCGCGATCGAGGAGCGTGCGGGCGGAAACAAGCGGGTGCGTATCCTGACCGACGCCGGCAAGTCGAGCCCGGTTCAGGCGGACGAACCCGCCTATGCGATGAGCCTGTCGGGCAACAGCGAAGTGGACACACCCTGGGTCCGCTACACCTATGACTCGCTGGTCACGCCCACGACGACCTACGAGACAAATGTGAAGACCGGCGAGCGCCGGACGCTGAAGGTTCAGCCCGTCCCCGGCTACGACCCGTCCAGATATGTGACCGAGCGTGTCTGGGCGACCGCGCGCGACGGGACGCGCATCCCGGTCAGCCTCGTCTACGCAAAAGGCTTTCGGAAAGACGGCAGCGCCGCGCTGTTCCAGCAGGCCTATGGCAGCTATGGTTCGTCCACAGACCCCCGCTTCTCGCCGGTGAACCCGAGCCTGCTCGACCGGGGCATGGTCTATGCCATCGCCCATATCCGCGGCGGTCAGGAGATGGGCCGCGGCTGGTATGACGACGGCCATCTGCTCAACAAGAAGAACAGCTTCACCGACTTCATCGACGTGACCCGGTATCTGGTCGACCAGGGCTATGCCAGGAAGGGCCGGGTGGCGGCGATGGGGGGCAGCGCTGGCGGACTGCTGATGGGCGCCGTGGCGAACATGGCGCCGCAGGATTATGGCGTGATCGTCGCCCAGGTGCCGTTCGTCGACGTGGTCACCACGATGCTCGACGCGTCGATTCCGCTGACCACCAATGAATATGACGAATGGGGCAACCCCGCGGACAAGCGCTATTACGACTATATGCTGTCCTACTCGCCGTACGACAATGTGACGGCGCAGGCCTATCCGGCGCTCTATGTCGGCACCGGCCTGTGGGACAGCCAGGTGCAATATTACGAACCCGCCAAATGGGTCGCGCGTCTGCGCGCGAGGAAGACCGGCAACAACCCGCTCGTCTTCCGCGTCAACATGGAGGCCGGCCATGGCGGCAAGTCCGGCCGGTTCGAACGCTATCGCCAGCAATCGGAGTGGATGGCGTTCGCCCTCACGACGCTAAAGGTCGACTGAATCCGGGCAGGTCAGTCGGGGCGGCTGGCAGGTGGCCGCCCCGACCCGCCCCGTCAGTCCTTCGCCTTGCGATAGGGCGTGAAGCTGCCCAATTGGCAATAAGCGCCCGGGATCGAGGTGCCCGGCTGCAGCGAGCGGAACCGGTCGTTGCGGCACAGATTGCCGCCATAGACTTCGCTGATGATCGTGTCGTTGCGGTCCAGCGTGGGGCATGCGGCCGGCAGCCGGTTGACATAGACCGTGCCCATATCGGTGTAGACCAGGGTCTGCTTGTCGATGATTTGCGGCCCACCGGCACGGTTGATCGGGATGCAGTCCTGCGGTTTCCCGGCGACACGCCCCTCGGTCGCCTTCGCCAGGTCTCGGTCGGCCTCGGCCGCCTGCGACCGTTGCGACTCGGCGCTGGCGGTGCAGCCGGCCAGCGCGACGGCAAGGATAAGAACCTGTTTCATGGGCGCGAGTACGGCACGAAGTCGCCGAGCGCGCAAGAGCCGGTGAACATGTTGGTCGACCGGGATCGGGTCTCGATGATGTCACCGCTGCAATATTGACCCGTGGTCAGCCGCGCGACGATCATGTCGTCATTCGACACCCGGCAGCCGCCGCGCGCATCGTTGGTCCACATCCGACTCCGGGACTGAACGAACAGCCCCTTGCCGTCATAGAATTTCACTTCCTGAATTCCCGTGAGCGGCACGCAGGTGCGCGACTTGCCCGGTGTCAGGCCGTCCAGTCGCTTGGCCAAGTCGGCACGCTCGCTCGCCAGCCGGTCCTGGGGCGTGGCGGCACCGACGGAAACGGCCGCCGAGAGCAGCATCAGGGGTATCGCATAACCAATCATCCGCAGCACTCCCGTGCCCCTCAAGGGGATCAACGCGCCTAGCCGCGAAAACTATCCTTGGCCGCGCGCCGCTCAGCTAGCGCTTCGACAGATTGCGCGCGCATGAACGGATTGGTCGCCCGCTCCGCGCCGATCGTGGTCGGCACGGTCGCCTCGCCCGTCGCCCGCTTCTGGTCGACATCGATCATCCGTTCACGGATCGCCTCGTTGTCCGGCTCCGCGACCAGTGCATAGCGGCCGTTCGACTGGGTATATTCGTGCGCGCAATAGACCAGTGTCTCCGGCGGCAGCGCCGCCAGTCGCGTCATGTTGTCGAACATCTGCGCCGCGGTTCCCTCGAACAGCCGGCCGCAGCCCATCGCGAACAGCGTGTCGCCGACGAAGACGGCCGCATCGCCCGCGAAATGATAGGCGATGTGGCCGGCGGTATGGGCGGGCACCTCCATCACCTTCGCGTCGTGTACGCCGAGCGACACCATGTCCCCCTCGCCGACCAGGCGGTCCGCGGTCGGAATCCGCTCGGCCTCGCCCCGCGGCGCGATCACCGTGCAGCCGGTTGCCGCCTTGATCACCGCGTTGCCGCCGGTGT
The DNA here is from genome assembly GCF_039652585.1 of Sphingomonas rustica. Taxonomy (NCBI): domain Bacteria; kingdom Pseudomonadati; phylum Pseudomonadota; class Alphaproteobacteria; order Sphingomonadales; family Sphingomonadaceae; genus Sphingomonas; species Sphingomonas rustica. Next base: position 153,228 of record NZ_JBDIZK010000012.1, on the reverse strand, counting down.
GGTCGGGGTGCCAGTGCGTGTTCCAGATCGCATCGATCGTCCAGCCCCGCGCCTGTGCCGCGTCCAGCACCGCGTCGGCGACCGCAGGGTCGATCACGATGGTCCCGCCGCTGTCGGGATCATGGACCAGCCAGATGTAATTGTCGCTCAGCGCGGGAATGCGGACGATGTCGAGATTGGTCATGGGGTCACTCCTGCCAGCGCGTCGGCCTCCGCCGCAAGCGTCCGCGTCAGTTCCTCCGCGTGCATCGACCGAACGCGCGCCGCGCCGCTTCCGGCCCAGAGCGGCGAATAATCGCTGCGACCGTCCGCCTCCGCCAGCGCGCGAAGCGGCGCGAGGGCGGCGGATGCATAGGGAAACGCCGGCACCTCCGCACGAATCGGGCCCAGCTCGCGCATCAGCCGATTGCGGATGCCGCGCGCCTCTCGACCCGAAAACAGGGTCGTGAACGCCGCGTCCCGTGCCGCGGCCGTGCCGAGCAGCGCGCGATAGGCGGCGGCGATCATGCTCTCGGGGGCGGCAAGATAGGCCGTGCCGACCTGCGCTGCGCTCGCGCCGAGGCGAAGCGCCTCGGCGATGCCCGCGCCGTCCACGATCCCGCCCGCGGCGATCACGGGAGCCTGCCCGGCCGCGACGATGTCGCGCACCAGCGCGGCGAGCGGCACTGGCGCATGCCGATCGAGGAACCAGCCGGCATGGCCGCCCGCCTCCTCGCCCTGTGCAATTACCGCGTCCACCCCGCGCTCGACCAGCCAGCGCGCCTCGGCGACCGTGGTTGCGTTGCCGAACACCGCGGCGCCGCTCGCCCTGACGCGGTCGAGCAGGGCAATGTCCGGCAGGCCGAAATGAAAGCTGACCACGTCGGGCCGGATCGACTCGACCGCCGCGCACATCGCATCGTCGAACGGTCGGCGCAGCGGAGCCGGCGCACCCGGAACCGCACCTTCCCGTTCATAATAGGGCGCGAGCAGCGCGTGCCACGCCGACTCGTCCGGCGGATCGGGCAAGGCGTGGCAGAAGAAGTTGAGATTCAGCGGCCCGCAAACCGCCGCGCGAACCTCTGCTGCCTGTGCGGCGACCTGCGCCCGATCGTGCATCGCGCAGGGCAGGGATCCCAGCGCGCCGCCGCGGATCGCGCCGATTGCCAGCGCGACGCCGCCTGCCCCGGCCATCGGCGCCTGAACGATCGGCACCGTCGCGCCGAACCGGGCGAGGACGCCCGCGTCGCTCATCGCCGGGCCGCGCGGCAGATCACCATTCGCCGGTATTCGGCATCGATGCCCAGGGTTCCTGCGGCGCCAGATGTCCGTCCTGGAGCAGTTCGATCGAGATGCCGTCGGGCGTTCGAACAAATGCCATATGCCCGTCGCGCGGGGGACGATTGATCGTCACGCCGGCATCCATCAGCCGCTGGCAGGTCTGGTAGATGTCATCGACGCGGTAGGCGAGATGCCCAAAATTGCGACCGCCCGGATAGGGTTCGGGATCCCAATTATGGGTCAGTTCGACCTGCGCGGCTTCATCGCCGGGCGCGGCAAGGAAGATCAGCGTGAACCGCCCCTTCTCGCTGTCGACGCGCCGGACCTCGCGCAGCCCGATCAGCTCGAAGAAACGCACCGTGGCCTCGGGATCCGTCACGCGGATCATGGTGTGGAGATATCTGGTCATGCCGACTGCTTCGCGCCGCGGTCGACGGCCGTCAACCGAGCATGATGCTCGGCTGCGGCGCGTTGCCGCCATAGCTGTGCTCCGACACCTTCGCCCCCGCCGCCCTCAGCGCCGCGGGGCGCTCGTGACTGCGCGCGCCGAGGATCGCGGCCTCATAGGGCATCGTCGCGGCGAAGGCGGGGTGCGCCCAGACGCGCGCGACCCAGCCGGCGCTTCGCGACCACCGGGCGGGGTCGATCGTCCAGCCGGCCAGCGCCGCGTTCCGGAAAAAGCAGCCATAGGCGATGTCCGCGGTACACAGATGATCGAACAGGAACCCGGCCTCGGGCGCGCGTGGCTCGATCCAGTCCAGCGCGGCGGGCAGCGCCACGTCGGTCACCTGCGCCAGCGCGGCAGGGTCGGGCTCGCGATGAAACACCCGCGGTGCCACCAGCTTGGCAAAGAACAGCTTCCAGATGACCAGGTCGCCGAGCCGCGTGTCGGCGAATTCCTCCATCCACCGCGCCCGCGCCCGATCCTCGGGCGCACGCGGCATCAATGGCGGCTCCGGCCAGCGCTCGTCGATATACTCGGCAATCACCGTCGAATCGTTCAGGATCAGATCGCCGTCGATCAGCACCGGGATGCGGCGCAACGGGCTGACTTTGGTAAAGGCATCGGTGCCATAGAAGGGAACGATCGGATCGACCTCATAGTCGACGCCCTTGATGTCGAGCGCGATCAGCACCTTGCGCGCATAGGGCGAAACGTGATTGCCGATGATGAGCATGATGCCTCCCTCGCCACGGCCATAGCCGCCCCGCCTGTCCGGGTTTGCAATCGCCACTTGGCCTGATCGCGATGCTGGTTCTAGAAGCTCCCGCCATGATAGAAAAGCGCACCGGGGGCAGGATCCTCGTCGACAATCTCGTGGCTCAGGGCTGCGATCGGATCTTCCACGTTCCCGGCGAGAGTTTCCTTGCCGTGCTCGACGCGCTGCACGACGTGCCGGCGATCGATGTCATCACCTGCCGCCAGGAGGGCGGGGTCGGCTTCATGGCCTGTGCCGACGGATCGATGACCGGGCGGCCCGGCGTCGCCTTCGTCACTCGCGGCCCGGGTGCCACCAATGCCTCGATCGGCGTCCATGTCGCGATGCAGGACTCGATCCCGATGATCCTGTTCATCGGCGACGTCGACCGGTCGATGCGCGACCGCGAAGGCTTTCAGGAAGTCGATTTCCCCGCCTTTTTCGGGCCGATCTCCAAATGGGCCACGCGCATCGAGGATGCAGCCCGCATTCCCGAATATGTCGCTCGCGCCTTCAACGTCGCCCAGTCGGGTCGCCCCGGCCCGGTGGTGATCGCGCTGCCCGAGGACATGCTGTGCGACGTCGTCGAGGCGATCGACCGGCCCAAGGTCGAACGACTGGCTCAGGCACCCGATGCGACCGCACTTAGCCGTCTCGAAACGCTGCTGAGCAATGCGAAGAACCCCATCGCGATCGTCGGCGGCGCCGGCTGGAATGCCCAATGCGGCGCAGACTTCGCCGCCTGGGCCGAACGGATCGGCCTGCCCGTCGCAACCGCCTTTCGCCGACAGGATTCGCTGCCGACGGGCAGCCCGGTCTTCGCGGGCAATCTGGGCTATGGCCCCAACCCCAGGCTGGTTCAACGGATCAAGTCCGCCGACCTCGTACTGTCGGTGGGAGCGCGGCTCGGCGAGGCGACCACCGACGGCTATACGCTGATCACGCCCGATCATCCCGACCAGATCCTGGTTCATGTCCATCCCGACCCCGAGGAGCTGGACCGCGTCTATCGCACCGATCTCGCCATCTGTGCCGACATGGCCAGTTTCGCACGCGCGCTGAACGGCTCGGCGATGTCCGGCAGCTTCGCGGCGGCCGAGGCCCATGCCGAGTGGATCGACTGGAACACCCCCCGGCCGCGCGACGAGGTGCAGCTCGACCTCGGTCAATGCGTCGCGGCCATGCGCGAGCGACTGCCGGCCGATGCGATCTTCTGCAACGGCGCAGGCAATTTTTCGGGATGGTGGCATCGCTACTGGCCCTATGCGGCCCATCCGTCGCAGCTTGCGCCGACCGCCGGGGCGATGGGCTATGGCGTGCCGGCTGCGACGGCGGTCGCGATCCGCGCGCCGGACCGCGTCGCGGTCGCCCTGGCCGGCGACGGCGATTTCATGATGAACGGCCAGGAAATGGCGACTGCGGTCCAGCATGGCGTCGACCTGCTGGTGCTGGTCATCGACAACAGCGCCTATGGCACGATCCGCATGCATCAGGAACGCGAATATCCCGCGAGACTGAGCGGGACGACGCTGCGCAATCCCGATTTCGCCGCGCTCGCGCGCGCCTATGGCGGATGGGCGGAAAAGGTGGACCGCACCGACCAGTTTACCCCGGCGCTCGATCGCGCAATGGCGGAAAAAGGTCTGCGGCTGCTCCACCTTCGCACCGACGTGGAATTCATTACCGCTGCGACGACGATCACGGCGATCCGAAACCGGTAACGCGGCATGAAAAAGGGCAGCCCCGACTGGCGGGGCTGCCCAATTCCGTAGTGACATTAAGCGACGTCAGATGTCGTCGCCGAGCGCACCCTTGATCTTGCCGCCGAGCTGCTGGGCCTTGCCCTTGGCTTCCTGTGCGGCGCCGTCTGCACGCGTGTCAGGGTTGTTGCTTTCCTGCTTCGCCTTGCCGATGGCTTCGTTGACGTTGCCTTTGATCTTGTCGACCAGTTCGCCCATGATGCATCTCCGAATGATGTATTTTGCGTTCTTCTTTCAAACGGATGGGCGGCAGGCGGGTTCCATCGCGAACTGCGGTATCGGCAATGGCAGAGCTTGATTCAGGACATTATGAGCGCCACGCGGTTGCATTCGATTCCGTTCGCCGGAGCCGTTTCGTCGAACGTCCCTGGATCGACCGTTTCCTGGAGCATATCCCCGCCGGCGGGGTCATTCTCGACCTGGGCTGCGGCGCCGGCGAACCGATCGACCGCTACCTGATCGAGCGCGGCCATGGCGTCGTCGGGATCGACATCTCGGCACCGCTCATCGCGATCGCGCGCGGGCGCTTTCCCGATCAGGACTGGCGGGTCGGCGACATGCGGACCGTGGCGATGGATCGCGGTTTTGCCGGCATTATCGCCTGGGACAGCCTGTTCCATCTTGGTCATGACGATCAGCGCGCGGCGATCGCCCGGATGTCGGCCTGGCTCGATCCCGACGGGCTGTTGCTGTTCAATTCCGGCCCTGCGCATGGCGAGGCGATCGGCAGCCAGTTCGGCGAACCGCTCTATCACGCCAGCCTGTCGCCCGAGGAATATCGCGCCCGGCTCGAACAGACCGACATGCGCGTCGTCGCCCATGCCTCTGGAGACGAGGACGCCGGCGGCAGGACGGTCTGGCTGGCGCAAAAGACCCGCTGAACCGCCCTCACCGCTCGGTTCAGATCAATCCGGCCAGCGGGCTCGAGGGATCGGCGTAGCGGCGCTTGCCCATGCGGCCCGCGCGATAGGATAGCCGCCCGGCCTCGACCGCAGCCTTCATCGCCGACGCCATCAGGATCGGATCCTTGGCCTCGGCAATCGCGGTGTTCATCAGCACGCCGTCGCAGCCCAGTTCCATCGCCACCGCCGCATCCGAGGCGCTCCCCACGCCGGCATCGACCAGCACCGGCACCGTCGCGCCCTCGACGATCAGGCGGATCGTCACCTGGTTCTGGATGCCCAGGCCCGACCCGATCGGCGCGCCCAGCGGCATGATCGCGACCGCGCCCACATCCTCCAGCCGTTTCGCCGCGATCGGATCGTCGACGCAATAGACCATCGGCAGAAAGCCTTCCTTCGCCAGGATCTCGGTCGCGCGCAGCGTCTCGACCATGTCGGGATACAGCGTCCGCGCCTCGCCCAGCACTTCCAGCTTCACCAGCTCCCAGCCGCCCGCCTCGCGCGCCAGACGCAGCGTGCGGATCGCGCTCTCGGCATCGAAGCAGCCGGCGGTGTTCGGCAGGTAGGTGATCTTCTTCGGATCGATATAGTCGGTCAGCATCGGCGCGTTGGGATCGCTGACGTTGACGCGGCGCACCGCGACGGTGACGATCTCCGCGCCGCTGGCCGCCACCGCGGCCGCGTTCTGCTCGAAATCCTTGTACTTGCCGGTGCCGACGATCAGCCGCGAGCGGAACGTCTTGCCGGCCACGCTCCAGCTGTCGTCGTTCGCCACCAGACCCGCATGGTCGCCGCCGCCGACGAAGTGGACGATCTCCAGCTCATCGCCATCCTCGACGATCACGTCGCCCAGCGTCGAGCGCGGCACGACCTCGAGATTGCGCTCGACCGCAAGCTTGTGCGGCACCAGGCCGAGCTCTTCGGCAAGCTGAAGGAGGTTGAGGCCGGCGGCGACGCGCTTGTGTTCGCCGTTCACGATGATGGAGACGGTACCGTCGGTATGCACTGGGTTATCCGATTTGATCGCAGGGACGTGCTCATATAGGGAGGCACGCGCGCACGTCGCAACCGAAAGGGGAACCATGGCCGCCACGATCTATGTTCTCAACGGCCCGAACCTCAATTTGCTGGGCCTGCGGGAACCCGAGATCTACGGCCACGACACGCTCGACGACATCGCCGGGCAGTTGGAGGATCGGGCGCGCCAGCTCGACCTTGAGATCGACCTGCGTCAATCGAACCATGAGGGGCACCTGATCGACTGGCTGCACGAAGCGCAGGCGCGGGATACGAAGGCGGTGCTGCTCAACGCGGGTGCGTTCACCCATACCAGCCTGGCGCTGTACGACGCGATCCGCTCGATCCGGACCCCGGTGATCGAGGTCCATCTTTCCAATCCGCTCACGCGGGAGGAATTCCGCCACCACAGCTATGTGGGCATGGCCGCCAAGGGAACCATCGCCGGTTTCGGTGCGCTGTCCTACATGCTTGCGCTTGAAGCCGCCGCGCGACTCTGACAGAGGGCGCGGTTTCATCGGAAGACGAGTCAATGACCGACAAGAACAATAACGGAGCGATGCAGGTCGACATCGAGATCGTGCGCCAGCTGGCCGCCGTGCTCGACGATACCCAGCTGACCGAAATCGAAGTCGAGGACGGCGAACGCCGCATCCGCGTCGCGCGCAAGGCTGCGCAGCAGGTGGTTCAGGCAGCCGCGCCCGTGGCAGCCGCAGCACCGGTAGCGGCCGTCGCAGCGCCGGCTGCCGTCGAGGCCCCTGCCGCCGCGCCCAGTGCGGTCAATGCGGTGAAGTCCCCGATGGTCGGCACCGCCTATCTGGCGGCCAATCCCGAGGCCAAGCCGTTCGTATCGGTCGGCCAGCAGGTCGCTGCCGGCGACACGCTGCTGATCATCGAGGCGATGAAGACGATGAACCAGATCCTTGCGCCGGCCGCCGGCACGGTGACCGCGGTGCTCGTCAGCAACGGCCAGCCGGTCGAGTATGACCAGCCGCTCGTGGTCGTCGAGTAAAGTCGACCCATGAAGAAAATCGAGAAGCTTCTGATCGCCAACCGCGGCGAGATCGCGCTGCGTATCCATCGTGCATGTCACGAAATGGGGATCAAGACTGTCGCGGTGCATTCGACTGCCGACGCGGACGCGATGCACGTCCGCCTGGCGGACGAAGCCATCTGCATCGGGCCGCCCAGCGCTGCGGAAAGCTATCTCAACATTCCGGCGATCATCTCGGCTGCCGAGATCTCGGGCGCGGATGCGATCCATCCGGGCTATGGCTTCCTGTCGGAAAACGCCAAGTTCGCCGAGATCGTCGAGGCCCACGACATCATCTTCGTCGGTCCCAAGCCCGAGCATATCCGGACGATGGGCGACAAGGTCGAGGCGAAGCGTACCGCCGGTGCGCTGGGCCTTCCGCTCGTCCCGGGCTCGGATGGCGCGATCAGCGACGTCACCGAGGCCAAGGCGATCGCCGCGCGGATCGGTTATCCGGTGATCATCAAGGCGGCCTCGGGCGGCGGCGGACGCGGCATGAAGGTGTGCGAGTCCGAGGACCAGTTCGAGACGTTGATGCAGCAGGCCGGCAGCGAGGCGAAGGCCGCGTTCGGCGATGCGACCGTCTATCTCGAGAAATATCTCGGCAACCCGCGCCATATCGAGATCCAGGTCTTCGGTGACGGCGAAGGCAATGCGATCCATCTGGGTGAGCGCGACTGCTCGTTGCAGCGCCGCCATCAGAAGGTGCTCGAGGAAGCGCCCTCCCCGGTCCTTTCGACCGAGGAGCGCAACCGCATCGGCGAGATCTGCGCCAAGGCGATGGCCGACATGGCGTATCGCGGCGCCGGCACGATCGAGTTCCTGTGGGAAGGCGGCGAGTTCTACTTCATCGAGATGAACACCCGCCTTCAGGTCGAGCATCCGGTGACCGAGGCGATCACCGGGCTGGACCTGGTGCGCGAGCAGATCCGGGTGGCCGAGGGCCATGCGCTGACGCTGCGCCAGGAGGACATCCAGTTCCGCGGCCACGCGATCGAGTGCCGCATCAATGCCGAGGATCCGCGCACCTTCGCGCCGTCGCCCGGCACGGTGAAGCAATATCACGCCCCCGGCGGCATGAACGTTCGCGTCGATTCGGGCCTGTACGCCGGCTACCGGGTGCCGCCCTATTACGACAGCATGATCGCCAAGCTGATCGTGTACGGCACCACCCGCCAGGGTGCACTGCGCCGCCTGCGCCGGGCGCTCGAGGAGTTCGTGATCGACGGGATGAAGACCACCATCCCGCTCCACCAGGCGCTGCTCGACGATCCCGATTTCCAGTCGGGCAACTACACGATCAAGTGGCTGGAGGAGTGGCTGGCGCGTCAGGATCCGGCGGCGTGAAGGCGACGATCTGGCACAATCCGCGCTGCTCCAAGTCGCGCGAGGCGCTGGCAATCCTGAACGACACGCCCGGCATCGAGGTCGAGGTGATCGAGTATCTCAAGGTACCGCCGACTCGCGCGGAGCTGGCCGATCTCTACGCCCGGGCAGGCATCAGCCCGCGCGAGGGACTTCGCAAGGGCGAGGATGCGGCCAAGGCGCTCCCCAGGGATGCCGATGACGACGCGATCCTCGATGCGATGGCGTCGACTCCGATCCTGATCGAGCGTCCGCTGGTGCGCACCGAGCGCGGCGTGCGGCTCGGCCGCCCGCCGGAAAAGATTCGCGAGATCCTGTGATTCCGGCGGCGGACGGCGCTTGTGCCGCGCCGCCGCCGGCGATCATCGCTCGCGATGGGGTGACGAATCCCAAAGCCCCCGCTAAGGGCACGGGCCATGACCCAGATCACGCCCGAGATCGTCGCCGAACACGGCCTGAGCCCCGAGGAATATGAGCGCGTCCTACACGCGATGGGCCGCGAGCCCAATCTCACCGAACTCGGCATCTTCTCCGTCATGTGGTCCGAGCATTGCAGCTACAAGTCGAGCCGCATCCACCTGAAGAAGCTGCCGACCACCGGCCCGCAGGTCATCTGCGGCCCGGGCGAGAATGCCGGTGTCGTCGATATCGGCGACGGCCAGGCCGCGATCTTCAAGATGGAGAGCCACAACCACCCGTCGTACATCGAACCCTATCAGGGTGCGGCGACGGGCGTGGGCGGCATCCTGCGCGACGTGTTCACCATGGGCGCGCGGCCGATCGCCAACATGAACGCGCTGCGCTTCGGCCGGCCCGATCACCCCAAGATGCGCCACCTGATCGCCGGTGTGGTCCATGGCATCGGCGGCTATGGCAATTGCGTCGGCGTGCCGACCGTCGGTGGCGAGGTGAATTTCCACCCCGCCTATGACGGCAACATCCTCGTCAATGCGATGACCGTCGGCATCGCCGACACCGACAAGATCTTCTATTCGGCCGCCTCGGGCATCGGCAATCCGATCGTCTATGTCGGGTCGAAGACCGGCCGCGACGGCATCCACGGCGCGACGATGGCCTCGGCCGATTTCGGCGAGGATTCGGAAGAGAAGCGTCCGACCGTCCAGGTCGGCGACCCCTTCACCGAAAAGCTGCTGATCGAGGCCTGCCTCGAACTGATGGCGTCGGATGCGATCGTCGCGATCCAGGACATGGGCGCCGCCGGCCTCACCTCCTCCTCGGTCGAGATGGCGTCGAAGGGCGGCGTCGGCATCGAACTGGTCATGGACGACGTGCCCCAGCGCGAGACCGGCATGACGCCGTACGAGATGATGCTGAGCGAAAGCCAGGAGCGGATGCTCATGGTGCTCAAGCCCGGCCGCGAAGCGTTTGCCGAGGCGATCTTCCGCAAGTGGGAGCTCGACTTCGCGGTGATCGGCCATGTCACCGACACCGGCCGGATGGTGCTGAAGTGGCAGGGCGACGTCGTCGCCGACATCCCGCTCGCCCCGCTGGCGGACGAGGCGCCGCTCTACGACCGGCCGCACGTCCCGACGCCGAAGCCCGCGCCGCTGGCGAACGTGCCGGAAAGCACCGACCTGACCGGCGACCTCGTCGCGCTGATGGGATCGCCCGACATCGCCAGCCGCCGCTGGATCTGGGAGCAGTATGACCACATGGTCGGCGCCGACACGGTGCAACGCCCGGGCGGCGATGCCGCGGTCGTGCGCGTCCACGGCACGCAGAAGGGCCTGGCGATCACCACCGACTGCACCCCGCGCTATTGTTTCGCCGATCCGGTCGAGGGCGGGCGGCAGGCGGTGGCCGAGGCGTGGCGCAACCTGACCTCGGTCGGCGCGAACCCGCTGGCCGTCACCAACTGCCTGAACTTCGCCAACCCGCAGCGGCCCGAGATCATGGGCCAGATCGTCGGCTGTCTCGAGGGGATGAGCGAGGCCTGCCTTGCGCTCGACTTCCCGATCGTGTCGGGCAACGTCTCGCTCTATAACGAGAGCAAGGCGACCGGCGGCGGATCGGCGATCCTGCCGACCCCGGCGATCGGTGCGATCGGCCTGCTGGCCGACTGGTCGAAGAGCTGCACGATCGGCTTCAAGAATGCCGGCGACACCGTCTTGGCGGTCGGCGAGCGCGGCGGCGATCTGGGCCAGTCGCTGTGGCTGCGCGAGATCCATGGCCGCGAGGACGGCCCGCCGCCGCCGGTCGACCTGACCGCCGAGCGCCGCACCGGCGACTTCATCCGCAAGATGATCGAGAAGGGCGCGATCACCGCCTGTCACGACGTCTCCGACGGCGGCCTCGCGGTCACGCTGGCGGAAATGTCGCTTGCCTCCAACCTGGGCGTGCTCGTCAACGAGCCGCAGCCCTTCGGCGTGGCGGGCAGCTTCTTCGGCGAGGATCAGGGCCTGTACGTCGTGACGGTGTGCGATACCTGCCTGGCCGACTTCATGGCCGCGGCACATGCCGCCGATGTCCCCGCCGACCCGCTGGGCCGCGTGATCAAGGACCGGATGATCTTCGAACTGGACGAGGGGGACTGGACCGTCACCCTCGACGAACTGCGCGTCGCCCATGAAGGGTTCTTCCCCGCGCTGATGGGCGAAGACGGCGCGCTGGCCTGACCGGACGGGCCCGGGGCACGCGCTCCGGGCCGCCGACCGACCTCGGGAAATTTCCTGGACACAAGACACTGGAGCGGCGCCGCTCCAACCGGTACCCTGCGCTCCGAAAGGCCGCAGTCATGCACAGGGGTTGGAGCGCGAAACGACGGATCGTCACCGGGACTCTGGTCGCGGGAACGCTCGACTTGGCCGCGGCGATCGCGCTGACGCTCTATTTCGCCCGCCGGACCGTGCCGGAGATGCTGGCGAAGACCGTCGCCGCCGGGCCGATCCCCGACGCGCGCGACTGGGGATCACTGGGCGCGGCGCTGGGCATCGTCGTCCATTACCTGCTGATGGCGATCATGGTCTGGGCCTATGTCACCGCGATCGACCGCTTCCCCGCGCTTCGGCGTAACTGGGTCACCTGGGGCGTCATCTATGGCCTGGGTACCTATGTCGTCATGAATCTGATCGTCCTGCCGCTGCGCTTCGGCACCCCGCTGCCGCCGCCGCCGACGGCGATCTTTGCCCAGCTGTTCTGCCACATCTTCCTCGTGGGCCTGCCGATCGCCTGGATCGCGCGCCGGTGATCGAACCCGACCGGTCGCTTGCCCGGCTGCAATCGCTCGACACGGTCCGCGGGATCGCGGTGATGGGCATATTGCTGCTCAACATCGTCGGCTTCGCCATGCCGGAGGCCGCCTATTACAACCCGCGCGCCTATGGCGGGTCGGACGGGATCGACCTGGCGGTCTATCTGGTCAATTTCGTGCTGTTCGACGGCAAGATGCGCGGGCTGTTCTCATTCCTGTTCGGCGCATCGATGCTGATGGTGATCGAGCGCGCCGAGGCGAAGGGCGAGAATCCGGCGCGGGTCCATTTCATGCGGATGGCCTGGCTGTTCGTGTTCGGCCTGCTCCACCTCTATCTGCTGTGGGTCGGCGATATCCTGGCGCATTATGCAATGATCGGCATCCTCGCCTATTTCTGCCGGCGCATGGCCCCCGCGCGGCTGATCGCGCTCGGCATCGTGCTGGTGCTCGTTCAGACCCTGTTCTTCACGCTGATGTTCCCGGTGCTGGTCCATGTGATCCAGAACGGCACCCCCGACGCCGGCGGAGCGCAGACGCTTGCCGGATATCAACGCAGTTTCGGCATCCCGCCCGCAGACGACATTGCCAGCGCGCTGGCCCTGCACCGCGGGGACCATGCCGGCCTGGTCGCCGATCGGCTCCGGCAGTTTCCGATGGGCCCGTTGCCGATGACGATGATCTTCGGCTGGGAGACGCTCGCCTATATGCTGTTCGGCATGGCGGCGCTGCGTACCGGCATGTTGCGCGGTGAATGGGGCCGGATCGCCTATCGCCGCGGCGCCATGATCGGACTGGGAATCGGCATACCGGCCTATGCGGCGCTGGTGGCCTGGCAGGTCGCCTCCGGTTTCAGCCTGTTCTCGGTGCTGACCGCCTTCACCGCAGCGGTACCGCTACGTCCGGTGATGGTCGTCGGCTGGCTCTGCCTGATCCTGCTGACGATGCGGCCCGACGGCAGATGGACGCAGCGGATCGCCGCAACCGGGCGGATGGCGTTCACCAACTATCTGGCGACCAGCCTGATCTGCACGACGCTGTTCTATGGCTATGGGCTTGGCTGGTACGGCCATCTCGGCCGTGCGCAGCTGTATCTGGTCGTCGTCGCGATGTGGGCACTCATGCTGCTCTGGTCGCAGCCGTGGCTCGCCCGCTTCCGCTATGGCCCGCTCGAATGGCTCTGGCGCAGCCTGGCACGCATGCGGTTTCAGCCGATTCGCGGCAGCGCCGCCCTGGCGGACTGAAGGACGATCCAGACCAAGTTGCGAAAGACACGCAATAGCCGTTGCGAATCACTCGCAGTATCCCCATAAGAGGGTGAGCGAAGGGTAAGAGGCTTCTGATGGTCGTTTGCGTTTGCAATGCGGTTCGGGAACGGGACGTTCGTGCGGCGGCACGGGACGGCGCCAAGAGCGCCTGCCAGGCCTATCGTTCCATGGGGTTGCAGCCGAAATGCGGCCAGTGCGTTCCCTTCGCCCGTGCGATTATCGACGCCGAGCGCGCGGCTGCATAAGCATCGCAACGGCGAAAAATGCGAGCGATTGATTGGCGTTCGCAGCAAGTAGAAACCGCAGAAATCCGCCATTTTCTGGCTATTCCCGCTGCCTCAAAGCGCCTAGATTCACCCCCTGATTTCCATTGAACCCAGGGGTAAGTTGCGATGAAGGGCGATCCGAAAGTCCTCGAATATCTGAACGAGGTGCTCAAGAACGAGCTTACCGCGATCAACCAGTATTGGCTCCATTACCGGATGTACGATCACTGGGGCGTCAAGAAGCTCGCCGAGTTCGAGCGTCACGAATCGATCGACGAGATGAAGCATGCCGACCAGGTTGCCGAGCGCATCCTGTTCCTCGACGGCCTCCCTAATTTCCAGCTGCTCGGGCGCCTGCGCATCGGTGAGACCGTTGCCGAGATCCTGCAGGCCGACCTCGACCTCGAGATCGAGGCGATCGCCGTTCTGAAGGACGCGATCGAGCATAGCGAGCGGGTGCGCGACTATGTCAGCCGCGACCTGTTCCGCCAGATCCTCGACAGCGAGGAAGAGCATGTCGACACGCTGGAGACCCAGTTCGAGATGATCGAGCGCATGGGCATCGAAAACTACGTCCAGCTCAACTCGAAGCCGGCGGGCGACGGCGAATAACGCGCCGCCGGGCCTCGCCCGGTGCGCTGATCGGGACAACGGCCCGCGCTGCAACCCGGCGCGGGCCGTGCCTGCGTCTGGACCATCCACATGCCGATCGGTGTGTCAGAGGACCGGACGTCGCCCGAATGCAGGGGGTTTGCGCTCGACCAGCGGATTGGCCTCGCGCTCCAGCAGCGCGAGTGTGGTGTCGAACAGCGCGCGAAGCTCGACGACATGGGCAAGCGCGTCATCGGGGGTCTCGCGATTCTCGACGCACTGGCGCGCGATCGTCTCGATCGTCTCGGCCACCTCGGACAGGGGCTCCGCCCCGAACTGAAGCGATTCGCCCTTGAGCGTATGGGCCGGCAGCACCATCGCCGCGGCATTGTGCGATCGCATCGCTTCCTCGATCTGCAGTACCGATTTGGTGCCGTCTTCGCGGAAATAGCCCAGGATCCGCACGAAATTCGCACCAAGGCCCGTGCGCGCCTGGGCGAATGCCTGCCAGTTCACCAGCGGAAGCTTCTCGCTCGACATTCCGATAACCCTTTGCACCGCCCCGAAAGATTGGGTCGAGCCTTAAGGCAATCGCGTAAACAGCACGTTGATGCCGGCTATCGGCTCAGGCGGAAAACCGGCTCCCCGCCTTCTTCGCCTTCGCGGAACGTCCAGCCGGCATGGTCGGCGACCAGCCGCAATTCGCGGGGCGCCGCAGGGTCGTCGGCACGGATCTCGACCTCGCCCGTCTCCCGCTCGCGCAGCGCCCTGGCCAGGCGGATCGCCGGCCAGGGGCATCGCATGCCCCGCGCATCGATGCGGTGCGTCACCCCTTGTCGGTGTCGAACGGATTCTTCGACGCGCGCATCGTGAACCGAACCGGGACCGCGGCGAAATCGAATTCCTTGCGGAGGCTGTTCACCAGATAGCGGCGATAGCTTTCGGGCAGCAGGTCGACGCGGGTGCCGAACATCACGAAGCTGGGCGGGCGGCTCTTCACCTGGGTGACATAGCGCGGCTTGATCCGCTTGCCGCCGGGGGCGGGGGGCGGGTTCGCTTCGATCGCGCGTTCGAACCAGCGGTTGAGCTGCCCAGTCGACACCCGGCGCGACCAGGCCTCGCGCGTTTCGAAGGCCACGCGGATCAGCACGTCGAGCCCCTTGCCGGTCGCCGCCGACACAGTCAGCAGCGGGATACCCCGCGCCTGCGACAATCCTTCTTCCAGCGCGCCCTTCACGCCGTTGAAGAGGCTGGAGGCATTTTCGGCCACATCCCATTTGTTCAGCGCGATGACGAGCGCGCGGCCTTCCTGGAGCACCCGGTCGGCGATCTTGAGGTCCTGCACCTCCAGGCCCTTGGTCGCGTCGAGCAGGAGCACGACCACCTCGGCGAAGTCGATCGCGCGAAGCGCATCGGCGACCGAGAGCTTCTCGAGCTTTTCGTGGACGCGCGCCTTCTTGCGCATGCCGGCCGTGTCGATCAGGCGGACGCTGCGTCCCTCCCACTCCCAGTCGATCGAGATCGAATCGCGCGTGATCCCGGCCTCCGGCCCGGTGATCAGCCGATCCTCGCCCAGCAGCCTGTTGACCAGGGTCGACTTGCCGGCGTTGGGACGCCCGACGATCGCCAGCTTGAGCGGAGCGTCGGGCGATTCGTCGTCCTCCTCGATCTGCAACGCATCCTCGTCGCGATCGATATAGGGCAGCAGCCCCTCGAACAGGTCGGCCATGCCCTCGCCATGCTCGGCGGACAGCTGGACGGGATCGCCGAACCCGAGCGCCATCGCCTCGATCACGCCGGTTTCGCCGGCCCTGCCCTCGGCCTTGTTGGCGACGATCACCACCGGCGTCGAAGAGGCGCGCAACCAGCGCGCGATTTCCTCGTCAAGCGGCACGATGCCCGCGCGCGAATCAATCAGGAACAGCGCGACATCGGCCTGCGCGACCGCGGCCTCGGTCTGCTGGCGCATCCGGCCCGGCAGGGTGGCGGCATCCAGGTCCTCGTAACCGGCAGTGTCGATCACGCGGAAATCGAGGCCGAGCAACGTCGCCTCGCCTTCGCGGCGATCGCGCGTGACGCCCGGCTGATCGTCGACGAGCGCCAGTTTCTTGCCGACGAGACGGTTGAACAATGTCGACTTTCCGACATTGGGCCGGCCGATAATGGCTACGGTAGGTAAGGACATGGTTCAGCTTCTAGGGTCTTGAGGGCATGAAGGGAACGGCGAACGAAAAAGCGGCGACAGGGTATCCCCCGCCGCCGCCCGTTCATGGCATCCCGCCGAGGGGTCACGTCACCGATAGGCTGTGAGCCGCCCCTTGTCGTCGAGCAGATAGAGGGTGCCGTTCGCCACCACCGGTGGCAGCGTCAGCGTTTCCTTGGTCCGGACGGTCGAGGTCACGCTGCCGTCCTTGACCGATGCGGAGACCATATCGCCCTCGCTGCTGACCAGCAGCAACCGGTTGCCGGCCAGGATCGGGCCGACCCAGTTGATCGGGTTGGTCTTCTTCTTTTCGTTGCGATAGCCGGGCAGCTGCGAAATCCAGCGCACCTTGCCGCTGCCGCGCGACAGGCACATCAGCCGCGCATCGTCGGTCACGACGAAGATCCACTCGCCCGCTACCCAGGGGGTGGAGATGCCGGCAATGTTCTGTTCCCACAGGCGCGTGCCGCTGTTGATCTCCATCGCGACCATCCGGCCGCCCTGGCCGACGGCGTAGACACGGCCCTGGTCGATCACCGGTTCAGCATCGATGTCGGACAGCGACGACACCGAGGTCGAGATGCTGGAGCGCGACAACACATCGGCCCATAGCGAGCGGCCATTTTCGTAGCGATAGGCGTTGAGTTCGCCCGACGAGAAGCCGGCGACGATCGTGCCTGCTGCCGAGGCCGGCGCGGCAACGCCGAACACGCCCTGCGATTCCAGGCTGGCGCTCACCGTCCACACCA
The DNA here is from genome assembly GCF_039652585.1 of Sphingomonas rustica. NCBI lineage: Bacteria > Pseudomonadati > Pseudomonadota > Alphaproteobacteria > Sphingomonadales > Sphingomonadaceae > Sphingomonas > Sphingomonas rustica. Next base: position 136,407 of record NZ_JBDIZK010000012.1, on the reverse strand, counting down.
CTTCGCCATCCGTCTGGTTCAGCGCGAAAAGCTGGTTGTCCTGGGTGACGACATAGATCTGGCCGTTCGCGACGCCGGGCGAGCCACGCAGCGGGCCGCCGGGGCGCTTGCGCCACAATTCGGTGCCGTTGGTCGCATCGAGCGCAACGACATCGCCCAGGCCGTTCGACGCATAGACGCGACCGCCCTCGATGCTGGCGCCGCCGCCGAAGCGCGCGCTCTTGTTCTCGTCGCCCTTGACCGTCGAGACGGTCCACAGCTTGGCACCGGTATCGGCGGCAAAGGCGTGGACCGTGCCCTGCACGTCCATCATCACCAGCCGGTTCTCGTCGATGGTCGGCGCGGCCGCCAACCGCTCCTTCTTGTTGCCGCCGGGGATCTCGACCGACCAGGCCTTGGCCGGGTTCGCCGCAAGCTGGAGATGGCCCATCGCCTTGGCGGCGTTGCCGCCCGGCTGGGTCCAGTTGGCATTGGCGGCGGCGTCAGGCACCAGCACCTCGACACCCGACAGCGACGGGTCGGCCAGGATCTCGTTCTCGGCTGCCAGGATCGGAACGCGCTGACCGACCGTCGGGGTCGTCTTGGTGCCGCCCTTGAAAATCCCGCAACCGCCCAGCGCCAGTAGCGCCGCGGCTGCCGTCGCCACCCTCAAACGGTTCTTCATTGAGCCTTCTTTTCCTCGGTCTTGTCGGTCGCGTCCACGCCAAGTACGCCGGCCATCTGAACCGAACGTTGACGGATCGTGTCGGGCACATAGCCCTTTGACTGCGCGATCTGCGCGAAAATCTTGCCTGCCTCGGGGCGCTTGCCCTGCTGCATATAGGCCGTCGCCACCAGTTCGCCGGCGGGCCCGAACCAGGGCGATTCGGCGGTGGCGAGCGGCTTCATCCGGTCGATGATCTGCTGCGGCTGAAGGCCGTCATATTCCGCGATCGTCTGCTGGATCAGCGCGCGGTCGCGGAACGGCTGCGGCAGCTTGGTATCGCCGACGATCGCGGCATAGAGCGCCGCGGCACCCTTCACGTCCTTCTTGTTCAGCAGCGCCTCGGCCTGGTTGAAGCGCGCCATCGCGCTGTAGCCGGGATTGCCGTCGGTCGCGAGCTTGCTGAGCACCGGGTCGGCCTTGGTCGGCTGCGCGGCATCGGCCAGCGCCAGGTCGAACTGCTCACCCTGCTGCCCGGCAACCGTGTCGCTGCGATGGCTGAAGAAAAGATAGCCCGCGAATGCCACCAGTCCGACGATAACCGCGCCGACCAGGATCCGGCCCCATTTGTTCCAGAAGCCGAGGAGCTGATCGCGACGATATTCCTCGTCGACCTCGCGCATGAAGGTATCTTCGGACGTGTTACTCGGGGGAAGCGCCAAGACTTACTCCATGGACGGCATGTGATCGCAGCCATCTGGCAGCGGAGACCGCCGCTGATAGCCCGTCAATCGCGCGCCGCATAGACTTGTTCGGGTCCCGGAAAAGCCCGCGACCGCACGTCCTGCGCATAGGTTTCAACCGCGGCGGAAATACGGCCGGAGAGATCGTCGTAGCGCTTCACGAAGCGGGCGGTCCGTTCGAACATGCCCAGCATGTCGTCGATCACCAGAACCTGCCCGTCGCACTGGTTGGACGCCCCGATCCCGATGACCGGCACCGGCACCGCCGCCGTGATCTCGTTGGCCAGAGTCTCGACCACGCCCTCGGCCACGATGCCGAAGGCACCGGCTTCGGCGATCGCCCTGGCATCGTCGAGGATCTGGGCATGTTCGGCATTGCTGCGCCCGCGCGCGCCATAGCCGCCCAGTGCGTTCACCGCCTGGGGCGTCAGGCCGACATGGCCCATGACCGGGATTCCGCGGCGGGTCAGGAATTCGACGACCGGCACCATTGCCGCCCCGCCTTCCAGCTTGACCCCTGCCGCACCGGTTTCGGCCATCACGCGGGCGGCGCTGGCGAAGGCGGCCTCCGGGCTCGCCTCGTAGCTGCCGAAGGGCATGTCGACGATCACCGCCGAGCGATAGCTGCCCCGCACGACCGCGGCGCCGTGCGCGATCATCATGTCGAGCGTCACCGGCAGCGTCGAGGGCAGGCCGTAGATGACCTGGCCCAGACTGTCCCCCACCAGCAGCATGTCGCAATGCGGATCGAGCAGCTGCGCCATGCGGGTGGTGTAGGCGGTCAGCATCACGATCGGGTCGCCGCCCTTGCGATTGCGCAGCGCGGGAATGGTCACGCGCTTCTGCGGGCTGGGCGTCGGATTGGCGCGGCTGGTCGAGGTGTCGAGGGTGACGTGAGACATGGAGCCGCTCCTAGACCGGTCGCGCGCGCCGCACCAGTGGCGGGCGGATGTGCCCGGTTCAGGCGCCGGCCGGTTGATGCACGTACAGGTTCATGGCGATCGAGATGCGATCGCCCTGGCCCTCATAGGGCCGTACGCCGTGACGCATCCAGGCGGGAAACAGGATGAGGTCGCCGCGCCTGGGGGCGATGCGAAAGTCGGGATCCTGGGGCTGCCCGTCGACCCCGAGCGCCCGAAAGCCGGGCCAGGTCATCTGCGGCAGGGGAAAGCGCGGATCCTCGAGATACAGTTCGCCGCCCTCACCCACCTCGCCGGTCGCGACATAATACACCGCCGCCCAGAGCACCCCTGGATGCGCATGACTCATGTTCAGCGCGCCCGGCGGTGAGACATTCGCCCACATCCGCACCGACCAGTCGGGCTGGGTCCCGGTGAAATGCGACATGCGCTTGGCCATGCGGATCGCCATGTCGGCCAGCTTCGCCGCTGCCGGCCCACCCCAGTCGAGCATGTCGGTCCGGGAATGCCAGCCGCCGACATTGGACCGGGCAATACCGGCGTCCTGGTCCCGCCTGGCGCGGATCGCCGTTTCCAGCGCGGTGCTGAGCGGTTCAGAGTCGGTCAGCTGGCCATGGAGGATCGTCGTCTCGAACAGGCCGTGCTGGGCGGCGCGGACGCGGATCGACTCGAAGGCGGCAGGGTCGGTCATGCCGACCCCTTGCCGCGTCGCGCGCCGCGCGTCACCCGGTTACAGGAGCGCGCGGGCGTAGAGATCCGGCTTGAACCCGATCAGCACCCCGCCGGGATATTCGAGTACCGGGCGCTTGATCATCGACGGCTGGTCCAGCATCAGCTCGATCGCGCTGTCGCGATCGACTGAGGCCCGGACCTCGTCGGGTAGGTTGCGGAAGGTGGTCCCAGCGCGGTTGAGCAGCGTTTCCCATCCCTCGGCCTCGATCCATTTGAGCAGCCGCGCGCGGTCCGCGCCTTCCTTCTTATAGTCATGGAACCGATAGGCGACGCGATGCTCCTCCAGCCAGGTGAAGGCCTTCTTCATCGTGTCGCAGTTCTTGATGCCGTGGATCGCGATCATGCACCCTCCTTGCCGATGAAGCGGCCCAGCGTCACCACCTTTTGCCGCTCCAGCCCGAGCGCCTCGTAGAAGCCGAGCGCGGCGACATTGTCCTCGCGGACCATCAGCTGGATCTTGGGCGCTCCGCGGGTGCGAAGCCACTCCTCGGCGACGCCCATCAATGCCCGGCCGATGCCGCCGCGCTGCCGATCCGGGGCCACCGCGAGATAATAGACCCAGCCGCGATGCCCGTCGAAGCCGACCATGACGCTGCCCAGGATGGCGTCCTCCGTACCGTCGATGGCGCTACCGCGCATCACCAGCACCGCCGACTCCGCGCCGGCAACGGCTCGCGCAAAGTCCGCGACAGGATCGTTCCACGGCCGCGTCAACCCGCACGCCTGCCAGAGCGCGACGACGCTTGCCTGGTCGTCCACCGTCGCCGGAACGATCACCGGAAGATGCAGCTGTTGCCGGCCCACAGCCGGGTGACCGTGCCGGTGGGTGTATCGGAGGCGACGAGGCCGGACAGCCCGCCGGTGTTGAATTCGACGCCCAGGCTGCTGTTCGCCTGGACATCGACGCTTGCCTTTTCGCGCATCGCCTTCAGCGTCGATCCGATGCCGATGCCCGAGGGGGTGGTGAAGGTGCCGCCGCCCTCGGGCGCGACGTCCCAGCCGGCGAATCGTCCGTCGAGGAAATAGAGCGTCAGCCCGCCGGGAAACTCGGCCATATCCATCGGCCCCGCGCCGCACTGATCGTTATGGCTGACCCCGATCTGCTCGCCCAGCGCGCCACGCACCGCGCCGAGCGTGTCGGCACGCGGCGTATCGAACGCGATGAGGCGATCGCCGCCGCCCGCATCGCCGATCCGGAGCCCGCGGGCAGCCAGCTTCACCGTATCAGCCGACTCAACCGAGCCGTTGTCGATGCCACCCGCACCATTTCCGATGGTGCCGTCCGGCACGACGAACTCGCCGCCATTGTCCGTCTGCGTCGCAATATTGCCGCCGGCGCTCTCATTGCCATCCCGGCCGCAACCGGAAAGCAGCGCGAGCGCAGCCAGGCCCGTGACGAGCGCCAAGCGTCTCATATCGTTCATCCTTTATGCCCGCCCCGCTGCGAACGCTCCAGTCTCTCATCTGCGAGCGCCGCTGGCAACGACGCGCGCGGCAGCGGGACGATTTGCCTGAGGTCGGGCGGCGTAGCACCTTCCAAGTCGGTCGATATCGGTGACGATCTTGTCCCGCTCGGAGCTTTCGCCGAGGAACCGGGTAAGTCCCGGTTCCGTTTCAGGCGGGAAACCGGAATTGGAGAGGATGCGCAGTAAGGTCCCCGCAAGAGCGCCAGCCGCACTCCTGATCGCCGCATTGGCGCTGTCGGCGTGCCAGCCTGACTCTGGTGGCGATCTATACCCGATCAAATCGGCTGACGTGACCGTCCGGGATGGCAAGGTCGCGATACTGTCCGACGGCCCGATGGAAGCAAGGGTAACCGCCCGCTGGTCGGATATCGGGTCAAACTCGATGGTGATCCGATATCGCAACAGCGGGACGACACCCGTACGAATCCCTGTGAAAGCCCTCCGCATGCGTCACGCCATTGGCGAGGCCTATGTGCGCACCGTGATAGACCGCACAGGCGTGGACATGACCGACGCGCGCGAGGACAATAATCGCGGCAAGACCCTGTTCTCGCTCGACGGCGAGGCCGACGGCGGCGGGCAGGGAAGCGGCGTGCTCGAAGTGCCGGCCGGCGCCACGCGCGAAATCGACGCGTTTCTGACCAGCTTCGCCAATGAAGGACGCGTCGCCGCCGGCGACCGGGTAACCGCGACCGTCCCGCTGGCCGGGCGCAATGTCGCGGTCGCGTTCATCGCGAGGCGCCCGTCCCTACTGCCCTGAACCGGTCACTCGTTCCGCCCGCATCCGCTCACTCCCACTCGATCGTGCCGGGCGGCTTAGAGGTATAGTCGTAGGTGACACGGTTGATGCCCTTCACCTCGTTGACGATGCGCGTCGCCACACGGGGCAGGAAGTCGCCGGGGAACTGATAGGCGACCGCGGTCATGCCGTCGGTCGAGGTCACCGCACGCAGCGCCAGTACCGAATCATAGGTACGGCCGTCGCCCATCACGCCGACGCTGCGCACCGGCAGCAGGACCGCAAAGGCCTGCCAGATCGCGTCGTAGAGACCCGCGCTGCGGATCTCCTCCAGATAGATCGCATCCGCCTTGCGCAGGATGTCGCAGCGTTCCTTGGTGACTTCCCCCGGAATGCGGATCGCCAGGCCGGGTCCCGGGAACGGGTGACGGCCGACGAAGATGTCCGGCAGGCCGAGTTCGCGGCCGAGCGCGCGAACCTCGTCCTTGAACAATTCGCGCAGCGGCTCGACGAGCTTCATGTTCATCCGCTCGGGCAGGCCGCCGACATTATGATGGCTCTTGATCGTCACCGACGGGCCGCCCGTGAAGCTGACGCTCTCGATCACGTCGGGATACAGCGTGCCCTGCGCCAGGAACTCGGCGCCGCCGACCTTGCGCGCCTCTTCCTCGAACACGTCGATGAAGGTCTTGCCGATGAACTTGCGCTTGGCCTCCGGGTCGGTGAGGCCTGCCAGCCCCGACAGGAACAGCGTTTCCGCGTTCACATGGACCAGCGGGATGTTGTAATGGCCGCGGAACAGGCTGACGACCTGATCCGCCTCGCCGCTGCGCATCAGGCCGTGATCGACGAACACGCAGGTCAGCTGCTCGCCGATCGCCTCGTGGATCAGCACCGCCGCAACCGCGCTGTCGACGCCGCCCGACAGGCCGCAGATCACCCGGCCGCTGCCGACCTGATCGCGAATCTCCTGGATCTTGGCAGCCCGGAACTCGGCCATCGTCCAGTCGCCGCTGAGCCCGCAGACATGGCGGACGAAATTGGCGAGGAAGCGCGCGCCGTCGGGCGTGTGGACGACCTCCGGGTGGAACTGCGTCGCATAATAGCGCCGCGCATCGTCGGCGACGACCGCGAAGGGCGATCCCGGACTGACCGCGACCGGACGGAAACCCGGCGCCAGTTCGGTCACCTTGTCGCCATGGCTCATCCACACCTGATGCTTCTCGTCGACCTGCCACAGGCCGTCGAACAGCACGCAATCGTCCTGGATGGTGATGAAGGCGCTGCCGAATTCGCCGCTGTCGCCCTGGCGCACGGTGCCGCCGAGCTGGGCCATCATCACCTGCTGGCCATAGCAGATGCCCAGCACCGGGAGGCCGGAGTCGAAGATCTCCTGCGGCACGCGCGGGCTGCCGTCGTCCAGCACCGAGGCCGGAGAGCCGGAGAGGATGATCCCCTTGGGCTTCATCCGCGCGAAGGCCTCGGCGGCGGTGGTGAACGGCGCGATCTCGCTATAGACGCCCGCTTCGCGCACGCGGCGCGCGATCAGCTGGGTGACCTGGCTTCCGAAATCGACGATGAGGATGGAATCGGCATGATGGTTCATGCCCTGCGCGCATAGCAGATGAAGGCGCGAGGGGAAGGGGCCGTCTGGCCCCTCCCCCAATTTCGTCAGCGCTTCTTCACGTCGAGGCCGGTCCAGCGCGCCGCGAAGGCGTAGAGGTCCGAGGTTTCCTCGATGATCTTGTCGGTCGGCTTGCCCGAGCCATGGCCGGCGCGGGTCTCGATCCGGACGAGATGCGGCTTGTCGCCGATCTGAGCCGATTGCAGCGCCGCCACATATTTGAACGTGTGGCCCGGCACCACGCGATCGTCGGTGTCGGCGGTCGTCGCCAGGATCGCGGGATAGGTCCGGCCGCCCTTGATGTTGTGATAGGGCGAGTAACTATAGAGCTTGCGGAAATCGGCTTCCTTCGACGGATAGCCGTAATCGTCGACCCAGTAGCGGCCGGCGGTCCAGCGATCGAAGCGCAGCATGTCCATCACGCCCACCGCAGGCAGCGCCGCCGCGAACAGGTCGGGCCGTTGGTTCACCACCGCGCCGACCAGCAGGCCGCCGTTCGATCCGCCCTGGATCGCCAGCTGATCCTTGCCGGTGATGCCTTCGCGGATCAGGAACTCGCCCGCGCCGATGAAATCGTCGAAGACGTTCTGCTTGTTCTGCAGGCGCCCGCCATCGTGCCACGCCTTGCCATATTCGCCGCCGCCGCGGATGTTGGCGAGGACGAAAACCCCGCCCTGCTCCATCCAGGCGATCCGCGCCGCAGAGAAGCTGGGCGTATAGGCGATGTTGAATCCGCCATAGCCCCACAGCAGGGTCGGCGCCGGGCCGGTCGTGTTCTTGTGCCGGACGATGAACAGCGGCACGCGCGTTCCGTCCTTCGACGCGAAGAAACGCTGCTCGACCTTGTAGTCGGCCGGGTCGAACGCGACCTTGGGCTGGGCCCAGACCGTCGCCTTGCCCGTCGCGACGTCGTAACGATAGACCGCAGTCGGCATGTTGAAGCTGGTGAACGAGAAGAAGGTCTCCGGCTTGTCCTGATCGCCGCTGAAGCCCGATGCGGTGCCGATGCCCGGCAGGCTGATCGCGCCGTCGGGCTTGCCGGCCAGCGTGTAGCGGCGGACCTCGGTCTTGGCGTCGACCAGATAGGACAGGATCAGCCGTCCGCCGACGATCGAGGCGCCCCCGAGCGTCGCCTCGCTCTGCGGCACGATTTCCTTCGGCGTCAGATCGTTCGACGCGATGTCGATCGTCACGATCCGCTCGCGCGGCGCCCCGGCGTTGGTGGAAAAGTAGAAGAGCGATCCGGTATTGCCGATGACGCTCCAGTCGTTCTTCAGCTCGCCGATGATCTGCCTGGGCTTGAGCTGCGGATCCTTCAGGTCGATCACATGGACCAGGTTGCGATTGTCCGTGCCCTCGGTCGTGCTGATGACCAGATAGCGGCCATCGTCGGTGATGCCGGCATAATGGCCCAGCTTCGGCTTGTCCGGCGTCTCGTAGACCAGCCGGTCGGCACTCTGCGGCGTGCCGAGCCGGTGGAAATAGACCTTGTGGTTCTCGTTCAGCGCCTGGAACTTGGCATCGGCCGGCGGCTCGGGATAGCGCGAATAGTAGAAGCCGGATCCGTCCTTCGCCCAGCTGGCGCCCATCGTGTACTTGGCCCAGCTGACCTCGTCGCCCGTCTCCCTGCCGGTGGCGACGTCGATCACCTTCATCGTGCGCCAGTCGCTGCCGCCGTCCTGGATCGAATAGAGCAGCAGCTTGCCGTCTTCCGAAGGCTGCCATTCAGCCAGCGCAGTCGCGCCGTCCTTCGACCAGCCATTGGGATCGATCAGCACGCGGCCGGGACCGTCGAGCGACTCGCGGACCCACAGGACCGCCTGGTTCTGCAGCCCGCTGTTGCGCGAGTAGAAATAGCGGCTGCCCTTGTGCGCGGGGGTGCCGAACCGCTCATAGTCGAACAGCTGCTTGATCCGCGCGGCGAACAGGTCGCGACCGGGCAGCGTGGCGAGATAGCCATCGGTCACCTTGTTCTCGGCAGCGACCCAGGCGGCAACCTCGGCGTCGTTGCGGACGTCGTTTTCCAGCCAGCGATAGGGATCGGCCACCTTCACGCCGAACTGCTCATCGACCACGTCGACCCGGCGCGTCTCTGGATAGGCGATCTTGGGCATGGCGGCGGTGGGCTCCTGGACGGTCTGGGCGAGGGCTGGACTGGTCGTGACGAGCAACAGGGGTATCAGCGCGGAAAGGCGACGCATTCAGGATCTCCGGGAGATGAATGCGATCACCCTAGGACGCGCCGACACCCGACTCAATCACATGTGGTATCCGGTGTTACGATTAAAAGACCGATGCCTCAGCCGAGGCCGGTCTGCGGCACCGCCCACAGCAGGGCGCCCAGCGGCGCAAGGGCGAAGCCGATCGGAATGACTGCGCTCAGCAGCGGGGTCGACGGGCTGTCGTGACGGGGTCTCATCTGTCGTCTCCACCGCGGCCCTTCGCCGAACGGGCGGGCTGCGGTCGAAGAGGGAGATGGGAATAGGCCGCCGGATTCGCGCCTCGACAAAAACTTTCGGGGCCGAAACGAACGCTTTTCAATCGCACGCGTCGGAAAGGAAAAAGGGCGGCCGCACCATCGTGCGACCGCCTTTCTCGATCTTGTCGAGGTCGATCAGGCTGCCTGATCGAAATCCTCGTCGCTCAGCACCGGGCCCGAATCCTGACCCTTGGCCGACACGTCGCGGTCGACGAACTCGATGATCGCCATCGGCGACGCGTCCGAAGCGCGCGGGCCGGCCTTGATGATGCGGGTATAGCCGCCGTTACGGTCGGCATAGCGCGCCGCCAGAACGTCGAACAGCTTCACCAGCTGCGCGTCGTCGAGCAGACGGGCGTGCGCCAGACGACGGTTCGACAGGCCACCCTTCTTGGCGAGGGTGATCAGCTTCTCGATATACGGACGCAGTTCCTTCGCCTTGGCGACGGTGGTCGTGATCTGCTCGTGCTTGATGAGCGCAGCGCTCATGTTGCGGAACAGGGCCGCGCGGTGTGCCGAAGTGCGCTGAAGCTTACGGCCGCCAACCTTATGACGCATATCTCTTTCCTTCGTTCGTTAAGGGGCCGTTCGAGGTACCCCAGACCAGGCGGTGAAATCGGGCCACCGCCCATAGCCCTTGTCGTGGCCGCCGCGGCAAAGCCGCGTCGTCGGTCGGGCCAGGCCCGCCCGACGGGCCTCGCGATCGACCCGGGATCAGCCTGCGCCGATCCCGGACGCGAGGCTCAGCCCATGATTTCCTGTTCGAGCTTCTTGGCCATTTCCTCGATATTCTCGGGCGGCCAGCCGGGGATTTCCATGCCCAGGCGAAGGCCCATCGACGACAGGACCTCCTTGATCTCGTTCAGCGACTTGCGGCCGAAGTTCGGCGTGCGCAGCATCTCGGCTTCGGTCTTCTGGACCAGGTCGCCGATATAGATGATGTTGTCGTTCTTCAGGCAGTTGGCCGAGCGGACCGACAGTTCGAGCTCGTCGACCTTCTTGAGGAGGTAACGATTGATCTGCGCGGTATCGCCTGCACCGCCATCGGTCGCCGCAGCGGTCGGAGCCGCCATGCCGATCGGGGCCGAACGGGTGACTGCCGAATCGTCGAAGTGGACGAACAGCGCCAGCTGGTCCTGGAGGATACGCGCCGCATAGGCGATCGAATCTTCCGGGGTCACCGTGCCGTCGGTCTCGACGGTCAGCGTCAGCTTGTCATAATCGAGGTCCTGGCCGACGCGGGTCGGATCGACCTTGTACGACACCTGGCGGACCGGCGAGTAGAGCGCGTCGATCGGGATCAGGCCGATCGGAGCGTCCGCCGGACGGTTCGCAGCGGCCGGGACATAGCCCTTGCCGGTGTCGGCGGTCAGTTCCATGTTCAGCGTCGCACCATCGTCGAGATGGCAGATGACCAGATCGGGGTTCATCACCTCGATGTCGCCCGAGACGGCGATGTCGCCCGCCTTCACCTCAGCCGGGCCGGTAGCCGACAGCTGGAGACGCTTCGGGCCTTCGCCCTGCATCTTCAGCGCGATCTGCTTGACGTTCAGGACGATGTCGGTGACGTCCTCGCGCACGCCGGCGAGGCTCGAGAATTCGTGAAGGACATTCTCGATCTTGATCGACGTGACTGCCGCGCCCTGGAGCGACGACAGCAGGACGCGGCGCAGCGCGTTGCCGAGCGTCAGGCCGAAGCCGCGCTCGAGCGGTTCCGCGATGAACGCCGACTTGCGCTTGGGATCGCCGCCGGGCTTCTTTTCGAGGCCGCTGGGCTTCTTGAGTTCCTGCCAGTTCTTGGAATTGACGGACACTGGGCTTTCCCTCTCGTTGGGTGGAGCGGGAGCGTCTCCACCGAAAATTCAGCCGCTCCGGAGACAGGTCCGCTCCCGAACCCGTCCCCGAAGCGGAACTTGATCAGACGCGGCGACGCTTCGACGGACGCACGCCATTGTGCGGGATCGAGGTCACGTCGCGGATCGAGGTGATCTGGAAACCGACCGCCTGCAGCGCGCGAAGCGCCGATTCGCGGCCCGAACCCGGACCCTTGACCTCGACCTCGAGCGTGCGGACGCCGTGCTCGGCGGCCTTCTTGCCCGCGTCCTCGGCCGCGACCTGCGCGGCGTACGGGGTCGACTTGCGCGAGCCCTTGAAGCCCATCATGCCGGCCGACGACCACGAGATCGCGTTGCCCTGGGCATCGGTGATCGTGATCATGGTGTTGTTGAAGCTGGCGTTCACATGAGCGACGCCTGCGGTGATGTTCTTGCGTTCGCGACGGCGAAGACGCTGCGGTTCACGTGCCATTTCTCAGCGCTCCCTTACTTCTTCTTGCCGGCGATCGGCTTCGCCTTGCCCTTGCGGGTCCGGGCGTTGGTGTGGGTGCGCTGGCCGCGGACGGGCAGGCCCTTGCGATGACGCAGGCCGCGATAGCAGGCCAGGTCCATCAGGCGCTTGATGTTCATCGCGGTCTCGCGACGAAGATCGCCTTCCACGGTGTAGCTGGCGTCGATCGTCTCGCGGATCTGAAGGACCTCCTGATCGCTCAGGTCCTGCACGCGACGCTCGCTGGCAATGCCGAGCTTCTCGGTGATTTCCTTGGCCTTGGTCGGGCCGATGCCGTGAATATAGGTCAGCGCGATGATTACGCGCTTGTTGGTCGGGATGTTAACACCCGCAATACGTGCCATGGAATTTATCTCCCAGCTCCACGAGAGGCTGCATGGCTGCCGGCCCCCCATCTCATCGCGTTGATCCGAGACGCACGATAGACGGCGTGCGCAGGACGCGCAGCCGGACAACCGGGGTATCGGAAGAAGCGCGACATATGCAGCCGCGCCGACGCTGTCAAGCATCGCGCCGCATGGTCGCTGTTGCAGGGGTGATATATACCTTTCGCTCAGGGGTGCCAAGCGCGGCGTGATGTGACGCCGCCGTCGCGACTCGCATCGACATGTCGGGATGGCCCGCCTGCTCCGGCGCCGAGTCGCGGCCGAAGCTAATGTGGCCGACGGGAGGGGCGTCCCGCCGGCCACGATCTCCCGAGGGCAGGGAGGGAGACGGGAAGAAGGGGGTCCTTCCCGTCGCGGACCGGCTGGCCGGTCCGTTGCCCCGTCTCTACGCGGCCGCCGTGTCAGCGAGGGTGACCGTCACATGAACTTTTGGTCATGATCGGCACCGGTCGCGCCGGGCGCCGCACATACGCAAAAGGCCGCCCGTGAACCGAGCGGCCTTTCATGGGCATCGTCAGCCTGCCCTGGGGGTCACCCTGCCGGAGGCAGGAACGCCCTGCCCGCCCGCCGCACATGCCATGCGACGGCCAGCGTTGCGATCAGCCCTTGCCGTCGAGGATGGCCTCGATCGCCGCGGTCACGACCGCGATGTCGGCCATGCCATCGACGCGGTGAACCAGGCCCCGGGCCTCGTAGATCGGCAGGATCGGCGCCGTCTTGGCGCGATATTCGACCATCCGCGTGCGGACGGTCTCGGCATTGTCGTCGGGCCGGCGCTTGAACTCGTGGTTGCCGCAAACGTCGCAGGTGCCCTCGACCTTGGGCTGCTTGAAGGCGTCGTGATAGCCCGCGCCGCACTTGCCGCAGGTGAAGCGCCCGGTGATCCGTTCGACCAGCGCCTCCTCGTCGACCGCCAGCTCGATCACATAGTCGAGCTTGCGATCCCGCTCCGCGAGCAGCGAGTCGAGCGATTCGGCCTGCGCCGCGGTGCGTGGATAGCCGTCGAAGATCGCGCCGGCCTGGGTGTCGGGCTGGTCCAGCCGTTCGCCGATTATGCCCGACACGATCTCGTCGGAGACGAGTTCGCCCGCCTCCATCACGGCCTTTGCCTTCAGCCCGACCGGCGTGCCGGCCTTGACCGCCGCACGCAGCATGTCGCCGGTCGACAGCTGAACCATGCCGCGATCGGTCTCGAGCCGGCTCGCCTGGGTGCCCTTGCCCGCCCCCGGCGGCCCCAGCAGGATGATGTTCAACGCAACTCTCCCCTTACGTCGGCGCGTCTCAGCGCTGACGGCCCTTCAGCTTCGCCTTCTTGATCAGATCGCCATACTGGTGCGCCAGCAGGTGCGACTGGATCTGCGTCACCGTGTCCATCGTTACGTTCACCACGATCAGAAGGCTAGTGCCGCCCATCAGGAAGCTGATCCCCGCCGATGCCGTGATATATTCGGGCACCAGGCAGATGAAGGTTAGATAGGCAGCGCCGATCACGGTGATCCGGGTCAGGACGTAATCGAAATAAGCCTCGGTGTTCTTGCCCGGACGAATGCCCGGGATGAATCCGCCGTGACGCTTCAGATTGTCCGCCGTCTCCTCGGGATTGAACACCACTGCGGTGTAGAAGAACGAGAAGAAGATGATGCCCAGGCCGTAAAGCGCCATGTAGATCGGCGAGCCGTGACGCAGATAGGTGTTCAGGAACACCAGCGTCTCGCCCCACCAGCCGTCGGTCGTCTGCGCCTGGCCGGCGAACTGGCTGATCGTCAGCGGCAGCAGCAGCAGCGAGGACGCGAAGATCGGCGGGATCACGCCGGCGGTGTTCAGCTTGAGCGGCAGGTGGCTGCGCTCGGCCTGGACGCCGCGGGCGGTCTGTCGCTTCGGATACTGGATCAGGATCCGCCGCTGCGCCCGCTCCATGAAGCAGATGAACAGGACCAGACCGGCAATGCCGATCAGGATCATGAACAGGTACAGCGCGTTCATCGAACCGGTGCGGACCTGCTCGAACATCTGCAGCACGGTGGCCGGCAGACGCGCGACGATGCCCGCCATGATGATCAGCGAGATGCCGTTGCCGATGCCGCGGCTGGTGATCTGCTCGCCCAGCCACATCAGGAACAGCGTGCCGCCGATCAGCGAAATCACCGCGCCGATGCGGAACATATAGCCCGGCTCGATCACCGGCGAGATGCCGCCGGCGACCGCATGCTCGAGGCCGGTCGCGATGAACCAGCCCTGGACCGCGGTCAGCGCGACCGTGCCGTAGCGGGTATATTGGTTCAGCCGCTTGCGGCCGCTTTCGCCTTCCTTCTTGATCGCGGCCAGCGTCGGAGACAGCGAGGTCGCGAGCTGAACCACGATCGAGGCGGTGATGTACGGCATCACGCCCAGCGCGACGATCGAGGCGCGGTTGAGCGCGCCACCGGTGAAGCTGTTGAAGAAGTCGAGGACGCCGCCCTGGACCTGGTTGGTCAGGACGCCGAGCTGGGTAGCGTCGATGCCCGGAATCGGGACGTAGCTCAGCAGGCGGAACACGATCAGCGCGCCGATGGTGAACCACAGCCGCTTCTTGAGGTCGGTGGCCTTGCTGAACTTGGCCAGGCTTATGCTGGATGCGAGTTGATCGGCTGCGGATGCCATGAGTTCTCAAGTCCCGGAAACAAAAACGGCGGATGAGCGTTTGCCGCCCCCCGCCGCTCATATAGGTTGTCCTGCGTCGAGGACAATCTGATCCCAGCCCCGAACGGCCCGAAGCTGGGCCCCGGCCCGAAGGCCGGGGTCAGCGGGTTACGCCCGTGCTGCCTTCTTGGCCGCCAGGGTCTGACCCTTCTTGGCCTTGGCCTTCTCGGCGGCCGGCACGACCTCGATGACCGAAACCGAACCGCCGGCCTTCTCGACCGCCTCGATCGCGCCCTTCGACGCGCCGGCGACGGTGAAGCTCAGCTTCGCGGTCAGTTCGCCCTTGCCGAGCAGACGGACGCCGTCCTTGCCGCCGCGTGCCAGGCCGGCGGCCTTCAGCGCTGCGTGGTCGATGTCGGTGCCGGTCAGCTTGCCCGAGTCGATCGCCTTCTGGATCGCGCCCAGATTCACTTCGGAATAGTCCTTGGCGAAGATGTTGTTGAAGCCACGCTTCGGGATCCGCATGTGGAGCGGCATCTGACCGCCCTCGAAGCCCTTGATCGAGACGCCGCTGCGGCTCTTCTGGCCCTTCTGGCCGCGACCGGCAGTCTTGCCAACGCCGGAACCAATGCCGCGGCCCACACGGACGCGGCTCTTGCGGGCGCCCTTGTTGTCGGTGAGGTCGTTAAGCTTCATGATATGCACTCGCTTTCGCTTTTGTCGCGCTGGAAAAATCGGAAGGGGGGCCGATAGCCCCCCTTCGCTTGTTTGTCACCCGGATTCGGGCCGCTGATCGAGTCGGCGGGCCTCAGCCCAGCACCTCGACCATGTGCTGCACCTTGCGGATCATGCCGCGGACCTCGGGGCTGTCCTCGAGCTCCGAAACCCGGTGCATCTTGTTGAGGCCCAGGCCGATCAGCGTCGCGCGCTGATCGCTGGTGCGGCGGATCGGCGAACCGGTCTGCTTGATCTTGATCTTCGCCATGTCGATTACTCCGCGATCGCGGCTGCATCCGCCTCGGCGGTCTGCGACCCACCGCGGCCGAGCAGGTCGGCGATCTTCTTGCCGCGCCGCTGGGCGACCGACTTCGGCGAAGTCTGGTCACGCAGCGCCTCGAAAGTGGCGCGGATCATGTTGTACGGGTTGGACGTGCCGACCGACTTGGTCACGACGTCGGCAACGCCCAGGCTCTCGAAAACGGCGCGCATCGGGCCGCCTGCGATGATGCCGGTGCCCTGCGGCGCCGAACGGAGGGTCACCTTGCCCGCACCGAAATGGCCATTGCCATCATGATGCAGGGTGCGGCCTTCCTTGAGCGGGATGCGGACCATGGTCTTCTTGGCAGCGGCAGTCGCCTTCGAGATGGCTTCCGGCACTTCGCGCGCCTTGCCATGACCGAAGCCGACACGGCCCTTGCCGTCGCCCACGACGACCAGCGCCGCGAAGCCGAAGCGCTTGCCGCCCTTGACCGTCTTCGAGACGCGGTTGATGTGAACCAGCTTCTCGATCAGCTCTTCGCCACCATCGTCGCCGCTGTTGCGACGGTCGTCGCGGCGGCCACGATTGCCGTCACGGCCGCCACGGCCGGGGCCGCCACGATCGTTACCACCACGGCCGCGGCCACGGCCACGAGCCTGCTCCTGGCCGGCGTCCTGCGCCTCGACGGCGCCCTCGGCGGGTGCCTGATTGATTTCGTCGGCCATTCTTAGAACTCCAATCCGCTTTCACGCGCGGCTTCCGCCAGCGCCTTGACGCGACCGTGGAACAGGAAGCCACCGCGATCGAACACGACCTGGGTGACGCCGGCCTGCTTGGCGGCTTCCGCCACGCGCTTGCCGACTTCCTGAGCCGCTGCGATCGTCGCGCCGGTCGAGCCCTTGGCGCCCTTGTCGATGGTCGAGGCAGACGCGACGGTCTTGCCTTCGGCGTCGTCGATCACCTGGGCATAGATGTGCTTGCCCGAGCGATGCACCGAGAGACGCGGACGGCCACCGGCACGCGCGCGCAGCGCGGTACGGTTGCGACGGCGGCGCTTCTCGAAGAGAGAGAGACCCTTGGTCATTACTTCTTCTTCCCTTCCTTGCGGAAGACATACTCGCCGTCGTACTTGATGCCCTTGCCCTTATAGGGCTCAGGCTTCCGCCAGCGGCGAATCTCGGCCGCGATCTGGCCGACCTTCTGCTTGTCGATACCCGAGATCTCGACCGTGGTCTGATCCGGCGTCTTGATCTCGATGCCTTCCGGCACGTCGATGTCGACATCGTGCGAATAGCCGAGCTGAAGCTTCAGCTTCTTGCCCTGCGAGCTCGCACGGTAACCGACGCCGGAGATCAGCAGCTTCTTGGTGAAGCCATCGGTCACGCCCGTCACCAGGTTCTGGACCAGCGTGCGCTGCATGCCCCAGAAGGCACGGGCGCGCTTGGAGTCGTTGGCCGGCTTCACCTGAATGCCGCCGTCCTGGACCTCGTAGCTGATGTCTTCGGCGAGCTGCAGCGTCAGGGTGCCCTTGGGACCCTTCACGCTCAGGACGCCGTCAGCGATGTTGGCAGTCACGCCCGACGGGACGGGAACTGTCTTCTTGCCGATGCGGCTCATCAGAACACCTCCGCAAGCACTTCGCCGCCGACATTCTGCTCGCGTGCTTCCGCATCCGAGAGAACGCCCTTCGGCGTCGAGACGATGGTGATGCCGAGGCCATTGCGGACGCGCGGGAGTTCCTGCGAGCCGGAATAGACGCGGCGGCCGGGCTTCGAGACGCGGGCGACATGCTGAATCGCCGGCTGGCCCTCGAAATACTTCAGCTCGATGCGGATGCCGGCCGCGGGGCCCATCTGCTCGTCGCTGTAGCCACGGATATAGCCTTCGCGCTGAAGCACGTCGAGCACACGGGCACGAAGCTTCGACGCCGGCGTCAGGACGCTGTCCTTGCGGGCGCGCTGGCCGTTGCGGATGCGGGTGAGCATATCACCCAGGGGATCGGTCAATGCCATGCTTCGTGATCCTTACCAGCTCGACTTGGTGACGCCGGGGATCAGGCCCTTGTTGGCCAGATCGCGGAGCATCACGCGAGCGAGACGGAACTTGCGGTAATAGGCGCGCGGGCGGCCAGTCAGCTCGCACCGGTTGCGAATGCGGGTCGGGTTGCCGTTGCGCGGCACCTCAGCCATCTTCAGGCGCGCGATCAGACGCTCGGTCTCATCGAGCGACTGGTCCTTCGCCATCGCCTTCAGCTTCGCATAACGGCCGGCATACTTCTTCACCAGCTTCTTGCGACGCTCATTCTTGTTGATCGAACTCAGTTTCGCCATGACTTAAGTTCTCTTTCCCTTACGCTGCCTGGGCCTGGTCGGCCTGCTGCCCGATGAACGGGAAGCCGAAAAGACGGAGAAGCTCACGGGCTTCATCGTCGGTCTTCGCAGTGGTGGTCACGATGATGTCCATGCCGCGCACCTTGTCGATGCGGTCATAGTTGATCTCGGGGAACACGATCTGCTCGCGGATGCCCATGGCATAATTGCCACGGCCGTCGAACGAGTTCGCGTTCAGGCCACGGAAATCGCGGATGCGGGGCATCGCGATCGTCACGAGGCGATCGAGAAACTCGAACATGCGCTCACGGCGGAGCGTCACCTTGCAACCGATCGGCATGCCTTCACGCAGCTTGAACTGCGCGATCGACTTCTTCGCCTTGGTGACGACCGGCTTCTGACCGGCGATCAGCTCCATCTCGGCTGCGGCCTGTTCGACCTTCTTCTTGTCCTGGGTGGCCTCGCCGACGCCCATGTTCAGGACGATCTTCGAGATCTTCGGGACTTCCATGACGTTCTTGTAACCGAACTTCTCGGTCATCGCCTTCACGATGGTCTCGTCATAGAGCTTGCGCATGCGCGGGGTATAAGCGTCAACCATTGATGACCTCCCCGGTCTTGACCGCGATACGGACCTTCTTGCCGTCGCGGATTTCGAAACGAACGCGCGTCGCCTTGCCGTCCGCGGTCACGTGAGCGACCTTGGAAACGGGCATCGGTGCAGGCGAGCGCTTGATGCCGCCCTGCGGGTCGCCCTGGCTCGGCTTGGTGTGACGAGCATGGACGTTGATGCCGTCGACGACGACCTTGCCGTCCTTGGGCAGCGACTGGATGACGTCGCCGGTGCGGCCCTTGTCCTTACCGGACAGGACGATCACGCGGTCACCCTTCTTGATCTTGGCGGCAGCCATTACAGCACCTCCGGCGCGAGCGAAATGATCTTCATATACCCCTTCGAACGCAGCTCGCGGACGACCGGGCCGAAGATACGGGTGCCGATCGGCTCCTCGTTCTTGTTGACCAGCACCGCGGCGTTGCCGTCGAAGCGGATCACCGAGCCATCGGCGCGGCGAATGTCCTTCGCGGTACGCACGATCACGGCACGGTGGACGTCGCCCTTCTTAACGCGACCGCGCGGCTGTGCTTCCTTGACGCTGACGACGATAACGTCGCCAACGCCGGCCGTGCGACGCTTAGAGCCGCCCAGCACCTTGATGCACTGCACCCGCTTCGCGCCGCTGTTGTCTGCGACGTCGAGATTGGACTGCATCTGGATCATCGATCCGGTTCCTTCTCGTTTGGCCTGCCGGGACGCGCCCGGTGGTTCCAGTTAAAGTGTCAGGCTTCGGTCGACTTGGCGGGGGTCGCGTGGGTGTTGACCCGCTCGACGACCGTCCAGGTCTTCAGCTTCGAGATCGGCTTGGTCTCTTCGATACGGACCGTCTCGCCAGCCTTGTATTCGTTCGCCTCGTCATGGGCGTGGTACTTCTTCGAGCGGCGAATGATCTTGCCGTAGAGCGGGTGCTTGACCTTACGCTCCACCAGCACGACCACGGTCTTGTCGCCCTTGTCGGAAACCACGTTCCCGGTCAGCACGCGCTTCGGCATGGTTTCGTCCTCTTACTTGGCAGACGAGCGCGAGCGCTCGTTCTGCAGCGTCTTGATACGGGCGATGTCCTTGCGGACTTCCTTCACGCGCGACGGCTTCTCGAGCTGGCTCGTGGCCGCCTGGAACCGCAGGTTGAACGCCTCGCGCTTCAGGTTGCCGAGCTCGTCGGAGAGCTGGTCGTCGGACTTTGCCCGAAGATCGGTTGCCTTGGTCATCTTATCAGCCCTCCAGGTGCGACGTGTCGCCGAGGCGGGCCACGACCTTGGTACGAATCGGCAGCTTCATCGCGGCGCGCTCGAACGCTTCCGCGGCAAGCGGGCCGGGAACGCCGTCCAGCTCGAACAGGATGCGGCCCGGCTTGACGCGTGCCACCCAGAATTCCGGCGAGCCCTTGCCCGAGCCCATGCGGACTTCAGCAGGCTTCGACGACACCGGCACGTCCGGGAAGATGCGGATCCACAAACGCCCCTGGCGCTTGATATGACGCGTGATCGCGCGGCGAGCCGCCTCGATCTGACGCGCGGTGATCCGCTCCGGCTCCATCGCCTTCAGGCCATAGGCGCCGAAGTTGAGCGTCGCGCCACCCTTGGCGTCGCCATGGATGCGGCCCTTGAAGGCCTTGCGGAACTTGGTGCGCTTCGGTTGCAGCATTGTCTCTAGTCCTTAGCGACGATCGTCGCGCGCGGGGCGCACGCCGGAGGTCTGAGCCTCCATGTTCAGACGGTCCTGCGCCATCGGATCGTGACCCAGGATCTCACCCTTGAAGATCCAGACCTTCACGCCGCACACGCCATAGGCGGTGTGGGCCTGGGCCTCGGCATGATCGATGTTGGCGCGCAGCGTGTGCAGCGGCACGCGGCCTTCGCGATACCATTCGGACCGGGCGATCTCGGCGCCGCCGAGACGGCCACCGCAGTTGATCCGGATGCCTTCGGCGCCCAGACGCATCGCGGACTGGACCGCACGCTTCATGGCGCGGCGGAAGGCGATACGACGCTCGAGCTGCTCGGCAATGCCCTGGGCGACGAGCTTGGCATCGACCTCGGGCTTGCGGATCTCGACGATGTTCAGCGACACGTCCGACGACGTCATCTCGCCCAGCTTCTTGCGAAGCTTCTCGATGTCCGCGCCCTTCTTGCCGATGATGACGCCCGGACGGGCGGCATAGATCGAGATGCGGCACAGCTTGGCCGGACGCTCGATCACGACCTTGGAGATCGCGGCCTGGGGCAGCGTCTTCATGATGTACTGGCGAATCCGCAGATCCTCGACGAGGAGACGGCCGTAATCGGCGCCCTCGGCGAACCAGCGGCTGTCCCAGGTCCGGTTGATCTGGAGACGCAGACCGATCGGGTTGCTCTTGTGACCCATCTTAAGCCTCTTCTTCCTGCTCGCGGACGACGATGCGAAGGCGCGAGAACGGCTTCAGGATGCGGGTGGACTTGCCACGGCCGCGGGTCGCGAAGCGCTTCATCGTGATCGACTTGCCGACCGAAGCCTCGGCAACGACGAGTGCGTCGACGTCGAGGTTGTGATTGTTCTCCGCATTGGCGATCGCCGAAGCGAGAACCTTGCGGGCGTCGACCGCCATCGCCTTCTTCGAGAAGGCGAGGATGTTCATCGCATCGCCAACCTTGCGGCCGCGGATCAGGCCCGCAACTAGGTTGAGCTTCTGCGCGGAACCGCGGATCTGCGTGGCCACGGCCAGCGCTTCATTGTCGGCGACGCGACGCGGTGCTGCCTGCTTGGACATCAGCGCTTACCCTTCTTGTCGGCTGCGTGGCCCGGGAAGAAGCGGGTCGGCGCGAACTCGCCGAGCTTCATGCCGACCATGTCCTCGTTGACCGAGACGGGCACGAACTTGCGGCCATTATAGACGCTGAAGGTCAGGCCGACGAAGTCGGGCAGGATCGTCGAGCGGCGCGACCAGGTCTTGATCGGCGCACGCGCGTTGGTCTCCTGCGCGGTCTGCGCCTTCTTCAGGAGGTGGAGGTCCACGAAAGGACCCTTCCAGACGGAACGAGCCATGAGCGGTTAGCCCTTCTTCTTGGCGTGACGCGAACGGATGATCATCTTGTCCGTCGCCTTGTTGTGGCGGGTGCGCGCACCCTTGGTCGGCTTGCCCCACGGGGTGACCGGGTGACGGCCGCCCGAGGTACGGCCTTCGCCGCCGCCGTGCGGGTGGTCGACCGGGTTCTTCGCGACGCCGCGGGTCAGCGGGCGGATGCCCTTCCAGCGGTTGCGACCGGCCTTGCCCAGGTTCTGGTTCTGGTTGTCCGGGTTGGACACCGCACCGACCGTGCCCATGCAGGCTGCGTGGATGTAGCGCTGCTCGCCAGAGTTCAGGCGAACGATGACCATGCCGCGATCACGGCCGACGACCTGCACATAGGTGCCTGCCGAACGTGCGATCTGGCCGCCCTTGCCCGGCTTCATCTCCACATTGTGGACGATGGTGCCGACCGGCATCTGGCCCAGCTCCATGGCATTGCCCGGCTTCACGTCGGTCTTCTTGCCGGCGATCACCTTGTCGCCGACGCCGAGGCGCTGCGGAGCGATGATGTAGGCGACGCGGTCCTTGCCCGCTTCGTCGGCGCCATAGTTCACCAGGGCGATGAAGGCGGTGCGGTTGGGATCATATTCGATCCGCTCGACCGTGCCTTCGACGTCCCACAGGCGACGCTTGAAGTCGATGATGCGATAGCGCTGCTTGTGACCGCCCGCGATGCCGCGCGAGGTCACGTGGCCCTTGTTGTTACGGCCGCCGGTCTTGTTCTTGCCTTCGGTCAGCGCCTTGACGGGGCGACCCTTGTAAAGGCTGGAGCGATCGATCAGGATCAGTCCACGGACGCCAGGCGACGTCGGATTATAGTTCTTGAGTGCCATTGCCTCAGATCCCCGTCGTCACGTCGATCTGATCGCCTTCGGCGAGCGTCACGATCGCTTTCTTGATGTCAGACCGGGTGTAGGGCTTGCCCTTCCACTTCTTGGTCTTGCCCTTCTGGACGATCGTGTTCACGCCCAGCACCTTGACCGAGAAGAGCGCCTCAACGGCAGCCTTGATCTCGGGCTTGGTGGCGTCGCCGGCAACCTTGAACACAACTGCGTTGTGCTCGGAGACGAGCGTCGACTTCTCGGTGATGTGCGGCGCGACGATCACGTCATAATGACGGTTGTCGACGGCCTGCGTCTGCTTCTTAGCCATTGAAGCGCGCCTCCAGCTTCTCGACGGCAGCGCGGGTCAGGACCAGCGTGTCGTGCTTCAGGATGTCGTAGACGTTGGCGCCCAGGGCGGGCAGCACGTCGACGTAGGGCAGGTTGCGGGCAGCGAGCGCGAAACCGTTCTCGACGGTCTCGCCGTCGATCACCAGCGCCGACTTGCCGAAGCCGAGCTTCTCGAACTGGCCCTTCAGCGACTTGGTCTTCTCGCCGCTCAGCGTGTCGAGGACGATCAGCGAGCCCGCCTTGGCGTGGCTCGAAAGCGCCATCTTCAGGCCCAGCACGCGGATCTTCTTGTTCAGCGACGGATTGAAGTCGCGAACGCGGGCGCCGTGCGCCTTACCACCGCCGATGAACACCGGAGCGCGACGATCGCCGTGACGGGCGGTGCCGCCGCCCTTCTGGCGACCGAACTTCTTGCCGGTGCGGGCAACGTCCGAACGCTCACGCGTACCGCGAGCGGTGGCCCGGCGCTTCTCCAGCTGCCAGGTGACGACGCGGTGCAGGATGTCGGCACGGGGCTCGAGGCCGAAAATCTCGTCCTTGAGCTCGATGTCGCCGCCTGCGTTGGCGTCGAGGGTCTGTACCTTGACCTTCACGTTCAGCCCTCCTGGCCGTCGGTCGCTTCCGGAGCCGCGGTCTCTTCAGACGGCGTCTCGGCGGGAGCGGTGTCGTTGTTGTTCGCGACCTGCTTCAGGCCGGCGGGGAACGGCGCTTCGGCCGGGCGGTCGATCTTCACCGCGTCCTTGACGAACAGCCAGCCGCCCTTCGATCCGGGCACCGAGCCCTTGACGAAGATCAGGCCGCGCTCGACGTCGGTGCCGACGATCTCGAGATTCTGCTGGGTGCGATACTTGTCACCCATGTGACCGGCCATCTTCTTGTTCTTGAAGACCTTGCCCGGATCCTGGCGCTGACCGGTCGAACCGAGCGAGCGGTGCGAGACCGAGACGCCGTGCGTCGCGCGCAGACCGCCGAAGCCCCAACGCTTCATGCCGCCCTGGAAACCCTTGCCCTGGGTACGACCCTGGATGTCGACGAACTGACCGGCGACATAATGGTCGGCCGAGATCTCGGCACCCACGTCGAGCAGGCCGTCGTCGTTCACGCGGAATTCCGCGAGGATCGCCTTGGGCTCCACTTCCGCCTTGCCGAACTGGCCGCGCTGCGGCTTGGCGACATTCTTGACCTTGGCGGTGCCGGCGCCGAGCTGAAGCGCGACGTAGCCGTCACGATCCGCAGTGCGCTGACCGACGACCTGAAGGCCTTCGAGCGAGAGGACGGTGACCGGCACGTGGCGGCCATCATCCTTGAACAGTCGGGTCATCCCCAGTTTCTTAACGATCACGCCAGTGCGCATGACCAAGCACTCCTATACAGAGGCCCCCACGAGACAATTCCCGCAGGGGCGTGCTCCAGCCCGAAAATGATGCATGCCCCGTCCCGGGCTGGTGCCCCCGCCGAAGCGGGAACGTGACGGGGGACGCAGGCCCGGGCGAGGTTTGAGCCTGCCCGGCGGTATCCCTATCGTGTCGAGGTCTTACCCTCCGGTGCCTTGCAGTGGATCGTCTTCGATCCGGTCGAGGCACCTGCCCTCACCCATCCGGGGAGCGCGAATCTCTAGTGGAAGCGGCGCATTACGCCAGCTTGATCTCCACGTCAACGCCGGCGGCGAGGTCCAGCTTCATCAGCGCGTCGACCGTCTGCGGGGTCGGCTGAACGATGTCCAGCATGCGCTTGTAGGTGCGGGTCTCGAACTGCTCGCGCGACTTCTTGTCGATGTGCGGGCCGCGGTTGACGGTGAACTTGTCGATGTGGGTCGGCAAGGGGATCGGACCACGGATGAGCGCGCCGGTACGGCGGGCGGTGTCAGCGATGTCGCCGGCAGCCTGGTCGAGCACTCGGTGATCGAACGCTTTCAGGCGAATGCGGATATTCTGCGTTTCCATGGGTCCTGCCAATGCGAAAGAGCGGGCCTCGTTGTCACGAGACTCTTGCTGTTCAAATACTCAACGGAGGCGGGCCAATGCCCGATTCTCCAACAAAAAGCAACCGCCCGGCGATCCTTTCCAGGACCGCCGGGCGGCTGCGTTTTTCAGCTTACTTGTCGATCGTCGCGACGACGCCGGCGCCGACCGTACGGCCGCCCTCGCGGATCGTGAAGCGCTGGCCGACGTCCATGGCGATCGGTGCGATGAGCTTGATGCCCAGCGGCACGTTGTCGCCCGGCATGACCATCTCGGTGCCTTCCGGCAGCTCGATCGTGCCCGTCACGTCGGTCGTGCGGAAGTAGAATTGCGGACGATAGTTGGCGAAGAACGGCGTATGACGGCCACCCTCGTCCTTCGACAGCACGTACACTTCCGACTGGAAGTCGGTGTGCGGCTTGATCGAACCCGGCTTGGCCAGAACCTGGCCACGCTCGACTTCGTCACGGCCAACGCCGCGGATCAGCGCGCCGATGTTGTCGCCTGCCTGGCCCTGGTCGAGCAACTTGCGGAACATCTCGACGCCGGTGACGGTGGTCTTGCGGACAGTCGGCTGGATACCGACGATCTCGACTTCCTCGCCAACCTTGACGATGCCGGTCTCGACGCGGCCGGTCACGACGGTGCCGCGGCCCGAGATCGAGAACACGTCCTCGATCGGCATCATGAACGGCTTGTCCAGCGGACGCTCCGGCTGCGGGATCGACTCGTCGACGGCTGCCATCAGCGCCAGGATCGCTTCCTTGCCCAGCTTCGCGTCCGAACCCGACAGGGCGGCGGTCGCCGAACCACGGATGATCGGAATGTTGTCGCCGTCGAATTCACGCTTCGACAGCTCTTCGCGGATCTCCATCTCGACGAGCTCGAGGATTTCCTCGTCGTCGACCAGGTCGACCTTGTTCAGGAAGACGACCATGGTCGGCACGCCGACCTGGCGAGCGAGCAGGATGTGCTCCTTCGTCTGCGGCATCGGGCCGTCGGTGGCGGCGACCACCAGGATCGCGCCGTCCATCTGGGCTGCGCCGGTGATCATGTTCTTCACATAATCGGCGTGGCCCGGGCAATCGACGTGCGCATAGTGGCGGTTCTGCGTCTCGTACTCGACGTGTGCGGTCGAGATCGTGATGCCGCGCTCGCGCTCTTCCGGAGCCTTGTCGATGTTCTCGAAGTCGACCTTCTCCGACAGGCCTTCCTCGGCCAGGATCTTGGTGATCGCTGCGGTCAGCGAGGTCTTGCCGTGATCGACGTGGCCGATGGTGCCGATGTTGAGGTGCGGCTTGTTCCGCTCAAACTTTGCCTTCGCCATTGTTTTCCTACCTTCTAAGTCATTTCCGCGCCGCTGAAGGGACTCGCTGGAACGCGGCCCCATAGCGGCTGATTTCGAGTTACGCCAGCTTCGCCTTCACTTCGTCGGCCACATTCTGCGGCACTTCGTCGTAATGGCTGAACTGCATGCTGTACTGCGCGCGGCCCTGGGTGAACGAGCGGAGCTGGTTCACATAGCCGAACATGTTGGCCAGCGGGACCATCGCCTCGACCGTCTGCGCGTTGCCGCGGCTGTCGGTGCCCTGGATCTGGCCGCGACGGCTGTTCATGTCGCCGATGACGTCGCCGAGATAATCCTCGGGGGTGACGACCTCGACCTTCATGATCGGCTCGAGCAGTTTGATGCCCGCCTTCTGGGCCGCTTCGCGCATCGCGCCACGGGCACAGATTTCGAACGCCAGCGCCGACGAGTCGACGTCGTGGTACTTGCCGTCGATCAGGTGCACCTCGAAGTCGATGATCGGGAAGCCGATCAGCGATCCGGTCTGCGCCGTCTCACGGAAGCCCTTCTCGACCGACGGGATATATTCGCGCGGAATGTTGCCGCCCTTGATCTCGTCGAAGAACTGGTAGCCCGAACCGCGCTCGCCCGGCTTCACCTGCACCTTGACCTCGCCGAACTGGCCCGAGCCACCCGACTGCTTCTTGTGCGTGTAGGTCAGCTCGACCGGCTTTGCGAGATATTCGCGATACGCCACCTGCGGCGCGCCGACATTCGCCTCGACCTTGAACTCGCGCTTCATGCGATCGACCAGGATCTCGAGATGGAGCTCGCCCATGCCCTTGATGATGGTCTGGCCCGACTCATGGTCGGTCGAGACGCGGAACGAGGGGTCCTCGGCTGCCAGGCGGTTCAGGGCGATGCCCATCTTCTCCTGGTCGGCCTTGGTCTTCGGCTCCACCGACAGCTCGATCACGGGCTCGGGGAATTCCATGCGCTCGAGGATGATCGGGTGCGCGATGTCGCACAGCGTATCGCCGGTCGTGGTCTCCTTGAGACCCGCGATCGCGACGATGTCGCCGGCGAATGCCTCGTTGATGTCCTCACGCGAGTTCGCGTGCATCAACAGCATGCGGCCGATCTTCTCCTTCTTGTCCTTCACCGAGTTCAGGTACTGGCCCTTTTCGAGCTTGCCCGAATAGATGCGCGCGAAGGTGAGCGAGCCGACGAACGGATCGTTCATGATCTTGAACGCGAGCAGCGACATCGGAGCATCGTCGGCGGGCGGACGCGTGTCCGGGGTCTCGCCGTCGAGCTTCACGCCCTGCACGTCGGGGATGTCGAGCGGGCTCGGCAGGAAATCGACGACGGCGTCGAGCAGGGGCTGCACGCCCTTGTTCTTGAACGCCGAGCCGCACAGCACCGGCACGAACGAGAAGTTCAGCGTGCCCTTGCGGATCAGCGCCTTCAGCGTCTTCGAATCAGGCTCGTTGCCCTCGAGATACGCTTCCATGACCGCATCGTCCTGCTCGACGGCCATCTCGATCAGTTCGCTGCGCGCGGTGGCGGCTGCGTCCTTCAGGTCGTCGGGGATCTCGCGATATTCGAACTTCGCGCCCAGCGACTCGTCGAGCCAGATGATCGCGCGGTTCTCAACCAGGTCAACCAGGCCCTTGAAGCCGCCCTCGATGCCGATCGGAAGATACAGCACCGCCGGACGCGCGCCCAGGCGGTCCTTGATCATGTCGACGCAACGCTCGAAGCTGGCACCGGTACGGTCCAGCTTGTTGACGAAGCACATGCGCGGAACCTTGTACTTCTCGGCCTGGCGCCAGACGGTCTCCGACTGCGGCTCCACGCCGGCGACGCCGTCGAAGCACGCGACCGCACCGTCGAGCACGCGCAGCGAACGCTCGACTTCGATCGTGAAGTCGACGTGGCCCGGCGTGTCGATGATGTTGATCAGGTGCTCTTCACCCTTGCCCTCTTCGGCGCGCCACTTGCAGGTGGTCGCCGCGGACGTGATCGTGATCCCGCGCTCCTGCTCCTGCTCCATCCAGTCCATCGTCGCCGTGCCTTCATGCACTTCGCCGATCTTGTAGGACTTGCCGGTGTAGTAGAGGATGCGCTCGGTCGTCGTCGTCTTGCCGGCGTCGATGTGCGCCATGATGCCGATATTGCGATAACGGTCGAGCGGATGGCTGCGGGCCATGATCGTGGTTCCTTAAGAATTTGGGGAGCCGCTTTGGACGGCTCCCCGATATATAGGTGGCGTTTTTACCAGCGGTAGTGGCTGAAGGCGCGGTTCGCCTCGGCCATGCGATGGGTGTCTTCGCGCTTCTTCACCGCGTTGCCGCGGTTGTTCGACGCGTCGAGCAGCTCGCCCGACAGGCGGGCGGCCATGGTGTTCTCGCTGCGATTGCGGGCCGAGGTAATCAGCCAGCGGATCGCCAGCGCCTGGGCACGCTCCGGACGCACTTCCACCGGAACCTGATAGGTCGCACCGCCGACGCGGCGGCTGCGGACCTCGATGCCCGGCTTGATGTTGTTCAGCGCGTCATGGAACACGCCGATCGGCTCGCGCTTCGCGCGCTGCTCGACGGTGTCGAGCGCCGTATAGACGATGCCCTCGGCCACGGACTTCTTGCCGTCCAGCATGACCGAATTCATGAACTTCGAAAGCACCACATCCCCGAACTTGGGATCGGGCAGGATTTCCCGCTTCTCGGGACGACGACGACGAGCCATTGGCTTCTTCCTTCCTTAGTACCGAGACAGCTTACTTGGGACGCTTCGCGCCGTACTTCGAACGGCTTTGCTTGCGATCCTTGACGCCCTGCGTGTCGAGCACGCCGCGCAGCACGTGATAGCGCACACCGGGAAGGTCGCGCACACGGCCGCCACGGATCAGGACCACGGAGTGCTCCTGAAGGTTGTGGCCTTCACCGGGGATGTAGCTGATGACTTCGCGGCTGTTGGTCAGGCGAACCTTTGCAACCTTGCGAAGTGCCGAGTTCGGCTTCTTCGGAGTCGTCGTATAGACGCGGGTGCAGACACCACGCTTCTGCGGATTCTGTTCCATCGCAGGGACCTTCGACTTGGTCTTCTGCGGTTCGCGGCCCTTGCGGACCAACTGGTTAATCGTCGGCATGAAGCCCTTCACCTTTCAGACGGTTACTTTGCTGGAGCCCAGAAACATAAAGAATACGAAAAGGCCCCGATGGTCTCTCGACCCCCCGGGCCATTGCGTCTCCAGCAACGTTCAGCTCAAAGCGTCCCGACAGGCCAAGCCGGAATCGGCCGCTTCTCGGGACGCGGCGCCTATAACCGTGGGCGCCGCATGGGTCAATGCCGCTCGCCGGGAAGCCGCTCCCCGCGCCGGCCCAGCCACCGCTCACCGCAATTTTGCCGGCTTTCGCACGGCAATCCCCCCATTTCGGCACAAAAGCGCCGCGGGTCCGCGCTGCGATTCGACCCCCGTCGTGATAGAAGCGCCCCCGAAACGATTCGGGCAGGAAGGGGGCTTCGATGTTCAGTGCGAAACGGGTGGGCGGTGACGATCGCGGCAGGGCGCGGGCGGTGCGCCCCGCGGATACGACCAAGCGCGGGATGTTTTCCGTCATCGGCGCGGACGTGATCGTGGCGGGCAACCTGAACGCCAGTTCCGACTTGCATATCGAAGGTCATGTCGATGGCGACGTGATCTGCAACGCGGTCATCCAAGGCGCCGAAAGCCGGATCACCGGCAGCATCACCGCCGAGACCGCCCGGCTGGCCGGAAGCGTCGAGGGATCGGTGCGCGTTCGGCACCTCACCGTCGAGACCGGTGCCCGCATCGCGGGGGATATCGAATATGAGACGATCGCGATCGAACAGGGCGGTCAGGTCGACGGCCGCCTGACGCACCTCGGCGGGGTCGCGGCATCCCAGCCGGCGATCCTCACGGTCGCACCGCCGGCCGCGACGAGCATCGTCACCAGCCAGGCGGCCTGACCGGCCCTTATGGATCGGGGGACGCGCGCAGTCCGGCGCGCGTCCCGCGATCGCTTACATGGCCTGCAAGCGCTCGAGGTGCGACTTGACCACCGACTGGGTGCTCGAGGCGAAGTCCTTCAGCGTCGCCGAGTCGCCGGTCTCGCCATAGGCCTGCATCGCCGCCAGCGCCTTCTGGTGCGCCGCAGTCTGCTGATCGCGATACAGGCGGTCGAACTCGGCGCCGGTCGCACCGCGCAGCGCTTCCAGGTTCGCCGTCTGCTCGGCATCGAGCTTGGCAACCGGCGTCAGCGCGGGGCTGGCCTTGCCGGCGGCGGTCTTCAGCGCCTCGGTGGACCGAGTGTGATGGTCGACCATCATCTTCCCGAAGTCCTTCAGCGCCTGGGTGCTCGACTTTTGCTGTGCCAGCTTGCCCGATTCGATCTCGAACATGTCGCTGGCAGCGGCGGTGTCGGCAAATTGCTGCGGCGTCATCGCCGGCGTGGCGATCGTCGTGTTCATCGTGCCGTTTTCAGTCGTGCTGCTGATCTCGGTCACGGCAGCGCCGTTGTTGGTGACGCTGGTATCGGCGTCGGTATTGCCGTTGCACGCCGCGAGCAGCGCGAACGCTGGCAGCGTCAGGGTGAATAAGGTGGTGCGATTCATGGCCGTCTCCTTCGGCGGCCTCCAACGTCACCGACCCTCGCGCGTTCCGTCCCGGTGGTGCCGGGTCGGGACAGTCGGTGGACGACACCGCGTCACGAAGGTACCCCCGCGGAAATGCCCGCAGATAGAAGGAGACATGCCATGACTGGATGGACGCTGCCGATGGAGGGCGGATGCCGCTGCGGCCAGGTCCGCTTCCGGATCAGCGCAGCGCCGATGCTGACGATGGCCTGCCATTGCACCGGTTGCCAGCACATGTCGGCCAGCGCCTTCTCGACCAGCATGGCGGTGCCGACCGACGGGTTCGAGATCATCGCGGGTGAGCCGGTGATCGGGGGCCTGCACGGCGACCGGTCACGCCATCATCACTGCGACTGGTGCAAGAGCTGGGTCTTCACCCGGATCGTGCCCGAGCCGGGCTTCATCAATGTCCGCGCAACCCTGCTCGATGATCCGAGCGGGTACGCACCATTCATCGAAACCTATCGCAGCGAAGCGCTCCCCTGGGCAGCGACCTCGGCAGTCCACAGCTTCGAGACGTTTCCGGAAATGCCGGACTATGCCGGTCTGATCCGCGATTTCGCCGACTGGTCCGCGACGCGCGACTGACGGTACAGACCGGCCCGGACTGAGCGCCGCCCCCTCCCCGATCCTTCGGGAAGGGGGCCGGCCGATCACATGTGCAGCACCCGGCCGAACGCGGCGAGCACGCCCTCGTGCATCGTCTCGCTGATCGTCGGGTGCGGGAACACCGTTTCCATCAGCTCCGCCTCGGTCAGTTCGCCGGTCTTGGCGATGGTATAGCCCTGGATCATCTCGGTCACTTCGGCACCGATCATGTGCGCGCCCAGCAGCTCGCCGGTCTTCGCGTCGAATACCGTCTTCACGAAGCCCTCGGGCTCACCCAGCGCGATCGCCTTGCCGTTGCCGATGAACGGGAAAGTGCCCGCCTTGACCTCGTAACCCGCTTCCTTCGCCTTTTCCTCGGTCAGGCCGACGCTGGCGATCTGCGGGTGGCAATAGGTGCAGCCCGGGATGTTCCGCGGATCCATCGCATGCGGATGCTTGCCGGCGATCGCCTCGACCGCGATCACGCCCTCATGGCTCGCCTTGTGCGCCAGCCAGGGCGGCGCCGTCACGTCGCCGATCGCGTACAGTCCATCGACGTTCGTGCTGCAGGCGCCGTCGGTGACGATATGGCCGCGCTCGGTCTTCACTCCCAGCGTTTCCAGCCCGATGCTCTCGGTGTTCGGCACAATGCCGATCGCGACGATGACATGGCTGAACGCCTCGGTCGTCACCTTGCCGTCCTTGGCCTTGATCGACGCCTTCACGCCGTCCGCGCCGACGTCCAGCTTCTCGACGCCGGTCGAGGTCAGGATCGTCATCCCCTGCTTCTTGAACGCCTTTTCGAGATGCGCGGATACATCCTTGTCCTCGACCGGCACGATCCGGTCGAGCATCTCGACGATCGTCACGTCGACGCCCATGTCGTTGTAGAAGCTGGCGAACTCGACACCGATCGCACCCGATCCGATCACCAGCAGCCGGGTCGGCATCTCGCTTGGCGTCATCGCATGGCGATAGGTCCAGATGCGCTTGCCGTCGGCCTTGGCGAAGGGCAGGTCGCGGGCGCGCGCGCCGGTGGCGACGATGATGTTCTTCGCGGTCAGTTCGGTCGTCTTGCCGTCCTGCGCGGTGACGGTCAGCTTGCCCTTCCCCGTCAGCGCGCCGGTGCCCATGTGCACCGCGATCTTGTTCTTCTTCATCAGGTGCGTGACGCCCTGGTTCAGCTGCTTGGCCACGCCGCGCGAGCGCTTCACCACTGCGTCCAGGTCGGCGCTGATCTGGTCCGCGACCAGGCCGTAGTCCTTGGCATGCTGCATATAGTGGTAGATCTCGGCCGAGCGCAGCAGCGCCTTGGTCGGGATACAGCCCCAGTTGAGGCAGATGCCGCCGAGCAGTTCGCGCTCGACGATCGCGGTCTTGAGGCCCAGCTGGGCCGCGCGGATCGCCGCGACATAGCCGCCCGGCCCGGAGCCGAGCACGATCAGGTCATAGGATTCAGCCATTGTTCGCCATTCCGAGAGAGGTGAGGAACCAGCCCGCCAGGACCCAGACCAGGCCCCAGCCGGCACCGATAAGGATGCTCGCGCCGAGCTGATGCGCGATTTCGCCGCCGCTGCGGGTCGCAAGACCCCGGCGCTGGGTATAGAGGGTGCCGATCAGCAGCGCGGTCGCCCCGATCAGCAGCGCCCGGCCGATCTCCATCGGTCCGAATACCTCGCCATCCGCCCAATGCCCCTCGAAGGGCAGGAAGACCAGCAAGGTCAGCAGGGCGAAGGCCGGATAGACGGGCACCAGCAGCAGCGCGTCTCCGCCGGACAGGCGGTGCCGCGTGGCAAATGCCATCGCCACCCATGGCGTCAGCAGCACCAGCGCCACCATCAGCGCCTGCAGCAGCGAAAAGCCCAACGGCGGGTATCCGGTCACGCCGGGCTTCCCTCGATCGGCGCCACCGGGCGCGACCTGCGGTGCTCGTCGATCGCCACGAAGGTGAAGCGGGCTTCGGTAACCTTGTGCATCATTTCCTCGTGACGGTGGCGGCGCCAGGCTTCGACCTCGATCGTCATCGAGGTGCGACCGGTGCGCACCAGCTCGGCATAGACCGATACCTCGTCGCCGACCGCGACCGGAAGGTGGAACTGCATCGCCTCGACCGCAATGGTCACCGCGCGGCCATGCGAATGGCGCGACGCGATCGATCCCGCGGCAAGATCCATCTGGCTCATCAGCCAGCCGCCGAAGATGTCGCCATAGGGGTTGGCATCCGCTGGCATCGCGATGACGCGGATGGTCGGCGCCCGCTCGGGCGGCGTCTGTACGGGGTTCGGGTCAGTCATCGGATTGCGCCTCTTCGCGCCGGGCGGTGGCCGCCCCGCCCTGCCCGGCGCTGGCGAGCGTGCGGCGATCCGCCTGCCACGCGCGCCAGGTCGGCCGCGCACCCATCGCGACGACCGCGACCATCGCCGCATAGGTCACCAGCCAGATGTCGCGATTGGCCAGCGGATAGGACCAGCTCGCGACCTGGCCGATGACCGCCGCGGCCACCAGCCCGATCATGACATGCATCACTTCGATGAAGACGCGCATGGCCGTCCCTCGATCGTTCAGGCGATCATGCCCATCGGCGATTCGATCAGCCCCTTGAGGATCTTCATCATCTCGGCGCCGTCGGCGCCGTCGATCGCGCGGTGATCGAAGCTGCCGGTGACGGTCATGACCGTCGCCACGCCCAGCGCGTCATCGACGATGTACGGGCGCTTCTCGCCCGAACCGACCGCCAGGATCATGCCCTGCGGCGGATTGATGACCGCATCGAACTGCTTGATCCCGAACATGCCCATGTTCGACAGGCTGGCGGTGCCGCCCTGATATTCCTCGGGCTTCAGCTTGCCGTCGCGGGCGCGCTCGGCGAGGTCCTTCATCTCGGCCGAGATGGCGGAGACGCTCTTGTTCGCCGCGTCACGCACGATCGGCGTGATCAGGCCGGTCGGCGTCGACACCGCCACCGACACGTCGGCGCGGCTATACTTGATCAGCTTCTCGCCGGTGTAGGTGACGTTGCACTTCGGCGCCTGGACCAGCGCGACGCCCAGCGCCTTGATCAGCAGGTCGTTGACCGACAGCTTCACGCCGCGGCCTTCCAGCGCCTTGTTCAGTTCGCCGCGCAGCTTCAGGAGCGCGTCGAGGCGTACGTCCACCGTCAGATAGATGTGCGGCACCGTCTGCTTCGATTCGGTCAGGCGGCGCGCGATCGTCTTGCGGATGTTGCTGAGCTTTTCCTCCTCATGGGGAATGCTCTCGTCATACCAGACCGGCTTGTGCTCGGCGGGCGCGGCGGCAGGTGCCGGAGCGGCCGAGGGTGCCGGAGCCGAAGCGGCGGGCGCGGCGGCTGACGCAGCGGCGCCGGGCTTGGCGCCCTCGACATCCGCCTTGACGATTCGGCCGTGCGGGCCCGATCCGGTCACGCCGGCCAGGTCGACGCCCTTGTCGGCGGCGATGCGGCGCGCCAGCGGGCTTGCCTTCACCCGGTCACCGGAGGCCTGCTGCGCCTGGGCGGGGGCCGGCGCGGGAGTCGGCGTCGGTGCGGCCTCGGCCTTGGCCGGCTCGCTCTTTGCTTCCGTCGGCGCGGGCGCGGCAGCGGGGGCCGGCGACGCGGCGGCGTCGGACGCATCCTCGCCCTCTCCTGCCAGAACGGCGATCACGGTGCCGACCTTCACATTGTCGGTACCCTCGGCGACCAGGATCCTGGCGATCACGCCCTCATCGACGGCTTCGAATTCCATCGTCGCCTTGTCGGTCTCGATCTCGGCCATCAGGTCGCCGGACTTGACCGTGTCGCCTTCCTTGACGAGCCACTTGGCGAGCGTGCCCTCTTCCATCGTGGGCGAGAGCGCAGGCATCTTGATTTCGATGGGCATGGAAGATTCCGTCTTCTGTGTTCCCGGGGAGGGGATGTCCGCGCCCTCTTCGCGTCCGACCCGCCCCGGGTCAAGCCGCTTGCAAGGATCGCGATCACAAGGCACCTACGGATCGGGGGAGAGGACTTGGCACGATGCGCACCTATCTGGTCGTCATAGATGAAAGTCCGGAGGCGGAGATCGCCATGCGCTTCGCCGCGCGCCGCGCGGTCAAGACCGGCGGCACGGTCGAGATCCTGGCCATCACCCAGCAGACCGAATTCGTCCAGTGGGGCGGCGTGATGGCTGCGATCGAGGAAGAGACCCAGATGCGCGCCGAGGCGCTGGTCGCGCGCGCCGCGGGCACGCTGCTGGCCGAGTCGGGTATCAAGCCGGCGATCACCGTCCGCCAGGGCGACGGCGCCAGGATCGCGCGCGAGATGATCGCCGCCAATCCGGAGATCGCCGCGCTGGTGCTGGGCGCCGCCGCCAGCGGCCCGCCGGGCCCGATGGTGTCGCACTTCACCGGTGCCGACGCCGGCGGGATGAGCGTCCCGGTGATGATCATCCCCGGTTCGCTGACACCCGAGGCGATCGACCGGCTGAGCTGAAGCCGGCACGCGCTGGCGCCGGGCGGCAACAGGGATTTTCCGGCCCGCCAGACCCTACCGACGACCTATTCAGCCTTGAGCTTCGTGGAAAAATAGGCGGCGACCGACCATCCCAGCAGCGCCGATCCCCCAAGCCACATGATGAAGGCGGCCGAATCGCCCAGCAGCGCGCAGGCCAGTCCCGGCAGGCAGGCCGCGATCACCAGCAGCCACCGCTGCCCCGACGCGCTGACGTCCTTCGCCCCTGCGGCACGCCGCCGTTTCGGATCGCCGATGCCCAGCAGGACGATCGGCACCGCCGACAGCGCAAGCGCCGCCAGCGCCAGAAGGATCATGCTCATTCGGCCGGGCTCAACATCGGCTCGGAAGCGCGCGCGGGCCGGGGCGCGCGCGTCCAGCAGTCGCGGATCAGCCACAGACCGGCAACGGCGAAGGCGAGGTCGAGCGCGGCGATGACCGGCTGGCCGGCACCAACGGCCTCGGCCCAGCCGGGGCCGCCGGCGACGAACAGGCGCAGCAGCGGCAGCAGCAGCATGATGCCGCCCGTCGCCGCCTTGAGTATCGTGGTCAGCTGGTCGTTGCTGCGCGCAAGAATCCCGGCGAGGATCGCTGCGGCGGAAGCGATCAGGAATGCGGC
Source organism: Sphingomonas rustica (assembly GCF_039652585.1). Classification (NCBI taxonomy): domain Bacteria; kingdom Pseudomonadati; phylum Pseudomonadota; class Alphaproteobacteria; order Sphingomonadales; family Sphingomonadaceae; genus Sphingomonas; species Sphingomonas rustica. The sequence goes on along the minus strand of NZ_JBDIZK010000012.1, from coordinate 99,969 downwards.
GGTCGTCCAGTAGACCGACGTGCCGAGCGGCATCGTCACCAGGAACGCGGCGGCGGAAGCGACGAGCCCGAGCGGCAGGCCGAATCCGACGACCGTCAGCGTCCGTTCCAGCCAGAACAGCGCACGCGACTCCTCACGCCGCCGCACCACCCACAGCCGCATCCCGGTATAGGTCACGTAGCACATGGCGAAACCCAGCCCGAACCAGATCGCCTTGGACAGCATGCCTGCGAAATTGCCGAAGTGGAGCGGTCCCATGATCCCGACCAGCGTGCCGCCCGCGGACGGCAGCGCGCCGACATTGGGCTTGGCGCGAACGAATTCGGCGGTCGCCCCCTTGTAGAGCAGCGCCACCGGCTCGAGGTCGCCCTCCCGGGGATTGTGATAGCTGGTGACATCGGCATCCGCGCGGCCGAACTTCTCGATCGCGATGAACGTCGGCACTTCCCCGGTGCGGCGGATCGCGTCGGTGGTGATCCGGTCGAGATTGCCCATCGCGGCCGGGCGCGGATCGGGCGTGCCGGGATTGCCGTACACCGCCTCGGTCAGCGCCTCGACATCGCCCCCGAACGCCGCCATCGCCACCACGGGCACGCCGATCGTGCCGTAGAAGGAGAAGAAGCTGCCGGTGAAGGCGAGCACGAAGGCGAAGGGCAGGCTCCATGTGCCCGCCACGCTGTGCTTGTCGCGGTTGACCAGCACCGGGCTGGCGCGGCGGCGCAGGGTGAAGATGTCCTTGAACAGATGCCGGTGGATCAGCAGGCCCGAAATCGCCGCGACCAGCATCGCCAGGCCGAGAATGCCGGTCAGCAACAGGCCCCAGGGGTTGGGCACGTGCAGCCGGACATGGGTGTCGACCAGGAAGGCGCTGAGCGCATCGTCGTTGCGCGGGCCGAAGATCTCGTCGACATTTCCGGTGACACTGGCGAGCACGCGACCGCCATTGTCGACCTGGTAATAGATGCCGCTCTCGGTCGGCACGCCCTTCGCGTCGAGCTCGTGGCGGTGGAAGAACACGCCCAGCCCGTGATCGCCGATCTCGAAGAGGTTCACTGCCTCGTGATATTGTTTCGGCGTCTGCGCGGTCAGGCGGCGGATCGTCGCGTCGATCGGCTGTTCGAACGACGAGCGCGTGGCGAGATGGCCCGCCGACCAGGCGCCGATCTCGTGCGCGAAGACCGCGGCGGCCCCGGTCAGCACCACGGCATAGAGCAGCAGGCCGAGCAGGATGCCCGACCAGCCATGCACCGCGACCATCGCCTTGGTCTCGTTCTTCTCCAGATGGATCATCGCGCAACCCCGGTTTCGGGCGGCCCGGCCATGAAGCGCGAGGCAACCATGCCGCCATGGACGAGAAACAGCGCCGCGGCCACGATCGCGACCCGCGCCAGCCTGCGGTCAAGGCAGGCGTGAAAGAACAGCATCGCCCAGATCAACGGGGCGAAGACGAGCGGAAACGCCAGATTGTCGATCCCCGCCGCGCCCCCCGGCAGCCACAGCGGCATGCCGGCGAGCAGCGTCAGCGTCACGACGATGGCGCCGGGACCGGCCAGCAGGATTCGCGCCCACCGATGGCGCGGCTGGGCCGGGTGCGGATAGTGCCGAGGAGACATGGCAACCGGATAAAAGCGCCGGCCGCCCTTGGCAAGAAAAATGCTATTGATAATCTGTCGCAATTATATAGGAGCGCCGCACATCGAAAATCGGATGAGGCGAAGGGCGGATTCATGGGGAAGTTGATCATTGCGACCGGCCTGGCGACCATTTTGGCGAGCCAGGCTGCGTGGGCGCAGGAAGAGGAACCGGTCTCCTCCGAAAACGAGATCGTGGTCACCGGCGCCAATGCCGGCACCAAGACCGAGACCCCGCTGATCGAGCTGCCCCAGCCGCTGACCGTCATCCCGTCCGAGCAGTATCTGTCGCAGGGCGCGATCAACATCAGCGACACGGTCAAATATGCCGCAGGCGTGCTGGCCAACCCCTATGGCCGCGACACGCGGGTCGACGGCTTCAACGTCCGCGGCATCAGCGCGCTTCAGTTCCGCGACGGCATGCGCGACATCTTCTCCTATTATGCCAGCATCACGTCCGACCCCTATAATTTCTCGCGGGTCGAGATCGTGCGCGGCCCGGCATCGGTGCTGTTCGGTCAGGGATCGATCGGCGGCCTCGTCAACCTCGTCTCCAAGACCCCGGAGTTCCGCACCGGTGGCGAAGTGAACCTCGTCTATGGCAGCTATGACCGCAAGGAAGCGCTGGGCGACATCAATATCGCGCTGAGCGACACGCTGGCGGTCCGAGCGGTCGGCCGCGTGCGCGACGCCGACACCTATGTCGATCATGTGCCGGACGACCGGGTCATGTTCGCGCCGTCGATCCGCTGGCAGCCGACGCCGGACACCGACCTGATCCTGACCGGCCTGTACCAGAAGGACAATACCGGCTCGACCTCGCAATTCCTGCCGATCGTCGGGACCTTCCTGCCCAACCCGGGCAATCCCGGCGCGCAGCTCGACCCCTATACCTTTGTCGGCAAGGCGGGCTGGGACCGGTATAATGGCCGGTCGCTTCAGGGCGGCGGGTCGCTGGTCCACCGCTTCTCGGACAATATCCGGGTCAGCCTGAAGGCGCGCTACATCGACAGCGACCTCGAATATTTCACGCATTATGCCGACAGCTATACCAACCCGACCAATCCGTTCGCCGTCTATGGCACCGACGGCCGGACGATCGGCCTGTATGCCGACGCCAGCGACGCGCGGATGAACGTCTTCTCGACCGACAACAATGTCGAGTTGAGCTTCAACACCGGCGCGGCGATCGAGCACAAGCTGCTGGTCGGACTCGACTATAGCTGGAACAAGGTCGGCAAGCGCTATGCGGCGACCACGCTCGAAACGGTCGACCTGTACGACATCGATTACGCGTCGCTGAAGAGCTACGATCCCAGCGGTCCGTTCGCCTATGATTCGCAGAAGCAGCTGGGCGTCTATGTCCAGGACCAGATCCGTTTCTTCGATCGCATCTCGGTGATCCTCGGCGCCCGCCGCGACCATGTGACCAATTCGTCGGGACAGACCGACAATGCCACCACCTTCCGCGCCGGCATCATCGGCGAGCTGGGCGCGGGCTTCTCGCCCTTCTTCAGCTACACCGAAAGCTTCCTGCCGATCGCCGGCCGGCTGACCGGCCCCGGCGGCGTGCCGACCGACCCGTTCAAACCGCAGATGGGGACGCAGTACGAGGCCGGCGTGAAGTGGCAGCCGAGTCCGCGGACGCTGGTGACCGTGACCGGGTTCCACATCAAGGAAAGCAACCGCGTCCTCTATCTCGCCAACAACGTCACGACCCAGTCGGGCGAACTGACCACCAAGGGCATCGAGTTCGAGGCCAGTCAGGTCCTGCCCGGCGATTTCGAGCTGCTGGTCAATTACGGCTATAGCGAGCTCGACTCCGAGGTGAACACCAGCCTCGACTATATGCCGCGCCACACCGCATCGATCTGGTCGACCAAGACCTTCGGCAACCTGGGCGGGCCGCAGTTGCGGCTGGGCGCGGGCGTCGTCTATAGCGGCGAGAGCAAATCGACCGGGCCGATCGACCCGTACGGCCTCAACCCGGCGATCGTCCCGGGCACGCTCTACACGATCGTCACGCCCGAGCGGACCACCGTCGACGCGCTGGCGGAGATCAGCTGGAACCAGTGGCGCCTTGCGATCAACGCTACCAACCTGCTCGACGACCGGGCCTTCGCGTCCTGCCTCGCCCGCGGCGATTGCTTCATGGCCGCCCCGCGCAACGTGATGGCGACTTTGGGCTTCCGCTTCTGATGCGATGCCGGGTCCGTGCGGTCACGACCGCATGGACCCGGATCGGACGGAAGCACCGTCCGTCGCGCCGCTATACCCGGTCGAAGATCAACACGTCGTCCCCTGCGATCGCCAGCAGATGGCCGGCAGTCCCATCCCCCACACGCGCCACTTTCAGGATCAGGGTCGCGGCCGGGACATAGCCGTCCGGCATCACGAAGCTGGAGGTGCTCACCGCCGCGAGTTTCCTGGTTCGTCCTTTCGACCGGACCGAAAACCCCTCACCGGTGCGCAGGAGTTCCAGCGTATCGGCGCTGAACCCGGTGTCCAGAAATCCCGTCACGAACGGATCCTGCCCCTCGCGCCGACGATAGGTTCCGGCATAGCCGTCCCGCATGGCGGCGGCGGGAATTGCGGGCAGCGCGACCGACCAGTCCCCGGGCCAGCGACAGGCATCCGACACCGCATTGCGTATCTCGTCGCCCAGAACGTCGCCCCGCGCGCCATTGGTCAGCACCACCAGGCCGTCGCCTGTCGCAAGATTGCCCTCGACATAGGCCTTGTAGCTGTCATTGGCGCCGGCGTGGTGAAAGATCCGCGCCGCCCCCTCCCCGGCGAGGCGCACACCCAGGCCGTTGAAACCGGGCGCGACCACCGTCATCATCTCGGTCGCCAGTTCCTGCGGCAGGAACCCGCCCGGCCTGCGATAGCTGTCGCCCAGCGCGAGGATCAGGCGCGACAGGTCGCGCATCGTGGTCCAGAGCCCCGAAGGGGCGAGTTCGGGAAAGCTCTGCCACCCGCGCGGCAGGGCGACCGGCCGGCCGCGATCGTCATGGGCATGGGCGATATCGGCGCTGTCTTCGGCGGGTGACGCCGCGAACCGGCTGCGCGTCATGCCCAGCGGATCGAACAGCAGTCGCCGCGCCACCGCATCGAAGTACTCGCCGCTGGCATCCTCGATGACCGCCTGGACGATCATGTAGCCGCCACCGGAATAGCGCGACCGGCTCCCAGCCCGATCGATCCGCGCAATCGACGGGTTCTTCGCCGGTCCCTCCCCGTTCAGCGTCTGGAGAATGTCGGGAAGCGGGGCGCCCGGCAAATAGTCGGCGAAACCGTGGATGTTTATACCGCCCGTGTGGGACAACAGCATGCGCAACGTCACCGCGCCCGCGTCACCCTGCGGGCCGGCAGGAACGCGCCACCGCCTCAGCCAGTGGTTCACGTCGCGATCGAGATCGAGAACCCCCTGCGCCACCAGCTTCAGGCAGAGCGCAGCACTGGCAAGCTTGCTCACCGACCCCACCGAAAACAGCGTGTCCGCAGTGACCGGCGCCGCCCGTCCCGCAATGCGGGTGCCGACCCCGTGCATTGCCGCCACCTTGCCCGCACGCATCACCGCCATCGCGACGCCGGGCACGCCGTAATGCGCCATGCGCTCGCCGAGCGACCAGCGCTCGGTGCCCGTATGAACGGTGGGACGCAGGCGAAGATCGGATGCCGGAGCTGCCTTTGCCAGTCCCGGGGATGACAGCATGGCCAGCGGAATGCCGGCCCCGCCGGCCAACAGAAATCGTCTATCGATATTTAGCATGGACACTCGCCAAATCAGTGGCAGCGCCCGCCGATCCTGTGTTCGGGACGGGTCCGGTGCCCTGACCCATCCGACGTCGATCAGGTCAGCTTAACCGGACGGGAGGCGAGGTCAATTGCCACGTGGAGCATAAGTGTCACCGGACCTTCTTCCGCAGTCCGAAACCCGAACCTCCGACGGTACAACCCCGCCCCGGACCGCCGTCGCCCGCCAGATGGCACGTTCCGGACCTATCGCAAATCCCTCACGGCACCAGCCCTGTCGCGTCATGTCTCCCTTCGCCGCCGAGTGTGCGTCGCGCCGCGTCTCGCGAAACCCCGGATACGACGCGATTCGAAATGGCGTTGACGTTTGTGACGTCAGCGACAAGGTTCACGACTGTCATAACAAGATTGACCAGGGGCGCAGCGGAAATGTCTTCGAAACTCTTGATGGCGCTCCTGATCGCCGGCGCATCGATCGTGCCTGCAATGGCACAAACCGCATCGAAGCCTTCGTCATTCGCCGCCCGGCTGGAACAGGCGCGAACCAGCCTGCGTGTCGATGCGGGCGGATTGTCCGGACCGGGCGCCGAGATCCTGTCGCTGGCGATCGCCAAGGCCCGCTATGTGCTGATCGGCGAAGACCATATGTCTCGCGAGATCCCGCTATTCACCAGCGGCATTTGCCGCCTGATGGCGCCCGGTGGACTGGATGCGTTCGCCGTCGAAATCGGGCCCGAAGCCGCGCGCGTGGTGAACGGCGATCTGCGCAGGCCGGACCGGGTCGCACGGATTTCCAGCTTCCTGCAGGCACATCCCGATGCATTCGCGTTCCAGAATGGCCAGGACGAGAGCGACATGGCAGCCGGATGCGCCGCGCTTGCCGGGCCGAATTTCCAGTTATGGGGCCTCGATCAGGAGTTCTTTGGCGCGTCCGGCCACCTGCTGGAGCGCATGATCGAAGCCCGGCCCGGCCCCAGTGCCAGAGCGGCGATCGGCAAGCTCGCGGCGTTGGATCGCACTGCGACGGCGGAGGCGCTCGGAACCGGATCGCCGGGCGACTTGCTCGTCTTCAAGATCACGGATCAGCAGATGGCGGAGGCCAGGACGGCGATCCGCCGCGATGGCGGTCCGCGGGTGAATGCCCTTTTCGACAGCCTCGCGGAAACCCGTGCCATCTATCTCAGCCAGAACAGCGACGGATTTGCGTCCAACGGCCAGCGTGCCCAGCTGATGAAGCAGACGCTCCTCCACTATCTCGATGCGAGGCGGAAGCCGGCGCGCATGCTCTTCAAGTTCGGCGACGTGCACATGGCGAAGGGCGTCAACGGGCTGGGGCAGCGCGATCTCGGCAACTTCGTCGCGGAGCGCGCCGACGGTGAAGGCGCGGCTTCGCTTCACATCGCCGTCTATGGTGCGAAAGGGGTCCACGCCTTCTATGGCGGCGTCGGTCGGCAGGTTCGCCATGAGCCCTTCATCATGTCCGACGACGCGGATTATGCCTGGCTCAAGACCGCAGTGCCGCCGGGCTTCGGCAGCGGAGCACGAAACGACTGGATGCTGCTCGATCTGCGCAGGTTGCGAGGCCGGCTGCCTGCCAGTGTGGATGCGCAATGGCGAGACCTGGTCGACAGCTATGATCTGCTGGTGGTCGCTCCGGAACTCACGCCGTCGACATTGCTTGGCACCAAATAGCGTAACCAGGCAGGTCCAGGCCAGCGGCGAGGCAGTCGGCAAGCAGCCGATAAGGCAATGGTTCCGCACAACGCGTCGATCGAAAGAGGCTCAGGGCAGCTGATCAACCCTGTGGCAGCGGGATCGACGAGGGTCATCAGGCTCGGCACGCGCCTTCAGGTCGGACAGGGTCGAGCGCGGTCGGCCGTTGCGCCGCTCCCGCAGCAGCAAGGCGCCGCTCGGTTCCGCCCGTCGCCGGCGAATGACCCCGCATTGCCGCCGTGCAGCAACGCTGTACAATGGCTCCTCCGATGGAGGCGATCATGCCGACGACTATACGGGTCCGCACGCTTCAGGCACTGTTCGGCCTGGCCTATACGGCGCTGGCGCTGATCGCGATCGGCAAATCGCCGGGCTTCGCGACCACGCTATCGGCGATCGTCCTGGCATGCCTCGCCTACATGTCCAGCCGGACGGTCCCGGATCGACTCGTGACACTGGAAGAGGCAGTGAAACTCTCGCCGGTCGCGCTTGCCGTCATCGCGTTCGGCGTCGTTGCCGACAGCCTGACCAGCCTCCATGCTGTGGGATGGGCGGCCACCGTCATGTCCTATTGTGCCGGCAACCGCATGAGAGCGGCGGGCGTGGGACCCCTGGTGTAGGACCCGTCAAATGCCGGGATACGAATCCGGAACTCGCCGGCCTTGCGATCCTTTTCCCATTCGCCGCATCTCCGGGCGATCGCTCGGCGATTGACCCGCGCGCCTATGGTCGTCACGTTCCGCGCCATGCGCATTCTCACCCTGCTCCCCCTCGCCCTGCTCGCCACCCCTGCGCTGGCGCAGGAAAAGCCGTCCCCGGCCCGGCTGAAGGCCGATGTCGCCAGGCTGGTCAGCTTCGGCACCCGCCACACCCTCTCCGATCCCGATCATCCGACGCGCGGGATCGGCGCGGCGCGGCGCTGGGCGATGGCGGAGCTCAGCCGGATCGGGGATGCGTGCGACTGTATCGAGGTCGCCAATATCGCGCGCGGCTTCACCGGTCCGCGCGCACCGAACGGGGTCAATGTCGTCGACGTGCTGGGCTTCCAGAAGGGTCGCGATCCCAAGCGGGTGGTGATCGTGATGGGCCATATCGACAGCCGCGTGACCGATGTGATGGACATCACCTCCGATGCGCCGGGCGCCAATGACGATGCCTCGGGCGTCGCGCTGGTGCTGGAAAGCGCGCGGATCCTGTCGAAGGAAAAGTTCGATGCGACCATCGTCTATGCGGTCCTGTCGGGCGAGGAACAGGGCCTGTGGGGCGGCCAGCTTCTAGCCGAGACCGCGAAGGAAAAGGGCTGGACCGTCGTCGCGGTGCTCAACAACGACATCGTCGGCAACACGGTCGGCCAGGACGGCAGCCGGGTCGCCGACCGCGTCCGCGTCTTTTCCGAAGGCATCCGCGCGTCGGAGCCGCTCGATGCGCAACTTGCCCGCCGCGCCGATGGCGGTGAGGATGACGGCCCGTCGCGGGCACTGGCGAAGGCCATCGACGGCGTCGCCGGCACGATCCCCGGCGGGCTCGATGTGTTTCTCGATCGCAGGCCCGACCGGTTCGGACGCGGCGGCGACCACACCCCCTTCCTCAATCTCGGCTATCCCGCGGTGCGATTCTCGGTCGGGGTCGAGAATTACGACGCCCAGCACCAGGACCTGCGCACCGACAACGGGCGCGTCTATGGCGATACGATCGACCGGATGGACTTTCCCTATCTGGCGAAGGTGACGGCGATCAACGTCGCCACGATCCGTCGCCTCGCCGGCGCCCCCGATGCGCCTGCGAAGGTGACGCTGGTCGGCGCATTGTCGACCGACACGACAGTCAAATGGCCGGCAGTCCCCGGTGCGACGAAGTACCGCGTCCACTGGCGCCGCAACGACGCGCAGGACTGGACCGGCCATGTCGACGTGACCGGCACCGAGACGGTCCTGAAGGGCGTGATCGTCGACGACAACTTCGTCGGCGTTTCCGCGCTGTCGACCGACGGCGAGGAAAGCCTGGTTACCTTCGGCGGGCGCGAACGCTGAGGCCGCCACGATGCGTGTGCCGCGTCAGCGGCACACGCACTGGCAGCTGCACTGGCGCGCGACCGGCCTGGGCTTCGCCCGATACTTGCGGACCGGACGACGAACCGCACGGCGCGGCGCCGCATAGGTGCGCGTCGAGACCGATTCCTCGATCACTTCCTCGACGACGGTGGTGGTCGTCACCATCGGCGCGGGCTGGATGACGACCGTCGTGGTGGTACCGCCCCCGGCATAATAGCCCCCGCCATAATAGCTGTTGCTGCCATAGCCTGCCGAATATCCGCCGCCATAGGCGGGATAGGACCGGACCTGAACCGGCGGCGGCCCTGCCGGTGCCTGCGGCGGATAGCCGCCCGGATAGCCATAGGTTGCACCATAGGTGGGCGCGGCATCGGGATAGCCGCTCGCCTCGCCATAACGGCCGGCGTCATAGGTCACGTCGTCGGAATAGGCGTAGCTGCTGTCCGCACCCCAGGAATCATCCTGGTCGTAATAGCCGTCATAATCGCCCTGGTCGTTCCACGCGATGCCGTCGGCCCAGTCGATCACGCGGCCGCTTCGGTCGACCATCACCGCATCGTCATAATAGCGGACCCAGGAATAGCCGTTGCCCGGCGCACGCAGCCCGTAGCTGTAATAGTCGGGGATGCCGAAGTTCGAGCTCATCCAGTATCCCGGCAGCGACCAGCCGCGCGACGGACGGCGATAGCTGTTCCATCCCCCCGGCGCGCGCGACCCGCCCCACCAGCGGCCGCCGACGACGCCACCCCAGCGATGGCCGCGATTGGCCTGACGATGATCCGGGCGGAAATCCGGACGCTGCGCCTGGCGCGGCGGGTTCGGCCGCGTGCGCGGCGGCGACTGGCGCCAGTCGCGGCGCAGGGCCGAGGCCGGGACATCGACTCGCGGCGGCTGCTGCATCTGCGGCAGGGGCCGAGGTTGCGGCTGCGGACGTGCCACCATCCCGCGCGGCGCCGGGATGCCGGCGCCTTGCTGATAGACGGTCGGGCCCGGCGTGCGGATCTGGGCCGCCGCCGGCATTGTCGCCAGGGCTGACACGGTCAGGACCGCCATGGATAGATTTCGCATTGCCGAACTCCTTCGCCCCGATCAGCCCCCGGGCTCTCATGGTTGACGAAGGATTACCGTTCCTGCCCGGCCCCCGCTACAATGGGAGAAGGTTAACGCTGTCTCGATGCGGGTCAGTTTAGCGTGTTCGCCAGGTCCCCGGCACGCGCCAGCAGCGCCTCGGCCTGTTTCAGATGCGGCCGGTCGATCATCCGCCCGTCCAGCTTCAGCGCGCCTGCACCGGGCGCCGCCGCAAAGGCATCGACGATCGAACGGGCATGCGCGATTTCCGCGTCGCTGGGGGTAAATCCCGCATTGATCGTGGGTACCTGGGCAGGGTGGATCGCCATCATGCCGGTGAATCCGTCACGTCGTCCGCGTGCGACATAGGCTGCCAGCCCATCCACATCCGAGATGTCGGGATAGACGGTCTCGATCGCCGCGACACCTCCGGCATGGGCGCCGAACAGGACCAGCGAACGCGCCATCGCATAGGGGGCGGTATAGCTGCCGTCCGCCTCGCGGGAACTGGCGGCACCGATCGCGGCCGGAAGATCCTCCGCGCCCCAGGTCAGCCCCGCCAGCCGTTCGCCCATCTGGCGGTAGCTGCCCAGTTCGAAGATCGCCGCCGGCGTCTCCGTCGCGATCGGCAGGATCGGCGGGCAAGAATCGCCTGCCAGGTCGACCAGCCGGCGGACCGACGCCGCCCCTTCCGCCTTGGGCAGCACCAGACCATCGGGCCGGAACGGAAGCACCGCGGCCAAGTCCGCCTCCGCCAGATCGCTGTCGAGCGGATTGATCCGGACGAAGCAGGGCAGCAGCCGGCCACCCTCCAGCCACCGCGCGACCGCGACGCGGGCCTCCTGCTTCTTTTCGGGCGATACCGAATCCTCCAGGTCGAGGATCAGCGCATCCGCGCCGCTCGCCGCCGCTTTCGCAAAACGGTCCGGGCGGTCCCCGGGGACGAACAGCAGCGATCTGAGCTTCACAGGCAGGCACTCTCGCGGGGATGGACGATCCGTCGTCCTTGGCACCGACAGGCCGATCGTGGCAATGATTTGCGGCCGCGCGCAAGCTTGAACGAAAAAGGACCGGACGATCACGAAGAACGTCCGGCCCAGAAAACCCGCAAGGTTCGACCCTCGGGTTCGTGGCTGTATTACGCGTACTGCATCCAGCTGAAATCCACGCACTTGTACGGAGCTGCCCCGAAACGGGACTCCCCCGCCTAGAGGATCGCCTTCTCGGCCGGCTCGTTTAACCAGTTGTCGTGACGGCCGTCCGCATAACGCACCGGCGCCGATTCAAGCATTTGCAGCGGCACATCGTCGAGGCACATGACCGCCACCGAGACGAACGCCCCGCCGATCTCGGGCACGTCGCCATCGCCGAACGGCGCGCAACCACAGGTGGCGCAGAAGCGGTGATGCCCGCTCTTCGTCGCGAACTGATAGTCGCTCAACGCCTCCCCCCCGCTCAACAGGCGGAACTGGTCGGGCTTCAGCAGCACGTTCCAAGCACGGCGCTTGGTGCAGATCGAACAGTTGCACTTGCCCGTCCCCGCATCGAAATCGACATCGGCCTCGAACGTCACCGCGCCGCAATGACAGCTGCCCCGATAGGTGTTCAACATCGTCGTTCCTCCTCGATTATATCGCGAGGCCGTCCTACTGACAGGCTGCTGACAGCATGGTGTCAGCAGCCTGTCAGTAGGGTTCGGGGATGAGGAAAGCGGATCGCCTGTTCCAGATCGTCCAGATCCTGCGACGCTCGTCGCGCCCGGTGACCGCAGATGCGATCGCCGAGGAGCTGGAGACCTCCAGGCGATCGGTCTATCGCGACATCGCCGCCCTGGTCGGCCAGCGCGTGCCGATCCGCGGCGAGGCGGGCATCGGCTATGTCCTCGAACAGGGGTTCGACCTGCCCCCGCTGATGCTGACGGCGGACGAGGTGGACGCGGTCGCGCTCGGCGCGCAGTGGGTGGCGGGCAATGCCGACCCGACGCTGGCGCGTGCCGCGCGCGATGTGCTTGCCAAGATCCTGACCGTCCTCCCCGACGAACTGCAGCCCTTCCTGCTCGACCCTGCCGCCCGGGCCGTGCCCAGCTGGGACCGGCCGCGCGACGGAATCGACGCGGGTCAGCTGCGCGCCTGGATCCGCGCGGCGCGGACGATCGAGATCGACTATGCCGATGAGGCAGGCCGGGTTTCGCACCGCACGGTCTGGCCGCTGCTGATCGGCTATCGCGACGCCTCGCGCGTGCTGATCGGGTGGTGCGAGCTGCGCGGCGACTTCCGCACCTTCCGCCTCGATCGCATCGCCTCGGCCCGTTTTCTCGACACGCCGATCCCCGGCCAGCCGTCGCGGCTGCGCGCCCGGTGGCTCAGGCAGATCCAGGCCAGCGCCGAACGCTGGCGCAACGATGCGGACGGCCCCGGCTAGGCGATCAATGCGGGCGGATACGGTGGAGCGTCAGCGCGATCACCGCGCCCACCGCCAGGCCCAGCAGGCCGGATGCGATCGCACCGGTCAGCCAGCCGAACACGCCGCCGATCGGGCCGGTCGCGTGCGATACGACTTCGGACGCGTGATGAACCGCATGCGCGGGCGCGCCGAAGCCCAGCACTTCCAGTCCGTGGATCAGGATGCCGCCGCCGACCCACAGCATCGCCGCGGTGCCGACAATAGACAGGAAGGTCATCAGCTTCGGCATCGCCTTCACCAGCCCGCGGCCGATGCCGCGCGTCGCCGCGCTTTTGCGCTGCGCCATGTGCAGCCCGATATCGTCCATCTTCACGATCAGCGCGACCACGCCATAGACGCCGATGGTGATCCCGATGCCCACGATGGCCAGCACCACGCCCTGCGTGTAGATCGGCGAGGTCGCGACGTCGGCCAGCGCGATCGCCATGATCTCCGCCGAGAGGATCAGGTCGGTGCGGATCGCGCCGCTGATCTTTTCCTTCTCGATCGCGGCGGGGTCCTGAACCTCCTGCGTCTCGGTCACCTCGGCATGTTCGCCGAACGCCTCGAGCAGTTTCTCCGCACCTTCGAAACACAGGAATGCGCCGCCCAGCATCAGCAGCGGCGTGATCGCCCAGGGCGCGAACGCGCTCAGCAGCAGCGCGGCGGGCAGCAGGATCAACAGCTTGTTGCGCAGCGATCCCAGCGCGATCTTCCAGATGATCGGCAATTCGCGCTCGGGCGCCAGGCCGACCACATAGCGCGGGGTGACCGCGGTATCGTCGACCACGACGCCGATCGCCTTGCTGCCCGCCTTGCCCGCAGCTGCACCGACATCGTCGAGCGAGGCGGCCGCAAGCTTGGTGATCCCGGCGATATCGTCGAGAAGCGCAACTAGTCCGGAGGGCATTGGAGAGGATCCTGGAATCAAGGGTGGCGCCCTGATGCCCGAAGAGCGGGGCCGCGCCAATCGAAAGCGTGCCTCGCCTCGACTAGCGCCGCCAGGCTCCGAGCGCCCGGGTCCGGGCGCGGGTCACCTCGACCCAGCACTGCGCCACGACGACGGGCCGCATGCTGCCGCCGTCATAGCGGCGCCCCTTCGCCACGCAGCCGCTGTCGCGGGTGCGCAGCCAGCGTCGCTGCTCCGTCAGCAGGCGCGAGCGCGCCGATGCCGAACTGCGCGAGCGTGCCGCGGAATAGGCGGCGCTCATCGCGCGATCGGCAACGCGCAGCTCATGCGCCGCGCAATGCTGCATCTCATAGGTCGAGTCGCACCGCGCCGGCTTCGGGCCGCTGAAGGCGGGATTGGTCATGAAGGCGCCGGCGCTCTGCGCCCGCGCCACGCCGGTTCCGCCAAGCACCATCAGCGCGCTGACGCCCGCGATCGCCAGGTTCCGCAAGGGCGGCCTCCCGCCGATCAGGCTGCGATGCCGCGCGCGACGTCGGAAAACAGCAGCCGCGCGACCACGCGTTCCTGCTCGTCCTCGACATCGATATGCCCCTTCATCGCCGCCGGGTTCGGCCCGCCGCGCACCAGCATGTGCGCGATCAGGCGGTTGCCGCGGATCATGGCGGCGACCAGATCGGAGTCCTCCAGGCCGAGGATCCGGGGCATTTTGCAGGGGCCATGGACCCGAAGGCGATAGCGGGACATTCGATATCAATCCTGGAGCCGAAGCAATTGATCTCGCCTCGGAAAAGCTGAACCCGCAAAGCGCTTCCCCGGTTCCTCGACCCACCGCATCCGGCGATGAGAATCGCGGTTTGGAACAACATTCCCTGCTCGTCAGTCGTCCCTGCCGAGACGCAAGAGGAAGCCCGATGACGCCGACACCCCATCCCCGCCAGTTGCTGTCCGCAGCGACGCTCGCCGCATTGCTGCTCGCGGGCTGCTCGGCATCACCGCCCGCCGCCAGCAATAACGCGACCGAGGTCCGGCAGCTCGAGCCCGCCGAGGCTCCGGCAGAGCCCCTCCCGACTCCGTCCGTTCCGGTCGCGGACAACGCTACTGCCGACGCCCCGACCGTCGGCGGCGACGGGTCACAGATCGTCCTCGCCCCGCTGTCGCATGCCGATATCGAGAGCGCCGCGCTCGCCGGCGAACTCGCCTGCAGCTTCTCCGCGACGGGCAGCGACTCGCCGCTGTTGCTCGCACGGGGCGACGTCGCTTCGACGGAGCGGGCGCAGGGCGTGGTGAAGGTGCTCGATTCGGTCGAGCCGGTCAGCGCGCCGGGCGGCTTCGATGCGATGAGCAAGGGCACCCGCTTCGCCGGCAAGGGCAAGACCATTACCCTGCGCGTCACCGGCCCCGCGACCGATCGCGGCGAATCTCCCGCCCGGCCGGCGACGCTGACCTATGACCGTGCCGACGGCGCCCAGCGCAGCTTCTCGGGCCTGTGGGTCTGCGGCCCCTAGGTCGAGCGTTCGAGCCAGGCGCGGACCTGCGCCATCGCCCGATCGCTGATCTCGACGAAGACCCGCCGCGCATCGGCATCGTCGCGGCGGCGCGAGACCAGCCCGCGCGTCTCCATGATCGCGATGTAGCGCAGCGCCGTCGTGTTGGGCACATGCGCGGCGATGCAGGCGCTGCTGACGCTGACCGGCACCCCGCGCATCCGCGCCGAGTAGAGGTCAAGCAGCATGTCCCACACCGGCTCGCCGAAGAGGTCGCTGTCCTCGCCGAAACAGGCGTCGCGGATGCGGCGCTCGCGATAGGCCGCGGCGGCCAGATCAACCTGGCGCGCGCTTTCGAGGTTGAGGACGCGGGCTCGGGTCTCGGCAAGGGTCGCTTCGAGCGTCGCGATTTCCGCCAGCGCACGACGCGCGGCGACACCGTCACTTGGCATGACCGGCCTCCTTCGTAACGGTCAGCTCCAGGCGGGATCCGCGCCGTAGAGCCGGATCCTGGACCGGTGCCGCCAGGCGCCGATCGCCAGCAACACCGGATTGGGATAGCTCCAGCCGGCGATCGCCACCGAATAGGACCAGGGAATCAGGTTGGGCGACAGCATCAGCAGATGCGTGACGATGGTGTTGACCAGGATCGCGGCCATCCACATCGGCCAGAAGCGCTGCGCGCGCACCGCGAGCACCAGCACCGCCGAAAGCATGGCGAGGTCGACCATCATGACCCCCCATTCGATCGTCTTGAACCGGACGGGTCCGGCCGCCGGCGCGAAATGCGACGCGACGATCGCTAGCGCCAGGATCAGCACGCCGATCCGCTCCGGCGCGCCGCCGCGCGCCAGAGCGTAGCCGGAACAGCCCAGCAGCAATGCAAGATAGATGATCACGTTCATCGACTGCACCCGCACCAGCGAAAGCCATGGCTGTCAATCGTCCGTACTCACGCGGCGTCGGCATGCGGCACCAGCGACAGCGGCGTCGGCATCGACTGCAGGCCATGGGTTTCATCGCGGCCCGGCGTCTCGAAGATATCGCCCTGTCCCAGCACCTGATGGCGGATCGCGGCGGCGCGAAGCGCGCCGTGCGCATTCTGGATATCCTTCATGGCGGCGAACACCTTCGCAGTGGCGTCGCCCACGAAATCGACGGCGCACTGGCCCTCGAGCGGATGAAAGGTACCGTCGGCTCGTGCGGTGAGGACGGCAGTCCCGACGCCGAGCACCTTGAGCGCCGCTTCGTTCATCGCGGTCTCGGCAGGCTTGAGCGAGCGGGCAATGCGCACCGCGGCAATCGTCTTTGCAGAAGTCATGAGTCCCCCTTGGCGCAGCGCATGGGCGCTGCGGTCCGATCATGATGCGTGATGAGAAGTCGGGATCAGCCGGTGATGTAGAACAGAGCGGCGAGCCCGTTGAAGAAATTGGCGATCACGATGAGCATCAGGGCGGCGATCGCGAAGGTCCATCCGATGCGCTGGGCAGATGTCAGGTCATTATATTGTCTCCCCTGCCGGAGGAACGGAACCCGGAAGCGGGGTTGCCGGTCGGTCCGGATCGGAGGAGATATGGCCGTTATCGGCGGCGGTTCGGCAATGGCCTGCGGCTGAGTACTCAATTGCTGATAGGGGATTTGCCCCCCCTCTTCGGCCTCGAGCCGGCGCGCCGCATCGCGCCGGTCGCTGGCGCCCAGCGTGCGGATCGCCCGGCGCAGGTGCAGGTCCACCGTGTGATGCGAGATTCCCAGCTCGGCACCGATCTCCTTCGACGAACGCCCACGCGAAACGAGGCGAAGACAGTCGCGCTCGCGTTCGGTCAGCCTGGCCGGGGGCGTCGCATCGTTCATGTGGCTTCTCTAGCCGCTGAAGCGGCACTTCCTCAACCGAATCGGAGCGAAATGACCGATTTGCACCAGGCTGGAACAGTTCGACCGCCCTGTACGAGTCGCGCGATCCGCCGCCGTTCCTCACCATCCGGATACGATGCGGTCACACGCCACAGGTGATGCTGCGATGCAACAAAACCTTGTGCCGGAATGGAACCATCGGTGCGCGTTACGCGTCCCCTAGGGGAAGAACGATCGTCGATACGGTCTCTTGCAGGGGAAATTGCACATGCAAGCAGCCGAGGCGGAAGCGCTGATCGCGCCGCCCGTGGACATATTGGAAGACGCCAGCCTGTTCCTGGATTTCGACGGGACGCTGGTCGAAATCGCCGCGCGGCCCGACGGAGTCGCGGTGGATGCGCGGCTGACCGCGCTGATGCGACGCCTGCGCGAACGTGTCCACGGAAGGCTGGCGATCCTCAGCGGCCGGGCGGCGGCGGACATCCGGACGCTGTTCGGAACGCCGGAGTTCATCGTCTCCGGCAGCCACGGCATGGAATTCCACTATCCCGACGGCGATGCGGTGCTGGCTCCGCGCCCCGAGTCACTGTCCAGCGCGCTGGCCGACATGCGCGACCTTGCCGAATGCTGGCCGGGCGTGCTGGTCGAGGACAAGCCGCTGGGCGCGGCGCTCCACTATCGCGGCAACCCGCAGGCCGAGCAGGCCTGCATCGCGCTGGCCCAGACGCTGGCGGCGCGGCACGGATTGTATCTGCAGACCGGCAAGATGATGATCGAGGTGCGCGCCGGCGGCGGCGACAAGGGCGATGCGCTGCGCCGCCTGATGGAGAGCCCGGAAATGCGCGGCACCACCCCGATCTTCCTCGGCGACGACGATACCGACGAACCCGGCTTCATCGCCGCCGCGATGCTGGGCGGGGCCGGGGTGCTGATCGGGCCCGAGCGTCCCACCGCGGCACGCTATCGCCTGGCGTCCGTATCCGACACCCTCGACTGGCTGGAGACGGCATCATGAGCGATCTGGACTTGTGGGTGATCGGCAATTGCCAGGTCAGTGCGCTGGTCGATCGCGCGGGCCGCTTCGTCTGGGGCTGTGCGCCGCGCGTCGACGGTGATCCGCTGTTCTCGTCGCTGCTGGGCGGCGAAACGCCCGAGACCGGCTATTGGTCGGTCGAGCTGGAAGACTGCGTGTCGGTCGAACAGCGTTACGAACGCAACACGCCGATCCTGGTCAGTCGTCACACCGATTCGGCGGGCAATGCGATCGAGGTCGTCGATTTCTGCCCCTATTTCCGCCGGATGGCGCGACCCTATCGTCCGGTCGCCTTCGCCCGGATCGTCCGGCCCGTGGCCGGTCGCCCGCGCATCCGCGTCCGGCTGAAGCCGACCTGCGGCTGGGGCGGCACCTGCGGCCAGCGGATCGGCGGCACCAACCATATCCGCTACCAGACCGACGCGATGACGCTGCGCCTGACCACCACCGCGCCGGTCGGCATGGTCCATGAGGAGCGTGCCTTCCGCCTGGAGGGTACGCTGCACTTCTTCCTGGGCCCCGATGAGAGTTTCGCTGGCGACATCGCCGCCACGATCGATTCGATGCTGGCCAACACCGCCGCCGAATGGCGCGAATGGGTCCGCGGCCTGGCGATCCCGCTGGAATGGCAGGAAGTCGTCATCCGCTCGGCGATCAGCCTGAAACTGTGTCAGCACGAGGAAACCGGCGCGATCGTCGCGGCGCTGACGACCTCGGTGCCCGAGCATGCCGATTCGCAGCGCAACTGGGACTATCGCTACTGCTGGATCCGCGATGCCTATTACACGGTCCAGGCGCTCAACCGGCTCGGCGCGCTCGATGTGCTCGAGGGCTATCTCGTCTATCTGCGCAACATCGTCGACAGCGCCAAGGGCGGCCATATCCAGCCACTATACGGCGTGCTGGGCGAGGCGGTGCTGACCGAGCGGATCGAGGAGACTCTGTCCGGCTATCGCGGCATGGGCCCGGTCCGTGTGGGCAACCAGGCCTATGAGCAGATCCAGCACGACGCCTATGGCCAGATCGTCCTGTCCAACACCCAGGCATTCTTCGATCAGCGGCTGTTCCGCATGTCTGGCGTCGAGGATTTCGAGGCGCTTGAAAAGGTCGGCGAGCGTGCCTGGGAGAATTACGACCAGCCCGATGCCGGCCTGTGGGAGTTGCGAACCCGCCAGTCCGTACATACCTATTCCTCGGCAATGTGCTGGGCAGCCTGTGACCGGTTGGCCAACGCGGCGGCGGCGATCGGCCTGACCGAACGCAGCGCGCTGTGGCAGGAGCGTGCCGACAGGATCCGCGCCCATATCGAGGAAGCCGCATGGCGCCCCGATACGAAGCGGCTGTCGGCGACCTTCGCGGGCGACGATCTGGACGCCAGCGTGCTCCAGCTGCTCGACCTGCGCTTCCTGGCGCCGGACGATCCCCGGTTTCTCGACACGCTCGCAGCGGTCGAGGCGGGGCTGCGCCGCGGATCGCATATGCTTCGCTATGCGATCGAGGATGATTTCGGCCTGCCGAAGACCGCGTTCAACGTGTGCACCTTCTGGCTGATCGAGGCGCTGCACTATACCGGACGCAGCGAGGAAGCCCGCGCATTGTTCGAAGAAATGCTGCTGCGCAGGACCGCGGCAGGGCTGCTTTCCGAGGACATCGATCCCGAGAGTGGCGAACTGTGGGGGAATTACCCCCAGACCTACTCGCTGGTCGGCATGATCAACTGTGCCGCGTTGCTGAGCAAACCCTGGAGTTCGATCCGTTGAGCAGGCTCATCGTCATTTCCAATCGCGTCAGTACCGGCGGCGGTGCGCAGGGTGGCCTTGCCGTTGCCCTCAGCGCCGCGCTGCGTGCCAATGGCGGTATCTGGTTCGGCTGGTCGGGGGAACGCACCGAACAGTTCACCGGCCATATCAACTTCCAGCGCCTGGACGGCGTCACCACCGCGACGGTGGATCTGGAAGACCAGGATATCGACGAATATTATAACGGCTATGCGAACCGCACCCTGTGGCCGCTGTTCCACTATCGGATCGACCTGGCCGAATATGAGCGCAGTTTCGCCGGCGGCTATCAGCGGGTCAACGAGCGGTTCGCCGACACCGTGCGCCCGCTGATCGAGAATGACGACCTGATCTGGGTCCAGGATTATCACATGTTCCCGCTGGGCGCCGAACTGCGATCGCGCGGCGTGGCGAACCGGATCGGCTTCTTCCTCCACATCCCCTGGCCGCCGCGGCGGCTGCTGGCGACCCTGCCCGAGGCGCCGGCGCTCGTCCGCTCGCTGCTCGCCTATGACGTGATCGGCTTTCACACCCAGGAATGGCTCCAGTCCTTCTGCGACTATGCGCGCGAGGAACTGGGCGGGATCGTCGGCGACGACGGCACGCTGACGCTGGGCGATCGCAAGGTCCAGCTGATCGCCTGCCCGATCGGGATCGATGCGGACTTCATGAAGCTGGCCGAGACCAAGGCGGCGCGCGAGGCGTTCAACCGGGTGCGCGACAGCGCCGTCGGCCGCGCGCTGATCGTCGGCGTCGACCGGCTCGACTATTCCAAGGGGCTGGAAGAGCGGTTCCTGGGCTATGAGCGGTTCCTGATCGAGAATCCGGACGAGCGCGAGGAAGTCGTGCTGCTGCAGATCGCACCGCCGTCGCGCGGATCGGTCGAAAGCTATCAGCGGATCCGCAGCTCGCTGGAATCGCTGGCCGGGCGGATCAACGGCGCGCATGCCGCGCTCGACTGGGTGCCGATCCGCTACGTCAATCACGGCTATCCGCGCGACGTGCTGGCGGGCGTCTACCGCGCCAGCCGGATCGGGCTGGTCACGCCGCTGCGCGACGGCATGAACCTGGTCGCCAAGGAATATGTCGCCGCGCAGGACCCCGAGGATCCGGGCGTGCTGATCCTGTCGCGCTTCGCCGGCGCCGCCGAGCAGATGGGCGAGGCGCTGCTGGTCAATCCGTACAGCGCCGAGGAGCTCTCCGACGCGATCCGCCAGGCGCTGGCGATGCCGCTGGCGGAGCGCAAGCGTCGCTGGGAAACCCTGGCCAGGGGCGTGCGCGAACAGGATGTGATGTGGTGGCTGCGCCGCTTCACCGACGCGCTGATGGAAGTGACCCCGCAGCCTGTGGCGAACTGCCGGGCAGGCTGACGATCCCCACCTCGCTGCTGTTGTAGAAGATCACGGCGGCGGCACCGGGCAGCAGCGCGATGCCGCGCGGCCCCTTGCCGGGAAACTCCATCGTCCGGCGATCGGCGAAGGCAGCGTTGAAGCCGCGCCGGCCGGTACCGCGCCAGAAGACGAGCTTGCCCGATTCGCGCGCCGCCGCGGCAAGGTCGAGGATCCCGTCGCCATCGATATCGCCGAGCACCACGTCGCGAATCTCGTCGGCGGTCACCTCGCCGCGCTTCGCGGTCTGCGGGCTGAACGAGCCGTCATAGGTGAAGCGCGTGGGATCGTTGCGCAGGACGACGACATTGTCGCTGGTGCTGCGATTGCCGACGACGATATCCGGACGACCGTCGCCATCGAGGTCGCCCGCCTTCAAATGATAGGGGATCCGACCGAAGGACGATGCGCGGCGCCACGGCGCGAAGCCGCCGCTGCCGTCGCCCTTCCACACCTCGACCAGATTGGATTCGTACATCGAGAAGGCGAGATCGGGCGTTCCGTCGCCGTCGAAATCGCCGACCGCGATATCGCGCGGCCCGCCCATCATCTGGTCATAGGGCGCCGCCTGCTGCGGATA
This sequence comes from Sphingomonas rustica, assembly GCF_039652585.1. Taxonomy (NCBI): domain Bacteria; kingdom Pseudomonadati; phylum Pseudomonadota; class Alphaproteobacteria; order Sphingomonadales; family Sphingomonadaceae; genus Sphingomonas; species Sphingomonas rustica. Next base: position 78,284 of record NZ_JBDIZK010000012.1, on the reverse strand, counting down.
GCGCAGCGTGCGGAACTTCCGCCCGCCTTCGTTCAGCAGCACGTAGAAGACGTTGGACTGATAGGAGACCGCGACGATGTCGGGCCGCCCGTCGCCATTGACGTCCGCGATCACGGCAGAGGTCAGGCCGGGGGTCGGATAGCGCGGCTCGCCCCGGGGATCGAGGCCATATTCGTTGACCAGATCGGTATCGGGGAAGCCGATGAAGCGGGTCGGCTCGAACAGCGCCTCGCGGTCCTTCGCGCCATAGAGGATCGCCAGGTCGCGGCCGTCGTTCGACTGATAGTCGGGAACGACCAGGTCGGGCCTGCCATCGCCGTCGAGGTCGCCGATCGCCGAATGATAGGGGCCGAACCCCACCGGGAAGTCGCGCCGAACCCACGCCCCGGTCGCCCCGGGGTTGAGATAGACGGTCAGTTGGTCGTTGGCCGGCCGGGCGAGCGTCGGCGACAACAGCTCGCCGCGACAGGGAATGATCAGGTCGGGCAGGCCGTCGCCGTTCACGTCGCCCGACGCGATCTGATAGGGTCCGGTGCACACCGGCAGGATCAGCGCATGCTGCGCCGCCGCCGCCACATCCCACCGGGACCATGCGCCGTCCCCCGCCGCCGGATCGGCAGCGACGGGTTCTCCCGGCGCGACCAGTGCGGCGAGGATGAGGGCGATCATGGTTCCGATGGGCATGGCGGGGGTCCTTTCGGTTCGGCCGGGATCAGAAGCGGAAGCGCACGCCGCCGCGGAACGAACGGCCGATCACGTCATAATAGGTCTGCGAGATGCCGATCTGGGCGCTGCCGATCCCCGTGCCGGCCGGGGCATAGGGCGCAGGCGCCTTGTTCGCGACATTGTCGACCGCGACGTAGAAGCGCACCGCATCGGTGGCCGCGTAACTGGCCGACAGGTCGACATAGAAGGCACCGTCGACCCGGTTGTTGTCGATCGTCCGGTTGAGGCTGGTCGAGGCCGGGCAGCTGGTGGTGCATTCGATGAAGGCGTTCGAGATCACGCCGTCGCTGAAGCCGCGGCCGGTGACCGAGAAGGACAACGGGCCCTTGTCCAGCGCGATCTCGCCCAGATAGCGCCATTTGGGAACGCCGGTATTCTCGCCCAGGTTCGAGGTCGGCGGGTTGATGCCGTTGTCGGTGCTGCTTTCGAGATAGCGCGTCGCCAGCACCCGGAAGGACAGCCGCCCGTCGCCCAGCCCGACCGTGTCGAGCGGAACCCGGTAGCTCGCCTCGAAGTCCAGCCCGCGCGCGGTCTGCCGCGCAAGGTTGATCGGGCGCAGGAACACCTCGGTCATGAAACCGGCGGCATCGCGATCGATCAGCGCGCACAGCGCCTGGTTGCCCTGATAGCACTGGTTGACGATCGTGCTGGCGCCCAGCGTCGCGATCGCGCCCTTCACCTCGATATCGAAATAGTCGACCGAGGCGGACAGGCCGGGCACGAAGCGCGGCTGGAACACCGCACCCAGGTTCAGCGTGTCGGCACGTTCGGGGCTGATCACCGGATTGCCGACCGTGGTCTGGAAGACGGTGTAGGACTGGTTGTTCTTCGCCGGATCGACCAGTGTCGTGGTGTTGGTCTGGCCCGCCTGGAACAGCTCGGCCAGATTGCCGGCGCGGATATCGCGCGACCGGGTCGCGCGCAGGCGCAGGTCGGGCACCGGTTCCCAGGTCGCGCCGACCTTCCACGTCGTGACATAGCCCGAACTGCTGTAGTCGGTCGCGCGGACCGCGGCGTTCAGGTCCAGCGCATGCGCCCATGCCTGGTCCGCGGCCAGCGGCACGACGACTTCGAGGAACGCCTCGTTGACGGTGTAGGAGCCGTGGATCGGCTTGTAGTTGCCGGCCCAGTAGCTGTTCACCAGCGACAGCGGATCGCTCTTGCCCTGCTGCGCCTCGCGGCGATGCTCGAGCCCGAACGCGACCGATACCGGCCCCGCCCAGGTGCCGAACGGTTCGCCGCGCACCGTTGCCGAGAAGACGTCCTGCGTGATCGTCGCGTTGAGGTAGGAATGGCCCATCACGTAATCGAGCGCGGCCGGCGAGGCGACGCCGGTACCGAGGATGTTGAGCGGGACGCAGCCATTGCCGGGATTGGTCAACGTCGACCGGCAGACGATCGCGCCGCTGGACGTGCGTACCGCGTCGATCGCGCGATCGTAATTCGCCTTGATCGGCAAGGTGGTGCCGTTGAAGAAATCGCTGACATTGCGGTTGGCGCGGACGATCCAGTTCCAGTCGGTACCGAACGCGCCGCTCTTGCCCTCCGCGCCGATCACATAGCGGTACAGGTCGTGGCGGGTTTCGGTGACGATGCCGCCGATCGCCTCGTTCCAGCTGCCGACGTTGAGCGAGGTTTCGCCCAGGGCGGTCATCCGGTCGGCGACCGAACCGGGCAGGAAGGCGTTGTCGCGCTGGATGATCAGCCCGCCGAAGTTGAACATCGGCGTGCCGGTGGTGCGCGTCTTCGCCTGGACATAGGAGAATTCGCCGAACAGCTCGACACCGTCAAACGCCTCGTAGCTCAACCGCGAGAACAGGCTCTTGTGCGAGACTTCGGGATCCAGGTCCTGCGGGCCGTTGCCGAAATCGGTGTAGCGCCAGTCGCCGCCCACCATGAAGGGGTCGTTGACGGTCGAGCCGTAGTTGAGCTGCGCGGGCGTGCCGCCCTGGCCGAAATAGAGACCGCGCAACGGGCCGCGCGTCACGATCGCGCCGGGGGCGACGGTGGTGTAGCCGACGCCGTCGCGCACCAGATATTCGGGCTGGCCGTTGGTGGCGGTATAGGCCGGGTTGAACAATGTCTTGCGGCCGCGATACCAGTCGCGCGGCATCCCATCGATGCCCTCGCTGTACCAGTTCTCGCCGCTGATCAGGAAATGGCCGCGGCCGTCTGCGAAGCCGGTGCCGGCGCTGAGCGAGACGCGATAGTTGCGATCGTCGCCATAGGTGGTGATGCCGCCCTGGACCTCGCCCTTCACCCCGGTGAAATCCTTGTCGAGCACGAAGTTGACCACACCGGCCACCGCGTCCGAGCCCCATGCGGCGGAGGCGCCGCCGGTGACGATGTCGACGCGCTTGACCAGCGCGCTGGGGATCGAGTTCGCATCGACCAGCCCGTTCAGCGATGCCGCCGGCAGGCGCTGGCTGTCGAACAGCACCAGCGTGCGCGTCGCGCCCAGGTTGCGCAGGTTCAGCGTGCTGATGCCCATGAAGCCGCCGCTGATGTTGCTGGCGGTGTTGCGCGGATTGTTGCTGCCCGCCAGCGCGGGCAGGCGGTTGATCTGCTCCGCCAGATTGATCTGCGCCGAGCGGGCGATCTCTTCGCTGCCCAGCACGGTCAGCGGCGTCGGCGCCTGATACCCGTCGCGCACGACACGCGATCCGGTGACGACCAGTTCCTCCCCGGCGGGGCCTTCGTCGCTCGCGACCGCGTCCGCGGCGATCACCGCGGTACGACCGTCGAACGAGCGCACCACCAGGCCGGTGCCGCTCAGCAGCGCATCGAGCGCCTCGCGCGTGTCGAGGCTTCCCTTGACCGCGTTGGTGGTGCGTCCGCCGGCGTCGCGGCCGGCGACGATCACCTGGATTCCTGCCTGGCGCGCCAGTTCGCGCACGCCGGCGGCGGCGGGCTGTGCCGCCACGTCGAAGCTGCGCGTCTGCGCCAAGGCCGTCGATGGCATGGCGAAGGCTCCGGCGACGGCCATGATGGCCACGCCGGTACGAAGAGATGCGGAAATCATGAAACAACCCCTGCTCGATGGTCCTGAAACGAAAGACCGGGATCGGATCGATTTTCCTTCAGTCCAAAATGAAATTAATTTTCGAAGAAATTTCTATTTCAGTTTTATTTCAGATCCGTCGCTCGCGACTTCGACCTGGGCCCCGGATACTGCCGCAGCGGCGCGAGCGAAGCGTTCGGGATCGTTCGCCCGGAACAGCCCGACGATGCGAACCTTCCCGATGGCGGGAGTCGCGATCACGATCCGGGTGCGGTTGACCCGGTTGAACCGGGCCGCCGCCGCGGCGATCGTCACGTCGTCGAGCGAGATCTGCGCCAGCTCGGGCGGCGGCGGTGTCGGGGCCGGCGAACGGGGTGGCAGGCCGCGCGGTGGCGCGGGCGCGGCGGGTTCGAGCGTCACCGAACCGCCGGCGCGCAACAGTACCGCCTGGTCGCGCTCGTCGCCGCTCCACACCAGCACGCTGCCTTCGTCGACGCGGACCGACCCGCCGGTCGCGCCGGTGCGGCGCACCGAATAGACCGTTCCGGTCGCCTGGGCATAGACGTCGCCCGAGCGCACGACGAAGGGCCGGTTGCGGTCCTTGGCGACCTCGAATCGCGCCTCGCCCGCAATCAGCACCACCTTGCGGATGCCGTCGTTCATCTCGAACGCGATGCGCCCGCCCCGGCCCAGCCGCGCAACCGATCCGTCGCGCAGCGTCACCACGCGACCTTCCGCGAACTGCTGAGGTACAGCGCCGGGATTGAGGCCGGGAATGCCCAGGCCGACCGCCACGACCAGCGAAGCGGCGAGCGCCGCGCCACCGATCGCCCCCCAGCGGCCCGGCCGCCAGCGCGCGCGCGGCACCGACGCGAGCGGCAGCGGGGAACGATCGTCATCGACGACCGGGATCGCCGGCTCCGATGCGACGTCGGGTGCCGTCAGCGCATCGTCCATTGCATAGAGTGCGGCGCGCGCGCGCAGATAGGCACCGCGATGGCGACGGTCCGCCGCCAGCCACGCGTCGAGCGCGCCGGCCTGCGCCGGCGACAGGTCGCCGTCGACCGCGCATGCCGCCCAGCGGGCTGCCTGCTCCTCGACATCGTCAGTGGCTACGGGGATCGCCAATCCGCACTACCTCTCGCACCGCACTATCCGCACCGGGATCGTCCCCGGTCCCGGCATCCGCATCCTCGCCCGCCATGATGCCGAGCACCCGGCGGATTCCACGGACCATGTTGTTCTCGACCACATTCTCGCTGACCCCCAGCCGCTGGGCCGTCTCGCGCTGCGACAGGCCCTCGACCCGTCGCAGCTCGATCACCCGTCGGCAGGTATCCGACAGCGACGCAAGCGCGCCGCGGACACGGCCCAGTTCCTGCGCACTCTCGACGATCCGTTCGGCACAGGGACCCTCATCCATGACGTCGAACCAGTCGTTTTCCGTCATCGAGACGATGTTTTTCGCGGTGGTGCGCCGCACGGCATCGATCGCGGCGGCGTGGGCGGTGCGGCGGAAATAGGCCAGCGGGCTCTCGATATGGTCGATCGAGGCCAGTCCGGCGAGCCGGCAATAGGCCTCCTGCACCACATCGTCGACGTCGATCGCGCCGCGCCAGTGCCGCGTCAGCCAGGCGCGCACGCGTGCCTCGTGCGGCAGGATCTCCCTGGCCACCCAGCGCGCGACGATGTCCTGTTCCTTGCGCATGTCGCGTCGGAAGCCGTGGTCCCTGCCGTTCCGGCGCGCCATCGGGCCGCAACCCGGTCCCTTGAGCGCAGCGATGTGACAGGGTGATGAAAGCGGCTGCTAGAGGAGGTAGACCACCAGATAGCGCAGCACGAGCGCGATCATCGCGAGCCGCGCGGTGCGTTCCGAACGGGCGAGCATCGCGGCGATCATCAGCACCGCCAGCACGACGGTAAGTCCCAGCGCCAGCGGATGACCGAGCGCCACCGCCAGCTTGGGCACGCTGGCATACCAGGCGAGCTGACAGATCAGCAGGCCGAACATCACGCCCAGCACGATCCGGCGCACGCGGAAGAAATGCGCGTCGAGATCGGGCAGGTCGGCCGGCTGGCGCGGGAAGACCAGATGCGCCGCGAGATAATAGGCGCTGGCGAACAGCGTGACCGCCATCAGCGACAGGCCCGAAATGCCGACCACGCCGCGCGAGACCCATGCCGCCATCCAGAAGGAGAGCAGGTCGAGCAGCACGAAGATGCCGAGCAGCGGCGTCAGCCAGCCAATCCGCAGCGTGGACGCCGGCCGCACCCGCGCCTCGATCGTGCGCGCCAGCCCGCCCAGCACCTCGACGATCGACAGGCCGAGCAGCAGCCCGAACAAGGCGAAGATGAATTCGAAGTCCGACATGGCGCCCCCCTGCCCGTGCGAATTCCATAGCGGCGCGGCGAAGTCGAGGGGTGTCGTGGCACCGGCCGCCGCTAACGCGACGGTCGGTAGGTCACGCTGGCACGGCCGTCGACCCGCACGGGCAGGTACAGGCCCTGGCCATGGGCGGTGATCCGGCCGGTCTCGACCTTGCCGATCGTCGCGCGGATCACGAAGTCGCCGGTGCGCTTTTCGCCGATCGCGCGGCGGATCTTGCCGAGCAGTTCGTTCAGGTCCCGCGTGAAATTCTGGGTCAGCGAAGACGCGATCTCGCCCGAAAAGGCCGCGCTGCTGCCGAGTTGAATCAGCAGGTCGCCGCCGATCCCGTCGGTATCGCCGGTCACGCTGAGATCGGCGAAGCGCACCTCGGCCGAACCGGGCGCATTGACCGGACGTGCGGTCAACCAGATCAACCCGCTGGTCTCGCCCCCGCCCAGCCGGTTCGATTTCGCCGCCAGGGTCACGCCGACCGCGATCCGGCCGCCAGTGGTGCCATAGACCACGACCTTGTCGAACCTCGCAGTGACCGCCCCCACGCCGGGGAGGTCGAACGGACGGCGCGACCGCTTGACCAGCGCGCGCATCACGACCGGTTCGAGCTGGGCATAATCGGCGACGACGGGGATGTTGAACTTGAGGCTCTCGGCCGGATTGGAGCGCTCCAGCGCCGGCAACGGCCCCGGTTTTGGATCGGCGGGACGCTGCCCGACGAACGTCTCGGTCAGCGCGTCGAGGCCGAGGTTGAGCCGCAGGCGCTGCCCCTGGATCTCATAGCCGCCGAAATGCAGCTTCTGGGGGGTGATCCGCATCCAGACCGGCGGCTTTTCGCGATTGAGCTCGATCGAAGTGAAGCCCTGGCGCCACAGCCGCTCGACCTGGCTGCGCAACTCCATCTTCGCCAGCTCGCGCGGCAACGTGCGTTCCAGATCGCGAATCACCGGCTGGAGCTTCTCGTCGGCCTCGTCCGTGAAGGTGATGCGCTGTCCGAGGAAATCGATGCCTGGCGTCTCGGTCCAGCTATAGTTGAGCTTCACGGTGCCGCGCGGATTCCAGTTGCCGTCGATGTCGAGCCGGATGCGCGCATGCGCCATCGCCGATGCGGTCGCCGTTTCGCCCTTCAGGATGCCGCCCACGTCGCGCGCGGCGATCCGCGCCTGGATCGGCATGTCGGCGATGATGTCCTGCCCTTCCCCGCGAAGCCGGATGGCGCCACGGGTGACGGCGCCGACGATCGTGCAGCTGATCGGCGGCGTGACCTTCAGCTTCGCGCCGAAGACCTTGACCTGCTTGGGCTTCACGCAGCGATCGAAATGCTGGTTGATCGTCCACAGCTGGCGCGGAATCGCCTGGTCGATCGCGCCGCGCAGCGCGGCGGTATCGACCTCGATCGGCACCGCGAGGGTCGAGGACTGGGTGGGCGTCGGCACTGCATCGGTCGCGCGCGGTGGCGCATCGACCGTCTTCTTCGAACATCCCGCCGCCAGCGCGACGAGGGTCAGGGCAAGGACGGGTCGGAGAGCCGACGATCGGTTCGGGGTCACGCACAACTCCGCTGGAGATGCCGTATCAATACCGAAACGGTCGCGCAGGTTCCGTTATCGCGTCACCACGTCCCCCGACACGGTCGAGGAACGGGGCACAGGCCACGGCGTTGCGGACGCAGAGGTGACCCATGACCGACGATCGCAAGACCGAGACCCAGTCCCGCCCGAACCTCTCGACCGAACCGGGCGAGAAGGACCGCACGCCCGAGGGGCCGACCACGACGCAGGAGCGTCCCAACCTGTCGACCGAACAGCAGAAGGAAGGTGATGCGCGCAGCCCCAGCGACACGCTGGACCGCGGTCGGACGAACGACTGAGCGTCAGTCACAAGATATTGATAACTCATGTTAATCTTGCCGACAGACCGGTCTGATCGTGCGATGAAGCGTTAGAACCCGACAGGAACGTCGGCGGCTCCATTGGGTTGGAGACACCACACTCACGGAGGCCGGAATGAGCGACTCGCTTGATCAGGTGCGTCGCGACGACGCGCCACTGACGACATCTACCCACCATTCAGAAGCGGTGGAGGCCGAGACCGGAAACCGTATCGCCGCGCGCGGCGATACGTTGATCGGTAGGACCGTTACGATCAACCGGCCGCGGGCCGAGCTGTTCGCCTATTGGCGCGACTTCGCCAACCTCGCGACGATCATGGAGAATGTCGAGCGGATCGACGTGCTCGACGACAAGCGCTCGCACTGGGTCGTCAAGGCCCCCGGCGGCAAGACCGTCGAGTGGGACAGCGTGGTCACCGACGAAACCGACGGCAAGTGCATCGCCTGGGCATCCGAGCCGGGTGCCGACGTGCCCAACAGCGGCCGGATCGAGTTTCGCGATGCCGGCGAGCGCGGGACGGTGGTGACCGCGACCATCCTGTACGATCCGCCGGCCGGCGTGATCGGCAAGCTGATCGCGAAGATGTTCCAGCGCGAGCCTGCGATCCAGGCCCGGCGCGACCTTCGCCGCTTCAAGCAGCTGATGGAAACGGGCGAGATCGCCACGGCCGCGCGCACCCGCGCCGAGCTGGAAGAGGAGAAGAACTGATGCGCGCACTCGTCTGGCACGGCCGCAAGGATGTTCGCGTCGACACGGTCGACGATCCCGAGATCCTCAATCCTCGCGATGCGATCATCCGCATCACCTCGACCGCGATCTGCGGGTCGGACCTGCATCTGTACGACGGCTATATCCCGACGATGAAGAGCGGCGACATCCTAGGCCATGAATTCATGGGCGAGGTGGTCGAGACCGGGCCCGGGTCGACGCTCAAGAAGGGCCAGCGCGTGGTGGTGCCGTTCACCATCTCGTGCGGAAGCTGCTTCCACTGCGGCAAGCATCAATATTCGGCATGCGACAACGGCCTGCCCGCCGACAATCAGGATATCGCCCAGACGCTGTACGGCCAGCCGATGGCGGGGCTGTTCGGATACAGCCACATGACCGGCGGCTATGCCGGCGGTCAGGCCGAATATGTCCGCGTGCCGTTCAGCGATGTCGGCCCGATCGTGATCCCCGACGGGATCGAGGACGACAAGGTGCTGTTCCTGTCCGACATCCTGCCGACCGGATGGATGGCGGCCGAGAATGCCCAGATCGAGCCGGGCGACACCGTGGCGGTATGGGGCTGCGGCCCGGTCGGGCTGTTCGCGGTCCAGTCCGCCTTCCTGCAGGGCGCCGAACGCGTGATCGCGATCGATCATTATCCCCGCCGTCTGGAGCTTGCCGCGAAGTTCGGCGCCGAGACGATCAATTACGAGGATAGCGACGTCTATGACGCGCTGATGCAGATGACCGGCGGCATCGGCCCCGACGCCTGTATCGACGCGGTCGGGCTGGAGGCGCACGGCGTGTTCTTCGACAATGTCGTCGACCAGATCAAGGCGGCGACCTTCCTGGGTACCGACCGAACGCACGTCATCCGCCAGGCGATCCTCGCATGTCGCAAGGGCGGGCGCGTCTCGATGCCCGGCGTCTATGGCGGTTTCGTCGACAAGTTCCCGCTGGGCGCCTTCATGGAGAAGGGGCTAACGCTCAAGACCGGCCAGACACATGTGCAACATTACATGCCGGCGCTGCTGAACGCGATCATGGAGGAGAAGATCGATACGACCTTCATGATCAGCCACCGCCTGCCGCTGGAACAGGCTGCCGAAGGCTATCGCATGTTCCACGACAATCAGAACGACGTGACCAAGGTCGTGCTCAAGCCCGACTGGGCCGAAGCCGCCGAGTAACCCGCTCCGCCGTTCGCCCTGCCCCGCGCGAACGGCCGACCGAAGGTGAGCGGCGCGGTTCCTCCCTCTTTCCGCGCCGCTCACCTTCCACCCCGATCAGGACAGGACAATCATGGCTGACAAATTCGCGATCATCACCGGTGCCTCGACCGGCATCGGATTGGAACTTGCCCGGCTCGCCGCGGCCGATGGCTACGACCTGCTGGTTGCCGCCGATACGCCTCTGGTCGACGCGACGGCCAGCCTCCAGGGACTGGGCGTTCGGGTGGAGTCGATCGAGGGTGACCTGTCGACGATCGAGGGCGTCGATCGCCTGCTCGCGGCCACCGGCGGGCGGCGCATCGACCTGCTGTGCGCCAATGCCGGCCATGGCCTGGGCGGCGCATTCCTGGACCAGTCGGTCGCGGACTGGCGTCATGTGATCGACACCAACGTCACCGGGACGATCTATCTGCTCCAGAAGGTGCTGAAGACGATGGTCACGCAGGGCGAGGGCAAGGTGCTCGTCACGGGATCGATCGCCGGCTGGATGCCCGGCAGTTTCCAGGCGGTCTATAACGGCGCCAAGGCGTTCGTGGACAATTTCACCGCGGCGATCCGCAACGAGCTGAAGGATCACGACGGCATCACCATCACCACGCTCGAGCCGGGTCCGGTCGAGACCGAATTCTTCCACCGCGCCGGCATGGACGACACCAAGGTCGGCCAGTCCGAAAGCAAGTCCGATCCCGCCGACGTCGCCAGGGATGGCTGGGACGCGCTGATGAAGGGCAAGGACACGATCATCTCGGGCTGGAGCAACAAGCTCCAGGTCGCGGCCGCGGGCGTGCTGCCCCAGTCGGTGCCGGCACAGATGCATCGCAACATCGCCGAGCCCGGAAGCGGCGACGCCTGACCTGACGGGCGTCGCCCGGCCTGTGGCCGGCGCGACGCCCATTGGATCAGCCCAGCCGCGCCAGCGCGGCGGACAGGCGTTCGGCCTCGGCCGATTTCTCGGCGTGGTCGGCGCGGGCCTTTTCGACCGCCTCGGGCTTGGCGCGCTCGACAAAGGACGGGTTGTTCAGCCGCCCGGCCAGCCCGTCGCGCTCCTTCTCCGCCGCCGCGATCGCCTTGGTCAGGCGAGCGCGTTCGGCTTCGAGGTCGACGACCTCGCCGAGCGGCAGAACGAAGGTCGCCTCGTCCACCACGATCTGCATTGCGCCGCCTGTCGGCACCTCGCCCTTGGCTTGGTCGACCCTCGCGAGGCGCGCCAGCGCTGCTTCCTGACGGCCGAGGCGCGCGGTAGTTTCCGCCGACGCATCGCGCGCGAAGATCGGCAGGCGCGCGCCCGGCGGCACGTTCAGTTCGGTCCGCGCGGCGCGCACCTCGCTCACCAGCCGGATCAGCCAGTCGATCTCCTGCGCCGCCGACGGATCGAGCGCACGTGCATCCGCCATCGGCCATTTTGCCACGATCAGCTCGTAATCACGCGGGCCCATCTTGGACCAGAGTTCCTCGGTGATGAACGGCATGAACGGGTGGAGCATGACCAGGATCTGGTCGAGCACCCAGCCGGCGACCGCACGCGTCTCGTCCGCCGCCGCTCCGGTGGCCGCGGTGCCACCCTCGCCCTGCAGCACCGGCTTGGTCAGTTCGAGATACCAGTCGCAGAAGCGGCTCCACACGAACTGGTAGATGGTGTTCGCCGCCTCGTCGAAGCGCAGGTCGGCCAGCGCCAGGTCCAGCGCCTGCACCGTCGCCACCGTCTCCGCGACGATCCAGCGATTGACCGCCAGCTCGGCCGCCGGCGGCTCGATCGTGCTGCTGGCGGCGATGCCGTTCGCCTGGCAGAAGCGCGCGGCGTTCCACAGCTTCGTCGCGAAGTTGCGATACCCCTCGACCCGCGAATCCTTGACGATTTCACCGTTGCTGTCGACCGCGGTGCTCATGCGGATATCGCGGCCCTGCGTTTCCGCTGCCGCCATGAAAAAGCGAAGTGCGTCGGCGCCGTATTTGTCGATGAGCGGCAGCGGATTGACCACATTGCCCTTCGACTTGGACATCTTCGAGCCGTCCGCGGCGCGCACCAGCCCGTGCAGGTACAGCTTGCGGAACGGCACATCGCCCATGAACTCCAGGCCCTGCATCATCATGCGCGCATCCCAGAAGAACAGGATGTCGAAGCCCGAGATCAGCACGTCGTTGGGATAGCGCCCGCCCAGCGTGGGATCGGTCGCGTCGGGCCAGCCCATCGTCGCGAACGGCCACAGCGCCGACGAGAACCAGGTGTCGAGCACGTCATTGTCCTGCTCGAGCGCAACGCCCTCGCCGGCCTGCGCCTGCGCCTCGGCCTCGGTTTCGGCGACATAGATGCTGCCGTCCTCGGCGAACCAGGCCGGGATGCGGTGCCCCCACCACAGCTGGCGGCTGACGCACCAGGGCTGGATGTTCTCCATCCAGTTATAATAGGTCTTTTCCCAGCTTTTCGGCACGATCTGGGTCCTGCCCGAACGCACCGCCTCGATCGCCGGCTTGGCCAGGGTGGCGGCGTCGACATACCATTGATCGGTGAGCCACGGCTCAATCACCACGTTCGACCGGTCGCCGAACGGGGTCTGCACGGTGCGCGGCTCGGCGTCGTGCTCGGCGCCGTCCTTGTCGACATGCGCGACCAGGAAGCCCGCTTCCCTCATCCGCAGCACCACGCGCTCGCGCGCGCCGTCGATCCCGTCGCGGCGGAAGCGGTGCAGGCCGAGATATTCGTCGGGCACCAGGCCGTCGGCAGTCTGGACCACGTTCGCCTTGCCGTCGAACATGTTGAGCATGTCGCGCGCCTCGATGCCCGCGCGCCGGCCGACCTCGAAGTCGTTGAAGTCATGGCCCGGCGTGATCTTCACCGCGCCCGATCCCAGTTCGGGATCGGCATGCTCGTCGCCGACGATGCGCAGGCGGCGCCCGGTGATCGGCTGGTCGATGAACGTGCCGATCACCGACGCATAGCGCGGGTCGGCGGGGTTCACCGCAACCGCCATGTCGGCCAGCATCGTCTCGGGCCGGGTGGTCGCCACGACGATATGGTCGCTGCCGTCGGGCAGGGTCACGCCGTCGGCCAGCGGGTATCGGAAGTGCCAGAAGCCGCCGCGGACTTCCTGCGTCTCGACCTCCAGGTCGCTGATCGCGGTGCCCAGGCCCGGATCCCAGTTCACCAGCCGCTTGTCGCGGTACAGCAGGCCGCGCTGGTGCAGATCGACGAACACCTTGAGCACGGCCTTCGAAAAGCCCTCGTCCATGGTGAAGCGTTCGTTCGCCCAGTCCATCGAGCAGCCGAGGCGGCGCAGCTGGCCGGTGATCTCGCCGCCGCTTTCTTCCTTCCACTGCCACACCTTCGCGACGAATTCCTCGCGGGTGAAGTCGGTGCGCTTCTGCTGCTGCGCGTTCAGCTGGCGCTCGACCACCATCTGCGTCGCGATGCCGGCATGGTCGGTGCCGACCACCCAGCGCGCATCCTTGCCCTTCAGCCGGGCATGGCGGACCAGGATGTCCTGCAGCGTATTGTCCAGCGCGTGGCCGATATGCAGGCTGCCCGTCACGTTGGGCGGCGGGTTCACCAGCGTCCAGGGATCGGCACCCGGCCGCTCGGGTGCGAAGAGGCCGTTCTTCTCCCAATGGCCATACCAGCGGGATTCGATTTCGGCGGGGTCGAAGGTCTTGGGAAGTTCGCTCATGGTGCCGCGCGCTTAGCGCGAACGCCGAGGATTCCAAAGCCCCGAACGACGCGAGCCGGCCCCGCCGGGGACGGCGCCGTCAGGCGGGATCGGCGACCGGCGCTCCCGCGAGCAGTTCGTCGATCTTGCGCGCCAGCGCGTCGACCGCGAACGGCTTGGTCACCATGCTCATGTTCGTGCCGAGAAACCCTGCGCGGATCGCGGCATTCTCGGCATAGCCGGTGATGAACAGGATCGGCAGGTCGGGCCGGTGCTGGCGCGCGATCTCGGCAAGCTGTCGCCCGTTCATGCCGGGCAGCCCGACATCGGAGATCATCAGGTCGAGCGAGGCGTCGGACGACAGGATGTCGATCGCCGCCCCCGCCTCCGGCACCTCGACCGCGTGATAGCCGAGCTCGTCGAGCAGGTCGCGCACCAGCAGCCGGACCGAGGCGTCATCCTCGACCAGCAGCACGTTCTGGCCGCGACCAGCGGGCACCGCGGGTGCCGGCTGACGTTCCTCGGCGGTCGCGCCTTCCGCGGCGGGGAGGAAGATCTTGACCGTCGTGCCGGCGCCTTCGCGGCTGTGGATGCGGACCTGCCCGCCCGATTGCTGGGCGAAGCCATAGACCATCGACAGGCCGAGACCGGTGCCCTGACCGATCGGCTTGGTCGTGAAGAACGGCTCATAGACCTTGTCGAGCACATCGGGCGCCATGCCGACCCCGGTGTCGGATACCGCGACCACGACATAGCGACCGGGCGCCACTTCCGGGTGATGGTCCGAATAGGTGCGGTCGAGATCGACCGTGCCGGTCTCGATCGTCAGCGCGCCGCCATTGGGCATCGCGTCGCGTGCGTTGATGCACAGGTTGAGGATCGCGTTTTCGAGCTGGTTGGCGTCAGCGACCGCATAGGGGATCGGCCCGTCATGCGCGACATGGATCGCGATCTGTTCGCCCAGCGTGGAGCGCAGCAGGTCGCCGAGCGAGGCGATCAGGTCGAGCAGGTTGATGCTCTTCGCATCCAGCGACTGGCGGCGTGAAAAGGCGAGCAGCCGTGCGGTCAGCGCCGCGGCACGCTGCGCCGACGTGCTCGCGGCCTCGATGAACCGGTCGACATCGTCCAGCCGGCCGGCGGCGATCCGGCGTTTCACGATGTCCAGCCCGCCGATCACGCCGGTCAGCATGTTGTTGAAGTCGTGCGCGATCCCGCCGGTCAGCTGCCCCAGCGACTCCATCTTCTGGCTCTGGCGCAGCGCCGCCTCGGCCTGGGCGCGGCTGGCGCTCTCCGCCTCCAGTTCCCGGGTCCGTGCGACGACCCGCTGTTCCAGGATTTCGGCGGCGTGTTTTCGCTCGGTGATGTCGGCGACGAACACGTGAAAGCCGTCGACGCTGCCCGCCTCGTCGAACCGCGGGATATAGCGCACATCGGCGTCGCGCCGCGACCCGTCGGGCCAGGGCCAGGAGAGCTCGAACCGACTCTCGACCCCGCCCAGCGCGCGGTCGACATAAGGCCGACGAAGGTCATAGCCCGGCGCTCCGGCCAGGTCCGCCATATGCCGGCCGATCACCTCCTCGACGGCGACGCCCAGCCATTCGCCATAGGCGCGGTTGGCGAAGCGGTAGATGCGATCGCGATCGACGAACCCGATCAGCACTGGCAGCGAATCGGCGATCACCCGCAACTCGCGCTCGCTTCCCTGAAGCGCCTCGCGCGTCGCATAGAGCTCGGCCAGCCGGTCGCGCATCTCGAACTGCTTCTGGCGCAGGCGCAATGCCGTCGCGATGGCGCTGACCAGCGATTCGGACCCCAGCGGCCGTTCCAGCACGATGACGTTCATCGCCGCGTCCGGCAGGCGGCGGCGAACCCCGTCTGCCCCGGTACGCTTGCTCGCCAGCACGACGAACGGCACGTCGGACCAGCTCCGCTGCGCGTCCAGCACCCGCGCCAGCGGCCCGAGATCGCCGGCCAGCGCCTCGTCGGTCAGCAGGATCGCGCCGACCCCGTCGTCATAGGCCCGGGCGGCCTCCGCCAGCGTGTCGTGACAGTGCGGATCATAGCGGCGTTCGCTCAGCAACCGGGCAAGGCTCTGGGCATCGCGGCCATAGGGGGCGACGATCAGGACGCGATGTCCGTCCCACAGACCCCGTTCGACCAAGGTCAGCGATCTTCCATCAGCGGGTGTGCGGAACCGATATATTCGGGGGTGCCGGTCAGCACGCCCTTGAACTCGCGCAGCGGATCGCCGACGCGGATCCCCTGGCTGTCGACGCGAAGCTCGCGAATCGTGTCCTCATGCGCGCCGCTGCGGTTCTTCAGCACCGAGATCGCCTTGCGCAGCCGCCCTTCGGATTCGAAGAAGCGCAGCAGCACCAGCGCGTCGGCGATGTAGGAGATTTCAAGCGTCCCGCTCATCGTCCCCACCAGCCCGTGCTGGGGGTTGATCAGCAGCGTCATCACGCCCTTCAGGTTCAGATAGGCGAGCAGTTCGTGCATCTGGAGCAGCAGATGCTGCTCCTGCGGCATCGCGGCCATATAGCCGTTGAGGCTGTCGATCGTCAGCAAGCGGCAGCCGCGCTGTTCCACCTGCGCGCGGACCAGGGCGGCGAACTCACCCGGCGACATCTCCGCCGGGTCGGCCTGGCGGATGACCAGCAGCCCGCTGTCGACGTGCTTCTGCAGGTCCAGGCCCATCGCCTGGGCGCGGATCATCAGCGTGCCGATCCGCTCGTCGAACTGATAGATGGTCGACGGCTCGCCCCGTTCGCAAGCGGCATAGAGATATTGCAGGGCGATGGTCGTCTTGCCGGTGCCGGCCGGGCCGGTGATCAGCGTACAGGTGCCGCGCAGCGGCCCGCCGCCCAGCAGGGCGTCAAGCGCGTCCACACCGCTCGAGACCGGGTCGCCGACGAACGACCCGTCATGATCTGCCGCGATCAGCCGGGGGAACACTGCCAGTCCGCCCTTGCGGATGGCAAGGTCGTGATAGCCCGCGATGAAATCCACGCCGCGCAGCTTCTGGACCTGAAGCCTGCGCCGCGAACTGCCGAAATCGAGCGTCAGCCGTTCCAGCGTGATCACGCCGTGACACAGGCTGTGGAGATGGGTGTCGCGCTCGCCGCCATTGCTGGTCAGGTCGTCGACCAGCAGCACGGTGGCGTTGCGCCCGACGAAGAACTGCTTCAGCGCCAGCACCTGCCGGCGATAGCGCAGCGGGTCCTGCGCCAGCAGGCGCATCTCGGACAGGCTGTCGAACACGACCCGTGTGGGCTTCACCCGCTCGACGACGTCCTCGATCAGCTTGATCGTGTCGCCCAGCTCGACTTCCCAGCTGTGCAGCACGGTCTGCTCGCGCCCCGGCCCCAGCACCTCTTCGGCCGAGGCGAGTTCGAAGAGTTCCACTCCCGCCAGCGACCAGTCGTGCGACGTCGCGACCGCGCGAAGCTCCTCGCTGGTTTCGGACAGGGTGATGTAGAGCGTCGGTTCGCCCTTGCTGGCGCCGTCGAGCAGGAATTGCAGCGCCAGCGTGGTCTTGCCCGAACCGGGCGCCCCCTCGAGCAGATAGAGCCGATTTCGCGGCAGGCCTCCCGACAGGATGAGGTCCAGACCCGGATTACCGGTAGAAATGCGATCGGTCATGGGGAACCTGTACTGGGAAGATGCCACTCTATAGCGCAGTTGCGGCGACACGCTCATATTTCTCTCGGGATCGAAGTTCTGGCGCGCCTTTTCGACAATCCCCTGTTTTCCGGGACCTAGAGACCGGCTTCGCGCAGGAAATCGACGACCGCCGCCACGACGAGGTCGGGCCGGTCCCGATGCGGGACATGGCCGCACGCCGCGATCAGCAGCAGCCTCGACTGCCCCGCGACGCCGGCCGCGATACGGCGCGGATGCGCGTCCGACCCGAATTCGTCGCGGTCGCCATGGATTGCCAGCACCGGGCAGCGGACCCGCGCCAGCGTCGCATCGAGCGACCAGCCCGAGCGCTCGGGCGCCAGCCAGGTTTCGATCCAGGCATCGAGGATCCAGCGCGTCCGGTCGCCATGATGGCGCGCGATCCGCGCCGCCTGGTCGGGGTCGGCGAACTGCGTCCTTGCCGCGCGGACGCCTGCCAGCGTGCGATCCTCGACAAAGGCCTGGGCCGATTCGCTGATCACCGCACGGCACCGCTTCGGAAAGGCGGCAGCGCTCTCGATCGCCATCGCCCCGCCGACGCTGTGGCCGAACGCGACGAAATCGCCGATGCCGAGCCGGTCGAGCAGCGCCGGCACCGCGATCCGCGCCTCGGCCGCCACGAAATCCTGGCCGAGGGGCGCGCGCGCGGGATCGGAACCGCCGAAGCCCAGCCGATCGTAGGAGACGACCGGCAGCATGGCGGCACGCGCCAGCGCCTCGGGAAAGCCGCGCCACAAGGCGGTGCTGCCCAGCGAATCGTGGAACAGCAGGATCGTCGGCGCGCCCGCCCCTGCCCCGGCCGGCAACCAGCGGCGCGCGAACAGGCCGCCGCCTTGCACGGCGATGCGATGGTCGGTCGTGGCGATCTCTTCGGGCGGCGCATCCGTCATGGTCGCGCCGCCTTGGCGGAGAATGCCGATCCGCGAAAGTGCGACCGCGCCCGTCGGGCCCAGGCCCGCCTCCCCCGCCCCGGCACCGGAACCGGCGATAGCGCCGCTTTACGGTCGTATCGCTCGATCGCGGCTGGCGCGGGCCGGCGCGCTCGCTTATCTCGTTCGTCATGTCCTCGCGCTTCGATACCGTGCCCAACCGGCGTGCCATCATCGATCGTCGATCGCTTGCCGACGAGCTGTCGATCGTCGAGGCGAAGGACGAGGCGGCGCTGCGCCAGGCAGGCACCGCCATCCTGAAGCGGGCGCTGCTGGCCGGCCGGGCGGAGATCGAGCGGCGGCTGCTCGAACATCCCTCGCGCGGGCTGGAATGCGCGGCATCGGGCGCCTTCCTGATCGACCAGCTGCTGCGCCTGCTCTGGGACTTCGCGGTCGAGCGGCTTCATCCCAATCCCAATCCCACCGCGGCGGAACGGATGACGCTGATCGCGGTCGGCGGCTATGGCCGCGGCGAGATGGCGCCGCATTCCGACCTGGACATCGGCTTCCTCACCCCGTGGAAGGTCACCGGCTGGTCCGAGCGCGTCATCGAATCGATGCTCTACTCGCTGTGGGACATGCAGCTGAAGGTCGGCCATTCGTCGCGCTCCCTCGACGAGATGGTGCGCCAGGCCAAGGGCGACGTCACCGTCTGCACCGCGCTGCTCGAGGCGCGCTACGTCTGGGGCGACATCGACCTGTATGATCAGGCCGCGGCCCGCTTCAAGAACGAGGTCCAGGCCGATACGGCGCGCACCTTCATCGCCCAGAAGCTGGCCGAACGCGACCTGCGGCACAAGAAGATGGGCGACAGCCGCTATGTCGTCGAACCCAATGTGAAGGAGGGCAAGGGCGGGCTGCGCGACCTGCATGCGCTCTTCTGGATCGGCAAATATGCCTATAATGTCCGCGAGCCGGCCGAGCTGGTCGGCGCCGGGCTGCTGACGCGCGAGGAATTCCGCCAGTTCCACCGTGCCGAGAATTTCCTGTGGGCGGTGCGCTGCCACCTCCACGCGCTGGCGCGGCGGCCCGAGGACCGGCTGACCTTCGACCTGCAGCGCGAGATCGCCGAGCGGATGCGCTTCGCCGACCGGCCCGGCAAGTCCAGGGTCGAGCGGTTCATGCACCTCTATTTCCTCCAGGCGAAGACCGTGGGCGACCTGTCGGGGGTGTTCCTGGCGCATCTCGACGAGAAATTCGCCGCGCGCGGCCGGCGCTTCGGGCTCACCACGCTGTTCCGCTCGCCGCGCAGGCTGAAGGGGTTTTCGCTCGATCGCGGACGGATCTCGATCCCGCGCGAAACCTTCTTCGCCGAGGATCCGGTCCGGCTGATCGAACTGTTCCAGCTGGCCGACCTGCACGGGCTGGAAATCCATCCCGTCGCGATGCGCACCGCCGCGCGCGATGCCAAGCTGGCCGACGATGTCCGCCGCGATCCGCGCGCCAACGCGCTGTTCCTCGAGGTGCTGGCCTCACCGCGCGATCCCGAGACGGTGCTGCGCTGGATGAACGAGGCGGGGGTGTTCGGCCGGTTCGTTCCCGACTTCGGCCGCGTCGTCGCGCAGATGCAGTTCGACATGTACCATCACTATACGGTCGACGAGCATTCGATCCGCGCGATCGGCCTGCTGGCCCGGATCGAGAAGGGCGAGCTGAAGGAGGACCATCCGCTCGCCACCGGCATCATCGCCCAGGTCGTGTCGCGCCGGGTGCTCTATGTCGCGGTGCTGCTGCACGACATCGCCAAGGGGCGCGGCGGCGATCATTCGGTGCTCGGCGCGGAGGTGGCGATGCGCCTGTGCCCGCGGCTGGGGCTCAGCGCGGCGGAGACCGAGACGGTTGCCTGGCTGGTGCGGCACCATCTGCTGATGTCGGCAACCGCGTTCAAGCGCGACCTCAGCGACTTCAAGACGATCCTCGACTTCGCCGAGACGGTGCAGAGCCCGGAGCGGCTGCGGCTGCTCTTGATCCTGACGATCGTCGATATCCGCGCGGTCGGCCCGGGCGTGTGGAACAGCTGGAAGCGCCAGTTGCTCGGCAACCTGTTCGAGGCGGCGGAGGAAGTGCTCCGGCTGGGCCACAAGCAGAAGGGGCGCAGCGAGCGCGTCGCGGTCAAGCAGGCGGACCTGGCCGAAATTCTCGGCTGGGCGCCGGAGCGGCTGGATGCGCTGAACAAGCGGCTGACCGAACCCTATTGGATCGCCGAGCCGCTAGACGTGCTCGAGCGCAACGCCCGGCTGGTCGATGCCGCGGGCGACTCGCAGCTTTCGATCGAGGCGCAGGTCTATCCCGAGCGCGGCGCGACCCTGGTCACCGTCTATGCCTCGGACCATCCGGGCCTGTTCTATCGCATCGCGGGCGCGATCCATGTCGCCGGCGGCAACATCATCGACGCGCGGATCCACACGACGCGCGACGGCATGGCGCTCGACAATTTCCTGGTCCAGGATCCGCTCGGGCGGCCGTTCGACGACGAGGGACAGTTGCAGCGGATCAAGGATGCGATCGCCGATGCGCTGGCGAACCGGTCGCGCCTGTCGGACCGGCTGAAGTCACGCCCGCTGCCCCGCCTGCGCGCCGATGCCTTCACGATCGTGCCGAACGTGCTGATCGACAACAAGGCGTCGAACCGGTTCACCGTGGTCGAGGTGAACGCACGCGACCGCCCAGCGCTGCTGTTCACGCTCGCCCATGCGCTGTTCCAGTCGAAGGTGACGATCCATTCGGCGCATGTCGCGACCTATGGCGAGCGCGCGGTCGATACCTTCTACCTGACCGACCTGCTGGGTGATAAGATCGATTCGGCCACGCGGCTGAAGACCATAGAGCGACGCCTGCTGGAGGCGGCGGCGGGCGACGGGAGCCTCGCCCAGGCGGCCTGACGCCCATCGAAGGGAGACGGGAATGCCGGTACTTGGGATTGGCGGGTTCTTCTGGCGCGCAAAGGATCCGGAGGCGTTGAAGAGCTGGTACCGCGACGTGCTGGGCGTCGGCGCCGGGTTCGGCACCGACGCCGAGGGCAAGAGCAGCGACTGGTTCTGGCACCCCGAGCCTGGTCCGGTGGTGTTCGAGCCGTTCAAGGACAGCACCGACTATTTCGCAGCCGACAGGCAGTTCATGCTGAACCTGCGCGTGCGCGACCTGGACAGCCTGCTCGAACAGCTCAACGCATCGGGCGTCGCGGTGATCACCAAGGCCGAATGGGATTCGCCCGAAACCGGCCGTTTCGCGCGCATCCACGATCCCGAAGGCACGCCGATCGAACTGTGGGAACCGCCCGCCGAGTGAGCGACCTGCTGGGCGAGGGACTGATCCTGGCGATCGCCGTGCTGGCGGGCGCATGGCTCCTCGCGCGTTCGCGTCGCGGCGGCGGGAGCGAGGAACAATAATCCGTCACCCCGGCTGCAGTGCCGGCGTCCACCCCTCCTCCATCTTGGACCGGCGATGCAGCGCGTCGCCCACCCGGTGCGGCCGACACCTAAAGCACCTCGCCTCCGGGATGTGCCGAACCGTGGCCCCCGGCACTTCGGCCGGGGTGACGACGGTACGAAACCGTAACGTCGCCCTATTTCTTCTGCCACACCCGCACGTAATCGACTTCCATCTTCGCCGGGAACGCCGCGTCGTCGATGCCCATCTGGCCGCCCCAGCCGCCGACGGCGACGTTGAGGATCAGATATTCGGGCGTTGCGAACGGCCAGGTGGCGGGATCGCCCTTATGTTCGTTGTCGAAGCGCATGTGCGCACGGCCGTCGATGCCGATCAGGATGCGGTCGGCATTCCAGTCGAGTTGATAGGTGTGGAAGGCGGAGCAGGCATCGGCGACCATGCGGCTCGACCCCTTCTGGGTGTTCGCGACATGATTGTATGCCTTGGTATGGACGGTGCCATGGACCCGCCCGGGGTCCCAGCCGACATGCTCCATGATGTCGATCTCACCCATCGCCGGCCATCCCGCACTGTCGTCGGACGCCAGCATCCAGATCGCCGGCCAGATGCCGCGGCCGCAGGGCAGCTTCGCGCGCACCTCGATAAAGCCATAGGTGAAGTCGCCCAGGCCGCGGGTGATGATCTTGCCCGAGGCATAGTCCTGGCCGCCGAAATCCGGCTTTTCCGACAGACGCTCCTTGCGGGCCTCGATGATCAGATGGCCGTTCTCGACCCGGACATTCTCAAGGCGTTTCGCGGCATAATATTGCCGCTCCTCATTGTGCCAGCCGATCTTGTTGCGGCTGGTGTCCCAAGTCCATTTCGCCGGGTCGGGCAGGCCGGGCCGGTCGAACTCGTCCGACCAGACCTTGCGATAGCCTTTCGGCACCGCCATCGGCTCGTCGGCCGGGGCGGTGATCGCCGGGCGATGGACGGTCTGGGCGCTTGCCGGAACCGCCGTCGCGGCGATGGAGCAGGCGGCGAGGGTCATTCCCGCCGCGAGCGGAAGCGACCCTCGCACGCGATGCGTCATTTGGGCGAGATCACCATCAGCATCTGGCGGCCTTCCATGCGCGGATAGGATTCGACCTTGGCGATTTCCGCCGTGTCTTCCTGGACGCGCTTGAGGAGGATCATGCCGAGCTGGCCGTGCGAAAGCTCGCGTCCGCGGAACCGGAGCGTCACCTTCACCTTGTCGCCCTCGCCGATGAACTTGTGGATCGACTTCATCTTCGTATCATAGTCATGATCGTCGATGTTCGGACGCATCTTGATCTCCTTGATCTCCTGCGTCTTCTGCGTCTTTCGGGCGAGGTTGGCCTTTTTCTGGGCCTCGTACTTGAACTTGCCCACGTCGAGGAACTTCGCGACGGGCGGGTCCGCGTTGGGCGACACCTCGACCAGGTCCAGCCCATGTTCGGCTGCCTGCTCGATCGCCTCGCGGGTGTACATCACGCCGAGATTCTCGCCCTCATGATCGATCACCCGCACCTTCGGCGACTGGATGAATTCATTGAAGCGCGGGCCGTTCATCGGCGGGGGCGCCAACGGGCGCCGGGTCATGGGAGGACGTATAAGACTTGCTCCTGTCGTCATTGACATGCGGTTGTGGGCAGATAACGCACAAATGCGCGATCCGGTACCCCGGCCGCGCCATCCGGCTGAAAATACCGCGGACTGTGGCGCGCGGGCGACTCTTATATCGGCTTCCGGAGCCGGAAGCGCAACCGTTGCCGCAGCTCCGGGGCGATTCGACGGTGGCGCATCCGCCGGCGAGGGCGGATGCGCCATCCGGTCATCGCTTCAGGTCGGGCGGGGTCGCGTCGGCCACGAGCATCGCCACCGCCTCGTCCAGGCTCATCACCCGCTGGCGGTCGCTGCCCAGCTGGCGCAGCGCGACGGTGCCTTCCTCGGCCTCGCGCTTGCCGACGACCAGCAGGTTGGGGACCTTCGCCACCGAATGCTCACGCACCTTGTAGTTGATCTTCTCGTTGCGCAGGTCGGTCTCGACGCGGATGCCGGCCGCGGCCAGCGTCGCCGCGACCTGCTTCGCATAGTCGTCGGCATCCGAGACGATCGTCGCCACCACTGCCTGAACCGGCGACAGCCACATCGGGAAGCGCCCGGCATGGTGCTCGATCAGGATGCCGATGAAGCGCTCGAACGTGCCCAGGATCGCGCGGTGGAGCATGATCGGCCGGTGGCGCTCGCCATCCTCGCCGATATAGCTCGCGTCCAGCCGCTCGGGCAGCACCGTGTCCGCCTGGATCGTGCCGACCTGCCAGGTCCGGCCGATCGCGTCGGTCAGGTGGAATTCCAGCTTCGGCGCATAGAAGGCACCCTCGCCGGGCAGTTCCTCCCAGCCGAAATCCTCGGTCGCGCGGCCCGCCGCGGCGACGGCGTCGCGCAGCGTCTGCTCGGCCTTGTCCCACATCGCATCGTCGCCGAAGCGCTTCTCGGGGCGCAGCGCCAGCTTGATCGCGTATTTCTCGAACCCCAGGTCCTTGTAAACGCTGTCGAGCAGGTCGCAGAAGTCGCGGATCTCGTCGACGATCTGGTCGTCGCGCACGAAGATATGCGCATCGTCCTGGGTGAACTGGCGCACCCGCATGATGCCGTGCAGCGCGCCGTGCGGCTCGTTGCGGTGGCAGCAGCCGAATTCGGCCATGCGGATCGGCAGGTCGCGGTACGACTTGATCCCCTGGCGAAACACCATGATGTGCGCCGGGCAGTTCATCGGTTTCAGCGCCATCAGGTCGGCATCGCCCGACAGCACCGGCGCCTCGTCGTCGGTGCCCGGAATCTCGTCGGGCACGACGAACATGTTCTCGCGATACTTGCCCCAATGGCCCGACTGCTCCCACTGGCGCGCGTCCATCAGCTGAGGCGTCTTGACCTCGGCATAGCCCGCGGCGTCGAGCCGGCGGCGCATATAGGCCTCGAGCTGGCGCCACAGCAGGAAGCCCTTGGGGTGCCAGAACACGCTGCCCTGCGCCTCGGACTGGAGGTGGAACAGGTCCATCTCCTGGCCGATGCGGCGATGGTCGCGCTTGGCGGCTTCCTCCAGACGGACGAGATGCTCGTCGAGCTGCTTCTTGTTCAGCCAGCCGGTGCCGTAGATGCGCGACAGCTGCGGGTTGTTCTGGTCGCCGCGCCAATAGGCGCCCGAAACGCGCGTCAGCTTGAACGCATTGGGATCGACCTTGCCGGTCGAGGCCAGGTGCGGCCCGCGGCACATGTCGAGCCACGCGTCCTCGCCCTTGCCGGCGCGGTACACGGTCAGTTCCTCGCCCTCGGGAAGCTCGGCTGCCCATTCGGCCTTGAACATCTCGCCTTCAGCGGTCCAGCGCGCGATCAGGTCGTCGCGGTTCCACACCTCGCGGATCAGCGGCTCGTTGGCGGCGATGATCCGGCGCATCTCCGCCTCGATCGCCGGCAGGTCGTCGTCGGTGAACGGGCCGCGGTCGGGCGACGGCGCGAAGTCGTAATAGAAGCCGTCGTCGGTCGAGGGGCCAAAGGTGATCTGCGTCGCCGGGAACAGCTTCTGCACCGCCTCGGCCAGGATGTGCGCATAATCGTGGCGCGCGAGCTCGAGCGCGTCCTTCTCGTCCTTCGCCGTCACCAGCGCGAGCGTCGCATCGCCTTCCAGCGGACGCATGATGTCGCGCAGCTCGCCATCGACGCGCGCCGCCAGCGCCGCCTTGGCCAGGCCCGGACCGATCGCCGCGGCGATGTCCGCCGGGGTAGTCCCCGGGGCTACCTCGCGGACGGAACCGTCGGGCAGCGTAATTCGGAACATCTCGGTCACGGGATCGGACTTTCTCTTCGGGGAATTCAGGAGCGCGGCTTATGCCCGCGAGTCGCGGATATAGGCAAGCGAAGAGGCGGGCGACAGGGCGCCGCCCGAATCCGTCCCGAAGCGCCCGTTCCTAGAGCGCCAGCCGGAGCGACGCGCGCACCGTGCGCGGCGCACCGGGGAAGATCCACACCGGGCTGTACGAACTCTGCGCATAGCGTTCGTCGAACAGATTGTCCGCCTCCAGCCGCACCGCGACATGGGGCGACAGCGTCCAGTCGATTGCAGCCTTGGCCTTCACATAGGCCGGCAGGACCAGCCCGCTGGCGTCGATCGCCCCGGCGCGGTCACCGACATAGGCAAGGCCGGCGCTGACCGACGGCCCGCGCCCCGCATCGTCGAGGAAGCGACCGACGACGAAGATCGTGCCGGCATGTTCGGGCACGTTGAGCACCTGGTCGGTGGCGAAGGCGCTGTCGTCGGCGCGGGCACGCGTCCAGGCGTAATTGGCGACGACCTGCCAGTTGCGCCCCAGCTTCACCGCCGCGTCGAACTCGATCCCGCGGCTGGTCAGGCTGCCGACCGGCGCCAGGAAATTGGGGTCGACCGGATCGTTGGTCAGGATGTCGCGCTTGGCGATGTCGAACCAGGTGACGGCGATATCGATGCCGGGCCACGACGCGGTTGCGCCCAGCTCATAGCCCTTGCCGCGCTCTGGCGCGAAACCGCTGCCATCGCGGCCGATACCCGAATTGAGCAGGAAGCTTTCGCCCCAATTGGCGTGGACCGCGAACACCTCGTCGATCGCATAGCGGGCGCCGATGCGGAAATTGACCGGCTCGTCGATCGTCCGGCCGACCGCGCCGGTGCGGTTGTTGCGGATGCGCTGGCGATAGGCGTCGAACCGCACGCCGCCGCTGAGCGTCAGCCGGTCGGTCACGTTCCACATGTCCTGGACGTACACCGTCGCCGCCCAGCGCTTCTCGCGATTGTCGGTAAAGGGCAGCAACGGCAGCGCGGTGCCGCCATAGACCGGATCGAAAACGTCGATCGCATGCGGCGCCGCCGCGCTCGGGTTCCGGCGCATCAAGAGCTCGGTATAGTCGAGCACATAGCCCTTCACCCCGATGCTGGGCCGATGCGAGCCGACCCGGCCGGTCAGTTCGACCCTGGCCGACAGGTCGTCGACCGTGTAACCGCGCTCGCGCCGCTGGCGCCACAAGGTGCGGTTGTCGACCAGCCGTGACTGATCCGACGAAAAGCCGCGCAGGGACCCCGTCCGCCAGGCGATGCCGCCGTTCAGCGACCAGTCGTCGCCCAGCTTCGTCTCGCCGGTCAGCTGGTGGCGCTGGTTGCGGAAGCGGGTGACGCCGTCACCCGGCTCGCCATAGAAATGGCTGGCCGGCAGCGCATTGGCGTCGCCGCCGATCGCCGGAATGCCGCGATCGAACGGCGCGTCGAACTCGGTCAGCTCGCCGACATAGGTGATCCGCGTGCCCGCGCCCGACTGCCAGCTGATCGACGGCGCCAGCACGCGGCGCTTCAGCGAGACCGTATCGCGCCAACCGTCGCTGTCCTCGCCCGCCGCGACCAGCCGCACCGCAAAGCCGCCGCCGATCGGCCCGGTCACGTCCAGCTCGGCCCGACGCGTGTTGAACGAGCCATAGGTCAGGATCGCGCTGGCGGCGGACGCGTAACGCGGCGTCTTGCTGACGATGTTCACCCGGCCGCCCGGATCGATATCGCCGAACAATGCGCCCGCCGGCCCCTTGAGCAACTCGATCCGCTCGGCCGTCGCGGGATCGCGCGGCGGGGCGAGCCCGCGATTGGCGAGGAAGCCGTCGACATAATATTCGGCGCCGCCATCGGGCGTGCCGAGGAAACCGCGAATCGCGAAATTGTCGAGAAAGCCGCCGCGGTTATTCTGGTTGCTGACCCCGCTCACCAGTTCCAGCGCGTCGGACAGGCGATAGGCACCCGCCGCATCCAGCAGGTCGCGCTCGATCGAGCGGCTCGATGTCGACATGCGTTCGGTGACGATATCGGCCGAAAGCGTGCGGTCGGCGCGGTCGCTGCGCGTGCCGAGCACGACGATCTCCTGTCCTTCCGCCTCCGATTCCGGTGCGGTCTCGCCGGCGGGCGCGGGCCTGACTTCTTCTTCGGCGCGGGAGTCGGCGGGGAACAGGCATGCGGCGGCGAGCGCAGCGACGGCGGGGCCGGCCGCGCGGACCGTGGAGCGAACGAACAAAACTTGACCCTCTATGTTATGTTGTACCATACCCGTTTCTGTCATGCCCGATATCTTGTCAACCGCCCCCGCCCCCGCGGCAGCCGTCGTTCGCTCTGCGCGGATCGCGTCGATCGACGCCCTGCGCGGCCTGGTGATCCTGCTGATGCTGGTCGATCATTCGCGCGAATTCTTTTTCTATCATGCCCAGGTCAGCGATCCGATGGACGTGGCCGGCATCGCGCCGGACCTGTTCTTCGCCCGACTGGGCGCCCACCTGTGCGCACCGATCTTCGTCGCGCTGACCGGCATCGCCGCCTGCCTCTATGCCGAGGGCAAGGGCGGCGCCCCCGCGGCCTCGGCCTTCCTGTTCAAGCGGGGC
Source organism: Sphingomonas rustica (assembly GCF_039652585.1). Lineage (NCBI taxonomy): Bacteria > Pseudomonadati > Pseudomonadota > Alphaproteobacteria > Sphingomonadales > Sphingomonadaceae > Sphingomonas > Sphingomonas rustica. Next base: position 50,260 of record NZ_JBDIZK010000012.1, on the reverse strand, counting down.
CTGTTCCTCGTCCTGCTCGAACTGACGGCGGTCAGCTTCGCCTGGAGCTTCGACGTCACCCCGCCGATCCTGTTTCTGCAGGTGATCTGGGTGATCGGGCTGTCGATGATCGCACTGGCCGCCTTGGTCCATCTGCCGCGCGCCGCACTGGCGACGATCGGGTTGGTGATCGTCTTCGGGCATAATCTCCTCGACCCGATCCAGTTCGCGCCGGGCGAGCCGGGCCATATCCCGTGGGCGATCCTGCACGATCGCGGCTTCATCGACCTGCCCGGCGGCATCCGCGCGCGGACTTCCTATCCGCTGCTGCCCTGGATCGGGGTGATCGCGCTCGGCTATGCCGCCGGGCCCTGGTTCGCCCGCGGGGTCGATGCGCTGCGGCGCCGGCACCGGCTGGTAATGCTCGGCGCGGCGATGCTGACGCTCTTCGTGGTGGCACGGACGATCAACCTCTATGGCGATCCGCTGCCCTGGAACGCGCAGGAAACCCCGTTGCGCACGGTGATGAGCTTCCTCAACGTCACCAAATATCCGCCATCGATGGACTTCCTGCTGCTGACGCTGGGCGTTGGCACGCTGCTGCTCGCGCTGTTCGAGGCGCTGCCGTCGCGCGCGACCGGATGGCTGACCGTGTTCGGATCGGTGCCGCTCTTCTTCTACCTGCTGCACCTCTATCTGCTGCACCTGCTGAACCTCGCGGCGCAGGCAGTCACCGGCAACTTCAGCGGCACCTATTACGGCGTCGCCCAGCTGTGGCAGGTCCTGGCGATCGCGGCGCTGGTCGCGGTCCCCTGCTGGTTCGCCTGCCGCTGGTTCGCGGCGAAGAAGCGCGCGAGCGGCGCGTGGTGGATGCGGTATCTGTAAGCTGGCGATGCGGTCGCATGCCTCTTCTATCTCGCGAAGCGGGGGAGGAGATGCAAACCACTGCCAAACCAGCGCTATACCCCCACGACCCGACTCGCCGACCGGAGCCTGCCATGCCGACCGTCACGCACGACTATACCGCCCGCATCGCCTGGACCGGCAACCGCGGCGAGGGCACGCGCAGCTATCGCGGCTATGACCGGACCTGGTCGATCGTCACGCCGGGCAAGGCGGAGATCGCCTGTTCGAACGACCCGCTGCTGGGCGGCGACCCGGCAAGGCCCAATCCAGAGGACCTGCTGCTCGCCAGCCTCTCGTCCTGCCATATGCTCTGGTATCTGCATCTGGCGGCGAAGGCCGGCATCGTTGTGCATGAGTATCGCGACGACCCGCTGGGCGTCGGCGAAACCGGCCCGCGCGGCGAGGGCCGGTTCCTGAGCGCCGTGCTGCGTCCCGAAATCCGTGTCGATCCTGGCGCCGACCTCGCCGCCGCCGATGCGCTCCACGGCGAGGTGCATCATTATTGCTTCATCGCCCGGTCGGTGAATTTCCCGGTCAGCGTCGAGGCACGCTATATCGAGGGTTGAGCCCGCCTCAGATCAGCCCGTCGCTCAGGCGGGTCCAACGCCGCGCCTGAGCGCGCGCGATCAAGTCCTCGATGATCGCAATATTGTCGAACGCGGACGGGTCGAGCCGCACGCGCGCATTCGCCTGCGCGCGCCCCGACAGACGCAACCGGTCATTGTCCCACGCCATCTCGATCTCTTCCCAGCCCAACTCGACCGTTTCGCCGAAGCTCCAGGCGATGGGCAGTGCGATCGACCCGTCGCGCAGTACCGCCTTGCCCAGCCGGATCGGCTCGCCGCGATGAAGGCGCGTGGCCACCTTCTTCATCAGCATCGGCCCCCAGGCCCGGCGCATCGTGGCGATGATTTCCTCGCAGATTGCGCGTCCGGCGAGATTCACGTTGGTCTTCCGGCCCCGAACGGTCCAGCTGACGCCCCAGGGCGTAAGGCTATCCCCATACGCATACCGTCCCCAACGGATCGCCTCGATGTCGTATACCGAGGTGAAGACGTCGCGATAATATACGCCGTCGGGCGAAATCCTGAGTTCGCGGCTCAGGATCGAGCCGAGGGCAACCGAATAGTGAAGCATCGGATCACGCTTGGCCAATTCGGCCATATCGCGATCGATCTCGCTCCGCTCATCCCGAAGCGTGCTCAGCGCTTGCGGCACGCCGGCCAATGCCGCCATGCCCTGATTGGTCAACGCAGCAGCGGCGGCATGAATAGCGTTGCGCTGAAGCGCGTCGATCGCATGTGTCAGCGCCTCCGCAAGCCGGATGCTCGCAGGATCGCCCGGCGCGCGCCGGGCGCCTGCTGCGCGCTGGACCGGCAGCGCAATCTCCGCCCATCGGCCGAGCAGTTGCTCGAAGCTGTCGGTCAGCGGCGTCAGCGCGTCGGGCCGCAGCCTCGCAACCCGGGCGATCTCATTGGCGAGGAGGACCGCGGCTTCCGCCTCTTCGGCCAGCCAGTCGCCGACGCCGGCGGCGTACCGATCGAACAGCGCCACCAGCATCGGATCGGACGGCGCCGGGACCCGCTCCGCCAGCGCGCGCATCGCCTTCAGCATGACCCGCGTCGGGCCGCCCGTCATCTCGGCGCAGGCACGTTCGATCAGCGTGGCGCGGCGTCGCGCCAGCGCCTCTTCCACCGCGCTCCGGCTGGACACCAGCATCACTCCGGCAAGCGCGCGATCGGCATTGATCTGCGCCAGCAGGTCATCGACGCTGTCGAACGCTGCGGCGGACGCGAGCAGTTCGGTCCATTCGGCCAGTCGCTCCGCATCGCTGTCGGGCAGTGCGGCGATCGCGTCGATCAGGATATTGGCGCGGGCCAGGCCTTGGACGGGAATGGCGGCGAGCGCCGATGCATTGCCGAGACCGGCGATCGCCTGAGCGCCGATTTCCGGCGGCGCCCCCGGAAGCCATGCCATTTCGGCATCGAGGCGCGAGGCCGAGGCGCCGAGCCTTGCCGCCGCCTCGCGACGCGACGCGGCCAGCGCACCCGATGCGGCGTCGACCGCGGCGCGAGCTCGTTCGCTCCGGTCCCGGGGCGAGACGCCGAGGATCGCGAACGGATTGGATGCGAGGTCAGAAGACACGCGCTTGCCCTTGGAGTCGCAGGGTGGCGGGATCGGCCAGCCCCCGTTCCGCCTCTGCCCATTCGGGTTCGCTATGGGCCCGGCCGACACAGCGCCGGTTGAAGTCGTCGACGCGCCCGTTGAAGCCGGGAACGGCGGAATCGTGCCGGTCGGGATCGTTGATGCCCAGATCGGCAAGCGCGCCCCGTTCGGCGCCCAGCCGCGTCCGCTCTTCGAGGCAATGGCGCAGGGCCTGCACCGCACGCGCGTCGATCGGCAGCGTTTCGTCGGACGAATCCTCACTGGGGGCGGACTCCGACAGGACGGCGGCCAGTGCATTGTCCATCATCGCATTGTCGATGATCGCATTCCCCGCGTCCGCGATCGCCGGATCGGCCAGGCCTCGGGGCTCGCCGCGGGCCACGGGCTCATATGTGCCCTCCTCGTCCCACCAGAAGCTGCCCCGGCTTTCCCACCAGACGATCGCGCTGACCACCGCGGCAAAGGGCAGGATGATCCACAGCCAGATCCACCCGATATCGCGGAAATAGCCCTGCGCGGGTTGGTCGGTGGCCTCGCGTGATGCACCGAGCAGGGGATCGTCATGATCCGCGATATGGAGCCGCGCCGCGGCGATCGCGGCATCGACATCGGTCCGCCACGAGTCGAGCCCCGCGAAACCGCGAGGCTCGTCGCCCAAGTCGATGATTTCCCCCGGCATCTGCCCCCCTGCTGCCGGACAGCCTAGCCGGAACAGCGGGAGAGACAAGCGGTCCCGGAGCGCGCGAGTCCGGGACCTACGCCCAAGGCAGGATCAAGCCACGGCGAGTCGTGCGCGGCGCAGCGCCCGCTCGTCGATCGCTCGCGCGATCCGGACGTAGAGCGCCGGTATTGCCGCCACGAGCAGCCCCACCATCAGCGCGTCGATGATCATCAGCGTCCAGACCGTGGCGGCGGATTTCCCCAGCGCCAGATGATGGAAATATTGATGCGCGCCGTTGAGCGGCAGGCGACCGATGAAGAAGATCGGCAGCGCCCACAGATACATCCAGCCGGTCAGCCGGGCCGAGCGCAGCGGGCCGGAGACCGGGCCATCCGTGGCCGCCGAGACGATCCACAGCATCAGCAGCGGCTCGATCGCGACCTGGGAAAGTCCCACCACGCTGCGGAATCCCATGACCTGATCCTTGGGCAGGAAGCTCCCTGCGAAGAAGATCAGGACGAACAGCGCGAGCGAATAGGCGACATAAGGCAGGTAGCGGGCGACCGTCGCCGCGGACGGGCGCATCGCCAGTCGTGCATCACCCAGCACGAGATACCGGATCGCGAAGAAACCGCCGATATAGACCAGCGCCATCTTGGGCCAGGCGAACGCCATCCGCCCCGCGTCGAGCGCGACTGCCTCGCGGGTCGCGGCATCGACGAAGAATCCGGTGCGGATCTCCACGACATGCTGGGCGAATTCGCACAGCACGACGATCCCGAACAGCCATGGCAGCGCAAGCATCACCCGCGCCCCGTCGACATGCGCGCCGATCAGGTCACCGAAAAAGCGTTTCACCCACATCATTGGTCTTCCCCCTCATGAAAAGTCAGCAGGTCGCCCGGCTGGCATTGCAGCGCCTCGCAAAGCGCCTCGAGCGTCGAGAATCGGATCGCCTTGGCCTTGCCGGTCTTCAGGATCGACAGGTTGGCGAGCGTGATCCCAACCGCATCGCTGAGCTCGGTCAGCGTCATGCGGCGCTGGTGGAGCAGTTCGTCGAGATGTACGCGGACCGCCATCAGATCGTGTCCGCCAGATCGTCGCGCATCGCCGTGCCCTGATGAAACACCTCCGCCAGCACGAAGGCGACCAGCACCGCCAGCCAGCCGATCAGCGAGGGCGTCCAGTCGACATAGTCGATGCCGCGCGATTTGAACCAGAAGCTGGCGGCGCCGACGATCAGGTCGAGCAGCTGAAGCGCGAGAATCGACCAGCCGATGCTGCGCAGCCGCACGACATTGGCGGCGACGAAGGGATCGCCCGCGCGCACCGACGCGACCATCGCCGCCAGCGCCGAGAACAGCCGCGCGACCGCCCACACCGCGAGCAGCCCCACCAGCATCACCCCGCGCATTGCCAGCAGCGCGTCGCCCGACCCCAGCGCCGGCCCGTATTTCGCGATCAGCCGCGCCTCGAGAACGCCGACGAACGGCAGGGTCGCGATCAGCGCCACGACGAACAGTGCGCCGCAGATATAGTTTATGCCCTGCATCACCGTCAGCACCCGTGCGAGCGCCCCGACAATCCGACTCTGCCCCATCCCGCGACTCCCGTTTCGATATATTGATTATCGATAATACGTGCATCGATTGTCAATATGCCTTGCGTCAGTAGCCATGGGCATGACGCGACCTGCCGGTAGCGATCGGCAAGCTGGCGGATCCGGCCGGTTCCGGAATGGCGCTCCGCCGGTCGCCCGCACCGGTTTCGCGGACTGACATAGATCAGGAAGCGGAACTCGCCGCGTCACGGCGGTTTGAGACTCGTCACTCATGGGAGAGCCGCGATGCCCGAACCCCGCTATACCGATGCGATCGCCCTGTTGAAGGCGGACCATCGCTCGGTCGAGGACCTGTTCGAAAAGTTCGAGGCGACCAGCGGCAAGTCGAGCAAGCAGAAGCTTGCGCGGCAGATCTGCACCGAGCTCAAGGTGCATACCCTGATCGAGGAAGAGATTTTCTACCCGGCGTTCCGCGGCAAGATCGAGGAGGACACGCTGGACGAGGCCTATGTCGAGCATGACGGCGCGAAGGTGCTGATCAACGATATCGAGGCAGGATCGCCGGAAGACGATTTCTACGACGCCAAGGTGAAGGTGCTGTCGGAGGAGATCGAGCATCACGTCCATGAGGAGGAGATGCGCGGCGAGGGCATGTTCGCCCAGTGCCGCAAAACCGATGTCGACCTGGTCGCCCTCGGCGAGGCGATGCTCGCGCGCAAGCAAGAGCTGATGGCGCTGGCCGGCAGCTCTGGCCTTCCCCCTGCCGAGACCCGTGCGGTCGCGGCGCCGGCGGTCTAAGCGATGGAAGAGGACAGCACCGTCCAGCGCGCATTCGACCTCGTTCGCGACGGCCGGGCTCGCACCCTGGCGCAACTCCGCCAGATCCTGGTCAGCGAACGGCACCTCGCGGTCGATGCCCAGCTTGCGGCGCACGGCGTGCGCGCCCGATTGCTCGCGCTGATGGCACAGCCTGGCGCGGCGCTTCGCCCGATGCGCGTCTGCCATGGCGGCGGGCGCGCCCGCTGAGCCGGCTGTCGAATGAACGGGATGCGCGATGGCCGCGAATGATCGCCTGACACATGCGCCGCGCTGGCCGGAGCGGCTGTGGGTGGTTCGGCACGGCCAGTCGGCGGGCAATGTCGCGCGCGACGCCGCGCACGATGCCCGGCTCGACCGGATCGCGCTGAGCCAGCGCGACGTCGACGTGCCGCTCAGCGGCCTGGGCGAGGATCAGTCGCGCGCGCTGGGCCAGTGGTTCGCGGCGATGCCCGCCGACGAGCGACCGACCGCGGTGCTCGTCTCGCCCTATGTTCGCGCGATGCAGACCGCTGCGCTGATCCGCGAGTGCGGCGGCGTCGATGCCGACGAGCCCTTGTGCCGCGACGAACGGCTGCGCGAGAAGGAGTTCGGCATCCTCGACGGGCTGACCACCCAGGGTGTCCGCAACCTCCAGCCCGAACAGGCCGAGTTCCGCCGGCTGCTCGGCAAATTCTATCATCGTCCGCCCGGCGGCGAGAGCTGGTGCGACGTGATCCTGCGGCTGCGCTCGGTGCTCGACACGATCTCGCTCCACCATGCCGGCGGCCGCGTGCTGATCGTCGCGCATCAGGTGGTGGTGCTGTGCATGCGCTACATCATCGAATCGCTCGACGAGCAACGCATCCTGGCGATCGACGCCGAGGGTGACGTCGCCAATTGCGGGGTCACCGACTATCGCTTCGATCCCGATTTCGGCCATCAGGGCGGGCTGGTGCTCGATCGCTACAACCTCACCGCCCCGGTCGAACATGAGCGCGTGCCCGTCACCACCGCCAAGGATCCGCCGATGGCGGCACGCGGATGAGCCTGACCGCGATCGACTCGCCATGGCTGGCGGCGCATCCGCTGCCCAGCGTCGCGGGCGGCAAGGACAAGGATGCGCGCGGCCGGGTGCTGGCGATCGGCGGATCGGCCGAGGTACCGGGCGCACTGCTGTTGACCGGCGACGCCGCACTTCGATCGGGTGCGGGAAAGGTTGCACTTGCAACTATTTCGAGCATCGCAACCGCAATCGGCATCGCCTTTCCGGAAGCCGCGGTGATCGCACTAGCCGAACATGACGGCGAGATCGTCTCGCCCCTGCCGGACAGCATGCAGCGCCGTTTCGGCCAGATCGACGCGCTGGTGGTCGGGCCCGGCATGCGCCAGACCGACCGGACCGAGGCGATCGTCGCCGCGCTGATCGACCAGTGCGAGGTGCCGATCCTGCTCGACGCCGGGGCGATGACCGCCGCTGCGGCGTTGCTGCCCGGCCGCCGCGAGGTCGTGCTGACGCCGCATCCCGGCGAACTGGCGCGGCTGCTGGACTGCGACAAGGACGCGATCGAGGTCGACCTGGCGGCTGCGGCGCACCGGGCGGCGGACCGGTTCGGTGCGATCGTCGCGCTGAAATCCGCCGACACGGTCATCGCCGCACCCGGCGATAGCGACTGCCTCCATTATCGCAGCGGCGTCGCCGGGCTGGGCACCGCGGGATCGGGCGATGTGCTGGCCGGGCTGATCGGCGGGCTGCTGGCGCGCGGTGCGCCGCCGCGCGAGGCCGCCGCCTGGGGCGTGTGGCTGCACGGCGAGGCGGGGCGACGCGCGGGCAATCTGTGCGCGCCGATCGGCTTTCGCGCGGGCGAGATCGCGGTGCACATCCCGCCCGCGCTCCACGCGATGGAAACCCGCGGCGGCTGAGTGACCTAAGCGACCGACGCCAGCGGCGCGTGATCGATGCGCGGCAGGACATGGCGCGCGAACAGGTCGGCCTCGGCGGCATGCGGATAGCCCGACAGGATGAAGGCATCGATGCCCATCTCGCGGTAGCGGTTCAGCTTTGCCAGCACCTGGTCGGGATCGCCGACGATCGCCGCGCCGCAGCCCGATCGCGCCCGGCCGATCCCGGTCCACAGATTGTCCTCGGCATAGCCGTCCGACGCCGCGCCCTCGCGCAGCGCCGCCTGCGCGGCCACCCCCGCCGATTGCGAGTCGAGCGACTTCGCCCGGATCTCGGCACCGCGTGCGGCATCGAGCTTCGACAGCAGGCGATCGGCGTAGAGCCGCGCTTCCTCCTCGGTGTCGCGGACGATGACGTGCGCGCGGTAGCCGAACTTCAGCGTGCGGCCGTGACGCGCGGCACGGTCCTTCATGTCGGCGATGATCGCCGCGACATTCGCCTCGACATCGGGCCACATCAGATAGACGTCGCAGCCCTGCGCCGCGGCCTCGCGCGCATCGGGGGACAGGCCGCCGAAATAGAGCAGGGGCGCCTTGCCCGACAGGGTCGAGATGCGCGGCGGATCGACCTTCAGCGTCCAATGCTCGCCCTGATGGTCGAGCGGCTGGCCGTTCAGCAGCGTCTTCAGGATATGCATCAGTTCGACGGTGCGGGCGTAGCGCGGCGCCGACCCTAGCGTTTCGCCCGGCATTTCGGACGAGATGATGTTGATGTTCAGCCGCCCGCCCAGCATCCGGTCGATCGTCGCGATCTGACGCGCCAGCTGGGGCGGCCAGCTTTCGCCGACGCGCACCGCCATCAGCAGCGCCAGCCGCTTCAGCATCGGCGCGATCGCCGCGGCGAAGGCGGTGGTGTCGATGCCCAGCGCATAGCCCGACGGCAGCAGGATATTGTCGAACCCGCCGCTCTCGGCCTGCATCACGATGTCGCGACAATGCTCCCAGCTCGACTGGAGCATCGGATCGGGCACGCCGAGAAATTCATAATCGTCATCGCACAGCGCGGAAAACCAGCTGACTTCGCACGGAGTCGTCACTTCATATCCTTCCTGGCGGACCGCGGCTCGGGAATGCCGAGCGCGGCGAGCCTGTCCATCCTGTCCCGGTCCGGCCAGGCAAGCAGCCGGACGGTGTCGCCGAAGCCGACCATCTGTTCGGCCGCCGGGGTGTATCGCGGCCAGCGCAGGCCGAGCGCAGCGTTGTTGGGGTCGCCCGTCGCGGCAAAGGCGATGACCGCCGCCCGCATCCGCGCGCCCAGCGCACGGTCCTCGTCTCCCCAGTCGCGGGTGCGTCGCGGTCCGTTCAGGCTGTCGAACGTGCCGAGCCAGAACGGGACGTCATCGGTATGGTTGATCCCGGTGGTCGCCGGGTCGAGATCCGAATAGGCGACGCCCGGCGCATAGGGATGGCGGCGGTCGAACCAATAGGCGAAGACCGGCGCCCTGCCCGATGCCGCCTGCATCCGCGCCCAGCTCCGCATCATCGTCGAGAAGCCGATGTCATGCGCCAGCGCGCGGGCGGCAATGCGCGCCGCCGGGTCGTCGCTCGCGGGATACAGCGCCAGCACGGCTTCGGCGCGGTCGCCGAAGCTGCGCGCCACGGCAGCGCGATAGTCGGCCAGCGTCGCTGCCGCGCCCAGCGGTCCGAGCGCCTCGTCGCGCACCGTGCCCATCAGCAGCGGGACATCGGCCTGGCGATGCGCGGCATAGGCCGCCGCCGGCGCCATCGGCACCGCGAGCCCGTCGATGATCGGCATCGCCAGCGGCCCCTGCGCCGCGACGATGCGGTCGGCCGGCATCCTGCGCAGTGCCGCCAGATCGGACGCGCCCAGCTTTTGCTGGAAGGCGGCGCCCGCCGCCTCGCCTTCGGCCAGCGTCGCGCTGCGATCGGTGGAGGCGGACAGATAGGGCGAGCCGCTGAGCGCGACGATGCGGTGGAACAGCCCGCGCGCGCCGGGGCTGACCTGGAGCAGCGCCAGGCTGATCGCCCCGGCCGACTGGCCCATGATCGTGACCCTGCCCGGGTCGCCGCCGAACGCGGCGATGTTCGCCTGGACCCAGCGCAGGGCGGCGATCTGGTCGAGCAGGCCGTAATTGCCCGAGGCATGGTCGGGCGATTCGGCGGTCAGCGCGGGGTGCGCCATGAAGCCGAGCGCGCCCAGCCGATAGTTGATCCCGACGACGATCGCGCCGTCGGCGGCAAGCGTCTCGCCGGTATATAGCGGCTTGCGCGCCGATCCCGCGACGAACGAGCCGCCATGGATGAAGACGATGACCGGCAGCTTCGCGCCGGGGCGCGCGGTCTTCGGCGCCCAGACATTGAGGTACAAACAATCCTCGGCGATCGGATCGTCGCCGACATAATAGGCGATGCCATGGTCGCGCAGCGGCTGCATGCAGGAGGGGGCGAAGCGGGTGGCAGGGTAAACGCCGCTCCAGCGCGCCGCCGGCCGGGGCGGCTTCCAGCGCAGGTCGCCGACCGGCGGGGCGGCAAACGGAATGCCGAGCCAGGCCCGGACGCCGGTATCGAGCGTCACCCCCTCGACCGAGCCGCGATCGGTCGCGACCGGATCGGCCAGCGCCGGCGACGCGATCGTCGCCAGCAACAGGGCGACGATCGCGCGGATCACGGCAGCCGCTCGCCGCGCGCCGCGACCAGCACGTCATACCAGTCCTGGCGGCTCCACGCGATCGCATGCGCCTGGCCAAGCTCGGCAATGCGCTCGACCTTCTGTGTGCCGACGATCGGGATCGGCCGGGCGGGGTGCGCCATGATCCAGCTGTAGATTACCGCCGCACGGCTGGCGCCGGACTCCGCCGCCTTGCGATCGAGGACGGTCGCAACCGCCTGGCCGCGGGCATCCTGCGGATCGCCGAGTCGCCCGCCGCCCAGCGGCGACCAGGCGAGGATCGCCAGATCGAGTTCCATCGCCTGGTCGAACACGCCGTTCACCAGCGGATCGAGGTGCAGCGGCGAGAATTCGGGCTGATGGCTGGCCAGCGGGATCGTCAGGACCGCCGCCAGTGCCCGCACCTGATCGGGCGTGTAGTTCGACACACCGACAGCGCGCACCTTGCCCGCGGTCACCGCATCCTCGAGCGCGCGCGCAGCTTCCTGCGGGTGGGTCAGGAGGTCGGGGCGATGGATCTGGTAGAGATCGACCTGATCGACGCCCAGTCGCGCCAGCGAGGCGTCGAGCGCGTGGGCGAGATAGGCGGGGCTGGAATCATAAGGCACCGGCGGCGTGATCCCGCCCTTGGTGGCCAGCACCATGCGATCGCGCAGCCCGGGCGACTCGGCAAAGACCTGTCCCAGCAGCGCCTCGGCATCGCCGAAGCCGCCGCTGCCATCGAAGCCATAGATGTCGGCGGTGTCGAACAGGGTCACGCCAGCGTCCAGCGCGGCCTCGATCAGCCGCCGCCCCTCATCGATTCCGGCGCCGGCGAAGCGCCACATGCCCCAGGCTATCGGGGGCACAAGGATTCCGCTCTTGCCGAGGGGAATGGCTTTGGGTGTAGGATCAAGCTGCGACATCGCTGTCACGCAATAAGGGATACTGGCTTGGTCGAGCAAGTACGTTACGGGCTGGTCGGCACCGGCATGATGGGCATCGAGCATCTGCAGAACCTGGCGATCACGCCGGGCGCGGTGGTCACGGCAATCGCCGATCCGGTCGAGACCTCGCTGGCCTGGGCGCGGTCCGCGCTGGGCGATCGGGCCGAGGGGGTTGCTGCCTTTGCCGACAGTGCGGCGCTGGCCGCCAGCGGCCTCGTCGATGCGGTGATCGTCGCCAGCCCCAACTACACCCACCGCGCCGTGCTCGAACCGCTGTTCGACGCCGATGTCGCGATCCTGTGCGAAAAGCCGCTGGCCACCACGCTGGACGATGCGCGCTGGATCATCGAGCGCGCCGAGGCGATGACCCGCCCCTTCTGGACCGCGATGGAATATCGCTACATGCCGCCCGCGGCGGAGTTCGTCGCACAGGTTCATGACGGGCGGATCGGCGCGCTACGGATGCTGTCGATCCGCGAGCATCGCTTCCCGTTCCTGCCCAAGGTCGGCGACTGGAACCGGTTCAGCCGCAACACCGGCGGGACGATGGTCGAGAAATGCTGCCATTTCTTCGACCTGATGCGCCTGATCGTCCGGGCGGAGGCGGTGCGCGTCTATTGCTCGGGCGCGATGGACGTGAACCATCTGGACGAGCGTTATGGCGGCGAGGCCCCCGACATCATCGACAACAGCTATACCGTGGTCGACTTCGCCAATGGGGTCCGCGCGATGCTCGACCTGTCGATGTTCGCCGACGGAGCCGAGAACCAGGAAGAGATCACCGCGGTCGGCGACCGCGCGCGGCTGGACGTACTGATCCCCGAAGGCGCGCTGGTATTCAGCCCGCGCACCGGCTTCGGCAATGCCAAGCAGGTCGAGCGGCATGTCGTCGAGGTCGACCAGGCGGCGCTGGATGCCGGCAGCCACCATGGGTCGACCTTCTACCAGCATCAGCGGTTCAACGCGGCGGTTCGCGGTGCCGGCCCGGTCGAGGTGAGCGCGCGCGACGGGCTGATGGCGGTCGCGATCGGCACCGCCGCCGAGATCAGCGCGCGCGAGAACCGCGTCGTGGAAATGGCCGAACTCGGGTTCTGAATGAAGCCGGGCTTGACTCGAGCAAAGACAAACTGATGAGTGACAGCGCGGGACATTATATAACCCTACCGATTGAGTAGGGATTATGAGGGGAATGCTCGTGAAGAACCAGTGGTTGATGGTCGGCGCGGCGATGGCCGCCCTGATGAGCGTGCCTGCCAGGGCACAGGACGCCCCCGCGACCGGGCGCCAGGCCGAGCAGGAGCGCGACGCGCCTGCCGAGATCATCGTGACCGCGCAGAAGCGCGAGCAGCGGCTTCAGGATGTGCCGATCGCGGTCTCGGTCGTCACCGGCGACACGCTGGCCGCGCAGGCGGGCGTCAATCTCGAGAACGCCCAGTATCTCGTCCCCACGATGAACTTCCGCAAGTCGGGGACGACGCTAAACCAGTCGCTGTTCCTGCGCGGCGTCGGCACCTCGACCTTCTCGATCGCGGGCGAACCGTCCATCTCCACCGTGGTCGACGGCGTGGTCTATAGCCGCGCGGGCGAGGCGTTCAGCGACCTGATCGATATCGAGCGGATCGAGGTGCTGCCGGGACCGCAGGGCACGCTGTTCGGCAAGAACGCGTCGGCGGGCGTGATCAACATCGTCACCAAGCGCCCGGGCAATGATTTCGGCGGCTTTGCCGAGGCGAGCTATTTCACCGGCGGCAACGAATATCGCGTCCGCGGCGCGATCGACGTGCCGCTGGGCGATGTGGTGAAGAGCCGGGTCACCGGCTTCTACGGCAATTGGGAAGGCAATATCCGCAACATCGCCCATGGCGGACGGCGGGTGAACGGGTACGACCATTGGGGCCTGCGCGGGATCGTCGTCGCCGATCCGACGCCCGACCTCAGCTTCACCCTGATCGCCGATTATCGCGAGAGCCGCGACGATTGCTGCGCCGAGGTGATCGGCACGCCGCCGACCACCGGCGCGTCGGCCCCGCTGCTGCCCGACATCAACGGCAACAAGTCGCGAACGATCAACCAGGACCTGATCACCGCCACCCGCGAGACCGGCTGGGGCGTGTCGCTTCAGGCCGACTGGACGCTGGGGCGCCACCTGCTGACCTCGATCACCGCCTATCGCGACTGGAACAATGAGGAGATCCGCGACGGCGACTGGCTGCCCGCCGCCTATGTCGGGCTGAACCAGCTGCACGATACCGGCCCGCAGACCGGCAACACGTTCAGCCAGGAATTGCGGCTGACCTCGCCCAGCGGCCAGTTCCTCGAATATGTCGTCGGTGCCTTCTATTCGCGCGCCGACTCGCGCCGCATCTTCACCCGCAACGACATCGTCTGCACCGCCAACCCCGCCCCCGCGGCAGGCGTGCTGGTGCCGTGCACCACGCCGGGCCTGACCGTCACCCGGCCCAGCGGCACCGCCGATTTCGGATCAACCTTCACCAACTATGCGCTGTTCGGCCAGGCGACGCTGAACTTCGGCGCGGGCTTTCGCGGCATCGCCGGGCTGCGCTACACGATCGACGATCTCGACGTGTTCCACCAGCGCGTGACGACGCTCGCCGGCCCCGGCATCAACCCCAGCTTCGGCCCGTTCGCCGACAGCACCAGCAACCAGAATGTCTCGGGCAAGGCCGGGCTCCAGCTCGACCTGAGCCGGACCTCCATGGCCTATGCCACCTATGCCCGCGGCTACAAGGGCCCGGCGTACAACGTCTTCTTCAACCTGACCGCGACCGGCACCAACATCGTCGAGCCGGAAACCGCCGACAGCTTCGAGCTGGGACTGAAGAACAGCTTCTTCGACGGACGGCTCGTGCTGAACCTTGCCGCCTGGTACGCGAAATATCACAATTACCAGGCGAACAATCCCGATCTGGTCGCCGGCGTGCTGGTCACCCGCTTCACCAATGCGGGCGAGGTCTCGACCCGCGGCGCGCAGCTCGACTTCCTGGCGCGACCGATCCCCGACCTGTCGCTGTCGGGCGGGCTGGCCTATACCGACGCGCATGTCGACCAGTTCAAGCTGCCGACCAACGGCGTGGTGACGGGCGTGATCCCCAGCGGCACCCAGCTGGGCGCCGGCATCCGCTGGAAGGGGTCGTTCAACGCCGATTACCGGATCCGCACCGGCGGCGCGTTCGATATCGGGCTGGGCACGCAGATCTCGACCCAGTCGAGCCAGGCGGGGCAGTTCGATGCCAATCCGACGGTTCGCGCGCTGACCGAGATCCCGGCCTATACGCTGATCAACCTGTCGGCATCGCTGATCGACGCCGACGACCGGTTCCGGATCACCGCACAGGTCAAGAACCTGCTCGACACCAGCTTCCCGGCATCGATCGTCAGCAGCGGGCCCGGCGGCGCCTATCGCTACATCATCCCGCGCGAGGCGGATCGCTATGCCGGCATCACCGCCCGGCTGAACTTCTGATGGCGTGCGGCGCATGACGCGGAGTGCAGGTGCGGGCCGGTGGGCGATCGTCGCGCTCGTCTTCTTCGCGATCATGCTCAACTATGTCGATCGCCAGATCCTGGCGCTGCTCAAGCCGACGCTCGAGCTGGAATTCGGCTGGTCCGACCAGGATTACGGCAACATGGCTTCGGCGTTCCAGTTCGCCGCGGCGGTCGCCTTCCTGGGCACCGGCTGGTTCATCGACCGGGTCGGGTTGCGGATCGGCTTTGCGGTGGGCGTCGCGGTGTGGAGCGTCGCCGGCATGGCCCATGCCTTTGCCGCCAGCGTCTCGGGCTTCATCGGCGCGCGGATCGTGCTGGGGGCGGCCGAGTCGATCGGCACCCCGGCGGCGGTGAAGACCGCCGCGACCTATTTCGGACCGAAGGACCGATCGATCGCGCTGGGCATCGGCAACACCGCGCCCAATATCGGCGCGATCATCACGCCGCTCGCCATTCCCGCGGTGGCGATCGCCTTCGGGTGGAAGGCGGCGTTCCTGATCGCCGGCGGCGTTGGCCTGGTGTGGGTGGTGGCGTGGTTCGCGCTGCGCATGCCCGCCCCGATCGCGCAGGACGACAGCGTGCCGTCGATCCGCTGGATCGACCTGTTCCGCGATCGCCGCACGCTGGCGATCGCCATCGCCAAGGTGCTGTCCGACCAGGTGTGGTTCTTCATGCTGTCCTGGCTGCCCGACCTGTTCCACCGGCTGTTCGGCCTGCCCCAGGGGACGGTGGGGCTGCCGGTCGCACTGGTCTATGCGCTGGCGGCGTGCGGCGCGCTGACCGGCGGCTGGCTGCCCAGCTGGCTGATGGCGCGCGGCTGGAGCGTGAACCGGGCGCGCAAGACCACGCTGCTGCTCTATGCGCTGCTGATCCTGCCGGTGCCGGTCGTTCTGTCGCTGCAGAGCCCGTGGACCGCGGCGCTGGTGCTGGGCCTGGGGCTGTTCGCGCATCAGGGCTTTTCGACCAATGTCTTCGCGCTGACCACCGACGTGATGCCGGCGCGATCGGTCGGATCGACGATCGGCATCGCCGCCTTTTGCGGCAATATGGGATCGATCGGGATGATCCAGCTGTCGGCATGGTCGCTGGGCAACGGGCTGGGATACGCGCCGATGCTGGTGATCTGCGCCTTCAGCTATCTGGCGGCGTTGGGGTTCATCCAGCTGCTGATCCCGCGGATCGCAGCGGCCCGGTAGATTCGCGGCGGACCAGCTCGAACGGTACCTCGCGCCGCTCGATCTTGAACTCGCCGGCCAGCAGCAGGTCGGCCGCCTGATAGCCCAATGTCCGGGTCGGCTGGCGGATCGTGGTCAGCGGCGGCCAGACGAAGCGCGACACCGCATCGTCGCCGAAACCGGCGATCGACAGCTGCGCCGGCACCGACAGGCCGCGGCGATGCGCGACGCTGAGCGCGCCGGCGGCCATGTCGTCATTGGCTGCGAAGATCGCGCTGGGCGGATCACGCAAGGCCAGCAGCGCCTCGGTCGCGTCGGCACCCGAGGCGAAGTCGTAATCGCCCGGCCGCACCAGCAGCGGATCGAAGGCGATGTCGGCATCGTCCAGCGCGCTACGATAGCCCTCCAGCCGCTGGGTGCTGGTGGCATAGCTGGCATGGCCGGAGATGAAGCCGATCCGGCGATGGCCGAGCGCCAGCAGGTGGCGCGTCATCGCCGTCGCCGCACCGACATTGTCGATGAACACCGAGGCGGTCAGGTCGAGATCGGTGCCGGGCGACACGCGGACGAAGCGGACGTTGCGCCGCGCCATCAGCGCCAGCACTTCCGGATAATCGGTCGCGGGCGGGGTCAGGATCAACCCGTCGACCCCCGAGGCATCGACCAGGCTCTCGATATCGTCGAGCAGCCGTTCGGAATCATGATCATAGGGCTGGGCGATCATCCGCACCCCGTCCATCTGGCAGCGGTCGCGGATTCCCGACTGCATTTCATAGACATAATAGGGGCTGGGATTGTCGCAGGCGAGCGCGATCTGGAAGCTGCGATGCCCGGCAAGCGTGCGCGCCGCGACATTGGGGCGATAGTTGAGCGAGGCGACCGCAGCATTCACCTTCGCGCGCGTCGCCTCCGCCACGCGCTTCTCGCGGTTGAGCACGCGCGACACCGTCTTGATCGACACGCCGGCAAGGCGGGACACGTCACTGATCGTCGGTCGCACAGTTCCTCCCGCCGCACGAATGGCGGATGCGCGCGCGCGGGTCAAAGCCGGCGAGGAGGCGCAGGAAATTTCCTACGCGCTCCGGGAACGGTCAGCGGCCATCCTCGACATAGACATATTCATTCTGCTGGCCGTCATTGATGGTGAGCGTCCGCTTGTCGCCCTGCTTGCCGACCAGCGCCTCGATGGTGATGATCCCGGGACCGGCCGAGACGATCGAGATCGTCCCGTCGGCATTGGCGCGGGTCGCGATCGGTCCTTCGACGAAGCCGGCCTTCATCCATTTCGCGCCGTTCCGCTCGCTGATCGTGATCTGGCCGAAGCCGGGCGCCAGATAATGCGGCGCGAGGCCGGCCAGCACCGCGGGATCGCCGGGGAAGGTTACCGAATCGCGCTTCGCCTTTGCCTCGGCGCGAACGCGCTGCGCGGCCGCGGCGACTTCCTGCTCCGCCTGGGGCTGGCCGTCATACAGCAGTTCGACCAGGCGGCGGAGGAACGGGGCCAGCATCTGGGCGCCAGGATCGGCATTGGTCAGGATCACCGCCCCCACCCCGGCCTCGGGCAGCGCGAACCAGGTGGTATGATAGCCGACCAGCGTGCCGCCATGGGTCACCACCGGGATGCCCCATGCCTCACGCTGGAACAGGCCCATGCCGTACCAGCTGTCCGGCCCGACCTGGACGCCCTTGCGGCGGCGTTCGAACAGATTGGCCTGGCTCACCATCCGCTTGCCGTTCGGCAGCACGCCGCCCGACAGTTCGAGCTGGACATAGCGCACCATGTCGGCGGTGCTGGCGAAGGCGGCACCCGCCGGCCGGTGCGGACGGGCGGCGAAGTTGAAGTCGTTCGACATGCGGACCACCCGCCCGTCGATGTCGAACCCGTGCGGCGCGGCCCAGTTGCCCGCCATCCCCTTGGCATAGTCGAAGCTGCTGTCGCGCATGCCGAGCGGGCTGAAGACCTTCTCCTGCATCGTCCGGTCATAGGCAGCGCCGATCTCCATCTCGGGATGGACGATCGCTCCGCCGATATAGCCCGCGGCGGAGGCCATCAGGTTGTTGTACTGGAACAGCTCGCCGAACTTGCTGGTCGGGTGGGTGGCCGCAAGCCCGCGGAACGTCTCCGCCGCCGGCCGGTCGGCATCGGCCAGGATGAAGCCGTAATCCTGGCGCGGCAGGCCGGTGCAGGCGCACACCAGATGCCTGACCTGGACCGAGCGCGTCACCTCGTCGCTGCCCAGCCGGAAGGACGGGTAGAGATCGATCACCGGCTGGTCCCAGCGCAGCTTGCCCTCGTCCGCCAGGACCGAGAGAAGCAGGGTCGTCAGGCCCTTGGTGTTCGAGGCGATCATGAACTTGGTATGCGCATCGACCTTTTCGGGCGAGCCGAGCGCGCGCACGCCGACGCCGCCTTCCCAGACGACCTTGCCGTCCTGGATCAGCGCCAGCCCGACGCCCGGCACTTCGAGCGCGGCAGCGCTCTGCTCGACGAAGCGGCGCAGCTGCTCGATGCGTTCGGGGGTCAGGCGGTGCGCGGTCTTGCCGGCGAAGCTCTCGACCTGGAAGCCGGTCGGGCGCAGCCCCTGCTGCACCACCGAGATCGCCGCCGAGCGCTTGTTCGCGGTGCCGGCTGCGCCGTCGATCAGCATCACCGTCCAGCCCGATCCCTTGCGCAGCGCCAGCGCGGCGCGGATCGCGCGTTCCGAAGGCAAGGTGCGGTAGGCGATGCTCACCCGCTCGTCCCACCCATCGCCTGCCGGGGCAGCGGTGCTGAGCTCGACCGCAGGCGCCGCGCCCTGGCGATAGGCGGCCCAGGCGGCAGTTGCCGCCGCGGCCGCGTCCGCCGCCTGGCCGACATCGACCAGTACGATGCGCAGGTCCTTCTCGGGCGCGGCGAGGACGATCGCCCTGCCCTGCCGGTCGGCCGCCCAGTCCTTGGGCTGGACATAATGGACACCGGCATCGGTGGTGCCGGGGGTGTCCGCCGCGGCGGCGGTGGCGCCTGTGGTGGGGGCAGTCTGGGCCATGGCGATGACGGGGGAACAGGCGAGCGCGAGGGCGAGTAGCGGCTTCATGACAGTCCTCTCGGGTCGTTCAGGGCTGGACGAGATGGTAGGCAACATGCGGCTGGGACGAGAAGCCGAGGCGCCAGCGCCCCTCCTGCCCGTGGAAGCGCAGCCGCTCATAGGGACCGCCGGCGCGGGCGCCGGTCACCTGTTCGAACAGGCCCGGCCCGATCCGCTCCCAGCTGCTGGTCCGCCCCCGGGCAGTGACGGTGATGGCATCGGGACCGGCTGGCGCGACCTTGAGATCGCCGTCGGCGTCGACCGGCAGGCTGTGGTCGCGGCGGTTCACGCGGTAGGCGCCGAATGCGAGCTTCTCGTCCGCAGGGGCGGCGATGCGCGGCGCCGGCGACTGGGGGAAGAGCCTGCCGATCAGCGCTTCGGTCAGTTCGGTGCGACCGCCATAGCTGCCCTGCCCGCCGGTCTCCGACACGAAGAAGCCGACTCCCGCCTCGGGCGCGAGGATCATGTTCGAATGGAAATCGACCGTGTTGCCGCCATGCCCGACCAGCCGCGGGCCGGACTGGCGCACGACGAAGAAGCCGTGCGCCATGCCCGGCAGGCCCGGCGTGTTGGCGATCGAATCCGACATCAGCAGCCGCACCGATTCGGGCTTCAGGATGCGCACCTTGCCGAGGCTGCCGCCGCCCAGCAGCATCATCATGAAGCGCTGCATGTCGGGCGCGCTGCTGGTGCCCGATCCGGCCGGCATGATGTTGCTGAACAGTTCGAACGGCTTTGCCCGGAAGCGACCGTCGGCGACCTCATAGCCATTGGCCATGCGCGGCATCAGCGCGGCGGGCAGCGGCTCGCGAAAGCTGGTCGAGGTCATGCCGAGCGGCTGGAAGATGTGGCGCTCGACATAGTCGGCGAACGGCTCGCCCGACACCTGCTCGACGATATAGCCCGCCAGCGCCGCGCCATAGTTGGAATAGGACACCTCGGTCCCCGCAGGCCACAGCCGCCGGGGAATGTGCGTCTTCATCCAGTCGCGATAGGGCACCAGCCTGTCGACCGACGGGGCCATGATGTCGGCGACGTCGCTCATCCCCACCGCATGCGCCAGCAGGTCGCGCACCCGGATCGGCTTGCCCTCGAACGGCGGGATGGTGAAGTCGAGATAGGTGTTCACATCGGCGTCGAGATCGACCTTCCCGAGTTCCACCTGCTGGAGCAGCGCGGTCCAGGTGAACATCTTCGATACCGATCCGGGGCGGAACAGGGTCTGCTGCGGATCGACGGGGATGCCCCTGGCGACATCGGCGAAGCCATAGCCGCGGGTGAACAGCACGCGGCCATTATGGACGACGGTGACCACCGCCCCGGCTACTTCGCGCGTGGCGATCTGCTGCGCCATGATGCCATCGACGAAGTCGGCGAGGCCGTCGGTGCGCGGCTGGGGGGATGCGGCGGCGGCGGCGGCTGGCTGCGCTTGAGTGGTCGCGGAGCATGCCACCGATGCGAGCAATGCTGCAGCCAGCGTGACAAGGCGCAGGTTGACGTTTCCAGCCACGACGACTCCCCTATGATCATTTCTGATCAGGATGCTATCGTCCCAAATGGAAACGTCAACGGATGATCTGTCTTACATGCTCCCGCTCACGAGGATTGCCTTGCCGCCTCCTGCGCGCGGACATAGCTTTCGATCACCGCACCATAATTGGGTGCGGCCAGCGCGTAGAGCTGCGCGAGGTCGGCGGCCTCCGGACGTGCCCAGGTGCGGTGCAGTTCGGAAAGCAGCGAATTGGTCGTGATCGGCCTGACCCCGCCCTGGACGAACCGGGCGAGCGAGGTCCGCGACGCCATCTCGCTGGGATCGCCCGAGGCGTCGAGGATCGCATAGACGTCATAGCCCGCAGCGCGCGCGTCGAGTGCGGGAAACATCACGCACACGCTGGTCCAGACGCCTGCCATGATGAGCGTCCTGCGGCCGGTGGAGCGGACCTGTGCGACGAAATCGTCATTGTCCCAGGCATTCACCTCACCCTTTCGCGGAACATAGACCGCATGGGGCGCGTCGCGGTGGATCTCGGGCATCAGCGGGCCATTGGTCCCGTTGGGCTCCGAGGCGGTGGTGATGACCGGAATGTCCAGCAGCGTCGCGAGCCTGGCGACCATCTCGACGTTGCGGCGCAGGTCGGCCACCGGGATGTCCTTCACTGTCTGGAACAGGCCGGACTGGTGATCGAGCAGCAGGATCAACGCGTCGGACGGGTCGATCAGTGCCTGGCCGCCGCCGGTCGGCAGCACGCTGGACTTGGGATGCGATGTGTCAGCCATGTCGGTGGCTCCTTTCAGGATGGAATTTGTGGGGTCGCGTGCGCCGCGCCCGACTTCGGAAAGGGCCACCGGGGCGGGCACCCTTTCCGAACCGGTTCGATTGCGCGGAAAGCGCCGGCGGCCTGTTATTGCCAGAGCGTCCGATCGAGAAAGTCGTGGATCAGCGGCGCCATCTCGTCGAGCTTGTCCTCCAGCGCGAAGTGACCGGTATCGAGGATGTGCAGTTCGGCATCCGGCAGGTCGCGCAGATAGGGATGGGCGCCGACCTCGGGGAAGATTACGTCGTTCTTTCCCCACACGATCAGCGTCGGCGGCTTGCGGTCGCGGAAGAAGGCCTGGAATTGCGGGTAGAGCGGGACGTTGGTGCCATAATCGTGGAGCATGTCGAGCTGGATATCCCGGTTGCCGGGGCGATCGAGCAGCGCCTGGTCGATGATCCAGTTGTCCGGGCTGATCCGCGAGGTGTCGGCGACCCCGTCGGTATATTGGAACCTGGTCAGCTCCAGCGTGACGAGATGCTCCAGCGCCGCGCGATTCTGCGGCGAGCCGTCGGCCCAATAGGCCTTGATCGGGTCCCAGAATTGCTGGAGCCCCTCTTCATAGGCATTGCCGTTCTGGACGATCAGGCCCGTGACCCGTTCCGGATGCTTCAGCGCGAGGCGGTAACCGATGGGGGCGCCGTAATCCATGACGTACATGGTGTATTCGGTCGCCCCGATGCGGGCGAGCAGCGCATCGACCAGGTCGGTCACATGGGCGAAGCCATAGGCGAAGGTTGCGTGGTCCGGCGCATCGCTGCCGCCATAACCGGGATAGTCCGGCGCGATCACGCGGTAGCGATCGGCGAGCAGGGGCATCAGGTTGCGGAACATGTGCGACGAGGTCGGAAAGCCGTGCAGCAGGAGCACCACCGGCGCGTCGCTGGGCCCCGCCTCGCGATAGAAGATCTTCACGCCGTCGATGATTTCGGAACGATAGAAGATGGTCGGCGGCGCAGCGATCGCGCCGACAGTCGAACCCTTTTCGAGAAGTGCTGTCATGATGTCCTCCGTTGCCTTGGGTTGAAGAGAAGCGACGGGAGGACGTTAGGCCGGTTCCTGGCGGGATGGGGTTAGGCGCGGTAAAGCCCCGTCAAACCTCGCGCGATGTCATCAGGCGGCTGGGGCCTTGCGACATTCGATCCGGATTCCCGCGGCCCCGGTTAATCCCTGTAAAATCAGGGGCATGGCGCTCGCGGCCACGCCCGACGCGCCGTAGATCGCCCCCGGTGTCGCGACCCCGCGACCGATGACGGAGGTTGCGATGACGGGAATGACGACGGGATGGACACGCCGCGGCGTGATGGCCGGCGGCGGCCTGATGGTCGCTGTGCTTGCAGGCGGGACGTCGCCGGCGTGGACCGCCGACCTTGCCGTTGCCGAAGGCTTTGCCCGCGTGCCTGGCGGCAACATCTACTGGCGGCGCTTCGGATCGGGCGGCGGGACGCCCCTGCTCCTGCTGCACGGCGGGCCGGGCGCGGCGCATAATTATCTGTTGTCGATGAAGGCGCTGGCCGACGAACGGCCGGTCATCTTCTACGACCAGCTCGGCTGCGGCCGGGCCGACGCGCCGGCGGACGAAGCCCTGTATACGATCCAGCGCTCGGTCGACGAGATCGACGCGGTCCGGGCGGCGCTGAAGCTGGACCGGGTGATCCTGTTCGGCCATTCCTGGGGCACGTTGCAGGCGATCGAGTATCTCTGCCAGGGCCGCGGCGCGGGGGTCGAGAAGCTGATCCTCGCCGGCGCGCTGGCCAGCGTCCCGCAGGTGGCGGCGGGACTGACTCGGCTGATCGACTCGATGCCCGGCGGGTTCGCCGAAACGCTGCGAGGGCTGGAGGCGGCGGGGAAGACGGCGACGCCCGAATATGCCGCGCTGACCCAGCTTTTCTATGACCGGTTCGTGCTGCGCACGCCGCCATCGCCGGACGCGCTGGCCAGTTTCGAGGCGCTGTCGAAGTCGATCGCCTACCGGGTGCTGAACGGCCCCAACGAGTTCACCATCACCGGAAGGATCCGGCACTGGGACCGCCGCGGGTCGCTGGGCGCGATCACCCAGAAGACCCTGATCACCACCGGCGAGTTCGACGAGATCACGCTCGATTGTCACGAGACGATCCGCGACGGGATTGCCGGTCCGGCCCGGCTGGTCGTGATGCGGGGCTGTTCGCACATGACGATGGTCGAGCAGCCGGCCGCCTATAACGCACTGGTCTCGGATTTCCTGGCCGACGGGTGACGCTCCCCCGATCGGGTAGCGACCGCGACACCGGCGCGTGGGGCGGGGCTGCACCCGCCGCGCTAAGGGTCGGTTTCTGGAGGTTCGAGATGCCGATCGCCCTGCCCATGTCCGTTCCGACGGGATCCATCACCGCAGCGCCGCACGCCTTCGCGTTCGGCGAGTTCGTGCTGACCCCGGAACGGCAGTCGCTGATGCGGCTGGACCGGCCGGTCCGCATCGGTGGCCGTGCCCTCGACCTGCTGACCGCATTGGTCGAGCGGCCCGGCGAACTGCTCGACAAGCAGACCCTGATGGCGCGGGCGTGGCCGACCACCTTCGTCGAATCGACCAACTTGAAGGTGAACATGGCGAGCCTGCGCAAGGCGCTGGGCGAACGCCACGTCGCGCCGCAGTTCATCGCGACGGTGGTCGGCCGGGGCTATCGCTTCATCGCGCCGGTCCGGCCGCTGTCGAGAACCGCCGCCCCCCACGCCGGCACCGGACCCGGCGCCGGGACGAGGATCGCGGGATTGCTCGATACGCTGGACGGCATCCTGCGCGAGTTGCAGCATCTGGGCCTGGAGTCGCTGGACACGGCGCGCCCCTTCACCGGGATCAACGGGCAATAAAGCCGCGCCGGACAGCGACCGTGACCGCATGGGTTCGGTCATCGACCCCCAGCTTGACGAACAACGCCTTCAGATTCGCCTTGATGGTGTCGGTCGATACCCCGAGATGCGCCGCGATCTGCCGGTTGGCCTGACCCTCGGCCACCAGCTGCAGAATGGCCAGTTCACGCGGGGTCAGCGGGTCTTCGAACGCATGAACGGCGATCGCATGCGCGATATCGGCGCTGAGCGCGCGGCGTCCGGCATGAACCGCACGGATCGCATCGGTCAACTCCTTGCGAACCGCATTCTTCAGCAGATAGCCGGAAGCACCCGCCCGCATCGCGCGGACCGCCTGGACGTCGCCCGGATAGGTGGTCAGCACCAGGATGACGGCGTCGGGGAATGCGCCCCTGATCGTCTCGATCGCATCGAGGCCGCCCCGGCCCGGCATCTGCACGTCCATCAGCGTGACGTCGGGCCGCAACAGGCTGAACCGATCGACCGCTTCCTCGCCGCTGGCCGCTTCACCGACAACGACCATGTCGGCCTGGCGCTCGATCAGCGCCGCAATGCCGTCGCGGACCAGCGGATGATCATCGGCGATCAGGATCCGGATGGGTTCGGCGGCAATGGATCGCGTGACGCTCATTTCCCGAACCCGATCCCGGCAAGCCGTGACGTCCGACCGGACGCATAGGCGATCCGGCCGGGCACGGTCAGTTCGACGATGGTGCCGCCTTGCGGACCGGGCGCGATCGTCAGCCTGCCCTTCAGCCTGGACGCGCGCTCATGCATCCCGCCGAGCCCGAAATGGCCTTCCCTGCCCTTGTCGGCGATCTGCGGATCGATGCCCACGCCGTCATCGACGACGGAAATGCCGAAGCTCGACTGGTACCGGATCGTGATCGCCATCCGCTTTGCCCGCGCATGTCGACGGACGTTGAAGATCGCTTCGCCGGCAATTCGTGCAATCTCGTCCTGGATCGTCGGATCGAGGCGACGCGGCGTCCCCACCGTTGCGATCACGACCGCCGAAGCTCCGAAGTCCTGCTGGTGCGCGATGTCGGCAAGCATCTGCGCCAGGTCGCCGCCCTCTTGCTGCGTCCTCAGTTCGAGAACGCGGTCGCGCCCCTCCGCAATGACCTGATCGGCACGGTCGAGCGCAGCCTCCAGCGCGACCCGCGGCGGCCCCTTGATCCCCAGATCCTGCACGATGAGCTGGAAGCGCAGCGTGAGGGACTGCACCGCCTGGAGCAGCGTGTCGTGAAGCTCGCGGGCGATCCGTTCACGTTCCGCGACCCGTTCGGCCATCCGCCCCTTGATCCGGTTGGTGACGGTCCGCAGCCTGATCCGGTAGGCGATCCACAGCAGGAGGACCACCGCCAGCGCGCAGAGCAGCTTGAACGGCCAGCTCTGGAGGAATGTCGGCGGGATCTCGAACTCCAGTACGGCACCCTTGTCATTCCACATGCCGTCGCCGTTCGCGGCAAGCACCCGGAAGCGATAGCTACCGGGACCCAGATTGGCATAGGAGGCCAGTCGTCGCCCACCGGGGCTGACCCAGTCATCGTCCACGCCCTCGAGCTGATATCGGAACTGGATCCGGTGCGGCGCGGCATAGCTGAGCGCGGCATAGCCGATGTCGAGCGCGCGGGTACCCGCAGGCAGGACCAGCCGCGCCGGATCACGATGGACCGTACCGCCGCTGACGAGCGAGCGGATCACCACGGGCGGCGGCGCCAGGTCGGCTTTCAGCTTCGCGGGATCGATATGGGCCAGCCCCTGACGATCGGGCAGCCAGATCCGCCCGTCCTCTCCCACGCCGATCTGCGGCCCGGGAAAGGTAAGGTTGAGCGCGGGGAACACACCGTCCTGCAGATCGAAATAGGTCCGGTTCAAGGGAGCGGTCGGATCCTCGAACGCGCGATCCAACTCGGCCGTCGATACCCGGGAGACCCACAAGGCGCGTCTCAGCCAAGTCTCGCCAGCCGGGGTCTGGACCATGCCGCGGAGGCGCGCGACCCAGGGAAAGCGACGCGCATCGATGCGGGAGATGCGGTTGCCGCGGATTCGCAACAGGGCGTTGTTGCCGCTGATGAAGATGTCGCGCGGTCCGCTCGCGATCTGGAATATTTCGCCTAGATCATATTTTTCGAGCGGAGTCAGCAACGCCCCTGCGGCCTCGAGCCTGACGAGAGAGTCTTCAGCGACATAGGCGACGCCGCCGGTCGGGGTCTGAACGAAATCAGGCCTGATTGCCTGTGGTAGTGGCGTGTCGGGCCGGTGCCAGCCGGTTGAGTCATACCATATAGCGCCACCCTCATATAAGGTGAACCACAGGCGGCCGAAACGATCCTGGGCACAGCTTCCACTCAATTCCGCGTTTTCGGGCAATGGATGCGAACGACGCTTGCCGTCCCGTACGTGAAGGAGTTCGTGGTCCCTCACGCCCCAAAACCCGTGCTGATTATCGAGGCAGAGCCCGGCCAGCATGTGTTCGAAAAGCTTTTCCCAACCCGCGCTTCCCAGCCGGAAGACGCCGGCGGTGGTCACCACATAGGTCTGATCGCCACCGCCTTGCAGCGTATAGCCTTCGCCCAGATTGCCCGGCACACGTGTTTCGCGAACCGCAATCGAGCGACGGAATCGGTTCAGTCCGGCATCGCTGCTGAACCAGACATGGTTCTCGCGATCGATGAAGAGTCCGTTGACGCCGTCTGCCGTAAGCCCGTCCCGGACGTCGAAAAGCTGCAATCGATCCTTTGCCCCACGCCCTTGCGCGTCCGCATCCGGAATGTAGAAAATTCCGACGCCATTGGTTCCGCCCCAGATGCCTCCGGCGGCATCGAACGCGATAGACGAGGAATCTGCATTCGGGATCGCGGGGAAGGAAGTCCCGCCGGGAATGACCTTGCCGTCCGAACCGGCGACCAGCCGAACGCCGCCCTTGTCGGCGATCCACATGCGACCCGTTGGATCGATCGCGCAGGATAGCTGGGCAAATCTCCGTATCGGGGTGCTTTGGAAGCGCGTCGCGGTCGGTGCCCGCGACAGGATGGTTGCGTCGAGGACAGTATCGCCGTGCGTGCTGGCCCATAATGTGCCGTCCGAAGTCCTACACAGCGAATCCACATAGCCCCGCGAAAGGCCGCTTCCCTCCGGCGTCCACCTGCCACCAGACCATTGGTACAGACGCGATCCCGAAAACAGCCCGTTGATTGCCCAGACCGTGTTGGTGCCGCGGAGGTCGGGCATTCCGATTGCAGGGGAGTCTTTGGGCATGGGAAGCGGGTGTAAGCCGCCATCGCGATAGACTGCCAAGCCTCCATTTTGTCGGTAGGAAATCCAGAGTTCACCCGAAGGAGCCACTACGAGGTCAAAGGGGGAATTCCGCTCCATCGGCGAGCCTGGCGGGGGATCAATCCGTTCAAAAGTGACGCCATCGAAGCGATACAATCCCTCTGCAGAAGTGAACCACAGCCAGCCGTCGGGTGTTTGGGCCATGGCGCCCAGCCCGGTCGGGGGCACACCGTCGTCCGTGGTCCAGCGGCTGTGCTGAAACCCCGGAAGCCCCAGGCGGGCATATTGCGCGCCAGCAGGACGGGCAGCGAAAAAGACCAGGCAGAACAGCAACAGGGCTGTGACGGGGACGCGCAACATCGACGACCACATGCCCCTGCCAGCAGAAGGCGCCCACATGCTCCAGCCCCTCCGCTTTGCGACCGACCCCGCCCGATGCAGGCTCCCCCGCGCACCCGGCAGGACCGACTCGCCCCCATTCACCATCGGATAGTGATCAGCCAGGCGCGCTTGGGCAACCCCGCCGAAGGAAAGCCGGCGCGCGCTATCCTTTCGAACGGCTTTGGCCCCGGTCCGATTTGCGGCCGGGATCGGCCAGTTCGGCCTCGGATGGCCAATGGCCCTGGGGGTTCTCGCGGACGATTTCGGTCAGCAGCGCCTTTGCGCCCGCCTCGTCGCCGGCAAAGCGGCGCTCCATCGCGATGGCGAACTTGATCGTACTGTCGCGCGTATCCTTGAAGCGCGCCGGGTCGAGCTTGCCCTGCATGATCTGCACGGCCTGATAGTAGAAGTCGTTCTCGATCAGCTTCAGGCCCGGCTCGATCGCGTCGATCACGCGGCGCGCCTCGTCGTGGCGGCCCGTCTTGCGCAGCGCGAGATAGGTCCAGTAGGCGGTGGGCACGCGCATGTCGTCGCGGGCGAAATCGGCGGCCAGATCGAGCGACTTCGCCATGCCCGAAATGACGGTGTCATAGTCGCCCGTCGCGAAGCTGGTCTGGGCGTGGTAATAGACGATGTTGCCGCGATAGGTGCTGATCGTCAGGCCCAGGGGGTTCGGCGCGCCGTCGGGCTCGAAGGTGTCGGGCGTGTCGCCCATCAGCGCGAGCGCCTTTTCGTAATCGGCCAGCGCCGCATCGAACCGCCGCGCGCGAGTCAGATCGCGGGCGCGGAAGCGGTAGAGCTTGTAGCTGTTCGGGAAACGGCGAATGCCGGCGGTGAAGGCGTCGACCGCCTCACAGACGCGGCCGGCATAATCGAGGCGGCGGCCATACCAGATATGGCTGTCCTCGCGGTCGGGGGCGATGCGCAGCGCCGTCGCGGCGATCGCGATATCCTCATCGAGGATCTTCTGCGTCGCGGCGGAGAATTCGGGGATCGACAGCGGCGTGCCGATCAGGCTGGTCGCGCACTGACCGGCGGCGTCGGCCGATCCCTGGGCAAATGCGGGTACGCTGGACAGCGCAAGGGCGGTCGCCGCACCGGCGAGAAGCGGAAAGCGGCTCATCCGATCACCTCCTGGTAGATGCGTCGTACATTCAGGCCCATGATCTTCTCGACCGTGCTGGACGGGTAGCCGAGCTTGCGCACGCCGTCCCAGACGACTTCCATGCGGCGCGGGCCGTTCAGTTCGTTGATGAACAGCGGCCAGTCGGCCTCGTTGAAGTTCGCCCCCTCCTCGCGCTTCAGTTCGGCGACATAGGCGTCGGTCATCTCGACGACGCGGTGGTCGCGGTCGCTGCCGATGCCGACATGGTCGGCACCCATCAGCTTCACCGCATGATCGATATGACGGAAATATTCGGGCAGGGCGTCATCGCGCTTCGTCGTCAGGAACGGGCGCATCTGGCAGATGCCGGCCACCCCGCCCTTGTCGGCGAGGAGGCGGAGATTGGCGTCGGTCGTGTTGCGGGTGTTGCGATGCACCGCCATGCAGGCGGTGTGCGAGACGATCACCGGCCGCTTCGACGCGGTGATCGTATCCGCCATCGTCGCCATATTGGCGTGCGACAGGTCGATCAGCATGCCGCGATCGTTCATCCGCGCGACGAGTTCGCGCCCGAAATGGGTCAGGCCGTTGCTGCCCAGTTCCTTGCAGCCCGAACCGGCCCAGTTCTGGTCGTTATAGGTGATCTGCGCCGAGCGGACGCCGAGTTTGTGAAACAGGTCGACAGTGTCGAGGTCGCGGCCGAACTGGGTGCTGTTCTGGAACAGGTAGAACAGCGCGATCTGGCCGCCCCGGCGCGCGGCGTCGATATCGCTGGCCCGGGTGGCCTTGATGAACAGCTTTGGATGCTTCGCGATATGGGCGTCGTGATCGAGTACCGCCTGCAGCGCGTCCTCGCGCGCCTGGCCCTCATAGGCCTTGGGATCGCACAGGGTCACGGTGATCGCGTCGAGGCCGCTGTCGCGCATCTGGCCGATCAGCGCAGCGTCATATTCGAAGCGCACCTCGCCCATCGCGTCGAAAGTGAGCGGGCGCCCAGACGCACGGGCGGCCAGCGCGGGCCGTGCCAGCGTCAGCGCCGAGAATGACGTTGCCGACGCGATAAACTGCCGTCTGTCCACGATAGCCCCTCCCGATATCTTATCGGAAATTTCATAGCTAATCGGAAAAATTAAAGCAAGTGGCCGAGACTCAGCCGGTATTGACCCACAGCACGACCGCATCCTTCTCGCTGGTCGAGTAGCAGGCATGCTGCATGCTGCTGTCGATATAGATGCAGTCGCCGACACCCAGCGTCACCGATTCATAATGTTCGGTGTGGAAGCAGATCTCGCCTTCGAGGACATAGACGAATTCCTCGCCGCCATGTTCGGACCAGCTGGTGAACTCGTCGAGCGAGCGCGCCTTGATCGTCGTGACGAACGGCAGGACCTTCTTGTTCTTGAGCTCGGCCGCGAGCAGCCGGTGGCGATAGACCTCGGTCTCCATCAGCCGGCCGGCACCCGCCATGGTGACGCTGCGCCGCCCGGTGCCGTCCTGCGCCGAATTGGTCGCGAACAGGTCGGTGATGTCGATGTCGAAGCCCGAGGCGAGCTTCTGGACGACGTCGAAGGTCGGCGACATCTGATCGTTCTCGATCTTCGACAGGGTCGATGCCGCCAGGCCGGTCTGGCGGCCCGCATCCTCCAGCGTCAGCCCACGCTCGCGGCGCAGCTCGCGCAGGCGGCGGCCGAGGTGGAACGAGTCCACCCGGCGCCGCCGGGCCGAACGAATAGCGCCCAGAACCTCCGGTTCGTCTCCGTCCGTCGCCCGCATGTGGTAATCCTTGTGCAAATTCCGGAGGGCGGGATGCCGGGCTTCGGAACCCCGCCGTCCAGTGGTCTCCCGACATAGAGGAGAAATTTCCGATAGGCTATGCGAGGGGACGTTTCCCAGCGCCCCGCCTATCGGAAATTCAGACCATATCGGTGCGACCCGATCAGAATTTGAACTTGGCAGTCAGGTAGTAGAAGCCGCCGGCAACGCCGAACACGCTGTGGTTGTCGTAGATCAGGCCGGTGCGGGCCCGCGCCGCGCCGCGATCGGGCGGGAAGATGTTGAACAGGTTGCGCGCGCCGATGCTGAGATCGACGTTGCGGATTCCGGAATAGGTCAGCTCGGCGTCGAACAGCGTCACCTGCTTGCGCGGCAGGAAGCTGTTGCCGTCCAGGCGGCGCCAGGCGCCGTAATGGATCGCACGGCCCATGATCGCGAAATCGCCGACCCGTGTGGTCGTCGAGAAATTGCCGCGCCAGCGCGGCGTGCCGCGTTCGAACTCGGTGACGATGGCGGGGCTGAATCCCGGCGGCGGCGAGCCGCGCAGATGCTGCTCGTTATAATTCACCGCCAGGCTGAACTCGGTCGATGCCGCGGTCGACCAGCGATGGCGATAGGTGCTGACCAGGTCGAAGCCGCGGACGCGGGTGTCCATCTCGTTCTGGAAATAGCGCACCTGCTCGATATCGGCACCATTGGGGAAGCCGAGCGCGGCAAGCGCGGCGCGTTCCGCCGGCGTGGTATCGCGTGACGGGGTGAGCAGCAGCCGGTCGTCGACATCGATCTGGTAGAAGTCGAGCGTGGTCAGGAAGCCCTCCAGCCCGGTGAAGACGACGCCCGCCGACATGTTGAACGAGGTTTCGGGGATCAGCGATTCCGAGCCGAAGACCTGAGCCGCGGGCGAACCCGGGACCAGCACCGCGTCGAGGATGAAGCCGCCCAGCCCGTCGAGCTGCGACGTCAGGCTGGTGCCGAACACCTGGCCCGCCGCCGGTGCGCGGAAGCCGGTGCTCACCGATCCGCGCAGCGCGAAGGCATCGTTCAGCTTGAACCGCGTCGCCGCCTTGTAGCTGAAATTGTCGCCGAACTGGTCGTAATCCTCGTAGCGCGCGGCGACCGAGAGATTCCACCAGGGGGTGATGTCGGCATCGACCTCGCCGAACACCGCATAGCTCGACGAGTCGAAGCTGCCGGCGAAGTCGGGCGAGAAGCCCTGGAAGCCGTTGGCGCCGGCCGGCAGATCGCGCAGCGGGCCGGTGATGTAGCTTCCCTCGTCGCCCTGCCCGATCACATAGGTCTCGTTGCGATAGCTGGCACCGGCGAAGACCAGGATCTCGTCAGTCAGGTCATAGGAGACCTCGCCGTCGAACTGCAGCTCGCGCTGGGTCAGCGATCCGGGCTTGAACGAGGTGGGCGAGTTGACGCCCATCGACGCGTTGATCGTGTTGGTGATGGTATAGTCGACGGTGTTGCTGCCATAGCGGCCCGACACGTCCCATTTCAGCCGGCCGCCGCGATCGCGCAGGCCGAACACGACGCTGATATCCTCGAGGTCCCCGGCGAATTCGGGGGTGAAGCCGCCCGGATAGATCGCAGCCAGGTTGAATGCCTGGGGGTGCGCCGGGGTCAGGTCATAGGCGGAATTGGCATAGGTGTTGTGGCCGTTCAGCCCGCCCGCCGCATAGGGCTGGCGCAGGCCGAAGGTGACCGAGCTTTCGCCCATCATATAGTTGCCGAAGGTGTAGAGCTCGGCATCGCCGCTGACCGTCACGCCGGCATTCCACACCAGCTTGAATGCGCGGTAGAGCGGATCGAGATTGCCCTCGGGATGCTCGGGCACGCCCTGGACGCCGGCAGCGCGCAGCGCCGCTGCGCCCTGGTGCACCGCCTTGCCGGCATGTGCCTTCGCCTGGTCGGTATATTGGGCCGCCAGGTTCAGATAGGCATTGTCGCCGACCGGGACCGCGACATGGCCCTGGATGTCGTAGGTGCGCCCGCCGGTCTCGTAATATTCGCCGACCTGGGCGATGATCGCACCGCCGCTCTTGGCGCGCTTCAGCTCGAGGTTGATCACGCCGGCGATCGCGTCCGAGCCATATTGCGCCGATGCACCGTCGCGCAGCACCTCGACGCTGGACAGCGCGATCGGCGGAATGACGTTGAAATCCTGGCCCTGCGAGCCGGAAGTCGAGGCGTGGCCGGTGCCGATCTGGACGATCGAGGCACGGTGACGACGCTTGCCGTTCATCAGAAGCAGGACGTGGTCGGCGGGCGATCCGCGCAGCGTGATCGGACGTACGAAGGACGAGCCGTCATTGCCCTGGAGGCGCTGGGCGTTGAACGCGGGCACCAGCGTGCGCAGCGCGTCGTTGACGTCGGCATAGCCGGTCGTGCTGATCTGTTCGGGCGAGATGACGTCGATCGCGACGGCGCTGTCGGTGACCGAACGGTCCATCCGGCGTGTTCCGATGACGACGATCGAATCGGTCGCCTCCTCACTCTCCGCACGCTCCTCCTGCGGCGCAACTTCCTGCGCCTGGGCGAGCGGCGTGACCGCGAACGCCATGGCGGACGACACCAGCAGGCGTGACACGAGCTTCGACATAATACCCTCCTTTTCCCCGGTTTTCGATCGGCGACCCCGCCGGTTTCCGATCAGTGTCAGAATTCTTGCAATTTTCCTATCATAGAAATTATTGCCTAACCAGTAAATCCTACCTATGCCTTTCCTGTCGGCGCGGAATGGCGCCTGGGAGGGTTCAAGCGTGGCCAGGATGATGAAGTCGCTCGCACTGGCAGCCAGCCTCGCCTGTTCAACCGCGGCGATGGCGCAGCAGGATGCGCCCGACTCGCTGGCCATCCACGCTGGCCGGGTGATCGCCGTCCCCGGCGAGAAACCGCTGGGGCCGTCGACGATCGTGGTTCGCGGCGGGCGTATCGCCGAGATCGTGCCGGGGCATGTCGAGCGGCCCGGCCTGCGCACGATCGATCTTGGCAGCCGGACCGTGCTGCCCGGGCTGATCGATACCCATGTTCATCTCAGCTTCTCGCCCGACACCGCGCTGACCTCGGCAGCGGTCGATACGGCGGAGGATGTCGCGCTGATCGCCTATGCGAATGGGCTGAAGACGCTGCAGGCCGGGTTCACCACGGTGCGCGACGTCGGATCGGACGGCTATTCGATCCATGCGCTGCGCGATGCGACCGAGGACGGGCGCGTCGTCGGTCCGCGCATCGTCCTGTCGGGCACCTCGCTGTCGATCGTCGGGGGACATGGCGACA
Source organism: Sphingomonas rustica (assembly GCF_039652585.1). Lineage (NCBI taxonomy): Bacteria > Pseudomonadati > Pseudomonadota > Alphaproteobacteria > Sphingomonadales > Sphingomonadaceae > Sphingomonas > Sphingomonas rustica. Next base: position 15,940 of record NZ_JBDIZK010000012.1, on the reverse strand, counting down.
TGTCGGGGCTGAACCGCAAGGCGACCGAGGCGCTGTACCCCTATGACTATACCGGCGCATGCACCGGCGCGGTCGAATGCGCGCTTCGCGTGCGCGAGGCAGCCAAATATGGCGCGGACCTGATCAAGATCACCTCGACCGGCGGCATCCGGTCACAGCAGGCGCGCGGCCTCGGCCAGCATCTGACCGACGAGGAACTGACCTCGATCGTCACGACCGCGCACGGCCTGGGCCTGAAGGTGGCGGCGCATGCGCATGGCGGCCAGGGTGTCGCGGCGTCGGTGCGCGCAGGCGTCGATTCGATCGAGCACGGCACCTATCTGGACGAGGCAACCGCCAGGCTGATGGCCGAACGCGGCACCTGGCTGGTGCCGACGCTCGGGCTGCTCGACGGGCATGACGCGGGCGAGGTCAGCGCGTCGGTCCGCGCCAAGATGGAAGAAGCGCGGCGGGTCCGCGGCCGCAACATCCGACTGGCGATGCAGTACCGCGTGCGGGTCGCGTTCGGCACCGATGCCGGCGTTTCGCCGCATGGCGAGAATGCGCGCCAGTTCCGCCTGATGGTCGAACAGGGGCCGATGACGCCGATGGCGGCGCTGGGATCGGCGACCGTCGATGCCGCCGCGCTGATCGACCGCTCCGACACGGTCGGGACGATCGAGCCGGGCAAGTTCGCCGACCTGATCGCCGTCGCCGGCGACCCCTATTCCGACATCACCGTGCTGGAACGCGTCTCGACCGTCATCAAGGGCGGGCGCGTGATCCGGCACGACGTGCCATGATGCGCGACTCTGCCGCCCCCGGCACCCGTCTTTCCACCGATCACCGCAATGGACGCTCTTCACACTATGCACCCAAATGATGCCAGCCCATCCGCTCCCCGAGCGTTCACCCGGTCGGTCGGCGACCTGTTCGGCGAACTGGGCCTGTCGCTCGACGCCCATCAGGGATCGGCGCTGACGGTCACCTCGCCGATCGACGGATCGACTCTCGCGTCGCTGCGCACCGACAGCGCCGACGAGATGGATGCGATGGTCGCCCGCGCGCGGACCGCCTTTCTCGACTGGCGCGCGGTGCCCGCGCCGCATCGCGGCGAACTGGTGCGCCGCTTCGGCCTGCTGGTGCGCGAGCACAAGGAAGCGCTGTCCCAGCTACTGACGATCGAGAACGGCAAGATCCTGACCGAGGCGCGCGGCGAGGTGCAGGAAGTCATCGATATCTGCGACTATGCCGTCGGCCTCTCGCGCCAGCTGTTCGGCATGACGATCGCATCGGAACGCGCCGAGCATCGCCTGACCGAATACTGGCACCCGCTGGGCGTGCTCGGCCTGATCTCGGCATTCAACTTCCCGGCGGCGGTCTGGGCCTGGGGCACCACCGTCGCGCTGGTGTGCGGCGACGGCGCGATCTGGAAGCCGTCGGAAAAGACGCCGCTGACCGCGCTCGCCTTTGCCGGGCTGCTGCAGAAGGTGGCGGCCGATTATGAGCAGGCGCCCGAGAATCTGGTGCAGGTCGCGCTGGGCGATGCCGCCTGCGGGATCGCGCTGGCGGATCATCCCGATGTCGCGGTCGTCAGCGCGACCGGCAGCGTCCGCATGGGCCAGGATGTCGGCGTGCGCGTCCAGCGCCGCTTCGGCCGGCCGATCCTGGAGCTGGGCGGCAACAATGCCGCGATCGTCACCCCCAGCGCCGATGTCGCGCTGGCGCTGCGCGGCACCATCTTCGCTGCGACCGGCACGTGCGGCCAGCGCTGCACGACGCTGCGCCGGCTGATCGTGCATGAGGATATCCGCGAGTCGTTCGTCCGGCGGCTGATCGCCGCGGTCGGCACGCTGAACATCGGCAGCCCGCTGGACGAGGCGACCCATGTCGGCCCGCTGATCGACAAGGCGGCGTTCGACGGGATGCAGCGCGCGCTGGACGCGGCGCGCAGCCAGGGTGGCATCGTCCATGGCGGCGAGCGGATCGAGCAGGCGGGATCGCCCGAGGCCTATTATGTCCGGCCCGCGATCGTCGAGATGCCGGGACAGACCGAGATCGTCCGCGAGGAGACGTTCGCGCCGATCCTCTACATCCTGTCCTATACCGAGCTCGACCAGGCGATCGCGCTGCAGAACGGGGTGTCGCAGGGCCTGTCCTCGTGCATCTTCACCCGCGACGTGCTGGAGGCCGAGCGTTTCCAGTCGGCGCTGGGCAGCGATTGCGGCATCGTCAACGTCAATATCGGCACCAGCGGCGCCGAGATCGGCGGGGCCTTCGGCGGCGAGAAGGTGACCGGCGGCGGCCGCGTCTCCGGCTCCGACAGCTGGAAGAACTATATGCGCCGGGCGACTGCCACGGTGAACTATTCGACTTCGCTTCCGCTCGCCCAGGGTGTGAAGTTCGACCTCGACATCCAATGACACCAGAAATCCGCAGGGGAGATTCAATGAGAACCATCCGGAAATTCGCGCTGGCCGCGTCGTTCGGCCTGGCACTGGCGGTCGCGCCGATGACCGCATCGGCCCAGAATGGCAGCTTCCAGGGCACCTCGCTGCTCGGCCAGCCGATGTACACCGCGCCCGCGCGCAACGCGAACGTGGCCGCGGTCGAGACGCTGGAACGCGCCGCACGCGACGCGAAGGCGGCGTTCGAGGCAAACATGACGGTGGACAATGCCACCTGGTATGGCCGCGTCCTCTTCTACCAGGGCTATACCCGCGAATCCGCCGAGGTGTACGACAAGGCGCTTCGCCGATTCCCCAATTCGGGCAAGCTGCTGCGCCACCGCGCGCATCGCCATTTCTCGCTGCGCGAGTTCGACAAGTCGATCGAGCTGGGGCTGAAGGCGGCGAAACTCTACGAGAACCAACCGCTCGAGCGCGAGAAGCCGGGCCCCGACTATTTCCCGGGCGACCCCGATGTCGTGCAATATTATCTCTATTACCATCTCGGCCAGGCCTATTTCGCCAAGCATGATTTCGACAATGCGGCCAAGTGGTTCGCGCGATCGGCGGAGGCGGCGTCGTTCACCCATGATTTCGATGCGCGCACCGCCAACGGCTATTGGGAATATCTGTCGCTGGCCCGCAGCGGGCGGCTGCGCGAGGCGCAGAAGCGGCTCGACAGCTATGACCTGACGCTGTTCGAGGTGCACCCGACGGGCGGGTCCGACACCTATTTCGACGGGCTGCAGCTGTTCAAGGGCCACCGCGCCGCCGACAGCTTCTTCAGCGACAAGGATGGCGGCCGTGCCTTCGCGACCGCCGACGGCGTCGCGGCATCGACCGCCTACAGCCTGGCCAACTATTACATGCTGCGCGGCGAGCCCGAAAAGGCGAAGCCGTGGCTGCAGCGGTCGATCAACGTCGACAGCTGGAGCTATTTCGCCCGGATCCAGGCCGAGGCCGATTGGCTGTTGCTCTTTCCGAACGAAAAGCCATGACGTGACGCGCCGAGCCGGCGGCGTATGACCAAGGGCCGATGAGGGAGAGACTGACGTGAACGACTGGACCCGCTGCAAGCCCCTGCTCCCCCCGGGCGAGCGCAGCGCCGATGCGCTGACGCCCAGCCTGTCCTGGCCGCAATTGCTGGCCATGGGGGTCGGGGCGATCATCGGGACCGGTATTCTCACCCTGATCGGCGTCGGCGTCGACCGGGCCGGGCCGGCGGTGCTGGTCTCGTTCGCGATCGCTGGCCTAGTCTGCGCTTGCGCGGCGCTGGCCTATGCCGAACTGTCCGCGATGATGCCGGCGGCGGGCAGCGCCTATAGCTACTCCTATGCCGGTCTCGGCGAAGGCTTCGCCTGGGTCGTGGGGTGGAGCCTCATCCTCGAATATTCGCTGGTGGTCTCGACCGTGGCGGTCGGCTGGTCGGGCTATGCCTCGCCGCTGCTGATGGGGATCGGCTTTCCCCAGGCGCTGACGCAGGGCCCCGAACTGGGCGGGCTGATCAACCTGCCGGCGGTGGCGATCATCGCGGTGGTCACCGGCCTGCTGATGCTGGGCACGCGCGAGAGCGCCCGGATCAACTCGGTGCTGGTCGTCGTCAAGATCGTCACGCTGCTGCTGTTCGTCGGCTGCACCCTGCCCTATTTCGACGCGGCCAATTTCAGCCCGTTCATGCCCTATGGCTATGTCTCCCATGTCGACGGCCAGGGGGTCCAGCGCGGCGTGATGGCGGCGGCCGCGATCATCTTCTTCGCCTTTTACGGCTTCGACGCGATCTCGACCGCGGCCGAGGAAACCAAGCGCCCCTCGCGCGACCTGCCGATCGCGATCATCGGATCGATGGTCGTGTGCACGCTCATCTACATGCTGGTCGCCGCGGCAGCCGTCGGCGCGGTTCCGTTTGCGCGCTTCGCCAACAGCCCGGAGCCGCTGGCGCTGATCCTGCGATCGATGAACCAGGACACCATCGCCCGGATCGTGGCGACGACCGCGGTCGTCGCGCTGCCGACGGTGCTGCTCGCCTTCCTGTTCGGGCAGAGCCGGATCTTCCTGGCGATGGCGCGCGACGGCTTCCTGCCGCAGCGTCTGGCGCGGATCTCCAAGCGCGGCACGCCGACGCGGATCACGGTGGTGACGGCGGTGATCGTCGCGGTGCTGGCCGGCCTGCTGCCGATCGGCAAGGTCGCCGCGCTGGCCAATGCCGGGACGCTGATCGCGTTCATCGCCGTCGGTGCGTGCCTGCTGGTGCTGCGGCGTCGTGCGCCCGACGCCCCCCGCCCCTTCCGCCTGCGCGCGGCGTGGCTGGTCGGCCTCGGCACGATCGGCGGCTGCCTCTATCTGTTCCTCAGCCTGCCGATCGAGACCTTGCTGTGGTGCCTGGGGTGGAATGTGATCGGACTGCTGATCTATCTCGGCTATGGTCGCCACCGCAGCCTGCTGACGCGGGCCAGCGCGAAATAGGAGCTGCGACATGCCCAGCCTGGCGAATGCGGTGCTGCTCCTGACGCTGGCTGTGTCGATCCCGCCGCAATCGTCCGCCGTCCCGACGCGCGTCACGATCCAGGCGAACGGGCAATGGACGACCGAGGTGAGCGGGGAGGAAACGGTTCGCGACTGCGCAACCTTCCGCCCGACGGAGCGACAGGTCCGCGACTATTTCGCCGCTGCCATTCCGGTCGATACGCGCGCCTATAATCACGACCTGTCCATGTCGCGCTGTCATGCCCGGGGTTCGGCGCGTTTCGGCAATCGACCCGCCGGGGCATGGCGGTATTCGCCAATGGGGAGCGTCGCTATTTCTACTGCGTGACGTGTCCGGCACCGCCGTTCGAGCCGGTCAGCGACGAGGACCGCGCAATCGCCGCGCAACTGATCAACGCGCAGCCCACGCCGCCGCGCTGACCGTCACAGCCAGCCATTGTCGCGGGCGATCCGGCTGGCTTCGATGCGATTGGAGGCGCCCAGTTTCGCGGCGGCTTCGGAGAGGTAGTTGCGCACGGTTCCGGGGGAGAGGTCGAGCGCGCGGCCGATCTCCTTGTTCGAGCGGCCGTCCTGCGCCAGCCGCAGCACCGCGCGCTCGCGGTCGGTCAGCGGATCCGGCGGGGCGAAGGCAGCGGTGGCGGCAAGGTCGGGGTCGATCAGCCGCCCGCCGGCCGCAACCTGGCGGATCGCGTCGGCCAGCCGTTCCGCCGGGCTGTCCTTGAGCAGATAGCCGCGCACGCCGGCATCGATCGCGCGGCGCAGATAGCCGGCGCGGCCGAAGGTGGTCACGATCAGCACACGCGTTGCCGAGCGCGCCTCGCCGAGCCGGGCGGCAACCTCGATCCCGGTCATGCCGGGCATCTCGATATCGGACAGCAGCACATCGGGCCGAAGCGAGGCGACGAGGTCGAGTGCGGCGGGCCCGTCGGGTGCCCGGCCGACAACCTCGATATCGGGTTCGAGCCCCAGCAGCGACGCCAGAGCGCCCAGCACCATGCCCTGATCCTCGGCGATGACGACGCGGATCATGCCGCCGCCGCGACCGGGACCGCCGCCGTGACTTCGGTGCCGCCGCCGTCCGCCCGCACCTGGAGACGGCCGCCTGCCGCAGAGAGTCTGGCGCGCATTCCGCGCAGGCCCGACCCCTCTTCGAAGCGGCCGCCCTGGCCATTGTCCGAGACGGTCAGGCGCACGGCATCCTCGTCATTGCACAGGGCGATGTCGCATCGCGTGGCGGCGGCATGGCGGATCACGTTGGTGACTGCCTCGCGCAGCGCCATCGCCAGGACCGCGCCGTTGGCCGCGTCGATTACGAGATCCTCGCCGCTGACGTCACAGGCCAGGCCCGCGGTCGCCAGCGCCGCGCGCGATGCTTCGATCTCGCGACCCAGACCGGCGGTGCTGATGCCGGCGACGGTGGCGCGAACCTCCGCCAGCCCGCCGCGCGCCGCTTCCCCGACGTCGCGCATCTCGCGCGCGGCGGCATGCGGATCCGACGCGATCAGCCGGGCGGCGAGGTCGCTCTTGAGCGCGATCAGCGTCAGCGTGCGGCCGAGCAGGTCGTGGAGATCGCGCGCGATCCGCTCGCGCTCCGCCTCCTGCGACAACAGGCGGACCTCCTCCTGCGCCCTGAGCAGCGCCCGGTGCTTGTCGCCGAGCGCGGTGCCCGCCATCTTGCTGTACACGACCATCGTCTGGAACAGCGCCGCCATCGCGACGGCATACCAGGGCGCGCCCTGAAGGATCAGCGCCGCAACCGAGATCGTGATGAAACTCCCGACGATCCGGATCGCGTCGCGCGCTGGCCGAAGCTCGGCGGCGACGGCGCAGGCATAGACCGACAGGACCGACCAGTTGCCGCCGAACGGGATGAGCGCCAGCGCGAGCAGGAAAATGAGGATCGCCGGCAGGATCACCGCGCGGCCGGAGCAGCGCGCCGCATGGATATACAGGGCCAGAAAGACGCACAGGCCCGCCACCGACACGGCCAGGTCGAGCAGGGCCGGCGGGTGGTAGAACCAGGTCATGCCGAACAGCGGCAGATAGGCGAGCCATATCCAGGGGAGACGCACGTCGATCAGCTGGTGATACCAGCGCGGGCTCGCCGGGAATGCCGCTTCGGAGTGCATGACGGTGATGCTTGCGCGGGGCGACGCGGCGGTCAAGCCGGGCTTCGCCGCCAACCGCCCAATGCCAGCCAGGCCAGCACGATCGTGATGCCGACGATCGCCGCCATATGCGCGACGATCGATCCCTGTGGCGGAACCCCGATCGCCGCGAGCGCGAGCTGGCCGAGATGGAAGGAAGGCGTCGCCCAGGCTGCGTGCTGCATCCAGGACGGCAGGATCGAGATCGGCATCCACAGCCCGCCCAGGATCGAAAAGCCGAGATAGAAGGCGTTGGCCGCGGCGATCGCCCCCTTGGCCCCCATGCGCATTCCGACCGCGAACCCGATCAGCGCGAACGGCACGACCGACAACAGATGGACCGCGACCAGCATTGCCCAGACCCCTGCGGCGAACCGGACCCCGCCGATCACCGCCAGACCATAGATCAACGTGAGCGCCAGCGCCGCCATTGCCCCGGCCGAGACCAGCTTGGCGACGATATAGGCGCCCGCTGGAAGCGGCGAGACGCGCTTGAGCTCGATAAGCCCGCTCTCCCGCTCGACCGCGACCCCGGCGCCGAAGCCGAACAGGGCGGGGCCGGTGGCGGCGAACACGCCGAAGGTGGCCAGCGAATAGGCGGTCGCCTCCGGCCCACCCTGGTTCAGCGCGATGGCGAACAGGCCGTAAAAGACCGCCGGGGTGATGATCGTCGGCAGCGCGAATTGCGGCAGGCGCAGATTCTTGAGAAGTTCGGCGACGCTTTCGCGGGCGAACACACCGAGCGGGCGGGCGAGTGCGGTGGCCATCAGGCAGCCTTTCGGGTCGAGGGAGAGAGGTTGGCCAGCGCCTCCTCGAGCGAGGCGGCGCTGATCGTCAGCTCGGCAAGCGACGGATCGGCGGCGAGCAGCGCCCGCGCAGTGGCGGCGGCATCGGCGACGAGCAACGTCGCCGCGGCACCGCTTCGACCGACCGAGCGGACGCCGGGCAGCGCCGAGAGGATCGGATCGCTCAGCGCGGTGCGGCACCGGATGGTCGAGCCGCCGACGCTTGCCTTGATCCCGGCAGGCGCCGCGTCGGCAACGATCCGCCCCTCGGCGATCACGACGATGCGATCGGCCAACGCATCGGCTTCCTCCAGATAATGGGTGGTCAGCAGGACCGCCGCCCCGCCATCGGCCTCTTCCCGAACGGTTGACCACAGGTGGCGCCGCGCCTCGTGATCGAGCCCGGTCGTCGGCTCGTCGAGTACGAGCAGGTCGGGCCGGCCGCAGATGGCGAGCGCGTAGAGCAACCTCCGCTGCTGACCACCAGAGAGCTTGCCGGCGGGACGCCTCTCGAGGCCCTCCAGCCCGGCCAGAGCGATCGTCTCGCTCACCTCGCGCGGGTGGCGATAATAGCCCGATTGCAGGGTCACCAACTCGCGCACGGTGAGCACGTCCGGCAGACCCGCGCTCTGCAGCATCACCCCCATCCGCGCCCGCGCAACCGGCCGCGAGGGATCGAGGCCGAACAGGTCGACCCTGCCCCCATCCGGCGAGAGCCGCCCGGTGAGAAGGCCCACGGTCGTCGTCTTGCCCGCGCCATTGGGGCCGAGCAGCGCGGTGACTTCGCCCGCGCGGATGTCGAGGCTGAGCCCGTCGAGCACCCTGTGACTGCCGAACTGCTTCGATACACCGTCGAGCCTCCCGACGACCTGCATGTCATCCCTGTCCATCACCTGCTCCCTTCACGATCCGGTTCATCGCGAAGGTCGCGGCTGCGCGCCAGTGCGGGGTGTCAGGGCGCAGGGGTGACAGATGTCACCTGCCGGGCGCAGACGAGCGGGCGGACAGGTTCCGGAACCGCGACGACGCGCCCGAGTTTTTGCACGGCGGGACAGCTAAGGTTAAGTGCCGTTCGGCGACGAGTGGGGCGTGTTGGCTGGAGCGGGCGTGGACCGAAGCGAGGAAGAGTCGGGCGCCGACGCGACGCGACCGGTCGGCCGACGACCCGCGCGGCGATGGCGCCGTGTCGCGCTGATCCTGATACTGCTCGTCGCCGTCGCGCTTGCCGCCGCCTGGCTCCAGCGGCGCACCATCGCGCGCAGCTTCGTCGATCGCGAACTTGCCAGGCGCGGCGTGCCGGCGCGTTACGAGATCGAGCAATTGTCGCCCTGGCGGCAGCGACTGACCAACGTGTCGATCGGCGACCCGCGCAACCCGGACCTGACCGCCGACTGGATCGAGCTTCGCACCTCGCTCACCCCGTGGCGCGCCGAAGTGCTGGTGGCGAAAGCGGGGACGGTCCGGCTGCGGGGCCGAATCGTGGGTGGCGCGCTGTCGCTCGGCTATCTGGATCGGCTGATGCCGGCGCCGTCGGGGAAACCCTTTTCGCTGCCGCACCTGAGTGTCGAGGTGGCGGATGCACAGCTTCGGCTCGACAGCGGCAGCGGGCTTGTCGACATCGGGCTCAGCGGGAAGGGCTTGCTGACCGACGGGTTCGCCGGTGCGATGTGGGCGCGTGCGGATCGGCTGGGCGTTTCCGACTGCACCCTGGACGGGGTCGCGGCGCGAATGCGGCTGCGCATCCGGCGCGGCGCCCCATCGGTCGAGGGGCCGGTCGATGCGGCCGCCATCGCGTGCGGCACCACGCGCCTGGCCCAGCCGCATGTCGATCTGGCCGCCGAGCTGGAGGCGTCGCTGGCGCGGTGGTCCGGGCGGGCGACGCTCGGCGCCGCGCGCCTGAGCGCATCGCTTGGCCGGCTCGACCAGCCGATGGCCACCCTCGACTTTGCCGGCGACCGCGCAAGGACGCAGGGCAATGTCACGCTTCGCTCCGGGGCGCTTGCCGCGCAAGGACTCACCGCGGCGTCGGCAACGCTCGCGGGGCGCTATTCGGTCGGCACCGCGACCCGCTTCGACGGCAGGGTCGAGATGGCGGGTGTCGCCCTGCCCTCGCCGCTGCTCGGACGGGTCGCCGCTTATGAAAGCTCCGGTCAGGGCACGCCGGTCGCGCCGCTGGCAAGGCAGTTGGTCCGCGCGCTGCGCCAGGCGGGACGCGGGTTCGGGGGGTCGGCGGACATCGACCTGCGGTCCGGCGACGACGGGACATCGCTCCATCTGAAGACGCTGGACCTGGCGGCGCGATCGGGCGCACGGCTTCGCTTCGGTGGAGGTACGGGCATCAATTTCGATCTGGCCGAGGGGGCGGTCGACCTGTCGGGCAGATTGTCGCTCAACGGTGGCGGATTGCCCGACGTCGCAGTGCAGCTGACGCGCCAGCCGGGAAGCGCCGAGCTTCGCGGCACGGGCGTGGTGCGGCCCTATGCGGCGGGCGGTGCCAGCCTGGCCTTGTCGGCTCTGGACTTTCGCGTGCGCGGCGATGCCGGCGAGGTGCGGACCGTGGCGACGCTGTCGGGTCCGCTGAATGGCGGGCGGGTCGACGGGCTGTCGATGCCGCTCGTGGCGCGCTGGGACGGGCCGATGCTGGCCGTGAATCCGGACTGCCAGACGGTCAGCTTCTCGCGCATCGCGACCGCCGGCATGGCGCTGAACGCCGACCGCGTCGCGCTGTGCCCGATCGGGCCGGCGATGGTGCAGTGGGGCGCGCGGGGTCTGACGGGTGGCGTTCGAACCTCCGCGATCACGCTGGCGGGGAGCATGGGTGACAGTCCGCTGAACCTGTCGGCGGAGACGGCCCGGCTCGACCTGACCGCGGGCAGATTCGGGATCACCGGGGCGGCGGTGCGACTGGGTGCCGATCAGCCGACGCGGCTCGATATCGGCCAGCTCACCGGCGGATTCGGATCGACGCCGGGCGGCGAGTTCGAGGACCTGGGCGGCCAGATCGGCCCGGTGCCGCTGATCCTGTCGCACGGCAAAGGCACGTGGCGGGTCGAGCAGGGCGCGCTCTCGCTGCTGGGCGGCTTCCGGTTGACCGACGCGGAGACGACGGCACGGTTCGAGCCGCTTGCCGCGACGAATGCGCATCTCATCCTGCGCGACGGTAATGTCACGGCGCAGGCCGAGCTGGTCGGCACCAGGCGCCCCGTGCCGGTGGGCATGGTGACGGTCAGGCACGATCTGGCGACGGCCGAGGGCGATGCCCGGATCGAGGTGCCCGGCATTCGCTTCGCGATCGACGGCCTCCAGCCGACCGACCTGACCGCGCTCACCTTCGGCGTGATCGCCGATGTCGAGGGCCTGGTCGCAGGTACCGGCCGCGTCGCCTGGTCGGGCGATCGCGTGACGAGCACCGGCAGCTTCACCGCGACCGATGTCAACCTGGCGGCGGCGTTCGGCCCGGTCCAGGGGCTCAGCACGAGGATCGATTTCACCGATCTGCTCGCCATGCGCACCGCCGAGGGACAGGTCGCCACGGTGGACGAGATCAACCCCGGCGTGCCGGTGCGCGACGGCACCTTCCGCTATCAGATCCTCGACACCCGCCGCGTGCAGGTGGAAGGCGCGCGCTGGCCCTTTGCCGGCGGCGAACTGATCCTCGACCCGACGACGCTCGACTTCAACGAGGCGGGCGAACGGCGGATGACCTTCCATGTGAAGGGCGTCGATGCTGCGCTGTTCCTCAAGGAGATGGCGTTCGACAATCTCGACGCCACCGGCACGTTCGACGGCACGCTGCCGATGATCTTCGACGCCAATGGCGGCCGCATTGAAGGCGGCGAGCTGCGCGCGCGGGCGGGCGGCACGATCGCCTATGTCGGGGAAATCTCCCAGCGCAACCTGGGGATCTGGGGCAATATGGCGTTCCAGGCGCTCAAGTCGCTCGACTATGCCAATCTGACGATACGGATGAACGGTCCGCTGGCGGGCGAGATGATCACCGACATCAGCTTTTCGGGCATCAGCCAGGGCAAGGGGGCGAAGTCCAACTTCCTGATCCGCCGGCTGGCCAAGCTGCCCTTCGTCTTCAACGTGCGGATCAACGCGCCCTTCCGCCAGCTCCTCGATTCAGTCCAGTCTTGGTATGACCCCAAGCGTTTGATCGAGCGCAACCTGCCTGCGTTGCTCGAAGAACAGAATCGTGCGCAGGGAGCGCAGAAGCCAGTCGTTCAGCCCCTCGAAAGCGTCCCCGTTCCATGAAAGGCACCATGATGAGTTCACAGGATTCGACGCGCCGGCCCGGCTATCTGGGACTGGGGTATCTGGGGCTCGCGCCGCTGATGATGGCGGGCGGCTGCATCAACGTGAACGCGCCGGACAAGCCGATCGTCATCAACCTTAATATTTCGATCACTCAGGAAGTGGTCTATCGCCTGGACAACAAGGCGAAGGCCATCATCCAGGACAATCCGGGGATCTTCTGATGCGCAACCTGCTTCTCACCTTCGGCCTGGCGACGACGCTCGCCGCCGGCTTGACCCTTCCCGCCTTCGCCCAGCGCGACCCGGCCTATCAATCGGCGCGCCAGCAGGGCCTGGTCGGCGAACAGCCCGACGGCTATCTCGGCATCGTCGGCACCGCCACGCCCGAACTGACCGCGATGGTCAACAACATCAACATCCAGCGGAAGCGCCAGTACACCCAGCAGGCATCGGCCAGCTCGACCGTCGAGCAGATGGCGTTCGTGACCGGCTGCAACCTGATCTCGCGCACCGCTGCCGGAGAAAAGTACCGGGCGCCGGACGGACGCTGGCTGACGCGCGGCAACGATGCGCCGGTGCGGGATCCGCGCTGCTTGTAAAACTGGCAGGCGCCAGCGGGCAAGCGGGCGCCGCGCAGCATCCTGCGCCGGACTTCTGGTTCGTCGGATGGGCGGCCATCGTATCTGCACGCCGGGCCCGTTGCGCCCGCATCGCGCGCCACGGCCGCTCGAGGATCGTGACCCGGGTCACCGGCTCCGACGAAGCCGGGCGCGAAAGCGCGATGCAGTTGTTTACCGACGCCGGCGCCCCTAAAGTCGCGAGCTTCCACGATCGCTTCGTCCGGACGGACGAGGGCTGGCGCTTTTCGGAGAGACGCGGCAGCCCGATCTTCTGACAGGGGGCATTATTGCGCATGGCTGGCTCTCCGCCGTCGACGGTCAAATCCGCGATGCGTACGATCGACATCCTGGAATATATCGCGGCGCGGCCGACGGGGGTGGTGGCGCAGGAGATCGCGGCCGGGCTCGCGATTCCGGTAAGCAGCCTGTCCTATCTGCTCGCCACGCTGGTCGAGCGCGACTATCTGACACGCGACGGTCGTCGCTATCTGCCGGGCAACGCGCTGGGCCGGCTGGCGGCGCCCCGCACCTCGCTTTCGCTCGCCGATCGCGCGCGGCCGTTCGTCAAGACGCTGCGCCGGCATGTCAACGAGACCGCGTCCTTCTTCATCCAGGATCTGTGGCAGCTGGAAGCGGTCGTCACCGAGACGGCGGAACAGTCGCTGCAATATTCGATCGCAGTCGGCGCGCGCAGCCCGCTTCATTGCCTGGCAGCCGGCAAGGCGATCCTCGCGACATTGCCGCCCGCCGATCTCGACGCCTTTTTCGCGGCGGCACCCCTCGCCGCCTTCACCCCGAGCACCATCACCGACGAAGCCGCGCTGCGCGCCGAACTCGACGACGTGCGCGACAGCGGAGTCGGGCGCACCAACGGGGAATATACGGCCGGCATCCGCGGATTGGGGATGGCCGCGACGGTCGGCGGCACGGTGCTGGGCGCATTCGCGGTCGCCATCCCGCTCCCGCGCTTCACCCCCGCAACCGAAACGCGCGCCATCGACGCCCTGGCGCAGGCAGTCGCGCGCTTCACCGCGGAAGTCGCGAACGACTGAAGTGAACGCGAGCGGTGCGGTGCCCGCTTGGCGAGAGTCCGCCATAACTGTGCGGCTGAGACACCCGACGTTCTACTTTGCGGACGGTTTGGTATCTGGATGACGGCGATCCTCGCTTCATTGCCGGCGAGCGTGATTGCCCGCCCGAAGACTGCGGCGGCATCCCGGCTTCTATGAGATGCTCGGAGCGAGGACCGACCCTGCCATCCCGATCACGCCGACATCACCGAGTGGCTCGACGGCTACGATCCTGATGAACTGGACCTTTTCCCGCCCAGCGCTAAACGCACTATTTAAACCCAAAGAACTGCAATTGCGTAACGTCGTCTTCTTCACGGTACGTAAACTCAATCTCGTACCCATCAGTAAAACTGATGATGAACACAAGTTTCTCGTTCTTCATAAATCGTATTTTCCGACCTCGAACCATAAAACGGTTGGTTAGGTCCTCATACTCACCACCCACGCCCATTTCATCTTTAGCATCCAACCGCCCTACTTCATCCCAGTAGAGTAGGCCAAGGTCAACATATACCCTGTGATAATGTCCTGACAGCCTAAGAAATATGATATCAAAATCATCAGGAGTGCTTTTGTAAGCGAAAAGCTCCTCGCAAATCAGACCCGAAACAAACGGCACCTCGCCAAGGTAGCCCCTTAAAACCATTCGCCCGTTGTCCACAATTACAGTCCTTTCGGGAAGGGCATTATCCATGTGCTCAAGGTCGGCCGCCGGTGATGCGCGGGCCATAGCGTTCCGGCAGGTCGCGCCATGGCGCACCGGAGCGTAGCATCCAAAAGATGCCGTTCAGTACGCGTCGGTCATCGACGCGTGGGACGCCTCGCGGCTTGTTGGGCAGCAGCGGCTCGATCACTCGCCATTCGAAGTCGGTCAGATCATATCGGCTCATGCCAAGCTTGACCACATTTGCCCTATCGAGGAAAGTTCATCCTGCTGAGCATCGGGGGAGCGGCTGCGACAGCCATCGGATGACCTTTGGGCGATTGAGAAGACCCGGGGGCGGGCTTGCCAGTCGATATTACCTCGTCATCGGTGCCCACGGAGTGATCGAGTTCGCCAGTCACAACGGCCATCCGGCGATTGTCCTTCTTGGTAACACCGCCTGCCTCATCCCACTCGAGGTAAACGGCGCTGCGATGGGCACTGTAGTCTTCGCAACTCGCGTAAATGCCTAGATTCTCAAACTCATAAACGATCAATCCTTGCATGGCGATACTCTGACTACGCCAACGATCGTGGCTCTCCGAAATGTCGGCAATCCCTACTTGCGACTGACTACAGCCAACGACGCAAAAGCCGAGCACTGGCAAAGCGGCAAGCCACACCCAGATTCTCCCTAACGATGCAGCGCGGGTCTTAAGGTCGTACATTGTGCAAAATCTCGTCCAGATTTTATGATTTCACAACATAGTCGGTGCCGTGATCACAAGCCTACTTCAGCTCGAAATGTTAAATAAGATCGCACCCGCTTTGAGAATCCTCAACGTGAGCCGATTCCCTCAGGAATACTAGAAAGACAATGAAATATCTACAAAGCGAAGAACTGCAACTGCATTGCATCATGCTCCACACTATATTTAAACAAAAACTCATATCCATCCGTAAACGTAATCCGGAATACGAGGTTATTATTTTCTATATAATGAATTTGCCTCCCCCTGACCTTTATAATGTCCGTTAAGTCCTCATACTCCTCCCCCTCGCCCAATTCGGAGTCAGCATCCGGCCACCCGCCTTCATCCCAAAATAGTTCGCCGTCATCGAAATAGAACCTATGAAAGGACCCAGAAAGCCTGATGTACATGATATGGAAGTCTATATTTCTCCTAAAAGCAAAAAAACCTTCGCATGTCAGACTGGAAACAGACGGAACCACTCCCAGATAGCTTCTTAAAACCAACTCATCCTTACTCATTGAAATCCTCCTGGAAAGTTCGGAGCTGCCCGCCCCTCGCATCAAATATAGTCGAAAATCTTCCATCCGGGTGACGTAGGCAAGGTGTACTGCACTGCGTCCGGGCGCTAGCACTACTTTGGCACTTTAGGTTCGGCCGGCGTGCCGAGTGAGCGCTGACAGTGCGGGCATCGGGAGGGTGGTGGTCGTGCGAAGAGGTCGAGGATGGCCTGCCTAACGGCCGGCATGCT
>NZ_JBDIZK010000011.1:0-185413 GCF_039652585.1 Sphingomonas rustica | reverse complement strand
CAAAATCACAATTTCAAAGAGCGACAAAAACCGACGCACCGTCCTACCCCTTTTCTCGGGGTGTCCCGTGCGCCTTGCTTTTGGTGACCGCTGCAAAGCTCCGTGTGGCGCCCCGCTGCGGTGAAAGGGCATATATGTGGGGGTCCTGATTCGGTCAACCGCCGTTTTGCACTTTTATGTCGTTTTTCTTCCAGACGCGTGAAAACCAACGATTTTTCGAGGGTTTACGCGATCTCAATCCCCGCACCCTAGAGCGTCGGGGTGACCGAAACCGCCCTCGAAACCCCGAATCGCCCCGTCGAATCGCTGCGCGACCAGATTCGCAGCGCGGTGATCTGGCGATCGGGCACCCAGATTCTCGGCCAGGGGATCGCCTGGGCCTCGACCTTCCTCGTCATCCGCATCCTCAGCCCGGCCGATTACGGGCTGTTCGCGATGACGCAGGTCGTCCTTGTCCTGCTCAACATGCTCAACGGCTACGGCCTGGCCAGCGCACTCGTGCGCCGCGAACATGCCGATCGCACCGCGCAGCGCCAGCTGTTCGGCATGCTGCTGCTGCTCAACCTCGGCCTCGGCACGCTCCAGTTCGCGCTCGCCCCCCTCGCCGCCGCCTATTATCGCCAGCCCGAGGTAACCATTTTGCTGCGCGTCCAGGCGCTGCTCTATCTCGCGACACCGTTCATGGCGCTACCTGCCGCGCTGCTCAGCCGCTCGATGGACTTCAAGCGCCAGGCGCAGGTGACCCTCGCCTCGTCGCTGGCCGGCGCCGCGGTCGCGCTGACCGGCGCGCTCTCCGGATGGGGAGTGTGGACGCTGGTGGCCGCGCCGATCGCGCTGTTCTTCGTGCGCGCGATCGGCCTCACTTGGGCAGCGCGCTCATGGATGCTGCCCAGCTTCGACTTTCGCGGCGCCGGCGACATCGCCCGCTATGGCGGGGTCATGGCCGCCGGCCAGTTCTTCTGGTTCCTCCAGAGCCAGGCCGATGTCTTCATCGCCGGCCGCTCGCTCTCAGCGCACGAGCTGGGCATCTACACCACCAGCCTGTTCCTCACCCAGATCTTCGTGTCGAAGGTCGTTCCTCCGCTCAACGAGGTCGCCTTCTCCGCCTATGCGCGGATGCAGCAGGATCGCGCCGGAGTCGCCGCCGCTTTCGTCAAGGCGACGCGGACGATCATGGTCATCGGCCTGCCCTTCCACCTCGGCCTTGCCGTCACCGCCGACCCGCTGGTGCGCGTCGTGCTCGGCCCGCACTGGGTCGAGGCGGCGCCGGTCGTGCGCTGGCTCGCGCTCGCCATGCCGCTGATGACGCTGCAATGCCTCTTCTCGCCGGTCACCGACGCACTCGGTCACCCGCGGATCGGCGCGCGCAACGGGCTGACCGGCGGGGTGCTGCTCGGCCTCGCCTTCCTCGTCGGGGTGAACTGGGGAGTCACGGGTCTGGTCGCGGGCTGGTTCGCCGCCTATCCGCTCTATCTCGCCATCAGCGCGCGGCGCACCCTGCCGGTGATCGGCGTTCGTCTGCGCGAGTTGGTCGATGCCATCGCCCCGGCGGCGATCGCCTCGGCGGCAATGGCGCTGCTCGTTGTCCTGCTCGATGCGGCACTGCCCCCGATGGGCGAGGCGGCGCGGCTCGCCATCCTCACCGCCGCCGGAGCCGCCGCCTATGCCGCATGGCTGTTCGCCTTTGCCCGCGGCACGATCGCCGACGTCCTCGACATGATCCGCAAGCGCGGGGCCTGATCCCCGCCCGCTGCCCCAGACCGGCTAGGCCTGCTGGATATAGGCGCGCATCTCGTTCGCCTCGCTCTCGATCCGGTCGATCCGGTACTTCACCAGATCGCCGATCGACACAAAGCCGACGCATTCGCCGCGCTCCACCACCGGCAGGTGCCGGACCCGCCGCCGCGTCATCAGCGCCAGCGCCGCCAGGATCGATTCGTCGCGCGTAACCGTGATCGCCGGTGCCGTCATGACCTGGGCTACCCTGTGATCCAGCGCCGCCGCGCCGTGCCGCTCGAGGCAGTGGATCACGTCGCGCTCCGAAAAAATGCCGGCGACCCCGTCGCTGTCCATCACCGGCACCGCGCCGATCCGCTTCTCGGACAGCAGCGCCACCGCTTCCGCCACGGTCCGATCGCCCGCGATCGAGACCACATCACTCCCCTTCCCGCTCAGGATTGCCGCGATCGTCATCGACCGAACTCCTTTGTCAGTTAGGCGAAGCAAGGTCCCACGAAACGCGGCCGATTGCAAAGACCTGCATCAGATCATTTGCGCGGCGCGACATCGCGGTAGCGCAATGTCGCGCTGCCATTGGCCGGAACCTCCACGATCCACAGGTCGCGCCCGTTCTTGCGATGCAGCTTCGCCGAAGTCCGCTGGCGCTTGTGACCGTCGTCGAGCGTGACATCCCCTTCGAACCGGACCGGAAAGGGATTGGCGTTGGTCACGGTGACCAGTCTGTCTGCCCGGCGATCGCCCGAACCCGTCGCGTCGGCCTGGATCCTGATCTGCGGCGCGTCATCGATTTCGATCTCGACTTCCTCGTTCACCGCCTTGTCGGCCACGCTCCCCTGGCCGATCAGCACGCGATCCTCGCCCCGCGGCGCAAACACGGCAACGCCGCCCTGCGGCAACGGGAGGCCCAGCCCCTGCTCCTTGCGATTCTGCAGGCGGAGCACGCGGCGAACCTGCGCCCCGTCAGAGACATAGGCGCGATAGAAGGTCTCGACCGGGACCGCCTTTCGATCGATCATCGCGACCTGCTTCAGGCTGTGCGAGGCGACCGTGGTCGGGTCGGGCACACGATACAGTTTGAGGTCGCCCAGTTCCTCCTGGCGCGCGATGCGCGATCCTGTGACGACGATCTCCTCTCTCGCCATCGCCGGCGCAGGGGCCGGCGCCATCATCATCGGCTCAGCCACGACGCCGTCGGCCGCGAACTGAGGTTCGGATTCCTCGACGAAGGTCGGAAAGCAGCTAAAGCTCAGCGACCCGTCAGCCGGCCGCTCATAGGGCCGCGCGCTCTCCCGATTGAGCCGGCCGGCAACGACCATCGTCTCGGCATCGACGAAACTGGTCACGTCGGTGTTGGCCAAAGTCACCCAGGCGAACAGGTCGAGCTTCCCGTCCGGCCGCATCGTCGCGACATAATTGGCCTGCCAGTCGAATCCCCAGGCGAGATAGGACAGGGTCACGGTGACCCGCCGTTCCTCCGCCGATTCGGTCTCGATCGACAGCGTCGGCTTGGCCGACAGCCCCGCCGGCACCGAGGGATAGACGATCGAATCGCGCGTCGGCCCGCAATTGACCGCAACGAATCCCTCGCGCGTCTCCAGGATCGCCGCGCCGTCGGCGCCCGACCGGATGATCGCCGGCTCCTCGACCTGGCGACCGTCCTGCGCCCGCCGCCGGATCGTGACCGGCCGGCCCAGGCTGCGTTCGTACAGGCTGCGCGGGCTCAGCAGGTCCGCGTCAAGATTCTTCTCGCGCACCCCGCTCGGCAAATCCGCGACGATCGCGCTTTCGGGCAGGATGCCTTCTGCGACGCCTTCAAACCGGATCGTCGCGCGGCCGCGCGGGATCGTGATCGTCCGCTTCTCGGTGACCAGCGCATAGCCCTGCAGCCAGTTGAGCTGGAGTTCGCGATCGGGCGAGGCATTGGGCGCGCGATAGATGGTGACCGCAACCGAATCGGGCGCCGGCGAGGTCACCGGCTGGGCAAGCGCCGGCAGCGCCGCGATCATCGCGACGACGGCAAGCCCGAGGGCGCGGATCGGCCGCACCGCTCGGCCGCTCAGTAACGGGTGACGAAAGTGGCGGTAACGCTGGCCTCGCCATTGGCGGGCACGTCGACCTTCCACATCACCTCGTCCGACGAGGTCCGCTCGCTTTTCTGGCTCTCGCTCTCGATCCTCGTGTCGTCCCACAGGAAATCGAGTCCCGCCTGCGCCAAGTCGACGACGACCGGCGCCGACCGCGCATTGGTCAGCGTGTAACGCATCGTCGTGCGCCAGCGCGTCGTCCCCAGCCGCTCGCGCTTCTCCACCACCGGCTGCACCTTCACGTCGAACGCCTCGCCGGTCTTCAGCGCCAGGCTCGACCCCATCGGGGTATGGCCGATCGCGCTCTCGCCGATGAACTGCGGCTGGCCGCGCGCATCGCGCATATAGACGCGCACCGTCCCCGCGGGCAGCGCGTCGCCGAGCCCGCTCTCGCGCGCCGACGAGAAGCGCAGCACCGTGTCCGCGCTTGCCGCTTCCTGGGCAGTGCCCAGCCATTGGTTGCGATAGAAATAGGCGCGCGCCGCGGGGGTGCCCGTCACGTCCAGGAAGCTCACCTGCTTCTGTTGGGCGTTGGCGATCGTCGTCCGCTCGGCCAGCGGATAGACATAGAAGTCGCCCAGTTGTTCGCGATTGGCGGTCTGCGTTCCCGGGCGGTTGCCCGGGATCGTCCGGTTGGGCCGGCCATAGACCTGGCGCTGTCCATTGCCGTCCTCGCCTACCGCCCCTGCAACCAGCAGCGTGCGGGCGTTGTTGAAGGTCGTGCCGCTGGTGTTGGTCAGCGTGATCCAGCCCTGCACGTCGATCTTGCCCGCACTCTCGTCGAACAAGGCGACATAATCGGCCTTCCAGCCGAACCCGCGCGACAGATAGTTGAGCGTGACCGGCCGTGCGCCGGCGGTCGCGCTGTCGACCGTCACAGACAGGGTCGGCCGCGCGCGCAGATTGGGCGGCAGCGTCGGGAAGATCACCCGCGTGCTGCTTGGGTCGATCACCTCGATGCGGTTGCCGATCTGGACGACGGTGCCGTTGTTGTTGGCCAGCACCCGCGCTTCCTCGCGCGTCTCCGCCTTGGTTTCGGGATTCGTCCGCACCAGCGTGATCGTGCGGCCGACCGCCTTTTCCATCAGCTTCTGCGGGGTCAGCAGGTCGAAATCGAAATTCTGCTCGACGATCGTCAGCCCGCCGCCGCTCAGCGTCACCGTCTCGGGCCGGATCGATGCCGACACGTCAGGAAATTCCTGCCGCGTGCGCTGCGCCGGCAGGCTTAGCGTACGCTTGTCCTGCACCAGTGCGAGATCATTGGTGTAGATGGTGACCGCGACATCGCCCTGCGCGCTCTGGTCGGGTGCGGGAACCGCGGTCTGCGCCTGCACCGCCGCCGGCAATGCCATCAGACCAAGAGCCAGCCAGCGCATGCGATCCTCCCAATTCCCTGTCGGACCCGTTGGTAGCAGCTTGGCCGCGCGGGGCCAGTTGTTTCGCATCCTCCACGCATCGCAGGTCCGGAAACGAAAACCGCCACCCTCACCGGGGTGAGGATGGCGGCAATCTCGCACGTCGGGTCCGACCGGTCAGGCCGCCGGAGCCTCTGCGTCGCGGCGCGTGCGGCGGCGCTTCGGCTTTTCCTCGGCGGCGGGCTCGTCGACCGGCGCGGCCTCGGCGCTCACGCCCAGTGCCGGCGGCAGGATCGCGGCGTCGATGCCGCCCTCGCCCTGCACCTCGGCCTCGCGGTCGCGGCGGGTGGTGCGGCGGCGCGGACGCGGCGCTTCCTCGGCAACCGGCTGCGCTTCGGCAGAGGCGAACTGCTCGACGGCCTCGACGGCTTCGGTGGCGCTGTCGCCGGTCTCGACCGGATAACCACCGCCATTGCCGCGAACCGGGCGGCGTTCACGACGCTCGCCCCGGTCGTCGCGATTGCCGCGATCCTCGCGGGCGACACGCTCATCGCGGTTGCCGCGATCCTCGCGGACGCTGCGCTCTTCACGATTGCCGCGATCCTCACGGGCGTCGCGAGTGCCGCGGTCCTGGCGCGGCGCGCGATCCTCGCGAGTGCCGACTTCGTCGCCACGCGGCTGATCGTCGCGCTGGCCCTCGGCCTCGAACTCGAAATCATCCTCGTCGTCCGAATCCTCGCGCTGGCGACGCTGCTGGCTGCCATCGTCGAGCCGTGCGCGATTCTCGTTCACGACGCGGAAATAGTGATCGGCGAACTGGAGATAATATTCGGTGTTGACCCGATCGCCCTGCAACTGCGCGTCGCGGGCAAGATTCTTGTATTTTTCCAGCAACTGCGCGGCATTGCCGCGGGCCCGGTTATCGATTCGACTGCCATTGCCCTGGTTCGGGTTGCCACCCTGGCGCTGCTGACCGCCACGGCCGCGACGGCGCCCGTTGTTCGCCTGACGATTGTTCATCAAGGTCTGTCTGTCCTGTCTTTACAAGGCTGTCCGTCGATCCATCAAGGTCCCGGATGCGTGTTACCGTTCGCGGAGAGATCCAGCGGAGCTCCCCGGCTGCCATGGCCGCCGGACGGGGCGGCACACATGACTTGGATTGGAGTCGCGCTGTTCAACGACCTGCCTTGCAGCGGATTGGTTGAAAGTGCCCTACCCCGTGCTCGTCTTAGCGGGCGCAGCAACAAGTTCCAAGCCTAAATATGGGCTTGCGGCATCAGATTTCAACCGCGGAGACGACCCGCGACAGTCCGGCCAGATCCTGCGCCACCGCCGCGCGAAGTCCCGTGCCCGCGACCATCGCCGCCACCGCCTCGGCCTGGGTGGACCCGATCTCGATCACCGCGATCCCGCCGGGGTACAAAAGGCGCGGCAACTCGGGCACGATCCGGCGGTAATCGTCCAGTCCGTCGCTGCCGGCGAACAGCGCCTCGGCCGGTTCATGCTCGCGCACCTCGGGTGGAAGCGCCTCCTGCGTCCCGATATAGGGCGGATTCGTCAGGATCAGTTCGAATCGGCCGTCGATCCCGTCGGTCCAGTCGCCGGTGCGAAGCTCCGCACGATCGCCCATGCCCAGCGCCGCGGCATTGCGCCGCGCATAGGCCAGCGCCGCTACGGACGCATCGACGCCCAGTCCCGTCGCACCCGGCCACTGATCCAGCGCGGCCAGCAGCAACGTGCCGGGTCCGGTCCCCAGATCCAGGATCCGCCGCGGCGCACGGTCGCCGAAATGCGCGACCGCTACCTCGATCAGCGTCTCGCTGTCCGCCCGCGGCACCAGCACGCCGGGGCCGACCATCAACTCGATCGTCCAGAAGGCGCGCCTGCCCGTCAGATAGGCGACGGGCTCATGCCGGAACCGCCGCTCGACCAGTTCCGCAAAGCCGTCCGGCACCGGATCCCCGAGCCGCCCGAGAATCATCGCCTCGCGGCCGATCCCCAGCGCATGGGCCATCAGCAGTTCCGCATCCAGCCGCGCCGTCGGGCTGACAACCGCCAACGCCCGCGCCGCCTCGGCAATAGAGGTTCGAACCGAAGTCATCCCCCCACCCCTCTCCTCCCCAAGAGCCTACGGCTCCGGGGGAGGGAGACCGCGATGCGCAGCATCGTGGTGGAGGGGGCCGCAACAGACGTGGTGGACCCCCTCCACCAGCCTGCGGCTGGTCCCCCTCCCCCGGATGCGCAGCATCCGGGGGAGGAAAGGGACACAACGCCACCCAGACAAGCACGCCGCCCACCCCCAACCGTCACCCCGGCCGCAGTGCCGGGGTCCACCGGCAGGCTCATCCCGGACCCGCGGACGTTCGAAACGGTCGAATCCATCCCCCGGGCAAGCGACCCGCGCCCCTGTAGTCCGGGATGGAGGATGGGTAGACCCCGGCACTGCGGCCGGGGTGACGGTGCTTCTGAAGACCATTGGATTGGCCGGCGCCCCCGCCATGACAAACCCGCACCCCCGCAGCGGTCCGCGCCCGCCACGCCCTCACCCATCCAGCTGCGCCAGCCGATCCGCTTCGTCCTGCGCGATCAGGGCGCCGATCAGCTCGTCCATCTCGCCTTCCAGGATCTCGGGCAGGCGGTGCAGCGTCAGATTGATGCGGTGATCGGTCACGCGCCCTTGCGGGAAATTATAGGTGCGGATCCGCTCGGACCGGTCGCCCGATCCGACCATCGACGATCGCGCGCCGGCGCGCTCGGCGTGCAACCGCTCGCGCTCCTGCTCGTACAGGCGGGTGCGCAGCACCTTCATCGCCTTCGCCTTGTTCTTGTGCTGCGACTTCTCGTCCTGCTGGATCACGACCAGCCCCGAGGGGATATGGACGATGCGGACCGCCGAATCGGTGGTGTTGACCGACTGGCCGCCGGGCCCGGAAGATCGATAGATGTCGATGCGCAGGTCCTTGTCGTCGATCTTCACATCGACGTCCTCGGCCTCGGGCAGCACCGCGACGGTCGCGGCCGAGGTGTGGATGCGCCCGCCCGCCTCGGTCGCCGGCACGCGCTGGACGCGGTGGACGCCGCTTTCGAACTTCAGCCGGGCGAACACGCCCTGCCCCGTCACGCTCAGCACGACTTCCTTGAACCCGCCCGCTTCCGAATCGCTGGCAGAGATCAGCTCGGTGCGCCAGCCGCGCCGGTCGGCATAGCGCTGGTACATGCGCATCAGGTCGCCCGCGAACAGCGCGGCTTCGTCGCCGCCCACGCCGGCACGGATCTCCAGCATCGCCGCGCGCTCGTCGGCCGCGTCGCGCGGCAGCAGCGCCAGCGCCAGCCCGCGCTCGGCCGCGGCCAGCGCCGCGCCATTGGCGTGCAGCTCGTCGGCCGCCATCGACCGCAGCTCCTCGTCGGCATCCTGCGTCATGTGCTGCAGCGATTCGACCTCGGCGCGCAGGCGACGCACCTCGCCCGCGGCCTGCGCCACCGGCTCGAGTTCGGCGAATTCCTTCGACACCTGGACGAACCGTTCGCCGCTCAGGTCGCCGGTCGCCATCAGCGCCTGCAATTCGTCGCGCCGCGCCTCGATCGCGGCGATCCGGTCGGGTCGGATCAGCGTCATGACGCCTTCAGCGCCTCCGCCAGTCCGGCGAACGGCACCGCGGTCTGCACGCCGGATCCCAACTGCTTCACCGCCGCTTCGCCCCTGGCAAGCTCGTCGTCGCCGATGATGATCGCGAACCGCGCGCCCAGCGCATCGGCCTTCTGCAACCGCTTCTTCATGTTCCCGCGAAACGCCATGTCGGCGGCCAGGCCCGCGCGGCGCAGTTCGGCGAGGATCCCCATCGCGCGAAGATTGGCCGCATCGCCCATCGGCACGATCACCGCATCGATCGTCGCTGCCTGGGGCTCGGCCAGCAGCATCGCCAGCCGCTCGACGCCCGCCGCCCAGCCCACGCCCGGCGTCTCGGCTCCGCCCAGTGACCCGACCAGCCCGTCATAGCGGCCACCCGCCAGCACCGTGCCCTGCGCGCCCAGCCGGTCGGTGACGAACTCGAACGCGGTATGGCGATAATAATCGAGCCCGCGCACCAACCGCGAATTGCGCGTCCACGCGACCCCGGCCGCATCGAGCCCGTCCGTCACCGCCTTGAAGAAGGCGGCGGCCTCCTGCGTCAGGAAGGCATCGATGTCCGGCGCGCTGTCCGCGATCGGGCGATCGCGCGGATCCTTGCTGTCGAGGATGCGCAGCGGATTCTTCTCCAGCCGCGTCAGGCTGTCCTCGGACAGCGCGTCGCGGTGCGCCTCGAAATGCGCGACCAGCGCGGCGCGCCATGCCTCGCGCGTCTCGGCATCGCCCAGCGTGTTGAGCTGCAGCGTCACGCCGTCGGAAATGCCCAGCTCGCGCAGCAGCTGGTCGGCCAGCACCAGCAGTTCGACATCGGCGGCCGGCTCGGGCGCGCCCAGGATCTCGGCGTCGATCTGGTGGAACTGGCGATAGCGGCCCTTTTGCGGGCGCTCGTACCGGAACACCGGCCCCGACGTGACCAGCTTCAGCGGCGCGTGCTGCTGCCACCCTTCGGTGATGTAGGCGCGAGCGATACCCGCGGTGAATTCGGGGCGCAGCGTGATCGAATCGCCGCCGCGGTCCTCGAAACTGTACATCTCCTTCGACACGACGTCCGACGTCTCGCCCATCGAGCGGGCAAAGACGTTGGTCGCCTCGAAGATCGGAATGTCGACCCGCTGGAAGCAATAGAGTTTGCGGACATGGTCGAACCGGTCGAGCACCGTCGCGAAGCGGCGCTGCTCGTCTCCGAAGATGTCCTGGGTGCCGCGGATGCGGTTGGGCGTTTCGATGCGTGCCATTAGGCGCGCGCTCTTAGTGGAGCGCGACGCGAAGCGCCAGATTCGTCTTCACGCCCGATCCTTCCTCACCCGACCAGCCGCGGCGCCAGGATCGCCATCAACGCCTCGCATCCCGCCGCATCGCCTGCATCGAACCGCGACGGCGACGGGCTGTCGAGGTCGAGCACGCCGATCAGCGCGCCCTGATGGACGATCGGCACGACCAGCTCGGACCGGCTCGCCGCATCGCAGGCGATATGGCCGGGAAAGGCATGGACGTCGTCGACCAGCTGCGTCTCGCGCGTCGCCGCGGCCGCGCCGCACACGCCGCGATCGAACGGGATGCGGATGCACGCCGCCTTGCCCTGGAACGGGCCCAGCACCAGCTCGTCGCCGATATTGCGATAGAATCCGGCCCAGTTCAGGTCGGGCAGATATTGCCAGATCAGCGCGGAGACGTTCGCCATGTTGGCGATCGCATCGCTTTCGTCCGCAGTCAGCGAATCGAGCGCGGCGGCAAGTTCGCGGTAGAGATCGGACTTGGAGTCGGCGGCGATGGCGAAATCATACATGCCGCCCATGTAGCGACGCCGCGTGCCGAGCGGGAGGGGTCAGTCGACCAGTTTCATCAGCCTGCGCTCGACCGGCGCCAGCACCGGGCCCAGTTCGTGCCCACGCTTCAGCACCGCGCCATGTTCGCCGACCAGCGCCCACATGCCCTGGCGGTTGCGCAGCGCCGGGCGCTTCTCGATCCGGAATTCGGGCCGTTCGGCCGCACGGCGAAACGCGGCGAACACCGCCGCCTCGTCGTCGAACTGGATCGCATAGTCGCGCCAGTGGCCGGCGGCGACCATCCGGCCGTACAGGTCGAGGATGCGGGTCAGCTCCAGCCGATCGAAGCCGACCTGTCCCGGCCGGCCGATCGGGAGCGGGGTTACGGTCCCCATCTAGCGGGCCGTCTTATGCCGAATCACGCTTCCCCCGGGCGCCGGGCCGCGCCTCGCGCTCTTCCAGGACCTCGTCCAGTCGCTTGCGCATCGCCTCCAGCTCGCACCGCATGATCTCCAGCTTCTGCGTCGCCGGATCGAACATCTCGCTGCACGGCGTACCATAGGGCACGAAATCCTTCTGCCACTTCTCGGCCTCGACCAGCGTCGCCTTGGCCGGGATGCCCACCATCACCGCGCCCTCGGGCACGTCCTTGGTGACGACCGCATTGGCGCCGATTCGCGCGCGCGGCGCCACCGTGATCGGGCCCAGCACCTGCGCGCCCGACCCGATGATCACGCCGTCCTGGATCGTCGGGTGGCGCTTGCCCGCCACGCCATTGTCGGGGCTCGTCCCGCCCAGCGTCACGCATTGATAGATGGTGACGTTGTCGCCGATCGTGGCGGTCTCCCCGATCACGACGAATCCATGGTCGATGAAGAAGTTCTTCCCGATCGTGGCGCCGGGATGGATGTCGATCGCGGTCGTGAAGCGTGACCAGTGATTGACGACGCGCGCCAGGAAGAACAGCCGGTTGCAAAACAGCGCATGCGCGATGCGATGATAGCCGACCGCCCAGACGCCCGGGTACAGAAGGATTTCCGCACGGGACCGCGGCGCGGGATCGCGCGCCTTGATGGAATCGAGATACGTCACCAGACGACGGAACATGGCCGGTCCCCTTTATCGCCGTCACATAATAGCGAAACCGGCGAAATTCCAGAACGCCTCACCGATGCTTGTCGCGTCTAAACACGATGTATCTTGTGGGAATAAGCCGCGACCGGCATTTCCGTCGTCCGGCCGCTTGCGAAAAGGGATATGATTTGGACGGACTGGACCTTTCGGCGCTCCCGCTTTTCATCCTGGTCGGCTTCGGTGCCCAGATGGTGGACGGGGCGTTGGGCATGGCCTTCGGCGTCATTTCGAACACCTTGCTGCTCAGCCTGGGCGTGCCGCCGGCGGCGGCTTCGGCCAGCGTGCACATGGTCGAGACGTTCACGACCGCGGCATCGGGGATCAGCCATGCGGTCCACCGCAACGTGAACTGGAAACTGTTCCTGCGGATCGCGATCCCGGGAATGCTCGGCGGCGCGCTCGGTGCCTATGTCCTGTCGAACATCGACGGAAACGTCGCGAAGCCGTTCATCCTGGCCTATCTGATCGCGATCGGCCTGTATCTGCTGTGGCGCAGCAGGCACTATCCGCCCAAGGAACGCTCGCCCAAGATCGTCGAACCGCTCGGTCTGGCCGGCGGATTCCTCGATGCGGCGGGCGGGGGCGGCTGGGGTCCGGTCGTCACCAGCAACCTGCTGGTCCAGGGCGCCAGCCCGCGCACCACGATCGGAACGGTCAACACCGCAGAATTCTTCGTCACATCGACGATTTCGGCCACCTTCATCACGCATCTCGGCTGGGAAGCCTTCACTACGGCGACGGTCGGCCTGCTGGCAGGCGGCCTGATCGCGGCCCCGTTCGGGGCGATCCTCGCCAAGCGTATCGAGCCCAAGCTGCTGATGCTGCTCGTCGGCATCGTCCTGACTGCCACGAGCCTCTTCGGACTCTACCGCATACTCGCCTGAAACCCGCGACACGCCTTCCAGCACCGTCCTGCCCACCGGCAGGGCGGTGTTTCGCGTTGCGCCGTGTCGGAATTCAGTCGGTCGATCAAATCCCGGCCATTGATCGCCTCACTCGATCAATCTATATGGAACGTCCAATTTCCGCATTGCGGCATGAAACCCTATATGCGGTGCAACACCAACCCAGACCGGAGAAATTCCCGCATGGCTCTCATCGGAAGCACCATCAAGCCGTTCACCGCGACCGCCTTCAAGGAAGGCAAGTTCGTCCAGGTCACCGACGCGGACACGAAGGGCAAGTGGGCGGTGTTCTTCTTCTACCCGGCCGACTTCACCTTCGTCTGCCCGACGGAGCTCGAGGATCTCGCCGACGTCTATCCGACGCTGCAGAACATGGGCGTCGAGGTGTATTCGGTCTCGACCGACACGCATTTCAGCCACAAGGCATGGCACGACACCTCGCCGGCGATCGGCAAGATCAACTATTACATGCTGGGCGACCAGAACCACACGCTGGCGACGAACTTCGACGTCCTGCGTGAGGGTCAGGGCCTGGCCGATCGCGGCACCTTCGTCGTCGATCCGGACGGCGTGATCCAGCTGGTCGAGATCACTTCGGAAGGCGTCGGCCGCAACGCCCAGGAGCTGCTGCGCAAGATCAAGGCAGCCCAGTATGTTGCAGCGCACCCGGGCGAAGTCTGCCCCGCCAAGTGGGAAGAGGGTGAAGAGACCCTGGCCCCCTCGCTCGACCTCGTCGGCAAGATCTAACCTACCCAGCCCCCTTGGGTAACGACGCGGCCCGGGGTGGATTTCCCTCCGCCCCGGGCCGTTTTGTATCTGAATTCCAGGAGTTTCCACCGTGCTCGACGCAAATCTGACGCAGCAGCTGAAGGCCTATCTCGTGAACATCCGCGAGCCGATCGAGCTCGTCGCCTCGCTGGGCGACGACGCGAAGTCGCGGGAGATGGAAACCCTGCTGAACGAAATCGCCGCGCTCAGCGACAAGGTCGCGGTCGTCCGCGCCGACGATGACGCGCGCAAGCCCAGCTTCATGATCCGCCGGGTCGGCACCGATATCGGCGTCCGCTTCGCCGGCCTGCCGATGGGCCATGAATTCACCTCGCTGGTCCTCGCCCTGCTCCAGGTCGGCGGCCACCCGTCCAAGGCGGCGCAGGACCTGCTCGACCAGATCCGCGGGATCGAGGGCGACTATGAATTCGAGACCTATTTCTCGCTGTCGTGCCAGAACTGCCCCGATGTGGTGCAGGCGCTGAACCTGATGGCGGTGCTCAACCCCGGCATCACCCACACCGCGATCGACGGCGCCCTGTTCAAGGACGAGGTCGAGGCGCGCAAGGTGATGGCGGTGCCGACCGTGTACCTGAACGGCGAGCCCTTCGCCTCGGGCCGGATGGAGCTCGAGCAGATCGTCGCGAAGATCGACAGCGGCGCCGAGGCCAGGGCGGCCGCGAAGATCGGTGCCAAGGACCCGTTCGACGTGCTCGTCGTCGGTGGCGGCCCCGCCGGTGCGGCCTCGGCCATCTATGCCGCGCGCAAGGGCATCCGCGTCGGCGTCGCCGCGGAGCGCTTCGGCGGCCAGGTGCTCGACACGATGGGCATCGAGAATTTCATCTCGGTTCCCTACACCGAAGGCCCCAAGCTCGCCGCGCAGCTGGAAAGCCATGTGAACGACAATGGCGTCGACATCATGAACCTCCAGCGCGCCGAGAAGCTGATCCCGGCCCGCGTTCCCGGCGGCCTGCACGAGGTGAAGCTGGCCAACGGTGCCAGCCTTAAGGCGAAGACGATCATCCTGTCGACCGGCGCCCGCTGGCGCCAGATGGGCGTGCCCGGCGAGGACCAGTATCGCAACAAGGGCGTCGCCTATTGCCCGCACTGCGACGGCCCGCTGTTCAAGGGCAAGCGCGTCGCGGTGATCGGCGGCGGCAATTCGGGCGTCGAGGCGGCGATCGATCTCGCCGGGCTGGTCGCGCATGTCACGCTGATCGAATATGATTCCGACCTGCGCGCCGACGCGGTGCTCCAGCGCAAGCTGGCCAGCCTGCCGAACGTCAAGATCATCACCTCGGCGCTGACCACCGAAGTGCGCGGCGACGGCGAGA
This sequence comes from Sphingomonas rustica, assembly GCF_039652585.1. NCBI lineage: Bacteria > Pseudomonadati > Pseudomonadota > Alphaproteobacteria > Sphingomonadales > Sphingomonadaceae > Sphingomonas > Sphingomonas rustica. Next base: position 170,699 of record NZ_JBDIZK010000011.1, on the reverse strand, counting down.
AGGTCTCGGGCCTGGTCTACAAGGACCGCAATTCGGGCGAGCATCACGACGTCGCGCTCGAAGGCATCTTCGTCCAGATCGGGCTGGTGCCGAATACCGAGTGGCTCAAGGACGCGATCGCCCTCACCCCGCGCGGCGAGATCGAGATCGACGCGCGCGGCGAGACGTCGCAGCCCGGCATCTTCGCCGCCGGCGACGCGACGACCGTTCCGTACAAGCAGATCGTCGTGGCGATGGGCGCTGGCTCGACCGCCGCGCTGTCCGCCTTCGACTATCTCATCCGACTGCCGGCCGAGGAACTGGTCGAGGCAGCCGCCTGATCCCACCGCCCCGTTCGGGCCCGGCCGCGACGGGCCCGGTCCGAACGGGGGAGGGCGGGCTCGCTCTTGAGGCTGGGGTGACGTCATCGCCTTCGTCACTATATTGGCGCCATTCCATCGACAGGAGCGATCAGTGGCGCAGACCTATCTCCCGACGCTGAAACAGCTTCAATATCTCGTCGCGCTCCATGATTCGGGCCATTTCGGCCGCGCCGCCGAAGCCTGTTTCGTCACCCAGTCGACGCTGTCCGCGGGCATTCGCGAACTCGAGACGCTGATCGGCGTCGTCCTGGTCGAGCGCACCCGGCGCGTCGTGCGCTTCACCCCGCTGGGCGAGCGCATCGTCGAGAAGGCGCGCCGCGTCCTGCGCGAGGCCGACGAGCTGGGCGATCTCGCCCGCGCCGCCGGACGACCGCTGTCGGGCGAGATGCGGATGAGCGTCATCCCGACGATCGCCCCCTTCCTGCTGCCGCGCATCCTCCCCCGGCTGCGCCGCGACTATCCCGACCTCAAGCTGTTCCTGCGCGAGGAGACCAGCGGCCAGGCCTGCGAATCGCTCAACCATGGCCGCACCGACTGCGTGCTGCTCGCCCTGCCCTATGCCTGCGGCGACGTTGAGGCGGCGCCGTTGTTCGACGATGCGCTGTTCGTCGCCTTTCCCCGCGGCGAGATCGCCCCCGCCCCGCCGCAGATCCGGCCCGAGGACATCGACGCGACCCGGCTGCTGATGCTCGAGGACGGCCATTGCCTCAAGGACCACGCGCTGGCCGCGTGCAACCGCCCCGAACTGCGCGCCGAGGCAACGATGCTCGGCACCTCGCTCCACACGATGGTGCAGATGGTCGACAACGGCCTGGGCGTCACCATGCTGCCCCAGATGGCGATCGACGCCGGCATCCTCGACCATACCGATGTCGAGGCACGCCCGCTCGACGCCGCCAATGCCGCGCGCACGATCGCGCTGGTGTGGCGCAAGGCGAGTCCGCGCGAGAAGGATTTCCGCCTGCTCGCCGACGTGCTCGCGGTCACTGGCTGAAGATATATCTTGGCGTAGGAAGCTTCCTACGCCCGAGTCACGTCCAGCGCTCCGCCGCATCGGCATCGGCGGCGCGCGCCTCGACCCATCGAGCGCCTTCCCCGCGCGTCTCGCGCTTCCAGAACGGGGCATCGGTCTTCAGCCGGTCGATCAGATACGCGCAGCTCTCCAGCGCCTCGCGCCGATGCGCCGCGGCGGTGGCGATGAAGACGATATGGTCGCCCGGCACCATCGCCCCCACCCGGTGGACGATCGTCACCGCCAGCAGGTTCCAGCGGGTGAAGGCCTCCTCCGCCATGCCGATCAGCGCCGCCTCGGTCATGCCGGGATAATGTTCGAGGACCAGTTCGGTCACCCCGTCATCCGCGCGGACCGATCCGGTGAAGCTGGCGATGCCGCCCGCCCCTTTCGCCTCCGCCCCTGCGATCTCGGTCGCCAGGTCGATCGGCGCAGGCTGGACCGAGACGCGGATCATCCGCCCGTAACCGGCGGAAAGATCGCGACTTCCTTCGCATCGCCCAACTCGGCATCGAGCGGCACGAAGCGCTGGTCGATCGCCGCGCGCAGCTTGGCGGGGTCGCGGAACGCCTCGGCATGGCCGGGGCTCCGCTTCGCGAGCCAGTCGATCAGGTCGGCGACGGTGACCACCGCCCCGGGCGGGTCCACCGCCTCCTGCCCCGTGCCGATTTGCTCGCGCACCCAGGCGAAATAGAGCAGGTCCATCAGCTGTCCATGTGCTTTAGGCCGACGCGCAGATAGTCCCAGCCGGTGATCGCGGTCAGCGCGGCGGCGACCCACAGGAAGACCAGACCGGCAGGATGCACCCAGTCCCACTCCGGCATGGCCGGCGCGAAGATCAGCAGACCGAGCGCGCAGAGCTGGAAGGTGGTCTTCCACTTGGCCAGCCGCGAGACGGGGATCGAGACCTGGATGCCGCCCAGGAACTCGCGCAGGCCCGACACCGCGATCTCGCGCACCAGGATCACCAGCGCGGCGATGACGTGGAGGTCGGGGATGACGCCCTTGGCGCACAGCAGCAGGATCACCGCAGCCACCATGATCTTGTCCGCGATCGGGTCGAGGAACACGCCCAGCTTCGACACCGTACCCTGCGCGCGGGCGAGATAGCCGTCGAAATAATCGGTGATGCCCATCAGGCAGTAGATCGCGAAGGCGATCGCATAGCCGGCCTGCCATTGCGGCCACCACAGGAACGCCGCAAGCAGCGGCACCGTAACGATCCGCGAAAGCGTCAGGATGTTGGGCAGGGTCAGCATCGAGTCCATCTAGTCTTTTCGTCGCCCTTGCGAAAGCGCTGCGGTGCCGATCGTGGTTCCGCCGCCGCGCGATCGCCCCGACGCAGCCGACGCCCGAGATTTACCGCATTGCTGCCGCTTGCCCGCCTCGGCTATGCCCTGCCCTCCTTGCCATTGCCTGGGGGCACGAATCCCGCATGATCACTTCGGTCGGCCTGCTCAGGGAGCGGCGGTTCCTGCCCCTGTTCGTCACTCAGTTCCTGGGGGCGTTCAACGACAATCTCTTCAAGAACGCGATGGTCTTCTTCGCGACCTATGAAATCTTCAATAGCGCCGAACAGGAAACGCAGTTCAGCGCGATCGCGACCGGCATCTTCATCCTGCCCTTCTTCCTGTTCTCGGCGCTGGCCGGCCAGCTTGCCGACAGTTTCGACAAGGCGCGCATCATGCGCATCATCAAGGCGGCGGAGGTGCTGATCATGCTGGTGGGGGCGACCGGCATCTTCCTGTCCAACCTGCCGCTGATGCTGGTCGCGCTGGTCGGCATGGGGGTCCACTCGACCTTTTTCGGGCCGATCAAATACGCCATCATACCGCAGCACATGCAGTCGCACGAGGTGCTGGGCGGCACCGGCCTGGTCGAGGCGGGCACCTATATCGCCATCCTGTGCGGCACCATCGCGGGCGGCGTGCTCGACCCGCATATGGCCGCCTTCGCGGTGGTGGGCGTGGCGATGATCGGCTGGCTGGCCTCGCTCAACATCCCGCCGGCGCCGCCGCTCATCACGCTGAAGATCGACTACAACATCTTCCGCGCCTCCTATCGCCTGATCTCGGCGACCATGCACATCCGCCGCCTGTTCCTGGCGATCATGGCGATCAGCGTGTTCTGGACGATCGCGGCGGTGCTCGCGGTGCTGTTCCCGCCGCTGGTGAAGAACGTCTTCCACGCCCAGAAGGACGTGGCCAGCGTGTTCCTGGGGATCTTCTCGATCGGAATCGCGATCGGCTCGGTGATCATCAACCGGCTGTTGAAGGGCAATGTCTCGGCGCGCTACTCGCCGATCTCGGTCCTCGCCATGTCGGTATTCGTGCTGGACTTCTACTGGACCGCCAGCGGCTGGGGCGCGCCCGGCGGCCCGCTGCAGACGCATCTGGCGGCCAACGGCCTTCCGCCGATCGCCGCGCTGGGTGAAGGCGACCTGCTCAAGACCATGGAACTGCTCGAGGTCGCGGGCGCCTGGCGCGTGCTGTTCGACCTGGGGATGATCGCGATCACCGGCGGCATGTTCGTCGTTCCGCTCTATGCCTTCCTGACCACCACGGTCGACAAGTCGCAGACCTCGCGCACCGTTGCCGCCAACAATATCGTGAACTCGGCCTTCATGGTGGCCGGGTCGGTCGGAATCGTCGGCGTGACCAAGGCGGGCGTCAGCGTCAGCAACGCGATCCTGGTCGTCCTGGTCCTGTGCTTCGCCTCGGCCTTTGCCGCATGGCGGCTCTACAAGGCCGAGAAGATCCCGCACGGCGAGGAGCATCTGCCGGGCGAGGAAGGCGCCTGAGGCGCGCCCTTCAGAGCAGGAAGGTCGCGAAGCAGATGAAGAAGGCGGCGAAGCTCACCAGGAACAGCCTCGCGTCGCTGTCATCGAGGCGCCTGCGCTCGGCCGCCCGCACCTGACGGAGCGTGCGGCGGATCGGATGACCGCGGGTCGTCGAATCCCGAAGGCGCAGATGCTGCATGGCGGGGAGTTAACGCCCCGTTTACGATTTCGACCAGCGGAATCGCGGTTAACGCCGACGCGTCGATGCCAGCGCCTACCGCAGGTCAGGCCTTGGGCGCGGGTCCGGTCGATGCGCGCTTCTTGAGCACATGGTCGAGCGTGAGCTGACGATGCTTCCCGTCCCCGTCGAGCAGCAGGTTCGCCGCGGACCAGGCGAGATCGCGCACCGGCTGATGGACGGTGGTCAGCGGCGGCCAGACCGCGCGCGCCAGGTCGGTATCGTCGAACCCCGCGATCGACAGCGCGTCGGGCACGACGATGTCGCGCTCATGCGCCACCGCGAGCGCGCCGGCCGCCATATCGTCATTGCCGGCGAAGATCGCCGTCGGCGGATCGGTGCGCGCAAGCAGCGACTCCGCCGCCTTGCGTCCCGAGGCGAAGCTGTAATCGCCCTGCACCACCAGGTCGGGATCATAGGCCACGCCATGCGCATCGAGCGCGTCGCGATAGCCCTGGTGCCGCTCCTCCGACGAGATATGGTTGGGCGGCCCCTTCACGAAGGCGATCGCGCGGTGGCCGAGACCGATCAGATATTCGGTCAGTTCCCGCCCCGCCGCCACGTCGTCGATCGCCACCGACAAGGTGGACCCGCGGGCGATGCCGGGGGCAATCCGCACGAAGGGGATCTTGCGCCGCTCCAGCTCCTCGATCAGCGGCATCGCGTCGCTGACCGGGGGCGAGATGATAACGCCGTCGAGATGCGCCTCGTCGATCAGCGCGGTCACCCCCTGGGTCAGGTCCTCTGCCTCGCTGTCGCACGGCTGGTGGAGCAGGCGGAAGCCGAGCTCGACGCAGCGTTCCTGTGCGCCCGCCTGGATGTGATAGACATAATAAGGACTGGGATTGTCGTAGAGCAATGCGACCTGGAACGACTTGCGGCCGGCCAGGGTGCGTGCGGCATGGCTGGGCCGGAAGTTGAGCGTCGCAACCGCTTCTTCGACCTTGCGTCGTGTCGCCTCGCTGACATGCTTCTCGTTGTTGAGCACGCGGCTGACCGTCTTGAAGGAGACGCCGGCGATCTTCGACACTTCCTTGATCGTGGGACGGCCGCTCATCTTTTCTCCTGCCGCGGAACGGTGCCTGTTTCGCGTTGTCTCGCGGGTATATGGACGCGGCCGCACCACCCGCGCAAGTGTGCGCGGTTTAACGTTGTCAGGGGGCGCCCGGCCGCCCCTTGTACGGGTGAGCCGGGCCGGGCAGAGTCGTCGGGTTCCATCAGCAAGGACAAGGCCTTGGCCTGGATCGACAGCACCCCCGATGCGCGGCCGCCGGCCACCCGGCGCGAGGCGTTGCTGCGCCAGGCGTGCGACGCGGCGCCGCGGGACTCGCGACTTCGCCTCGCACTGGCGGAGGCGCTGTTCGATCTCGGCCGGTTCGACGAGGCGATCGGAGCCGCGGAACTGGCCCTGGCAGCGGAGGGGGATCGCTTCGCCGGCTGGCCGGTGCTGGCGACCGCCATGCTGCGCGCTCGCGGGGCGGACGCGGTACTGGATCTGTGCGATCACCGATGGGCGGCACCGGGCGATAGCCGCTGGCACCTCGTGCGCGGCCGCGCGCTCCACCGGCTGGGCCGGGGCGGTGAGGCGCGCAGCGACTTCGCCCGCGCCGTCGCGATCGGCGATTCCGGCTTCGCCGCGCTGCGCGCGCTGCTCGAATCGTTGGCGGCCGATCGCGAGGCGGAGCATCTGCTGCGCTATTGCGAGGCGCCGCTCCCCCATCTGCAGGGCAATGCGGCGATCCGCGGCTACCATGCGCTGGCGCTCAGCCTGCTCGGACGCGGCGAGGATGCAAACCGGCTGGTCGATCTCGACGCCATGACCAGCCGCGTCCCGTTCGAGCCCCCGGCCGAGTTCGGCGGGATCGACGCGTTCAACGCGACCCTCGCCGCCGACATCCTGCGCGACCGGCCCGGCCAATCGCGCCAGACCGATGTCGACGCGAACTATGCGATGCGCATCCGGCACAGCCCGGCGCTCGACGCCCTCCGCGCCTTCATCCGCACCGCGTTGCGCAGCTATGCCGATCGCCTGCCCTCGCTCGGCCTGCCCCCCGCCCCCGAACAGGCAAGGATCGGCTGCGGCACCGTCGTCCTGCGCCGCCAGGGGCGCAACGGCCAGCATCTCCATGCCAAGGCCTGCCTGACCAGCGTCTATCATGTCGTGGTGCCGCAACCCGGTTCCGGGCATCCGCACGCCGGTGCGCTGGCGATGGGCGTATGCGACGAAATCGCGCCAGGCCACCGCGCAAGCTGGGGGGAACGCCATCTGGCGGCAGCGCCGGGCTGGCTCACCATTTTCCCGGCGCATATCTTTCATGACGTGGTGGCGACGGGATCGACCGACGCGCGCATCACCGTGGTTGCGGACCTGGATCCGCTGGCCTGACGATCCCGGTCGCGCGGTTCGTTGCCCCCGATCCGAAAGCGACTGCCGGCTCAGCCGTCATCCCCCGAACCAGGCGGCACCGCTCAAGGCCAGCATGATGAAGACAACGATGGCACCCGCGAAATAGAAGAGGGCGTCGTTCGTATCGATCGGAGGATAGACACCCACCTCTTCGAGTGGCGAACACCCCCGCCCGAGGATCGCCGATCGTCCAGCGTCCCCTTGGTCGCGACCATAGACCGCCAATTTCCGCCGGCGGAAAAGCCCGGTCGCGCTCAAGATGGCTCCTGCGAGAAACAGGATCCCGCCCCCGGCGAGAAACAGCACCTCAGAGACGAGCCAGCGCGCGTTGATGCTATCGCCCAAAATCGTTCCGGACAGAAAGTCCTCGACGGCAACGCCGATCGCCACCAGCGACACGCCGGACGCCATGAGGATTGAACCACCACGTATCATGATCTGGCGCCCCGCGACCTTTTTTTAGGGTTACCAACTTGTGACACCCCCATCGCGGAGGCAGCGACGAAGGGCCATAACATTTGCACGAGATGGCTGCCGACGAGTGCCCAGTTTGGGGAAACCGGGTTCGACCCCATGCGGGGCGCTGGCGAATGCCGCGATCGATCCGCTCTGCCGCGCTTGGCTAGACCTGCCGAAAGAAGAACATGGCGGTCGCGCCCAGCGCCAGGACAATCGCGCCGATGATCCCGACGGTAACCGAAAGGATCTCATAGCCAGGTTCCTGGCCTCTCGCCTTTGGCGTCGGCGTCAACGACGCCGGTTCGATCAGCGAGCGATAACTCTCTCCGCGGTCACCGGCGGGCGTCGGCGCGCGACGCCGTCCACGCATCGTCCTGACGCCAACTACGGTCATGACGATCCCCGCGAAGAACAGGATGGCGCCGCTCGCGGCGATGAGCCGGTCCACGACCCGCCATCCGGAAGTATCGTTCACCATCGGGAAAATCGGTTGATGGAGCGACGGCGAAACCACGGTCCCGATCACTGCCAATGACACCCCGGAAATCATCAGGGTAATGCCGGATTTGGTCACGACTCGACCACCTGGGAAACACTCATTCTCACTCCTGGATTGGCGATCCGGCGGGCGCACCTCGCCGGCTGCGTGGGATCAACCAATAGACCATCGCTTGGTTGCCCCATCGCTTGCCGAAGCCATCGTCAAGCTCAGCCAGCGCCGGCGCGCGATGATGCCCGATGGCACCCCGCGCGTCGTCGACTTCGTGATCGACCTCGAACGGAAATACGACTGATGGCCGCCCAGGACATTCCCGATTTCCGCGTGATCGTCGGCGGCGAGGACGTCTCGTCCGGGGTGCGACCGCGGCTGAAGAGCCTGCGCATCTCGGAGAAGCGCGGCGGCGAGGCCGACCAGCTCGACCTGGTGCTCGACGACAGCGACGGCGCCATGGCCCTGCCGAGGAAGGGCATGATGGTCCAGGTGCGGCTCGGGTGGAAACAGGGGCGCTACGCCTCGCTCGGCCTGGTCGACAAGGGATCGTTCAAGATCGACGAGGTCGAATGGAATGACGGCGAGATCTCGCTGCGCGGCCGATCGGCCGATCAGACCAGCAATTTCCGCATCCGTAAGGAGCGCAGCTGGCGCGCCACCACCCTGGGCGCTATCGTCGGCGAGATCGCGGCCGGCAACGGATGGGAGGCCCGCGTCGCGCCCGAGCTGGCGGCGATCGCCGTGCCGGTCCTGGCACAGCAACAGCAATCCGACATGGCCCTGCTTCGCAAGCTCGGCCGCGATCATGACGCAGTCGCGACCGTCAAACAGGGCGCGCTGATTTTCACGCCGATCGGCAAGGGCACGACCGCTGGCGGCACGACCTTGGCCGGCCTCACCATCCGGCGAAGCGACGGCGGCCGCGCCCGCTACCGCGAGATCGACCGCGGCGTCGAGGCGCGCTGGCACGATCGCGGATCCGGGACGCGCAAGACCGTGAAAGCCGGCACGGCGGCGGGAAAGCCCAAGCGTCTGCGCCGCGTCTATCGCAGCGAGGCCGACGCCCGCGCGGCTGCCAATGCCAAGACCGGGCGCACCCGGCGCGGCGCGGCCGAATGCGAGGTCCAGTTGGCCTACGGCCGGCCCGACCTCTATCCCGAGCGTGCCGTAACCCTGCAGGGATTCAAGCCCGAGATCGACGGCAAAGGGTGGATCGCCGCCGAGATCAACCATGAACTGGACAAGCGCGGCTTACGCAATTCGGTCAAGCTGGAGGCAGATGGGCCCCGTAAAATCTGAACTGCAGTCGTGGTATCGACTGAACTCGCACCGGAACGCGCGGAGATCCTGAGCCGCTTCGCGTGCCGGGCCTTAAACGAGAAACCGCACCCCCCTCCCGAATATCGGGGTTAGCTGGTCGATGATAAACTCTCTGGTCAATTCCCTTTTTATGTAGACCTGCCAGAGGGTTTCGACACCAGCAAATCCGCTTACAGTAGGACTGCCGATCCAGGAGACACCCATCAGCTCCTTGTAGATCCATGGTTCGTTCGTCGATGGGATGAAAATGTCCGTAAGACCGCTGACGCCATCAGAATCGGATTGCTTCTCTACCATCGTCGCTGCTCCCGTTGATCATCGACAGTTACTATAGCGGAGAAAGGTTCCCCCCCCGCTACCAACACGCCGATAAAGAAGATCCGGATCGGAGCACTAGAGCCAAACCTCACTCTCCGGATTCGCGCTGTGCGAAACTCGATGCCGTGGGGCGCATTCCGGTAAGCGTTGCGCAATCACGCTGACGCCTTTTTCCGGCCGAAGTTTGAGCAGAGCCTAAGAAGTTGACAGACATTGCCTTGAGAGGGCACGCGCGCCGCCAGGCTGGACGACCGAGTTTATGAACGAAGCAGATTTCAAAATTGCGATCCTTGCATGGATCAGAGACGCATCACCGGTGGACTCTCTGCCGGTGATCGCGCTGGAATTTTCGCTTCTCGGGACCAACATTCGGGCGGATCTAGCGGCTCTTTCCGAAGATGGCTTCGTGGGGGTAGAGATCAAATCTGCTGGCGACACCCTGCGCAGACTACCCTCGCAAATGGCCGGCTACGCGCGTTGTTTCGATCACTCGATCGTCGTGGCAGCACCGCGTCATATGAGAAACCTTCGCCCGCTTGATCTCTGTGGCGCATCGGCTTGGTCTTTGCACGAGGACGGCACTCGGATCCGACATGTCGAAGGTGTTGCTCATGATCTGAAACCTGCTGATTTCCTCCGCTTGATGACACAGGAAGATCGAAGCCGAGAGATGCGAGCGGCGGAACGACTCACGGGTCGGCATGGCGTCGAGCCATTGCCGCTCGACGACGCACGGGCGGCCTTCGAGCGCGCTTTCCGTAGACGATATGCCGAGCCAAGTTCAGAGTTCTGGGCAGCTGTGAGGGATCGTCGTATCGGGCGCGACGACCTGCGACTTCTCAGCCGGTTTTTCCCCGATCGTCAAAGAGCCCAAGATCAAGATCGAGCAAGGAGCGATTTCTGGGCTGACTGGAATCGCCGTATTGGGCTCGAACTTGCCCGGGCTGGTTAAGCTGGTGCGCTTTCAATCTTCCCAATCATCCTCTGTGTCGTAGAGGCCGATCGGGTCGCCGAACCAGGCTTGGCGGTGTAAATGCAGGTTGATCCGAGCAGCCGTAGATCGCGCCGGAGTTTTGATAGCTGACGAGTCGCCGGCTGCAGTTCGCTCGATCATTTGTGTCCCCCAAATGCGAAGCAGTGGGTCGAAGATGGCCGCATTGGAGACGAGCAAGAGAGCCTGCTCTCGGTAGCCTTGAAACCCGGTCAGATCACTGCGGAAGAATTTCCATTGCCCGACTAAGGGATAATCTATTCGCGGCGCTGGCATCCCGCCGCCGCCCCGCTGCCGCTCGAAGCGAGCACTCCCGCGATCGCTGTAGATCAGCCCCCCCCCCCCAGTGTGGGGCAGCACGGCATTGAAAAGGGTGCGTTCATAAATTTCTTGGTCGGTCTTGTTCCGGAAATCGGCTGGAAATGACGAGGCGGAGATCGAAACGGCTGAAAGAGGGCAGGCATCCCAGATCAGGTCGCAAAAGCCCCGAACGAAGGCAGCTCGTTCGAGCGGATCCGTATAACCCCGGCCAAGATCGATGACAAAGCAGACGTCCGCGCCCGCCTGGGTATGTGCGCGCACCGCTTGCGCGATTGCCGAAAGCCCGCTCAGAGCCTCCCGCTCAACAATGACGACGACGCCCCTGCCTAGCGCGTAGAACCGTTGGAGCTGTGCGATTAGGTGAGCGGGATCACGCAGCTGCAACGCCGGTATGAAATTCTCGGTCTCGTTGATGAAATTGCACCAATTTCGGTATCCATCGTCAGACACCCGCAGCCGATCCAGCTCCTGATGAACCGGCCTCAATTTGTCGACGACTTCTGGATCACTAACAGCGACCACGACCGGGCGGTCGCCATAGGCCTCCCGAAGTCTTTGAAGACCGCTCGCTAGAATCTGAGCGCTCATCCACGCGCGAAGATGCACAATCGGAAGAATTCGGTTTTTCGTAGAGTCCGGAAGTTCCTCCAGCGCCCGCATTTCGGCGGGACGAAGCGATAGCACTGGCATGTACGGAACGAGCCCAAACTGTCGTAGCGCCATCATTCACCCCCGAGTTTGATGGTCATAGCGGCATCAGACACCCCAAAACGCTCGGCTAGCGAAGCGCTCAGATCTGAGACATCACTCGCCCTCAGTTCGTCGGCCGCCGCGCGGACTTTTGCGGTCGGCATAACCAAATCTGCAGCTAGACGATTTGCTTCAGCTTCAATCCGGCTAGATTTATTGGACCTGTAGAGTGCGTCATCAGTTATACCGGATCCGATCTGATCTTTGTGCAAAAGGAAATGAGCGAGCTCGTGTGCAACGGTGAAACGTTGACGCCGTGGGGAGTCATGACGGTTTACGCGAATGATATATCCACCGTCAGGATTGGGCCGAATTTCGCCGGATACGCCCGGCCCAAGCGTCGCAGCTTTGACAGGCACGCCAAACTCGCGCGCGATCGCACCCAAGTTCACCGGCACTGACGATTGATGGGCGGTAATGATAGCTCTCTGCTCGTCGCTGAGCTGCTGCCATTGCCAGCTATCTTTGATCCGGCTCACTCATCTTCTCCGCTCGGCCTAGCGGCCTCTCTCGCGTCTATGAACTCTCGATCCTGCTCGTCGAGTTCATCGTCATCCCCGTCCCGGCCGGATAAAATCTCGTCTTCGCGGCGCTTGAGAACCTCGTCGCCCTTGCTCTCCAGATAACTAGCTGTCGCGCTGTCTGCTCGAGCTTCAATCGTACGAAGCCCCACCGTGTCCATGTACTTTGCAGCAGCTTCGTCAGCGCGACGCTCAATCATCTGCTGCAGTTCGCGATATCCGTAAACTGCGGCTACAGCCATTATGATCGCGAAGAGCGTGATCAAGATGGTAACGGTGGCTAACATCACGGCTGCTAGATCGGTGTACGTAATATTTGTCGTTACCCATTGCGACTTTCCAAGCGCAAGTACGACGAACGCGCCGATCACGGCCCCAACCATTGCGCCGGTAACCCACAACGGGTTCGGTGGTGATGCTTGCGGCCTGTTGTTGTCAGCGCTCATATTCTCCGGTCCCTAATCAAATCGCCCGCTAAGGTTCCTCACTGCAGAGTGCAGCCACAGAGGGTATGCTCGGGACTGAACTGTTTCAACCTTGTCGACGCCCGCGACCACCCTGCCATTCCCTTGCTCCCGTCACGAACCAAAGAGGGCCACGGTGCCGAGGATGATGATTGTCACCGCCACCAACCCCATGATCATTTGGAACACCCCATGACGGTCGTCGCCGAGATCTCGATCGACGACGATCTCGTCCGCGACAATCGCACTGCGATCCGGCTCGCTGGCGGCAGCGGTGCTGGCATCTGACGGCTGCTCGACCTGCAGAAGGGGACCCTCCGTCGGCAAGCGCTCTACGATACTTCCTGCAGCAACAAACATCGTTCCCATCAGGCACAGGACCGCGCCGCTTGCGAAAATGAGCATCTGCGTCTGCAGCCGGCCGATATTCACGATGCGGTCACCCGCCAACGCATCAACCGACGGGTCGAAGATGAAACTGAAGAAGGCGAGCAGAAAGCCCACCGCAATCAGCACCCAACCGCCCTCTTTCATCGCGACACCGCCATGATCGGATCAGTCTGACCGCTCACTGCAGCGCGCAGTCGCTTAACACCGGGATGCTCATCATCTCATCCACCGACTCGCACAGGACCTTGACTGCCTGCCCCTTGTTCAGGCTCGCGGCCGCATCCATCGCGTCGCCCTTCAGATTGGCCTGGGCGTTGATGAAATTGCCCGTCTCGAGCTGCAGGACGATTTGATCCCCGAACGTTTTGTCCACGCTCGCAATCGTGCCGTCGACCAACAGCCGTTGGTCGGCAAACCGCTTTGCCGCAGCTGCCTCATTCTTCTCGTAGGCGGCAGCCAGTTCCTTCGCGGTGATCTTGATCGGCTCCGGCCCCGCGGCGGCCGCCGGCGCTGCGCCGTTCCCCGTCGCGACGGCCGCCCTGTCCCCGCCCCCGCCGACGAGGAAGGGGATGAGTATCAAGACGAACAAACCGATGGCGCCCCAAATGATCACGCGGCGAAGGCCGCCACCCGTCTTCGCGCTCGTCTTGCCACCCTTCAGCAGCTTCGCTTTCTGCGCTTCGAATTCGTTTTCGTTCAACACGCCGCTCGCGCGCAGATCGGCATGGCGCTGCAATTCTTCGCTGATATGATCTGACATTGATGCCCCCTCAGCCGGCCCCCGCCGGCTCATTCCATTGTGGATCTAAAATTTTCAGCGAGGTTCGACCTTCTCCGTCCGGAACTCAGCTTTCCGGTCGTGGAGGGTCGGCCGATCCGGCCGATAGTGTTTTGGGACCTGCGCGGGGCCCCTCCCCTCCTTGGGCCCCGACATAGCCCGGGCGACCTGGAGCAAGGCCATCTGATCGACGCTAGATAATGCGCGGTAGATCGCGACAAGATCGCGTTCGTCGGAGGTCAGAGGGGCCTCATCAGGCTGAGCCGAGGTCGGGTCGCTGGTCTCCCCTGCCAGCCAGGCCGGTGTGGTTTCCAGTTCCCGCGCGATCTTATGCAAATGCGCGGAAGATCTCGACCTCCCGGAGATCAGGGCCGCAACCGTACCCTGGGTAATACCCACGCGGCGGGCCAGCTCGGATTGGTTGATCCCAAGCTCTTTTAAGCGCTGCCTTACCCTGTCACCCGTTATCGCCATCAGCATGGTCTAACGAAATGCCAATAGGAGGGTATTGCAATTTATCTTTATCTCGGCTAAAGATATTCCAATATATGCTATCATGGAATTCGAACACCGCCTCGAACCACCCACCCGCGAGGCGCTGCATCGCGGTCGGCCTTCGCGTGCCTGATCGGCCACAGCCAGACATCCGTCTATAAATGGCTGCGCGACGAAAAATCCTTGCTGGTTGATTTGGTCCCGGCCGCCGCGGTCTGCCGTCCCTAATCAACATGATGCGCTACCCGGCCGCGCCGAACCGCTGCAGGCGTTTTTCGTATGCACGATCGCCCGGCCAGACTCGGTAGTCGATATTTCGTTCCACCCCGAACGGCACCAATGGTCGCCCGGCTCGACCTCGATCGACCTCAACCCGCACGGCCGCGCCCAGACAAAGAAATCTCGCCCCGTCCTCCCACTGCTCAAGGAGTGGCTGCGCGCCGCGCGGGCGGAATTCCAGGCCCTGCCACTCCCGATGCGCGCGAATCGCGGATGGATGATCAACTACCAGGATCGGCCGATCCAGTCGGTCGACCGCGCTTCGGAAACGATGCTGATCGAGCTGGATTCCCGTCACGCGCGAATGGAAACCGTACATCCTGCGTCACTCCCCTCGCCGCCATGTGCCGGCGGCGCGGCGCTCCGACGTGAGAAGTCCAAGGCTACATGGACCACCATCCAGGCGACACCGCAGAAACCTACGTCGCGGGAGAAAAATTCCCGAGCACCCCCGATGTCTTGAATGAGATTATCGCGGAGATCGAGACCGCTGCTCCGGGTGCCCTCCACCGGAGGAACACCGGAGCCGGCCTATCCGCCTCCTCTGGGGAGGGTCAAAAAATGACTGGATAGACCGGCACTTAAGTGGTGGGCGCGGCTGGGATTGAACCAGCGACCCCTGCGGTGTGAACACAGTGCTCTACCACTGAGCTACGCGCCCATTGGCCTTTTGGGCCGAAACGGGAAGCGGGCCTTTAAGCGCAGCGGGCCGACCTGTCCAGTGGCTTCCTGCGCGGGAGCGGCCCTCCCCTGGCTTTTCGGGTCAGTTGACCGAGTCCTTCAGGCCCTTGCCGGCCTTGAACTTGGGCTGGTTCGACGCCTTGATCGTCATCGGATCGCCGGTGCGCGGGTTGCGGCCGGTGCTGGCCTTGCGCTTGCTGACCGAGAAGGTACCGAAACCGACCAGGCGGACTTCGTCGCCCTTTTTCAGCGCGACCGAGATCGCGTCAAACACTGCCTCGACGGCCTTGGTGGCGTCGCCCTTGCCCAAGCCCGAGGTGTCAGCAACCTGGCTGATCAGTTCCTGCTTGTTCATGTCCCGGAGGTCCCCCTGTCTGCGATAAGCCGTTAAAACGTAAAGATGACTCACGGCCGAAGCCGGAGGATCCAGTCAGCACGGCCCATCCATATCTGTCAAAACATTTCAGCCGCTTCGGACCTGCCAAGGGCCGATTCGTGACGTCAGCGTGATGAAAACGACCCTCCCCGAAGGCACGGTCGGTGATCGGTCAGTGGCGCTGCGAGGATTCGATTCCCTGCACGCCGGGGGGCGGCTGGGTCGCCAGTTCCTCGGTTTCGGTCCACTCGATCGATTCGAGCGGCGCGGTCAGCGCCAGGCGAAGCACCTCGTCGACATGGGCGACGGGAATGATCTCGAGCCCCTCGCGGATATTCGCCGGGATTTCAGCCAGGTCCTTCTCGTTCTCCTTCGGGATCAGCACCGTCTTGATCCCGCCGCGCAGTGCGGCGAGCAGCTTTTCCTTCAGGCCGCCGATCGGCAGCACCCGGCCGCGCAGCGTGACCTCGCCGGTCATCGCCACGTCCTTGCGCACCGCGACCCCGGTCAGGGTCGAGATGATCGAGGTGACCAGGCCGATACCGGCCGAAGGGCCGTCCTTGGGAACCGCGCCTTCGGGCAAGTGGACGTGGATGTCCTTGCGCGCGAAGATGCTCGGCTTGATGCCGTAGACGGGACTGCGCGCGCGGACGAAGCTGAACGCCGCCTCGACCGATTCCTTCATCACGTCGCCCAGCTTGCCGGTCGTCTTGATCGCGCCCTTGCCGGGCACGGTCACGCTTTCGATCGTCAGCAGTTCGCCGCCCACCTCGGTCCAGGCCAGGCCGGTGACGCCACCGATCTGGTGCTCCTCCTCGCCCAGGCCGTGGCGGTATTTCTGGACCCCGGCGAATTCGGACAGATTGTCGGGCGTGATCGTCACGCTCTGTGCCTTGCCCTCCAGGATGCGGCGCAGCGCCTTGCGCGCCAGCTTGGCGATCTCGCGCTCCAGCGTGCGGACGCCCGCCTCGCGGGTATAATGCTGGATCAGCGACCGCAGGCCCTCGGTGGTGAGCACGAACTCACCGTCCTTCAGCCCGTGCGCCTCGACCTGCTTGGCGACCAGGTGACGCTCGGCGATCTCGACCTTCTCGTCCTCGGTATAGCCCTCCAGGCGGATGATCTCCATCCGGTCGAGCAGCGGCTGGGGCAGGTTCAGCGAGTTGGCCGTGGTGACGAACATCACGTCCGACAGATCGATGTCGATCTCCAGATAATGGTCGTTGAACTTGTTGTTCTGTTCGGGGTCGAGCACCTCGAGCAGCGCCGATGCCGGATCGCCGCGGAAGTCCTGGCCCAGCTTGTCGATCTCGTCGAGCAGGAACAGCGGGTTGGACGTGCCGGTCTTGCGCAGGTTCGTCACGATCTTGCCCGGCAGCGAGCCGATATAGGTGCGCCGGTGGCCGCGAATCTCGGCCTCGTCGCGCACGCCGCCCAGCGACTGGCGGATGAACTCGCGCCCGGTCGCCTTTGCGATCGACTTGCCCAGCGAGGTCTTGCCCACGCCCGGCGGGCCGACGAGGCACAGGATCGGCCCCTTCAGCTTGTTGGTGCGCGCCTGGACCGCGAGATATTCGACGATCCGGTCCTTGACCTTCTCGAGCGCATAATGATCCTCGTCGAGGATCGCCTGCGCCGCGGCGATGTCCTTCTTGACCTTCGACTTCTTGCCCCAGGGCAGGCCCAGCAGCACGTCGAGATAGTTGCGCACCACGGTCGCCTCGGCGCTCATCGGCGCCATGGTCTTGAGCTTCTTGAGCTCGGCGGTCGCCTTGGTGCGCGCTTCCTTCGACAGCTTCAGCGTGGCGATCTTCTGGGTCAGCTCGGCGATCTCGTCGCCTTCGCCGTCCTCGCCCTCATTGCCCAACTCGCGCTGGATCGCCTTGAGCTGCTCGTTGAGATAATATTCGCGCTGGGTCTTCTCCATCTGCCGCTTCACGCGGCTGCGGATCTTCTTCTCGACCTGCAACACGCCCAGTTCGCCTTCCATGAAGGCGAACACCATCTCCAGCCGCTTCTGCGGGTTGGTCTCGATCAGCAGCGACTGCTTGTCGGCGACCTTCACCGCGATGTTGGCGGCGACGGCGTCGGCCAGGCGCGACGCATCCTCCAGCTCGGCGAGCTGGACCGCGGTCTCTGCCGGCAGCTTGCGGTTGAGCTTGGCGTAATTCTCGAACTGGTCGATCACCGAGCGCATCAGCGCCTTCAGCTCGGCGCTCGCCTCCTCAAGGCTCTGGTCGTCCTCGTCGACGGGGGCGATGCTGGCGGTCAGGAAGGCGCCATCCTCGACGAGCGTGTCGAGCCGGCCGCGCTCCTTGCCCGAGACGAGCACGCGAACGGTGCCGTCGGGCAGCTTCAGCAGCTGGAGCACTTCGGCGGTGACGCCGGTGTCGTAGAGATCCTCGCGGCCGGGATCGTCCTCGCTGGGATCGAGCTGGGCGACGAGGAAAATCTCCTTGTCGTCGGCCATCGCGGATTCCAGCGCCGCGACCGACTTGTCGCGGCCGACGAACAGCGGCACGATCATGTGCGGGAAGACGACGATGTCACGCAATGGCAGGACGGGGTAGGATTGCTTCATGGGAACTCCGGTCAAGCCCGAACGGGGCTTCAGTCCACCACTATATGGGGAGTGTGGCCGCGGCATCAATCAGGGTCCTGCACCGATGCGCGTCCCATCCTGCCGCGCGGTTGCGCCGACCGCCATTCCCGCCTGAATTCCTGAGGAGGTTCCTTATTCGCACACCCCTGCTGCTCGCGACCTGCATTGCCGCGATCGCGACCCCCGCCCTGGCCCAGACGCCGGGCAAGCCGGCCATCACCCCGCTGACGATGCGCACGGGCGGCGAGATCGAGCCGGAGCGGATGGCGCTGCGAATCGAGCATGCCGACCTGGCGATCGAGGTGCTGCCGACGGAGAAGGCGCTGAAGGGCGTGGCGACGCTGAGGCTGGCGACCTCGGCGCCGCAGACGCGACTGCTGATCGACCTCGACCGCAACCTGACGGTCAGCGCGATCAGCGTCGACGGTCGCGCGCTGGCGCCCCCGGCCTGGACCAATCCCGAAGGACGGCTGGCGATCACCCTGCCCGCGCCGCTGGCCGCAGGGGCGAGGCCGGTGGTGAAAATCAGCTATGGCGGCATCCCGCATGTCGCGGTGCGCGCGCCGTGGGACGACGGCATCGTGTGGGGCGCGACGCGCGACGGCAAGACCTGGATGAGCACCACGGCGCAGGGCTATGGCTGCGACCTCTACTGGCCGTGCCTCGACTTTCCCCAGGGCGAGCCGGCCGGCGTCGACCTGCACATCACCGTGCCCGCCGGCCTGTCGGCGCCGTCGAACGGCGTGCTGGTGAAGCGCGAGCAACTGGCAGACGGCCGCACGACCTTTCACTGGCGATCGACCAGCATCAATCCCTACCTCGTCTCGCTGAACGTCGCGCCCTACAAGGAGATCAGCGCGACCTATAGCAGCCGCTTCGGCAACCGCTTTCCGATGACCTACTGGTATCTGCCCGGTCGCGAACAGCAGGCCGCCGGCCTGTTCGAGGAATTCCCGCAGATCCTGGATTTCTTCGAGGCGGTAGTCGGTCCCTATCCGTGGAGCGCCGAGAAGATGGGCGTCGTCGAGACGCCCTATCTCGGCATGGAGCACCAGACGATCAACGCGTACGGCAACAACTACGCCAAGGACGCCACCGGGTTCGACTGGCTGCTCCAGCACGAGTTCGCGCACGAATGGTTCGGCAACCAGATGACCGCGGCGCGCTGGGACGATTTCTGGCTCCACGAGGGCTATGCGCAATATATGCAGCCGCTGTACGGCCGCTGGCGCGAGGGCGAGGCCCGCTATGCGGTGATGATGGAGGAATTCCGCCTCCAGATCGCCAATCGCGCGCCGATCGTGTCGGGCGGCAACCCGACGAGCGAGGAAGTCTATGAGGACAAGGGCAGCGGGCCGGGCAGCGACATCTATGTGAAGGGCGCCTGGGTGCTCCATACGCTGCGCAACACGATCGGCGACGATGCCTTCTGGGACGTGACGCGGCGGGTGGTCTATGGCCGCCCCGATCCGAAGCCGGGCAATTTCAAGCCGCGCTTCGCGACCACCGACGAGTTCGTCCAGACGGTCAACACCGTCACCGGCAAGGATTATCGCTGGTTCTTCGACGTCTATCTGCGCCAGGCGGCGCTGCCCGAACTGGTCCAGCAGCGGGACGGCACGCGGCTGACGCTGAGCTGGAAGGCACCGGGCGGCGCGCCCTTCCCGCTGCCGGTCGAGGTTCAGGTGGACGGCAAGGTGCAGCGGGTGCCGATGACCGGCGGCACCGCGACGCTGGACGTGCCGGAACGCGCGCATGTGGTGGTCGATCCGGCATCACGCCTGCTGAAACGCAGCGCGGCGGTGGAGGCCGTGCAGCGGCGGCAACCGTGAACCGCGGGGCAATCGCGCGCGCAGCGGCGATCGTCGCTGCGCTGCTGCTGCCCGCCGGGGCGATGGCGCAGACGCTGGACCTGCACGCGATGTCGGCCGAGATCCGGGCGGGCACCTACAAGCGGATCGAGGCGATCCGGGTGATCCAGCACGGCAGGACCGTCTTTGCCGAGGATTATCGCGGCAACGACGCCGAAAGCCGCATCGACGCGCGATCGGCAGGCAAGTCGATCACCGCGATCGCGGTCGGTATGGCGATCGAGGACGGCAAGATTGCCGGGGTCGACCAGCCGGTCTTCGCCTATTTCAAGGATCGCGAGCCGTTCGCGCATGACGGCCCGCTGAAGCGCGCGATGACGATCCGCGACCTGCTGACCATGTCGTCGGCGCTCGATTGCGACGACTGGACCGATGCCAGTCCGGGCAATGAGGAGCGGATGTACGAGACGCGCGACTGGACCCGCTTCGCGCTCGACATTCCGCTGTTCGCCGGCTTTGCGCGCGATGCGAACGGCCAGGGCCGCTATGCCTATTGCACCGCCGGCGCCTTCCTGCTCGGCCGGATCGTCGAGCGCGCGACGGGCGAGCGGTTCGACGCCTATGTCCAGCGCCGCCTGTTCGATCCGCTGCGGATCACGGGCGCGAACTGGACGCGCTCGCCCTCGGGCGAGGTGCAGACCGGCGGCCAGCTGCGGCTGCGCGCCGATGACTTCGCGGCGATCGGCCAACTGGTGCTGAGCGGCGGCGCGGTCGAAGGGAAGCAGATCGTCTCACGCGACTGGCTGCGCGAGATGCTGCGCGTGCGGGCGCGGGCGACGCCGCTGGACGGCTATGGCTATCTGTGGTGGGTCCGCGATTACCGCGTGCCGGGCGATGCGCGGCCCTGGCCCGGCTTCTACATGTCGGGCAATGGCGGCAACAAGGTGGTGCTGTTCCCCGACCTGGATGCGGTCGTCGTGGTCCTCAGCACGAACTACAACCAGCGCGGCATGCACGAGATGACCACCGCGCCGATCGAACGCCACATCCTGCCCGCGCTGATCGCCGCCAAGGCCCGCTGAACCCGCCCCTTGCGGCATTGCCCGCAAGCGAGGACAATCGCCGCGGGGCTTGGGGGGAACAGGGCCATGGCCGACGATCACCTGTGGAATGCGGACCTGGCGCCGACCAGCGCGGCGCAGCGCAACTGGGCCTGGTATCATTATGTCGCGCTGTGGGTCGGGATGATCGTCGCGGTGCCGGCATGGATGCTGGCGGCCGGGCTGATCGAGCAGGGCATGTCGGCGGCCCAGGCGGCGCTGACCGTGCTGCTGGGCAATGCGATCGTGCTGATCCCGATGCTGCTGGTCGGACATGCGGGCGCGCGATACGGCATTCCCTATGCCGTGCTGATCCGATCCTCGTTCGGCACGATCGGCGCGCGCCTTCCGGCGCTGGCCCGCGCACTGGTGGCGTGCGGCTGGTACGGGATCCAGACCTGGATCGGCGGCGAGGCGCTGCTGACCTTGTTCAGCATCGCGATCGGCGTCGACCTGCGCGGCGCGCCGCTGCCCGTGCTCGGCATCGGCGGCGGACAGCTTGCCGCCTTTCTCGCCTTCTGGACGCTCCAGCTGTTCTTCGTGCGCAAGGGGCTGACCACCATTCGCCGGCTGGAAACCTGGACCGCGCCGTTCAAGCTGCTGGTGTGCGGGGCCTTGGTGTGGTGGGCGATCGACAGCGCCGGCGGCGTCGGGCCGATCTTCACCGCCCCGTCCGCCTTTGCCCCGGGCGGCGCGAAGGCAGGGCAGTTCTGGTCGGTGTTCTGGCCCGCACTGACCGCGATGATCGGCTATTGGGCGACGCTGGCGCTCAACATCCCCGACTTCACCCGCTTCGCGCGCAGCCAGCGCGACCAGATGATCGGCCAGACGATCGGGCTGCCGCCGATGATGGGACTGATCGCGCTGGCCAGCGTCATCACGACCAGCGCGACCGTCGTCATCCATGGCGAGGCGATCTGGGATCCGGTCAAGCTGTCGGGCACCTTCGCGGGACCGGTCGTGCTGCTGGCGCTGGTGGTGATCAGCATCGACACCATCTCGTGCAACATCGCGGCGAACCTGGTGTCGTCCGCCTATGACATCTCGTCGCTGGCGCCGCGGCGAATCTCGTACCGCACCGGGGGAACGATCACCGCCCTGCTGTGCATCGTGATGATGCCGTGGAAGCTGCTCGAGACGTCGGGCGGCTATATCTTCGTGTGGCTTGCCGGTTACAGCGCGCTGCTGGGTCCGATCGCCGGCATCCTGATCGCTGACTATTGGCTGGTCCGCGGCACCCGGCTGGACGTGGACGCGCTGTACCGCGCCGACGGACCCTATGCCTATCGCGGCGGGTGGAACCCCGCGGCGCTGATCGCCTTTGCCGCAGGGGCGCTGCCCAACCTGCCCGGCTTCCTGGCGACCGCCTTTCCGCACCGTTTCGGAGGCATCGGCACTCCCTGGACCGCGATTTACGACTGGGCGTGGTTCATCGGACTGGGAATCGCGCTGATCCTCTATACGCTGATGATGCGCGGGTCGGTGTCGCGCGACTGAAGGAGGGACTGGCCGTCATGACGAGAAGCTGGCTTGCACCATTTGCCCTGGGCCTGGCCCTGATGACGGCGCTGCCCGCCGCAGCGCAGACCGAGGTGAAGGACCCGCCGCCGACCTGGAGCCACCGCGCCGCGAAGGTCGACTTTCCCCAGCGGCTGGGCGCGTTCGAGCGTGGGCGGGTTTTCGAATATAACGAGGACGGCAGCGACGCGAGCGTCGGCTATGATCTGACGCGCGACGGCAAGCTGGCGGCGATCCTCACCATCTATGTCTATCCTGCCAACGAGCTTGGCTGCGACGGCACCTTCACCGACGCGCAGGCCGCCATCACCCGCACCTACAAGGAAGCCAAACTCGGGGCGGAGCGGCGCCTTCCCTCGCCCAACGGCGCGACGCCGGACGCGGCGCGGCAGGTCCGCTACACCTTCCCCCTGGCACTGCGCAGCGAGCAACCCGCGCCGGTAAAGTCGGACCTCTATCTCTATTGCGCGCCGGGCGACCGGTGGCTGGTCAAGTACCGGGCCACGTATCTCGCCGATCTCGACCTTGATACGGAGATCGCGGCGGCACTGCGCGCCATCCAATGGCCCGCACCGCTTCGCTGACCGGATAAGAAAAGGGCGCCGCGTGTCTCCACGCGGCGCCCGTTGATCGGGTGCGAGGCGGCCAGGCTCAGCCCGCCTTGGCTTCCTTGGCATAGACGCGGACCGGGTCCTTGCGGCCCTCGACCACATCCTTGTCGACCATCACCTCGTCGACGCCGTCCATGCCGGGCAGGTCGAACATCGTGTCGAGCAGGATCGCCTCGAGGATCGAGCGCAGGCCGCGCGCGCCGGTCTTGCGTTCGATCGCCTTCTTGGCGACCGCGACCAGCGCGTCGTCGGTGAAGCCCAGGCGGACCGACTCCATGTCGAACAGCTTCTGATATTGTTTCACCAGCGCGTTCTTCGGCTCGGTGAGGATCTTCACCAGCGCCTCGATGTCGAGATCCTCCAGCGTCGCGATCACCGGCAGGCGGCCGACGAACTCGGGGATCAGGCCGAACTTCAGCAGATCCTCCGGCTCGGTCTGGCGCAGCACCTCGCCGGTGCGGCGCTCTTCCGGAGAAGCGACATAGGCACCGAAGCCGATCGACTTGCCCTGCAGGCGATCGCCGATGATCTTCTCGAGACCGGAGAAGGCGCCGCCGCAGATGAACAGGATGTTCGTCGTGTCGACCTGCAGGAATTCCTGCTGCGGATGCTTGCGGCCGCCCTGCGGCGGAACGCTGGCGGTGGTGCCTTCCATCAGCTTGAGCAGCGCCTGCTGAACGCCCTCGCCCGACACGTCACGCGTGATCGACGGATTCTCGGCCTTGCGGCTGATCTTGTCGATCTCGTCGATATAGACGATGCCGCGCTGCGCCCGCTCGACATTATAGTCGGAGGCCTGGAGCAGCTTGAGAATGATGTTCTCGACATCCTCGCCGACATAGCCCGCCTCGGTCAGCGTGGTCGCATCGGCCATGGTGAACGGCACGTCGAGGATTCGCGCCAGCGTCTGCGCCAGCAGCGTCTTGCCGCAGCCGGTCGGCCCGACGAGCAGGATGTTCGACTTGGCAAGCTCGACATCGGCACCCTTGGCGCCGTGGTTCAGCCGCTTGTAGTGATTGTGCACCGCGACCGACAGGACGCGCTTCGCCTGCTTCTGGCCGATGACATAGTCGTCCAGCACGTCGCAGATCTCCTGCGGCGTGGGCACGCCCCCGTCCTTCTTCGACACCAGTGCGGACTTGGTCTCTTCGCGGATGATGTCGTTGCACAGCTCGACACACTCGTCGCAGATGAAGACCGTCGGGCCGGCGATGAGCTTGCGGACTTCGTGCTGCGACTTTCCGCAGAACGAGCAATAGAGCGTGCTCTTCGAATCGCCGCCACTCAGCTTCGTCATAGATATTCCTTACGCGCTCCCGCAGGAGCCATTTGGTACGCTGTCACCGCGATTTCCGCGCGAGACGTGCTGCCGATACTGCGGCAACCGTGACAAGACGCCTAATATGCCCATGCGGCGAGCCGAAACAAGGGCAAGGATTCGGCGCTGCACAAGCCGGTCACGATCGAGCGGGCGCAGGATAGCGCGGCCCCCGCCCGCCGGGCAGGGGCCGGTTGCGCAACGATCAGGCCGCCGGCGTGTCCTCGGACGGGCTCGGGCGCTTCTCGTAGACTTCGTCGATCAGGCCGAATTCCTTGGCCTCGTTCGCCTCGAGGAAGGTGTCGCGGTCCATCGCACGCTCGATCCGCTCCAGCGGCTGGCCGGTATATTTGGCGTAGAGGCTGTTCATCCGCTGACGAATGCGCAGGATTTCCTTCGCCTGGATCTCGATGTCCGACGCCATGCCCTGGGCGCCGCCCGACGGCTGGTGGATCATGATGCGGGCGTTGGTCAGCGCGACGCGCAGGCCCGGCTCGCCGGCTGCCAGCAGGAAGCTGCCCATCGAGGCGGCCTGGCCGATGCAGACCGTGCCGACGCGCGGACGGATATACTGCATGGTGTCGTGGATCGCCATGCCGGCGGTCACCACGCCACCCGGCGAGTTGATGTACATCCAGATGTCCTTTTTCGGATTTTCCGATTCGAGGAACAGCAGCTGGGCGGTGATCAGCGAGGCCATATGGTCCTCGACCGGACCGGTCACGAAGACGATGCGCTCGCGAAGCAGGCGCGAATAGATGTCGAAGCTGCGCTCGCCGCGGCTCGACTGTTCGATGACGATGGGAACCAGTCCGCCGGTGACGGGATCGATGGTCATCTGACCGGAAAGCGGATGCATGGGAAAATTTCTCGTTTGTCGTTCTTGCCCGCCGACTACATCGGCGCTCGACTGCCGGGGCGCAAGGGGGCACGGACTACGGGATGAGCGGCGACACGGTCCATCGCGACGCAGATGAAACGAACCGTGCCGGCGCCGGGACTGCGGCGGCACGCTGGCGGCGGCGCGGACTGGTGCTCGCGGTGCTGGTCGCCTGCCTCGCCCTGTTCTTCCGCGGACCGGTGCTGAGCGGCTTCACCCGCTTCCATGGCGACAGCTATGACGGGCTGATCGAGATCGCGATCCTCGAACACTGGCATGCCGTGATCGCGAAGGGCGCGACCTGGAACCTGACCGGCTGGTTCTACCCCTATGCCGACACGCTCGGCTATAACGATACCAACATCGTCCCCGGCCTGTTCTATGCCGTCGCGCGGATGGCGGGCAGCGATCCGTTCATCGCCACCCTGCTTGCCCATGTCGCGATGAAGACGATCGGTTTCCTCGGCATGGCCGCGCTGCTGCGCCGCGGCCTCGGCATCGCGCTGCCCTTCGCGCTGCTGGGCGCGGCGCTGTTCGCGACCGCGAATGCGTCCCTGCTCCACATCTACCATGCGCAGTTGCTCGCGGTCGGGCTCATCCCGTGGCTGATGCTGCTGGCGATCCAGGGGGTGCGGGCCGGGCTCGAGGATCGCCGCCGGGCGCTAATCGCAAACGGCGCCGGGTTCGGAGTGCTGTTCGGGCTGACCGCGCTCAACGCCTTCTACCAGATCTGGTTCTTCTCGCTGTTCCTGCTCGCCTTCGTGCCGATCGCGCTGATCGTCGCAGGTCCGGTGTGGCGCAGGCGCCTGTGGAGCGCCGCCCGTCGACACTGGCCGATCCTGGCGGCGATCGCCGCAGTCGCTGCACTGGCGCTGATCCCGTTCCTGATGGTCTATCTGCCCAAGCTGGCCGAAGGCGCCCGCCACCCCTTCGCCCAGGCGGTGCGTCCCCATCTGCCGACGCTGTCGACCTATGTGAATGTCGGCCAGGGCAATCTCGTCTGGGGCAGGCTGCTCGGCCCGATGAGCGGCGGCGAGCAGCGTTTCGGCTTCCCGATCGGACTGCTGGTGCTGACGATCGTCGCGGGGGCGTGGGCAATCCGCCACCGTCGCGAAGCCAGGCTGATGCTGGCGGCCGCCATGGCGCTGATCCTGCTGGTGCTGATGGTGACACGGTGGACCGGCAACGCGATCCTGTGGGAATATCTCTATCCGGTGATCCCCGGCGCCAGCGGCGTGCGGGTGATCTCGCGCATCCTGCTGTTCATGCTGATCCCGATGATCGCGATGGCGATGCTGTTCCTCCAGCGCTGGCGCGCCGGCCCGGTGACGATCACGCTGCTCTGCGCCTTCCTTCTGGCCGAGCAGGTGCAGCTCCAGGCGCCGCTGATGATCGACCGCGCCGAACAGCTGGAGATGCTCGCCAGCGCCGGACCGCCTCCGGCCGAGTGCGACAGCTTCTTCGTCGTGCTGGCGCGCCAGCCCTTCACCGCGCAGGAGCCCGAGGCCGAGCAGGTGGTGCGGATGTGGGGCTATAGCGACGGGCGCGACCTGATGCTGCGCTATCGCCACAATGTCGATGCGATGCTGCTGGCCGCCTATTACGACCGCCCGACGATCATCGGCTTCTCCACCTTCAACCCGCGCGACTGGGCGTTTTACGGCCCCGATTTTTCCGATTATCCGCACCGGATCCGGACCTATGTGGCAGCACATGGTCTGACCCGCGTCTGCGGCCTCGACCGGCGCGAGCCCCGGCCCTGGTTTCCGCTCGCCCCATAACTGCGGCGCGACCTTGTAGCGGGGCACCGTGGGTCACATGTTGCGACGATGAGCACCATCCTGGTCACCGGGGGGTCGGGCTTCGTCGCCGGCCACGTCATCCTCCAGCTGCTTGCCGCGGGTCACGACGTCCGCACCACCGTCCGCAACCTGGCGCGGGAGCCCGAGGTCCGGGCGACGCTGGAACGGCATGGGGCGGATACCACCCGCCTCCGCTTCTTCGCCGCCGACCTGGAGCGCGATGACGGCTGGGCCGAGGCTGTTTCCGGATGCGACCATGTCCACCATGTCGCCTCGCCCTTCCCGCTGACCCAGCCCAAGGAGGAGCAGGACGTGATCCGGCCTGCCGTGGAGGGCACGCTCCGAGCGCTGCGGGCCGCCCGCGACGCGGGGGTGAAGCGGGTGGTCCTCACCTCGTCCTTCGCCGCCATCGGCTATGGCCATGGTCGCCGCGAGACGCCCTATACCGAGCAGGACTGGACCGATGTCGAGGGTCCCGCCGTCCAGCCCTATATGAAATCGAAGACGCTGGCGGAGCGTGCCGCCTGGGCATTTGTCGCGAAGGAAGGCGGCGCGATGGAGCTGGCGACGGTCAACCCCGTCGGCATCTTCGGCCCCGCCCTCAACGGCGACCTGTCGACCTCGATCGAGCTGGTGCGCCAGATGATGGCCGGGAAATTGCCGGGCACCGCCGACCTGTGGTTCGGCGTGGTCGATGTTCGCGACGTGGCAGCGCTGCACCTGCTGGCGATGACCTCGCCCGAGGCCGCTGGCGAACGGTTCCTGGCGATTGCGGGCGATTCGGTCTCGCTTCACCAGATGGCCGAGATTCTCCACCGCGGCGCCGGCACGAAACTGCCGCCGCGGCTGCCCAGCTGGATCGTGCGTCTGGTCGGGCTGGTCAATCCGATGGCACGCGATGCGGTGCCGCGTCTGGGCATTCGCGCGCGGGCAAGCAATGACAAGGCACGCGCGCTGGGCTGGTCGCCGCGAACCAACGAGGAGGCGATCCTGGCCACGGCGGAGAGCCTGAAGGCGCTGGCTCTGGTCGAACCAAAGCGCGGCTGAGTCAGTCGCGGAGCGGCCCGGGCTGCGCCAGATAGGCCAGCCGCCGCATCTCCCGCCGACCATGAACCACCGTGTCGAGGATCAACCCGGCGAACAGGTTGAGCGACGCCAGGATCATCAGCCCGGTCGCCAGGATCGCGGTCGGGAAGCGCGGCACCAGCCCGGTATGAGCGTAGGTGACGGCCAGCGGGATCGCGAGGACGATCGCCAGCAGCGCCAGCAGGCCGGCGATCGCGCCGAAGAACAGCATCGGCCGCTCGATCCGGTACAGGGTCAGGATCACCCCCAGGATACGAAGACCGTCGCGATAGGTGTTGAGCTTCGACTCGGACCCTTCGGGGCGCGCCAGATAGACGGTCTCGATCTCGCCCACCGGCATCTTCAGTTCCAGCGCATGGATGCTGATCGCGGTCTCGATCTCGAACCCCGAGGACAAGACCGGGAAGCTCTTCACGAAGCGGCGCGAGAAGACGCGGTAGCCCGAGAAAATATCGGTGAAGCTGCGCCCGAACAGGCTGGCGAGGAACCCGGTCATCACCCGGTTGCCCAGCACATGACCGCGACGATAGGCCTCGACCGCCTCATGAACCCGGGTGCCGACAACCATGTCGAGCCCCTCGTCGAGCAGCTTTGCGACCATCGCCGGCGCGGCTTCGGCATCATAGGTCGCGTCGCCGTCCGCCATCACATAGACATCGGCATCGATGTCGGCGAACATCCGCCGCACGACGCTGCCCTTGCCCTGCATCCGCTCGGTCCGCACCACCGCGCCGGCGGCACGCGCGACCTCCACGGTGCGGTCGCGGCTGTTATTGTCATAGACGTAGACGACCGCGCCCGGCAGCGCGGCCCGAAACCCCGCCACGGTCTGCGCGATGGCAGCCTCTTCGTTGTAACAGGGCAGGATGACGGCAATCTTCTGGCTCATGGGCACGCCATAGGGCCGAAACGATTTCGATTCGATGATTTTTGGCACAGGCGCCAGAGGCCTCCGCAAGGCCGCCGGACCGCCTTTGACGCCGCAAGCTCGCGGCACCATGATGCCGGCACAAAACGGGGGGTGAAAATTGAAGTTCAGGGATCTTCGAGTCCTGACCACTCTGGTCACGACGCTGGTCGCAATTCATGCGCTTAACAGGCCGATCACCCTGGGGTGGGTAATCCTGTCTCCCGAGACTTTCTCAGAATATATCATGCGGAATAGCGACGCATATGAAGGCGCATTTTTCACATTATTTGTTCTGACGATTATCGCTTTCGCGTGGTGGATCTATGTTGCCGGCGCAAATCTGGAAGCACTGGGACACGCGGATCTGGAGTTCACGGCAGAATCGAGGGTCTGGTGGTTTGCGGTCCCGTTCGCCAATCTCGTCATGCCTTATCGCGGCATGCGCGAGCTATGGACGGTCAGCCACGGTGACGCCGAGCATCCGGACACCGGCCTTGTTGCCTTATGGTGGGCATTGTGGCTGGCCAACGGGGTCGCAGGTTGGATTTTCGTTCGAAGTGACGAGCAAGTGATGACGATGTTATGGGTGGTGGCCGTTCTGGCGCTTGCCCTCGCGACAGTAGCGATCGCCATCCTCCGCGGGATCACCAAAGCGCAGAACCGAATGATTGCGGAAGAACTGCACGAAGTGTTCGAGTGAGCCGTTTCTAAAAGTCGTCCGCATGTGGATGCCCGGCCCTCGACAAGCTAAGGGCGAACGATGGAATTAATCGGTGGGCCGTGACGCCGCTGAGATCGTGACAGAACGTCTCCCCCGTCCGGCCTGAGCCTGTCGAAGGCCTGCTCCCCTTTGGCGCCGCCCTGGGAATGTGCCCCTCGACAGGATCAAGGCGAGCAGAGTCAGGCGCGCGCGTGACTCCGGTACGCGGGCCCTTCCCGATCGCCGTTCTGCTCCCCCAAAACGAAACCGGCGCCCGCGACCTGGGTCGCGAGCGCCGGTATTTCGTCGGTGAGAAGGATCAGGCCTTCTTCTTCGCCGGCGCCTTCTTGGCAGGCTTGGCCTCGCCTTCGGCGGCCTCCGCCTTGGCGGCGGGTGCCTTCTTGGTGGCTGCCTTCTTTACCGGCTCGGCCTCGACCAGCGCGTCGGCGTCGGCGGGCGTCTCGGGAGCGACGTCCTTCTTCGACGGCGCCTTCTTGGTCGCTGCCTTCTTCACCGGCTCCTCGGCAACAGCCGCGTCGGCGACGACTTCCGCCTCGGGAGCGGCATCGGCCTTCTTGGCGGCGGCCTTCTTCTTGGCCGGCTTCGCCTCTTCATGGTCGTGGCCGTGGTCATGACCGCAATCCGGACCATGGACGTGCGGGATCGCGCCTTCCTCGGACTCGATCGCCGCTTCCAGCTCTTCGCGGGTCACTTCACGGTCGGTGATCTCGGCCTTGTCGAACAGAAAGTCGACGACCTTGTCCTCGAACAGCGGCGCGCGCAGCTGGGCGGCGGCCATCGGCTCCTGGCGGATATACTGGATGAAGCGCTCGCGATCCGATGCGTTGTACTGCTGTGCCGCCTGCGACACGAGCATGTTCATTTCCTGCTGGCTGACCTCGACGCCGTTGGCGGTGCCGATCTCGGACAGGAGCAGGCCCAGGCGCACGCGACGCTCGGCAATGGCGCGATAATCGTCGCGCTCGGCTTCCAGCTCGGCCTTGGCGGCCTCGGCATCGTCCTCATGCTCGGCTTCGTGCTGCAGCTGGGCCCAGATCTGCTCGAACTCGGCCTCGACCATCGACGGCGGGACCGGGAAGTCATGGCCGGCAGCGAGCTGGTCGAGCAGCTTGCGCTTCATATAGGTGCGGGTCAGGCCGTTATTCTGCTGTTCCAGCTGGCCCTTGAGCAGGCCGGTCAGCTGCGCGAGATCCTGAAGGCCCAGCGACTTTGCGAAGTCGTCGTCGATCTTCGTCTCGCCGGCGGTCTTCACCGCGGTGATCTTCAGGTCGAAAGTGGCGGGCTGGCCGGCCAGTTCCTTGGCGCCGTAATCCTCCGGGAAGGTCACGTTGATCTGCTTCTCGTCGCCAACCTTGACGCCGACGATCTGGTCCTCGAAGCCCGGGATCAGGCGGCCCGAGCCGATCTCGACCGCCATGCCCTCGCCGGTGCCACCCTCGAAGGCGACGCCGTCGGCAGTCTTGCCGACGAAGTCCATCGTGACCTGGTCGCCCTCGGCCGCAGCATGATCCTCGGCTGCGTCTTCCCATGCCTTTTGCTGGCCGGCGAGCTGGGTCAGCTGCTCCTCGACCGCCGAATCGGCGACGGGAACGGTCAGGCGCTCGAGCTTCAGCCCATCGATCGCCGGCATCGGCACGTCGGGGAGCACTTCCAGCTCGACCTTGACCGTGGCGTCCTTGCCCGCCTCATAACCGTCCTCGAGGCTGACCGACGGCGCCATCGCCGGGCGCAGCTTGTTCTCGGCGACCAGCGACTGGACGCCGTCCTGGATCGCGGTGTTCAGGGCGTCAGCGGCAATCGCCTCGCCGTGCATCTTGCGGACCAGGTTCGCGGGAACCTTGCCGGGGCGGAAACCGGGCATGCGCACCTGCGGCGCAACGCGCTTCACTTCGGCATCGACCTTGGAGTCGATATCCTTGGCGGTGATCGTGAGCGTATATGCGCGCTTCAGGCCTTCGTTCAACGTCTCGACAGTCTGCATTTCACGGCTTTCAAAATGAATTCGGAATCGCGGCGTCCGGACGCTGCAAGGATCGGCGGTGCTGGTGCGGGCGAAGGGAGTCGAACCCCCACATCTTGCGATACTGGAACCTAAATCCAGCGCGTCTACCAGTTCCGCCACGCCCGCAGGGGCACCGCCGGTCGGCGGGCTCTATAGCAGTCGAGGGTGCGAGGGCAAGGGCGAGGTTTCGCAACCTTGCAGTCCTTTGGCCCGGCGAATGTGAACCTGCCCGGATGCCCGGCGTTGTGCCAGCGAACCAAGGAGAGTTTCCATGCCCGTCGAACCCCCGATCCCGCCCGCCGTTCCCGAGCCCGAGGCGCCGCCGACGCCGCAGCCGGGACAGCCCGAGACGCTGCCGCCGGAAATCACCCCGCCGGCACCCGATATCGACGTCCCCGCCCCGCAGCCGGGAACCGCGCCGGCACCCACGCCGATCCAGCCGATCGGGTAAGGCGAATCCGGACCGAAGGAGAGAGACATGGGCGATACGAACCGCGATACCGAACTGGACCGCAAGGACGATCCGCGCACCGACCTCGAACAGGTGGTGGGATCCCGGTCCGACGCCGCCGAGGCAGTCGATGGCGGCCCGTCCTCCTCGCCGCTCGAACCGACGGGCACCCCCGACGGGGTGAGCGGCACCGCCGGCGAGGTCAAGAACCAGGACCAGACCGCGCAGTAGCCGAACGGTCAGTCGAGGCGGGGCGTGCGCCCGGTCAACACCGGCAGGACCACGCCCGCCTCGACCTCGACCATCACCGATTCGACACCAAAGCCCTGGCGCAGGGTTTCCGGCGTCAGTGCCTCTTCCCGCGGGCCCGAGGCGACCACCCGCCCTTCCCTCAGGATCACGATGTCGTCGGCGATCCGCGCCGCCTGGGCGAGGTCGTGGAGAACGATCACCACGCCCATTCCCGTTGCGGCCAGCCCGCGCAACTGATCGAGCATGCCGAACTGATGCGCCGGATCGAGCGCCGCCAGCGGTTCGTCCGCCAGCAGCCAGCGCGGCGCGCCCGCCATCACCCGGGCCAGCAGCACGCGGGCGCGCTCGCCCCCCGACACGTCCTGCACGCGGCGATCCGACAGGTGCATCGCATCCGTCGCCGCAAGCGCCGCTGAAATCTCCGCCTGGTCCTCCGGCCCGGGCCCCGCAAAGGGCGCGCGGTGCGGCAGGCGCCCGAGCGCGACCAGATCGCGCACGTTCAGGTTCCAGTGCGCGGTTCCGTCCTGCGGCAGATAGCCGATCAGCCGGGCGCGCTCGCGGACCGGCACGCGGGCGATGATCCGTTCGCCAAGCCGGACCTGGCCGCCGTCGATCTCGATCAGCCCCGCCATGCTCTTGACCAGGGTCGTCTTGCCCGACCCGTTGGGGCCCAGCACCGCGGTGATCCGCCCCGGCGCGAAATCCGCGCCGACCCCGTGCAGCACGCGCCGCCCGCCCAGCGTGACGTCCAGATCGCGGACGCTCAGTTCCATGCCGATCCCCGCAGCCTGAGGAGCAGCACGAAGAAGAAGGGCGTGCCCAGCAGGGCCATGGCGACGCCCAGCCGCACCTCGCCCGCGCCGGGCACCAGCCGCACCAGGCTGTCGGCGGCGAGGACCAGCGCCGCGCCGCCCAGCGCGCTGGGCAGCAGCAATGCGCTGGGTCGCGCACCGACCAGCGGGCGCAGCAGATGCGGGACGATCAGCCCGACGAATCCGACCACGCCGGTCACCGCGACGCTGGCACCGACCGCCAGGCCCGAGCCGAGGATGATGAGCGCCTGGACCCGGGCGATCCGCACGCCCAGCGACCGGGCGGCGGCCTCCCCCAGCGTCAGCGCATCGAGCGACCGGCCGGTGAGGAACAGCAGCAGCGCGCCGATCGCGATGAACGGTAGGGCGAACTGGACCTCGGTAAAATTGCGGTCGGTCAGCGACCCCATGATCCAGTCGATGATTTCCGCCACGGCATAGGGATTGGGCGCGATCGAGATCAGGAACGCGGTCAGCGCCGCGGCGAGACTCGCGAGCACGCTGCCCGCCAGGATGAACGCGACCGCGCTGTCCGCCCGCCAGGCAAGCCCGGCCAGCAGCAGCATCGAGGCGCATGCCGCGATCATCGCCCCGGCAAAGATCGCCAGCGGCGCCATGGTCGAGAAGACGACGATCACCGTCACCGCCCCCAGAGCCGCGCTGGACGAGATTCCGATGACCGAGGGATCGGCAAGCGGATTGCGCAGGAATCCCTGCAGCACCGCACCGGTCAGGCCGAGCGCGGCGCCGATCGCCAGCCCGAGGATCGCTCGCGGCAGGCGCAGCTCGGCAACGATCCACCAGCGCGGATCGTTCGAGAACCAGGCATCGAACGGCACCCAGACCTTTCCCGCGGCAAGCGAGGCCGCGAACAGCAGCATCACCAGCAGCGCCAGTGCGAGCGACAGCGACACCCGGCTCATCGAACGCTCCGCCGGACCTCGGCCAGGCGGCGCATGGCGTTGACGATGACCGGCCCGCCGCAATTGACCAGTTCGCGCGGCAGATGCGCCTGGGTCACCTGCACACCGGAAGCGGCGATGGCGCGGGCGCGCATCTCCGCGGCGCGCGACCCGGCGGCACGGCCGGGCGGATCGGGAACAAGCATGACGCGGGGCGGATCGATCACGACGCGTTCGATGGGCAGGGTGCCGGTGAACTGCAAGCCGTAATGCGCGGCATGGTTCGAGAAGCCTGCGCGCGCCATCATGTCGTCGAGCAGCGTGCCACCGCCATTGGCCAGGTTGCCGCTGATCCACAGCAGCGCCGGCACCTTGGGACCGGTCCAGGCAGCATCGGCGACGGCGCGATCGATCCGCGCGTTCATCGCCCTGCCCGCACCGTCGCGTCCAACCGCGGCGGCCAGCAGGACGACGTCGCGCTTGCTCTGATCGATCGTCGTCGGCCAGTCGAGATAGACGGTGCGGATTCCCGCCCGGGCATAGGCGCTGCGCGCCGCGGGCGAGGCGAAGGCGTCCGCCACCACCAGGTCCGGCTTCAGCGCGATGACTTCCTCGACCGTCCCGCCAAGTGCGCGAAAGCGGCGCGCCACGTCCGGCGCGATCGAAGAGGATTGGGGATCGTGCGAATAATGGCTGATCGCCGCGATGCGATCGGGCGCCAGATCGACGAGAATGGCGTCGGCGCAGGGATTGGTCGATACGATCCCACCGCCACCCGTCGAAGGCGGAGCGGCGCATCCGGCCGAAGCCAGACATATCAGGGCGACAAGAGGCGTTGAAACGGACGGCATCGGCACGCCGCCATAGAGCATGATTGCGAATGCGACGCCTGCGGAAAATAGGGCGCCGGGTCAGCCGCTATTTTGCCTCGGGCGAATAGCTCGTCTCAAGCAGCGCCCCGGCCAAGTCGCCCAGCTTCTGATAATCGTAGCTGGCGTTGTTCAGCGTGATGACGGTGTGCCCGTCGGCAAGGACCCGCCGGGCGACCATCCGGAATCCGCCATTGCGGCCATCCTCCCAGGCAAGCTCGCGCATCTGGCCGCCCACCATGGCGGTGCGGACTCGGCCGCCCAGCGCATAATGCTGGTCGGGCATATGGACCGTCATCAATTCCTTGCGGCTGCGCGGACTCAGCAGGCGACCATCGAGCACCGCGTCCATGATCGCCAGCAGATCCGGCGCACTGGTGTAGAAGCCGCCAGCCATCGCCATGAAGCCGGGCATCGGGTTCGGCTTTGGCTGAGGCGCGGGCAGAAGCGCGGCATAGCCGAGCGCGATGCCCGGTGTGCCGCCCGAATCGCCGCTGTAGATGCCGCTGTCCTTCAACCTGAGCGGCCTGACGATCAGCTGATCGACCAGCGCGTCGTACCGCTTCCCTGACACGCGCTCGACGATCGCCTTGGTCAGGATCCAGTTGGAGTGGGAATAATCCCATTGCGTGCCCGGCACGAAGGCGAGATCGCCGCTGGCATAGCGGCGCACCGCCTCCGCCTGGTTCAGTTCGACCGCGCGGATCGAGGGATCCGCCTGCCGCGCTTTGAGAACCTGGTTTGGCAGGCCACTGGAGTGGCTGAGCAGCCGGCGCAGCGTGAGCTGTCGCCCGGTGTCCGCGCGGTAGTCCGGAAGATAGGTGCCTATCGGCGCGTCGAGGTCGAGCTTTCGCTGGTCGACCAGTTTGAGGACGACGACCGAAGCGATCCATTTCGACACCGACCCGATCTCGAACCGCGACCTTATCGTCAATGGGACGCCACGGGCGGCATCCGCCACGCCGATGGCCATCACATTGTCGATCGTGCGGCCGTGCCCGACCAGCGCGACGCCGTTGAAGCCGGCCTCCTTGGCCGATTCGGCCACGTCGTCGAACGATTGGGCAGCGATAGGCTGAGCTGACAGCACGAATGCTGCCGCGACAGCAAGGCGGATGAGCGGGTTCATGTAACCGTGTTAGCCGATCCCGCGCGCTCGACGAGCGAAATCCATACCGGGCGCCTTGCCTACGAACTGCGACGCGAATGATCGCGCTCCGAACAGCAAAAAAGCCCGCCAGCTCGTTGAGCTGGCGGGCCTTTATGGTGGGCGTGGCAAGGATTGAACTTGCGACCCCTGCGATGTCAACACAGTGCTCTACCACTGAGCTACACGCCCAAGGCCCCGGAGGGCCGAAACGGGAAGCGGCGCATTAGCTGGAGTGTTCTCCCCATGCAACCGGCAAAATCATTTAATCTTCAATTGCGGCTCGGAATGCTCCCCGGCTCGAACAGCCGATCCACTTCCATGACCAGATCGCGCAGGTGGAACGGCTTGGACAGCACCCGCGCCTGGGGCACCTGCTTGCCTGCCTTCAGCGTCACCGCGGCAAAGCCGGTGATGAACATCACCCGCATGTCGGGCGCCATCTCGCCCGCCTGCTGGGCAAGCTCGATCCCGTCCATCTCGGGCATGACGATATCGGTCAGCAGCAGGTCGAACCGTTCGGTTTCGAGCAGCGGGATCGCGGCGGTGCCGCGGTCGACCGCGCTGACCGCATAGCCCGAACGTTCCAGCGCGCGCGTCAGATACTCGCGCATCACCTTGTCGTCCTCGGCCAGCAGAATTCGGTACATCGGATCCCCATGCGGTCACGGCCCGCGCCGACGCTATGCCTCACGCCCGGTGGATTTTCCAGCCGGAGCATGGTGCGGCTTGCCCCGATCCGACACGAAATCTAGGCTGTTCGCCGTGACGGCAACGCCATCCTTCCTGCGGCTCGGGCCGGAATGCCCGACCAGCCCCATCGTGCTTTCGGTTCCGCATGCCGGACGCGACTATCCCTCGGCGCTGGTGAGCGCCCTGCGGATCCCGCCAATCGCGCTGCGTCCGCTGGAGGATCGCCATATCGACGCCGTGGCGCTCGCGGCCCGCCAGGACGAGACGATGCTGGTGGCGCAGCGTGCGCGCGCCTGGATCGACCTCAATCGCGGCGAGCATGAGCGCGACCCGCGCATCGACGAGGGCGCGCCGATGGGCGGCCAGCCGCAATCGGCGAAGCTGCGAAGCGGGCTGGGCCTGATCCCGCGCCGCGCCGGCGCGTCGGGCGAGATCTGGCACCGACGGCTGACCGATGACGAGGTGATGGCGCGCATCACCGAGGACCACCGCCCCTATCACGCCGCGCTGTCGGAGGCGCTGACGGCAGCGCATCGGCGATTCGGGATCGCAGTGCTGCTCGACCTGCATTCGATGCCGCCGCTGGGCCCGCCCGAGACCTCGCCGCGCATCGTGCTGGGCGACCGGTTCGGAAAGTCGGCGATGTCCAGGCTGGTCAGCCGGCTGGAGGGAGTCGTGCGCGCCCATGGCATCGCGGTCGCGATCAACGCGCCCTATGCCGGGGGCCATATCCTCCAGCGCCATGCCGATCCGCGCCGCGGCATCCATGCGATCCAGGTCGAGTTCGACCGCTCGCTCTATCTCGATGCACGGCTCGACCAGCCGGGCGCGGGCCTGTCGACGATCATCGGGGTCGTGCGCGACATGATCGACGCTCTGGCCGACGAGGCCCTGCCCGGGCAGCTCGCCGCCGAGTAGGCGGCGCCCTTCGCCACATAAAAAACCACCCCGTGCAAGCACGGGGTGGCCAAGGTTCAGGGAGGAGACACGCCCGGAGGCGTGTCGCACGATCCCGCGAAAGGGGGGACACGAGACCATGCAATGAACAATATAGATGAGCGGTTCGAAGGTTTCAAGGGACTGCACAGCCAATCGAGGAACTGCGCTTCAGGTGCGACGAACCGTTCGCACCGATGCTCGACCGGGACTATCGCACCCGGGAGCGAAATCTTTCAATTACATGAACGCGGCGGGGAACCGCCCTGGGCCGCCGGTAGCGGCACGGCTCCCCGCCGGCAGTCGATCAGGCCGGGTTGACCAGCTGCGGACCCACGATCTTGCCCATCCGCTGCTGGCGGGCGAAGACTTCGCGGATCTGGCTGAGCGAGAAGAGGTGCGCATAGATCAGCGGCAGCATGCCGCTCTGCACGATCTTGCGCAGCTGGTCGCCGCGAAGCTGGTTGAGCTTCTCTTCATTGACCATGCTGAAGCCGCGATAGACGAAGGGCTGCGACGCGCCGTCCGCCTGGATCGAGACTTCGCCTTCCATCAGCAGGTCGAGGTCCTGCAGCTCCTTGACGAACTGGGCGGTGCGCTGGCCGGCTTCCTCGAACTGGCGGTTGAACTCCAGGATCGCCTTGGTCAGCTCGCTGGGCTGGTCGCCCTCGAACAGCTTGTCGCCTTCCTCGAACGCGCCGATCGTGTCGGCCGTCGGATCGAAGCACAGCGACAGTTCCTCGCTGTTCGGCTGCAGCCGGGCGAGGAGATAGGGATAGCGGCGGATATAGGCCGGAACATAGAAGCTCGATTCGATGATGGTCCCCTGCTCGTCGCGGATGACCTGGGTCAGCTGGCCCTCCTCGTCGAAGAACACGTTCACGCCCTCGTTCAGGCCGAACAGCGCCAGCGGAACCGCGTCGGGGCCGCTGGAGAAGATGATCGGCATGAACCGCTGCGCCTGCGGGAATTCCTCGACCGTCAGCGGGATCGCATGATGGTTGGCGAGGAACTTCGCGCGATCGGTCGGGCGCACGCGCCAGTCGGCATGGACCTGGCTCGAAAGCGGCTGCAGGTCGTTATAGAAAAGCGGAAGCGGCTGCGGCTGCGGCGCGGAGGCCATCTCAATCTCCTAGGGAATCTTCATTTGTGTGCGGAAAACGCCGCCGGGGTCTATGGAGTGTTGGCGGTGGGTGCAAGCACGAGCTTTCCCGGATTGAACAGGCCATGCGGATCGAAGGCCGACTTGATCGCCGACAGCATCGCGATCCGTGAGGCCGGGCCGAGCCGGGCCAGTTCGTCGCGCTTCATCTGGCCGATGCCATGTTCGGCCGAGATCGATCCGCCCGCCGCCACGACCATGTCGTGGACCAGTGCGGTGATCGACGGCGCCAGCTCGGCATAGAACAGGTCACGCGCCATGCCCTCGGGCGCGCGGACGTGGAAATGGACATTACCGTCGCCCAGATGGCCGAAGGCGGTGGCGTGGGTGCCGGGAAAGCGCCGCTCGGCCTCGGCCGCGCCGTCGATCATGAAGTCGGGCATGCCCGAAACGGGGACCGAGATGTCGTGCTGGACCGCCGGACCGCTGGCGCGCTCCGCCTCGGACAACGAATCGCGGATGCGCCACAGCGCCTCGGCCTGGGTTTCGTTGGCGGCGATCACCGCATCCTGGACCAGGCCGCTTTCCAGCGCGGGACCCAGCAGGCGCTCGAGCAGCGCCGCGGGCGGCTCGCCGCCGGCCTCCGACGACACCGCCTCGATCAGCACGTGCCAGGGATGCACGCCTTCCAGCGGCGCCCGCGTGCCGGGAATATGCTTCAGCACCAGCGCCAGCGAATCGCCCGGCACGATCTCGAAGCTCTCGATCGCCGGCATATCGATCGACCGGAGCAGCGCGAGCGCGGCATGCGGGCTTTCCAGCGCGACCCAGGCGACGGCGCGGGCGGCGATCGCCGGCACCAGCCTGAGGCTCGCCGCGGTGATCACGCCGATCGTTCCCTCCGCCCCGATCAGAAGCTGGTTGATATCATAGCCGCGATTGTCCTTCTTGAGCGCGGCCAGTCCGTCATGAACCGACCCGTCGGGCAGTACCGCCTCGACTCCGGCGACCAGGCTGCGCATCGTGCCGAAGCGCAGCACCTGGGTGCCGCCGGCGTTGGTCGAGACGAGACCGCCGACCGTCGCGCTGCCCTTCGCGCCCAGCGTCAGCGGAAAGCGCCGCCCTTGGGACAGAGCCGCATCGTGCAGTTCGGGCAGGATCACGCCGGCCTCGGCAACCGCCAGATTCTCGTCCGGCGACAGGCTGCGGATGCGGTTCATCCGGCGCAGCGACAGGATCAGCGCCGAACCGTCCGCCGGCGGGGTGGCGCCGCCGACCATCGAGGTGTTGCCGCCCTGCGGCACCAGCGGAATGCGCGCCTGATGCGCCAGGGCCACGATCGCGGACACCTCGTCCCGCGATGCGGGCGACAGGATCGCAGGCGACGCGCCGAAATAGCGGCCGCGCCAGTCATTGAGCCAGGGGGCGATGTCCCGGGGGTCGGTGGTGACCGCCTTCTCGCCGAAACGGCTGCGCACGGCGTCGATCAGGGTCTGCTGGGCGGGCGTCATCTGGCTGGGCATCATCGCGCGGGCCGATAGCATGACGGGTTCGTGGCAGCCAGCATCGCCGATACGAATGTCCCCGGATGGTGGACTTCATAAAAGGTTGCGCCGGCAGTTCATCCCATGTTCAAACCCGCACCCTAATGGTCGCGCGTTCATGTTGAATCCCCTGCCCCTTGCTCCGGCGCTTCTGTTGCTCGTGGCGTCGCCCGCCGCGACGCCCGAACGCGCGTCGATGCTCGACTGGGACGCTCTGGTTCAGCAGAGCCAGCACATCGTGATCCATGTCCCCAATGTCATGGTCACCCGCACCACCATCATCACCCGTTCGACGATGACCGCGCCGGTCGCCCCGCCGCCGCCGCGAATGAGCTATCGCGAGAAGAAGACCGATGACTGCCTGTCGGTCCAGCGCATCGCCGGCTTCTCGGTCTCGCGCCCCGACAGCGTCGACCTGATGCTGAGCGACGGGTCGATGCGGCGCGCCGTGCTGGACAAGAACTGCCAGGCGCTTGGCTTCTATTCGGGCTTCTACGTGAAGCCGAATCGCGACGGAAAAATGTGCGCGTTGCGCGACTCGATTCGCTCGCGGGCCGGCCGCACCTGCAATATCACCGGGTTCAAGGCGCTGATTCCCGCGAAATAGCGACGCTCAGCTTGACTTTTGCAGGTAAATCCGCGAGCGCGCGGCGCAACTGGAGCGCAGTTTTTGTGCCCCTTTTCCGGACATTCGCATGAGCTTTGCCGATCTCGGCCTTTCCGACGAACTGTTGAGCGCCATCACCGGC
Source organism: Sphingomonas rustica (assembly GCF_039652585.1). Lineage (NCBI taxonomy): Bacteria > Pseudomonadati > Pseudomonadota > Alphaproteobacteria > Sphingomonadales > Sphingomonadaceae > Sphingomonas > Sphingomonas rustica. The sequence continues at coordinate 129,447 of NZ_JBDIZK010000011.1, read as the reverse complement.
GCCGGCTACACCGACCCGACTCCCGTTCAGAAGCAGGCGATTCCGTCGGTGCTGATGGGCCGCGACCTGATCGCGATCGCGCAGACGGGCACCGGCAAGACCGCCGCGTTCGTGCTGCCGATGATCGACATCCTGGGCGAAGGGCGCACCCGCGCGCTGATGCCGCGCAGCCTGATCCTCGAGCCGACGCGCGAACTCGCCGCGCAGGTCGCCGAGAATTTCGAGAAATACGGCCAGAACCACAAGCTCTCGATGGCGCTGCTGATCGGCGGCGTTCAGATGGGCGACCAGGTCAAGGCGCTGGAAAAGGGCGTCGACGTCCTGATCGCGACGCCGGGCCGCCTGATGGACCTGTTCCAGCGCGGCAAGATCCTGCTGACCGGCTGCTCGCTGCTGGTGATCGACGAGGCGGACCGGATGCTCGACATGGGGTTCATCCCCGATATCGAGGAAATCTGCACCAAGCTGCCCAAGACCCGCCAGACGCTGCTGTTCTCGGCGACGATGCCGCCGCCGATCAAGAAGCTGGCCGACAAGTTCCTCGACAATCCCCGGACGATCGAGGTCGCCCGCCCGGCATCGACGAACATCAACATCACCCAGTGGGTGGTGCCGGTGTCGGCGCAGAAGAAGCGTTCGGTGATCGAGCGCCTGCTGAACGGTGACGAGGTCAAGACCGCGATCATCTTCGCCAACCGCAAGACCACCGTCCGCGACCTCAACAAGTCGCTGCAGCGCTCGGGCTTCCGCTCGGGCGAGATCCATGGCGACATGGAACAGCCGCAGCGCCTGGCCGAGCTCGACCGGTTCAAGAAGGGCGACATCAACATCCTGGTCGCGTCCGACGTCGCCGCGCGCGGGCTGGACATCAAGGGTGTCAGCCATGTGTTCAATTACGACGCGCCCTGGCATCCGGACGATTATGTCCATCGCATCGGCCGCACCGGTCGCGCCGGCGCGACCGGCGTTTCCTATACGTTGGTCACGCCCGACGATGCCGAGAATCTCGACAATATCGAGAAGCTGACCGGTCAGAAGATCCAGCGGCTCGACATGGGCGGTGCGCCCGCCCCCGAAGAGGCGCCGCAGGAAGAAAAGCCGAAGCGCGGCGACAAGTCGAAGACGGCCAGGGCGCGCAAGGAAAAGGCACCGGCCAGGGCCAAGGCGCCCGCCACGATCGAGGATGCGCCCGAGGCTCCTGTCGAAGCACGCGCCGCGCGCGAGGAGCGCCCGAAGCGCGACGATCGTTCGCAACGCGAGGAACGTCCGCAGCGCGAGGAACGCCCCCGCCGAGACGATCGTCCGCATGCCGGGTCTTCACGCCGCCGCGACGGCGAGGATGACGGTCCCGATGACGGCTGGAACGGCCCGATCCCCGAATTCCTCAGCGTGACCTTCGCGGTCGAATAGACTTGCATCGCTCCGGCACGGCCCGCCATGATCGGCAGGCCTGTCGGGGGGACGCAATCACCATGAACCGCAGATCGATCCTGGCGCTGCCGCTGCTGGCACTGCTGCCCGCATCGGCGCCCCCGGGCGGGGCGGCGCCCCGCCTGACCATCCGCACGGTGCGCCAGCTTCGCCAGCCGCTGCCCGCTCCCTATGACGGCACTCGCAACGCGCGCGCCGACGTGGCGCAGGCGCGGGCACGGGCGAAGGCGCGCGGCAAGCCGCTGCTGCTCGATTTCGGCGCGAACTGGTGCGTCGATTGCCGCGTTCTGGCGGGCGTGCTCGAACATCCCGAGCTGAAGCCGTGGATCGCGCGCAACTTCGAGCTCGTCCAGATCGACGTGGGCGAATTCGACGCCAATCTGGATATCCCGCAGCGGTTCGGCATGGACCGGCTGGGCGCGGTCCCGGCGGTGCTGGTGATCGATCCCCGAACGGGCCGGATCCGCAACAGGGGAGAGGAAATCGCGCTGGGCGATGCGCGCATCATGGAGCCGCAGGGCATCGCCGACTGGCTGGCACGATGGACGACCTGATCGAATTCGTCGCAGCCTTCCCCAGCCCCTGTATCAACATCTGCCGGATCGATCGCCCGACCGGCTGGTGCGAGGGGTGCGGCCGGACGATCCGCGAGATCTCGCGCTGGAGCGGCACCGACGCGGCCGATCGCGACGCGGTGATGGCCGAACTGCCCGCCCGGCTGGCAACGCTGAAGCGCTGAGAGGCCGTTGAGACTGCGCCTGTCGGGGCATTGCAGCACCGGGTCGCTCCCCACCCGACCATCCAACGTCAATATTCTGTGGGTGGTCGGGTGGGTGAGCGGGCCGGCGCCGGGAAATCGCCCTTTCGCGATTTTTCAAACGGTCTGTAAGCCGCCGCCTCAGGGAACGCTTTTCTTGCCCTGTCGGCTCGACAGCCAGTCGGTCAGCGCGGACAGCAGCGCGGTGATCACGAAGGCGAAGTGGATCACCGTCATCCAGAACAGCTCGCGGTCGGTCAGCGGCCGCTCGCCGATCGCCATGAAGCTCTTAAGCAGCTGGATGCCCGAGATGGCAACGATCGAGGCATAGAGCTTCAGCTTCAGGCCGGAGAAGCTGGTGGTGCCCATCCAGGCCGGCCGGTCCTCATGACCCTCGGTATCGATCTTCGACACGAAGCTTTCGTACCCGGCCAGGATCACCACCAGGATCAGGTTCGCCGCCAGCGCGATGTCGAGCAGCGTCAGCACCTTGAGGATCGCATCCTCGACGCTCATCGTCACCGTATAGGGGATCATCGCCAGGAAGACGCGGACGAACACCACCAGCAGGATCGCGATCGACGCGATCAGCCCGACATAGAAAGGCGCCAGCAGCCAGCGCGACGCGAACAGCCCGCTTTCGAAACCGCGTTCGATCTTCTTCAGCATATGTCCCCCATGCCCCTGTCCGCCTTCCTTAATCGGGCGCCGAGCGGAGGATCAAGGGGCTGCGGGGGACGCTCTATCCCGCCAGATGCTTGCGCAGGAAGCCGATTGTCCGGCCCCAGGCGAGCGTCGCCGCTTCCGCATTGTAGCGCTCGGTCGACGTGTCGTTGTTGAACGCGTGCTCGACACCGGCATAGCTATAGGCCTCGACCCGCTTGCCGCCGACCTTGAGCGCTGCGACCCAGGGCTCGCCGGTCGCGTTCACCCGCGCATCGTTGCCGGCATAGTGGAGCATCAGCGCGGCCTCGACCTTCGACGCCTCGGCCGGCGACGGTGCCGGACCGTAATAGGCCACGCCCGCATCCAGGCCCTTGCCTGCAGCCACCGCCAGCCGGTTGACCATCGCGCCGCCCCAGCAGAAGCCGACCGCGCCGACCTTGCCGTTGGTGCCCGGCAACCCGCGCAGCATCGCCAGCGTCGCAACACCGATCTGCACCGTCTTCGCCAGGTCGAGCGCGCCGATCATCTGCCGCGCCTTGTCGTCGTCGCCCTTGGGCGTGCCTCCCGCCGGGGTCAGGAAATCGGGGGCGAAGGCAGTGAAGCCGTCCAGCGCCACGCGCCGCGCCACATCCTCGATATGCGCGGTCAGCCCGCGATTCTCGTGGATCACCATCACCGCGCCGCGCCGCGCCTTTTTCCCAGCAGGCTCGACCAGATAGCCGCTCATCGACACACCGTCGGCGGAATAGTCGTGCCGCCGCGCCACGAGCCGCTTGTCCTCCGCGGGCACCTGCTGCGCCGCCGCAGGCGATGCCGCGATTCCGGCGATCAGCAATTCCGCCGCCGCGACCGACCCGGCGATCCCGGTCATGTCGCGCAGCAGCCGCCGCCGGTCGAGATGCTCGTGGGTGAAGGCATCATAGATGCGGATCGCGCGCTGGCGCAGGTCGTCGCTCATGCTGGTCTCCCGAGTCGGATGGCTCAGGCTAGCCGACGCCCGGCCCGTCGTCATGGTTCCGCGATCCACGCGCAACCGCCCTCTCGCCTGTGGGAGATGCGCCGATCGAGCGCCTCACAAACGGAACTGATAGTACCGTTTAACGTTTACTCCCATTATGGACCTGGACGGAACCGACATGACCACAGACGCCGAAACCCGCCTCGCCGCGCTGGAGAAGGGCACCGACCTGGCGACCGCGCTTGCCTTTTATGACGCGCTTCCTGCCGTCACGGTGGCGCAGATCCTCGGGAACTGGAAAGGCAACGGGATCGCGACGGAAAATCCGTTCGACGGGCTGCTCGAACAGTTCGGATGGCATGGCAAGCGGTTCGACAGCGCGGACGAGGCCTATCCGCTGGTGTTCGACAAGGGCAGTGGCGACACGATCTCGATCGACCCGTCCCGCATCCCGATCTCGATCGCACTGGAACATGGCGAGCTTGCGCGAAGCTCGGCCGCGGCCGGCCTGTTCAAGCTGGGCGCGGGGCTGATCGCCTCGTCCAGGCCGCATGCCCGACTGCGGATGACCGAGTATCGCGGGATCGTCTCGGCGACGATGATCTACGACGCGCTGCCGATCAACGACGTGTTCCGTGCGGCGGGGCCCGACACGCTGGTCGGCGCGATGGACATGCGCGGGCTGGCGAACCCGTTCTTCTTCGTGCTGCGGCGCGAATCCGGCGCCGCGACGGGAGACCGGTCGTGAGTCGGCAGGAAAACGTCATCGTGACGGGTGCCGGCTCGGGCATCGGCAAGGCTTTCACCCGGCTGTTCCTGGCCGACGGCGCGCATGTGCTGGCGGTCAGCCTGCTGCCCGAGGAACTGGACCGGCTGCGTGACGAGATGGCCGATGTCGGCGGCACGCTGGTCACCCATGTGCAGGATCTCTCCGCGCCGGGTGCGGCAGAGGCGCTGCTCGCCCATTGCGACGCGCAGGGCTGGCAGGTCGACACGCTGGTCAACAATGCCGGCTTCGCGACCTTCGGCGATGTCGTCGATACCGATCTGATGCGGATCGAAACGATGCTGCGGCTCAACGTGATCACGGTGACCGCCCTGTCGTCGCTGTTCGGGGCGCGGATGCGCGAGCGCGGCAGCGGCACGATCCTCAACGTCGGATCCACCGCGGGCATGGTGCCCGCCGTTCGCTTCGCCGCCTATGGCGGGACCAAAGCCTATGTGAACGCCTTCACCGTCGCCCTGCGCGAGGAGATGCGCCCGAACGGCGTCAACGTGACCTGTCTGGCCCCCGGACCGGTCCAGACCAAGTTCGCCGAGACCGCCAAGATCGACAGCTTCGACGGCACCTCCATGCTCAAGAAATGGTTCGCCAGCGGCCGCGGATCGACCGCCGAGGACGTGGCGCGCGCCGGCTATGACGGCATGCGCGAGGGCAAGGCGATGGTGCTTGCCGGCACCGGATCGGGACTTGCGGCACTCGCCCAGCACCTGATCCCGCAGAGCCTGCTGCCGCGGCTGATGAAGAATATGTGAGGCGGGCGGCGCGGGGATGCGCGGCTCAGCCGGGCGTCCCCGCATAGCCTTCCAGCAACAGCGTCGCCGCACGCCGCGCCGCCGACGCCTTGTCGTCCGCGGGCGCGCCATGCACCGCCGCCGCGATCATCCGCGCCATCATCGCGATATCGGTCGCGGTCAGGTCGGGCCGGCACAGCCCTGCCCCGGTCGCCCGGGCAATGACATCGGCGAAGATCATCCCCGTCCGCGCAAAGGCCGCCTGCACCGCCGGATGCGACGGATCTGCCGCGTTCCAATATTCGACCAGCGCGGCGCGCATCCCGATGCGGTCGGCCATGAACGCCAGGATCTGCAGCAACCCGTCATCCCGGTCGCGATTGAGCTCGGCCTGCTCGTGAACCTCGTCCACCGACCGTTCGAGCAGTTGCACCAGCAGAGCCTGGCGATCGGGAAAATGGCGAAAGAACGTCGTGCGGCCGACCCCGGCGGCGGCGACGATCAGGTCGAGCGGCGCGTCGAACCCCTCGCGCTGGAAGACCTGGTCCGCGGCCTCCAGGATGCGCCGGTGATTCTGCTGGGCGTCCGCCCGCATCGACCGGGCAGGATCAGGCGCGCCCTGCCTTATCATGCGCCGTCGATCCGAAATCCGGTGGTGCTGAACATCGCGGACGAGGATGCACCAGCGATCGCGCTGTAATCAAAGCAATTCTCGCCCGGCCCGCGATCTTCGCGCGCCGCGAGACGGGAAACGGGCCGGAGCACTGGCTCCGACCCGCTGTCTCGATCCGGCAATTGGCGCCGGCCTACGCCTTGGCGACTGCCTTCTTGCCGCGGCCCTTGCCCGGCTTTTTCGGCGCGGCGGGCGTGATCTGGAAGACAAGTTCATTGTCCTTCAGCTTCACGCTCACTTCGCCGCCATGGATCAGCTTGCCGAACAGAAGCTCCTCCGCCAGCGGCTGCTTCACCTTCTGCTGGATCAGGCGGCCCATCGGGCGCGCGCCGTACAGCTTGTCGTAGCCGCGCTCGGTCAGCCAGGCCTTCGCCTCGTCGTCGAGCTGGATATGGACGCCGCGATCCGACAGCTGGAGTTCCAGCTGGAGAATGAACTTGTCCACCACGCGCGAGACGACTCCGGTCGGCAGATAGTCGAACGGCACGATCGCATCGAGGCGGTTGCGGAATTCGGGGGTGAACAGCTTCTTCACCGCCTCTTCCTGGACATCGTCGCGCGTCAGCTCGCCAAAGCCGATCGATTCGCGCGCCATGTCGCTGGCGCCCGCATTCGTCGTCATGATCAGCACGACGTTGCGGAAATCGACCGTCTTGCCGTGGTGATCGGTCAGCTTGCCGTTGTCCATCACCTGCAACAGGATGTTGAACAGGTCCGGATGCGCCTTCTCGATCTCGTCGAGCAGCAGCACGCAATGCGGCTGCTGGTCGATCGCGTCGGTCAGCAGGCCGCCCTGGTCATAGCCGACATAGCCCGGAGGGGCGCCGATCAGCCGCGAGATGCTGTGGCGTTCCATATATTCGGACATGTCGAACCGCTGGAGCGGGATGCCCAGCAACTCGGCCAGCTGCTTCGCCACCTCGGTCTTGCCGACGCCGGTCGGGCCGGAGAACAGATAGTTGCCGATCGGCTTGTCCGGGTCGCGCAGACCCGCGCGGCTCAGCTTGATCGCCGAGCTGAGCACCTCGATCGCCTTGTCCTGGCCGAACACGACCCGCTTCAGGTCGGTCTGCAGATTGGCGAGCACGCGGGTATCGTCGGTCGACACGCTCTTGGCGGGGATGCGCGCCATGGTGGCGATGACCTGCTCGATCTCCTTGGCGGTGATGACCTTCTTGCGCTTCGACGGCGGCACCAGCATCTGCATCGCGCCCACTTCGTCGATCACGTCGATCGCCTTGTCGGGCAGCTTGCGGTCGTTGATGTAGCGCGCCGACAGCTCGACCGCCGACTTGATCGCGTCGGGGGTGTACTTCACCGAATGGTGTCCCTCGAACGCCGAACGCAGCCCGGTGATGATCTTGATCGTGTCCTCGACCGTCGGCTCGTTCACGTCGATCTTCTGGAAGCGCCGGAGCAGCGCCCGGTCCTTCTCGAAATGGTTGCGGAATTCCTTGTAGGTGGTCGAGCCGATGCAGCGGATCGTGCCGCCCGACAGCGCCGGCTTGAGCAGGTTGGACGCGTCCATCGCGCCGCCCGAGGTCGCGCCCGCGCCGATCACCGTGTGGATCTCGTCGATGAACAGCACCGCGTGCGGCAGCTTTTCCAGCTCGTTGACGACCTGCTTCAGCCGCTCCTCGAAATCGCCGCGATAGCGGGTGCCGGCCAGCAGCGCGCCCATGTCGAGCGAATAGATGACCGCTTCCTTGAGCACGTCGGGCACTTCGCCCTCGACGATCTTGCGCGCAAGGCCCTCAGCGATCGCCGTCTTGCCGACGCCGGGATCGCCGACATAGAGCGGGTTGTTCTTGCTGCGGCGGCACAGGATCTGGATCGTGCGATCGACCTCGGGGCCGCGGCCGATCAGCGGATCGACCTTGCCGTTCCTCGCCTTCTCGTTGAGGTCGACGGTGAACTGCTTCAGCGCGCTCTCGCCCTTTGCGCCCTTCGGCTCGGACTTGGCCGACTTGTCGTCGTCCGCGCCCTTGGGAGTGCTCGCCTCGGTCGGGGTCGAGCCCTTGCCGACGCCGTGGCTTATGAAGCTGACCGCGTCGAGCCGGCTCATGTCCTGCTGCTGCAGGAAATACACCGCATAGCTCTCGCGCTCGCTGAACAGCGCGACCAGCACGTTCGCGCCGGTCACTTCGTCGCGGCCCGAAGACTGGACGTGGAGGATCGCGCGCTGGACGACGCGCTGGAACCCGCTGGTCGGCGACGGATCGGTCGCATTCTCGACCTTCAGCGCCTCCAGCTCGGTATCGAGATAATGGGAGACGGTATTCTTGATCTCGCCCAGATCGACGCCGCACGCGCTCATCACCTTCGACGCATGCTCGTCATCGACGAGCGCGAGCAGCAGATGCTCGAGCGTCGCATATTCGTGGCGGCGCGAAGACGCGGCTTCCAGCGCCTTGTGGAGGGTCGATTCGAGGGCGGAGGCGAAACTTGGCATCAGATGACAACTCCAGTCGGACCAGTGGGATACGCGGTCCGCTTTCCCCATATGTCGGGAGTGAGGACGCTCGCATCAAGCGGTGCGGCCCGGTACCGGAGGTTGGCGGCGTTCGCGCTTCGCTCCGGTGCAACGCTCATCGCTTGAATAACGCGTCTGCGCTTGCGCGATGGTGAACGGCCCGTTCTCGCTTGGCGCGGGTACGTTCGATCTCTGCCTGAAGGCGTTCGATCCGATCGTCGAGCTCGGCGACCGAATAAGGATCGAGATCCTGTTTCGCCAGTTCGGCGACCAGTTCGTCCTTGCGGCGCGGGAGAGTCTCGTCGAGGTCCATCGCAGTCACAACGTTGACCCGCGCGGAGGCGATGTCAATAACGGGACAGACCCATATGGGGAGGGTCAACATGCTTATGGGGTCGAACCGATGACGCTTCCGACACTGATGCGCGCGATCGACCCGGAGTCCCCGGGCGGTCCCGAGGTTCTGATTCTCGTCGAGCGGCCGGTGCCGCAGCCCGGACCGGGCGAGGTTCTGATCCGCGTGGTCGCCGCCGGGGTGAACCGCCCCGACGTGGTCCAGCGGCAGGGCGCCTATCCCCCGCCCCCCGGCGCCCCCTCGATCCTGGGCCTGGAAGTGGCCGGCGAAGTCGTTTCGGCCGGCGACGAGGCGGGATCGCAGCTGATCGGCCAGTCGGTCTGCGCGCTGGTCGCCGGGGGCGGTTATGCCGACTATTGCGTGGCGCCGGCCGGCCAGTGCCTGCCCGTGCCACCGGCACTGACGATGATCGAGGCGGCGGCAATGCCCGAGACGCTGTTCACCGTGTGGACCAACTTGTTCGAGCGCGCCTATGCGACCGAAGGCGATATCGTGCTGGTCCATGGCGGGACCAGCGGCATCGGCACGATGGCGATCAGCCTGGCGGAGCTGTTCGGCATCACGATCATCGTCACCGCGGGCAGCGACGACAAATGCGCCGCATCGCTGGCGCATGGCGCCGATCACGCGATCAACTACCGGACCGAGGATTTCGTCGAGCGGGTCAAGGCGATCACCGGCGGCCGCGGCGTCGATATCGTGCTCGACATGGTCGGCGGCGACTATCTGCCGCGCAACCTGAAATGCCTGGCCGAGGACGGGCGCCATGTCTCGATCGCGACGCAGGGCGGCATGACCGCGGAGATCCCCATCTTCCACATCATGCGCAACCGGCTGACGCTGACCGGATCGACGCTGCGCCCGCGCGACGCCGCGTTCAAGGCGATGGTCGCCGACGAACTGCATCGCACCGTCTGGCCGATGGTCGCGGATGGCAGGCTCAAGCCGCTGATCGACCGCACGTTCGCGCTGGAGGATGCGGCCGCGGCGCATGCTCGCATGGACGGCGGCGGACATATCGGAAAGATCGTTCTGACCTTGGGGGAGGCTGAAAATGTCGATGCGGGAGAATCTGCTTAGCGCCATCATCATCGCGTTCGTTGCGATCATGCTGTTTTCCGACCGGCCCTGGCTGGCGAGCAACCAGCCGGTCGTCGCGCATGTCGCCGATGTCGAGATCCCGCCGGGCGAGCTGAGCGAGCCGGAAAGCGCGGTGTCGAGGTGGGGCGTGCATGTCGAGCGGCCGCGCAGCAAGGCGGAATGGGCGTTCGACGCGGTCCGGGGGCTCGCGAACACCGCCCCGCCGTCTGGCGGCTTTGACGAACGCGAAGCCAGGCTGGGCTATTCGGTGCGCGAGATCACGCTGCTGGGCATGCCCTTCTTCTACTATCGCGACATGGGCGACGTGCTGTTCACGCGCACGCGCTGGGAGACCACGGCCATGCCGCTCAGCGACGAAGGCATCGAGATGCTGAACCGCGCCGCCGGGCGGGATGTGCGCGACGGCACGATCTTCCCGTTCTGGAAGCATCTGTGGGGCTGGGTTTTCGTCGGCGCAGTGGCATTATGGGCATGGCTCACCTGGCACCATCACGTCCGCGCGCGCGAGGAACAGGGCATCATCTGAGCCGGCCATCGATAAGCCAGGCTTGCAGATGCCGCCCCGCTTTCAGTTGGACAGGCCGCGCGCCACGGGCATGAGGTCGGCAGCTTTCACGGGGAGATCATGATGTCCAGCCTGCTGCTTCACGAATATTCGCCATCGGGCAATTGCTACAAGATCCGGCTGACCGCGGCCCATGTCGGCCAGCCGATCGAGCGGCGCGAATATGACATTCTGAAAGGCGAGACGCGCACGCCCGGGTTCCTGGCGACGGTCAACGCCAACGGCCGCATCCCGACGCTGCAGATCGGCGAGACCTTCCTGCCGGAAAGCAATGCCGCCTGCCTGTACCTTGCGCACGGCACCCCGCTGGTTCCCGAAGACCGGTTCGATCATGCCGACATGATGCGCTGGCTGTTCTGGGAACAATATAATCACGAGCCGAACATCGCGACGTTGCGCTTCTGGTATGGCTGGGTCGGCGAGGACGCGCTGTCGGAACTGCAGCGGGCGAACCTGCCGGGCAAGCGGAGCGCGGGCATCGAAGCGCTGGCGCTGATGGACGATCACCTCTCGCGCACCGACTGGTTGGCTGCCGGCCGCTTCACCGTCGCCGATATCGTGCTCTACGCCTATACCCATGTCGCGGAGGAAGGACGCTTCGACCTGGCGCCCTATCCCCATATCCGCGCGTGGCTGGCGCGCGTTGCCGCCCGGCCGCGGCATGTGCCGATCGACGCCTGATCAGCGGCGGGTGCACCGGTACAGCGTCGCGCCGATGTCCCTGCCGCTCTGGGTACAGCGCCCATAGGCAGCGGTGACCGCGTTCAGCATGGGCTCGCGCTCCTCGTCGCTGCGGTCCACGAAGACCATCCACAGCTCGGGATAGGGGCGGAAGCTCTCGGCGGTCTGGCGGTAATAGTCGGTGCGGACGGTCTGGTCGTGGGGCGAGGTCCACTCGCCCGCCGCGACATGCCAGCCCTGGGGGACGCTGCGCGGGTCGAGCTTGCCGATGAACCGCTGGCCGTCCGGGCGCACCAGCCGCGCCGTCGGCTGGCCGGCCGAGTGGACCCAGACCGGAGCGTCGGGCGACTCGCTGCGCGCCTTCGCCAGCAGCGGGGCGATCGCCTGAACCTTCAGCGTGCGCAGCGAGGACAGGCCCAGCGCGACATAGCCGAGGGCGATGACGACGGCGACCAGCGCGACGCCCGCCTGCGGCAACCGGATACGCGCCCCGACCAGCGCGAGAAGCTCGGCGAGCGCGACCACCAGCAGCACGACCAGTACTGGCTGGAGGAACAGGAAGTGTCGGGTCGAGGTGATCGGGATGACGCCGATGAGGATCGCGGCCAGCACCGCCAGCATCAGCAGTCCGGTGAAGGCGCCAACGAAGGGCGCGCGACGCGCGGCAAGCGCCAGCGCGACGATCAGCACCAGCCCGAACGCGCCGGACAGGGCCACCGAATGCTGACGGATCATGTCGCCCCAGGGCGCGACCAGGATCAGCCACATGTGGAGCAGCTTCGGCAGCCCCGCGACCATCCACGACGCGCGACCGCCAAAGCTCGCCGGCACCTCATAGGCGACCGGATAGGCGGATAGCTGATGGACGGTGACCGGTCGCGAATAACCCAGATAAAGAAGCAGGGCGATCGCCACGCCAGCCACCAGTGCGACCAGCAGCCGGGGCTGTCCCAGTACCGCCAGCAGGGCCCGTCGGCGCAGCGCGACGGTCAGCGCGACCGCGGCAGCCGACACGGCCAGGAGGATCGGCGCAGTGAACGAGAACAGGCAGGCGAACAGTGCCGCGGCGAGATAGAACAGGATTTCCCGCCGCCCCGCGGCGTCGCGTGCCAGCGCCGCGGCGGCGAGCATCAGCAGCGCCGCCGATGCCGCCTCGAATTCATAATGCTTGATCTCGGTGACATAGCGCAGCGGCATGGGCGCGGCGACCGCGATCACCGCGGCGACCGCCGCAAACAGGGCCGTGCTGGACATCCGCACGGTGCGATAGACCGACACGGCCACCAGGGCCGCGGCGGCGGCGGTCAGCAGCCGCAGGGCAAGGACGGTGCCGATGATGCCGCCGCTGCCGCCGAGGCCGGCCATGACCATGCCGAGCAACCGGTGCCCCAGCGGGGTCGCCTGGTCATAATAGGCCATCGGCCGGAACAGCGCAGCCGCGCCCTCATGGGCGAGGTTGGTGACGAGCATCGCCTCGTCGCCCCAGGGGTCGCGAATCTGGGCGAGCGTCAGCAGGAGGAAGAGGCAGACGAGTCCCGCGGCGATCCACCCGATGATGGGCCTGCCCGCCTTTGCCTGTCGTTCGGCCATGATTTCAGTCCCCTGCCCGGCCACGATCGACCGACCCGATCCGCCAGATGCCAGCCGATGACGGCCAAGCCAAGAGCGGGAGGACTTGATTCGCTCCGGCCGATGCCGCAACCGGTGGGCGTCACGGCATCCCGCCGCGGCCGGACCTTAGCACAGCCAGAGCAGGGGCATCATGACCAGCCCGGATACGCCCCAGCCCGACGCCCTGATCGGCGCGACCGGCTTCGTCGGCACCAATCTTCGCCTGTCGCACGACTTCGCGGCCGAATATGCGTCGCGCACCATCGGCGACAGCGCCGGGCGCAGCTTCGGCACCGTCGTCTGTGCCGCCGCGCCGGCGACGATGTGGGAGGCCAACCGCAATCCCGACCGCGACCTGGCGAATATCGATGCGCTGATCGGCCATCTGCGCGGGATCAAGGCGGAGCGCTTCGTGCTGATCTCGACGATCGCGGTTCTGGCCGACGCAAACGCCGGACTGGACGAAGGCAGCGACGCCTTCGAGACTGACAAGGCCTATGGCCGCAATCGCCGTCACCTCGAGGTCGCGGTGCAGGAAATCTTCCCGACCTGCCATGTCCTGCGGCTGCCGGCGCTCTACGGCGCGGGTCTCAAGAAGAATTTGCTGTTCGACATGCTCAACCCGGCCCCCTCCTTCCTGACCGAAGCGCGCCTGAGCGAGATTCGCGATGCGATCCCGGAGGCGGCACGCGCCGAACTCGATGCGGTCTATGGCTGGGACGAGGGTCTCGCCATGTATCGCTGCGACCGCGCGCTGCTTCGCCGGCGCGGACGAGAGGACGAACTGGTCGCGGCGCTGAGCGCGATCGGTGCGACGGCCCTTGCCTTCGCAAATGGCGAGAGCCGCTTCCAATTCTATGGCCTGGCCGAACTATGGTCCGATATCGGTCGCGCGATCGAGCATCGCGTACCGGTGCTCCATCTCGCTCCCGAGCCGATCGAGGTCTCCGACCTGTATCGCGAACTCACCGGCGAAGCCTTCCCGCCCTCGACCGCGTCAGTCTATCGCGAGAACATGCGCACCCGCCATGCCGATTTGTGGGGCCGTGCCGGGGATTACAGCCAGGATCGCGCGACGGCGCTCGACCGGCTGCGTGACTTCTTCGCAAGCCAGCGTTCGACTGCATGAAGATCGCCGTCTCCAACATCGCTTGGGCGCCAGCTGAGCGCGCCGAGGCCTATGCGACGCTGCGCCGCCACGGTGCGACGGGCCTGGAGATCGCGCCCGGTCTGTTCCTCGACGGCGAGCCGGACCGGTTCGAGCCGTCGGACGAGACGGTCGCGCGCCTGCTGGGCGAGGTCACCGATGCCGGGCTGCAGCTCGTCTCGATGCAGTCCTTGCTGTTCGGCGTCCAGGATGCCGCGCTGTTCGGCACGCCCGAGCAGCATGGCAGGCTGATGAACGGGCTGGAGTGCGCAATCGCGCTGGCCGGACGGCTCAGCATTCCCAACCTGGTATTCGGATCGCCGCTCCAGCGGATCGTCCCCGACGGCATGAGCCAGGAAGATGCGATGGCCTTTGCCGCCGACAGCTTCCGCACGATGGCCGACCAGGCAGTGGCGCAGGGGGCAGTGATCGCGATCGAGCCAAATCCCAGCACCTATGGCACCAATTTCCTGACCGACATGGAATCTGCCCATAATTTCGTGCTGCAAGTCGACCATCCGGGCGTCACGCTGAATTTCGACATCGGCGCGCTGCACATGACCGGCCGGTTCGGCGACATCGGCACGCTGATCGAACGGATGCTGCCGGTCGTGTCGCACGTCCATGTCAGCGAGCCGCAGCTCGCCCCTGCGCCGGCGACCCGCGCGCATGCCGACACCGTGTTGCGGGCGCTGCGCGGGGCTGGATATGATCGCTGGGTCTCGATCGAGATGCGCAACCCGGGCGAGGACGCCATCGGCGAACTCGACCGCGCGCTGGAGCGGCTGACGGGGGCAGAGGGATGACATCGGCACGCGAGCGCCGCGCGGACGTGCTGGTCTCGGTCTGCTTCCCGGCAGGTGCGATCACCGCCGAGGAATTCGAGACGGTGCGCCGGACCGCGCAGGCGATCGACCAGGCCTTTCGCTACTGGGAGCTGATCCTGATCGCCGATGGCGACCAGATGCCGCCCGCCGGCATCGACCGTCACGGCGAGGAATTGCGCAACCTGCGCTGGATCCGGGTACGCGCGCATCCGGGTTTCTACCGCCGCCGCGCGCTGGCCGCGGCCGAGGCGATCGGCGATGTCGTGATCCTGACCGGAATCGGCGAGCATGAACCTGCCCAACTGGTCGAACTCGCGCATCAGGCCGCCGACGGCGACACCGCGATCGTCTGCGCCGATGACGAGGCCAGCCTGATCGAGGGCCCGCTGGCGATGCTGGGCGCCGCCGCCGGGTTCGACGTATCGGTGCGCGACACGCTGACCGCCGCCTTTCCGCGTGCCATCCTCAACCGGCTGCTCGCCCATCCCGAACGCGACCTGGCGCTGCGCTTTCCGCCGCGGGACGAGGGCTTCGCCGTTCGCCGCCAGCGCGTGTCGCGGGTTCCGCGCCGTCGCCGCGCGACCCGCCAGTCGGGCCGGCGCGTCGCGCTTGCCTATCGCCTGCTGGTCAGTTCGGCACCGCTGGTGCTGGCCGCGGTGGGCATCCTGTCGCTGCTTACCGTCGCTGCCGGCATCGCGTTCGCCATCTATTCGGTCGCGGTCTGGCTGTTCATGCCGCATGTCCAGCCGGGCTGGTTTAGCACCGCGATCGTCCAGAGCCTGACCGCCGCCTTTCTCGGCTTCGCGCTGTTCGGCGTGTCGACGGGCATGCAGAAGATCATGGAACGGCTCGACCCGGCGGCGGACGACCTGATCGTCGACGAGATCGGTACGATCGACCTGTTCGGACGGCAGGACGACCTGAACGTCGACATCGACGCCGGCATCGCCCGGGCGCCGCGATGAGCGGTTCGGCGATCGAAGCCGACTATCTGATCATCGGCGGCGGCTTCTATGGCTGCTGCCTCGCCCTGTTCCTGCGCTCGATCAGCGACAAGGTGGTGCTGGTCGAGGCCGAGCCCGCCCCGCTGACGCGTGCCTCGCGCGTCAACCAGGCGCGGGTGCATACCGGCTTCCATTATCCGCGCAGCTTCGTCACCGCCGTCAAGTCGAAGGTGCTGCACACCCGCTTCGTCGCCGACTTTCCCGAGGCGGTCGTCGACGATTTCCGCATGCTCTACGCGATCGCGCGGCGCCGTTCGAAAGTGTCCGCGGGGCGCTTCCATCGCATGTTCGCCAGCATGGACGCGCCGATCCGCCTGGCCGACCAGCGCGAGTCCGGCCTGTTCGACCCGGACGCGATCGAGGCGGTCTTCGAATGCCGCGAATATGCGTTCGACTGGTCGCGACTCCAGGCGTCGCTGCTCGACCGGCTCGACCGGCATGGCGTGCAGACGCTCTACGGCCAGCCGGTCGCCGCCTTGTCCGAACAGGGCGACCGCGTTGTCGCCGAGCTTGCCGATGGCAGCGTGATCCGGGCGGGGCGTGCCTTCAACGTAACCTATGCCCATATCAACGAGCTGCTCGACCTGGCCGACCTGCCGCCCGCGCCGCTGAAGTTCGAGCTTGCAGAACTGGCGCTGGTTCAGCCGCCGCCCAGCCTCGATGGCCTTGGCGTCACGGTGATGGACGGCCCCTTCTTCTCGACCATGCCCTATCCGGCCGAGGGGCTCTATTCGCTGACCCATGTCCGCTACACGCCGCAGCTCAGCTGGTCCGGCCGCTCGCATATCGACCCGGCCCAACGCCTGCGCGACGGCGAGGCGCGCGAGAGCCGGTTTCGCCACATGCTGCTGGACGCGGCGCGCTACCTGCCCTCGATCCGCGAGGCGCGCTGGGAGCGATCGATCTACGACATCAAGACGGTGCTGCTGAAGAACGAGCGCGACGACGGCCGCCCGATCCTGTTCCACCGCCATCCCGCGACGTCGCGGATCACCTCGATCATGGGCGGCAAGATCGACAATATCTACGACCTGTTCGACCTGATGCGCATCACCGAACCCGACTGTCGCGACGCGCATGACGACTATGTCTGCGGCCGGGGTGACGGTCTGGCGCATCCGCGGGGCTCATCCAACATCACGGAACGCAAATGACCGACACGTCCTTCCCCGCCGACTGGCAGATCCCTGCGCACGACACCGTCGTGCTCGCCGAACGCCGTCACGACCATGTCCTCGTCATCCCCGTCATCAACGAGGGCGAGCGCATCCGCGGGCAGCTTCGCCGCGTTGCCGAGGCAAAGTTGCCGGTCGATGTCGTCGTCGCCGATGGCGGATCGACCGACGGGTCGCTCGACCTCGATTTCCTGCGCAGCGTCGGGGTTCGGGCGCTGCTGACCAAGACCGGCCCGGGCAAGCTGAGCGCGCAGCTGCGCATGGCCTATGGCTGGTGCCTGGCGCAGGGCTATGCCGGGATCGTCACGATCGACGGCAACGGCAAGGACGGCGTCGATGCGGTCCGCACCATGGTCGAGAAGCTCGAGGCCGGCTTCGACTATGTCCAGGGATCGCGCTACGCCCCCGGCGGCATCGCCGAGAATACGCCGCTGGAGCGCACCATCGCCAATCGCGGCATCCACGCCCCGCTGCTCAGCCTGGCGGCGGGCAAGCGCTACAGCGACACGACCAACGGCTTTCGCGCCTATTCCAGCCGCTATCTGCTCGATCCGCGCGTCGCGCCGTTCCGCGACGTCTTCATGCGCTACGAGCTGCTGTTCTACCTCACGACCCGCGCCAACCAGCTGAAGTATCGCAGCTGCGAGATCGGGGTGGTCCGCCGCTATCCCGCCGGCGAGCCGACCCCGACCAAGATTTCCGGCTCGGGTGCGAAGCTCGACGTGCTCAAGCAGACCTTCAATGCTGCGCTGGGGCGCTACAAGCCCGATGCCCGTTAGCCCCCCGGCGGTTCCTTTTCTCGCGCACGCCGACGAGTTGTAACAATTCATCGCCATAGGGCTGCCAGGGCAAGGGTTACTCTGGGGTTCGCAGACATGGCGACGATCACCAGGCTTCCGTTCGGGCTGGATCCGGCGGATTTTTCCGCGTCGACACCGTCGATTCCGGAGCGCGTCATCACCGAACGGCGCCGCTATCGTGCGATCTGGATTTCGGACGTCCATCTCGGGACCCGCGGCTGCGCGGCCGAATTGCTGATCGACTTTCTCGACCATGTCGACAGCGACACGCTGTACCTGGTCGGCGACATCATCGACGGCTGGCGTCTGAAGAAGAAGCTGTACTGGCCGGCGACGCACAACGACATCGTCTGGCGCGTGCTGAAGCGCGCCAATCGCGGGACGCGGATCATCTATGTCCCCGGCAATCATGACGAGATGTTCCGCCAGTTCTCCGGCTTGAGCTTCGGCGGGGTCGAGATTCACCGCACCGCGATCCACGAGACTGCCGACGGCCGCCGTCTGCTGGTGATGCACGGCGACGAGTTCGACGCGGTCATGCTCTCGCACCGCTGGCTCGCCTATCTGGGCGATGCGGCCTACGAGATGATGATGGCGCTCAACCGCGGCCTCAACTGGGCGCGCGCGCGAATGGGGCTCCCCTATTGGTCGATCAGCAAATATGCCAAGGCCAAGGTCAAGAACGCGGTCGAATTCATCTCGAAGTTCGAGGAAATCGTCGCGCGCGAGGCCGGTGCGCGCGGTGTCGACGGCGTCGTCGCCGGCCATATCCATGCTGCGGATATGCGGTCGATCCACGGGATCGAATACTATAATGACGGCGATTGGGTCGAAGGCTGCACCGCACTGGTCGAGCATTTCGACGGCCGGATGGAGATACTGCACTGGGCGGACGAAGTAGCGGCACGGGAGAGACCCAGGGAACCGGAGGCGCGAGCGGCCGCCTGACGGAACACGAGCCCGTGCGCATCGCCATCGTCACCGACGCCTGGGAACCCCAGGTCAACGGCGTGGTCCGCACCCTCCAGTCGGTTCGCGACGTCCTGGAAGATCATGGGCACAGCGTGCGGGTCATCTCGCCCGACCTGTTCCGCTCGCTCCCCTGCCCCACCTATCCCGAGATCCGCCTGGCGCTGGCCAGTACCGGCAGCGTCGGCGCGTTGCTGGAGGCGTTTCAGCCCAACGCGATCCACCTCGCGACCGAAGGCCCGCTGTGCGTCGCCGCGCGGCGCTGGTGCCTGCGCCACGACCGTCCGTTCACCACCGCCTACCACACCCAGTTCCCCGACTATGTCTCGGCACGGTCGGGCGTCCCGGCGGAATGGATCTGGCGCTACATCCGCTGGTTCCACGGCCCGAGCTACGCGATCCTGGCGTCGACGCCGTCGATCCGTCAGTCGCTGATCGACCACAAGCTCCCCCAGGTGAAGCATTGGGGCCGGGGCGTGGACCTCGGCAATTTCCGCGTCGGCCTGGCGCCGCATCCGGCGATGGCCGACCTCCCGCGGCCGATCCAGCTCTATGTCGGCCGGGTGGCGGTCGAGAAGAATCTGGAAGCCTTTCTGAAGACCGATCATCCGGGCACCAGGGTGGTGATCGGCGACGGCCCGGCGCGTGCCTCGCTGGCGGCGCGCTATCCCGACGCAAGGTTCCTGGGCGCGATGTTCGGGGAGGAACTGGCATCCGCCTATGGCACCGCCGACGTGTTCGTGTTCCCCAGCCGCACCGACACGTTCGGGTTGGTGATGATCGAGGCGCTGGCCTGCGGCACGCCGGTAGCCGCCTATCCGGTGACCGGCCCGATCGACATCGTCACGCCCGAGACCGGCGCGCTCGACACCGACCTCACCGCGGCGATCGCCGGGGCGCTGACTCGCGACCGCGACGCCTGCGCCCGATATGGCCGCAGTTTCACCTGGGAAGCCAGCGCGGCGCAGTTCCTGCACGCCCTGTGTCCCATCGGGGAAGAGGCCGAAGCCGCCTGACAGGTTGGCGATGCCCAAAATCCTTGCCCCGGCGGGCAATGCAGACTAGATCGGTGCGCTAGACGGCCGCTCCGGAAGGGGCGGCCCTTATTGTTTTACGCTGTTTCGGAGACGTCCCGTGGCCCAGCCGCTGATGCCGCATGCGACCGCTTCCTGGCTGGTCGACAATAGTTCGCTGTCGTTCGACCAGATCGCGGAATTCTGTGGCCTTCACATTCTCGAAGTCCAGGCGATTGCCGATGACACTGCCACGACCAAGCTGACCGGCCGCGATCCCGTCCGCGCGCACGAGCTGACGATGGACGAGATCGAGAAGGGTCAGGCAGATCCCAACTACAAGCTCAAGATGCTGAAGGGCCCCGATCAGGTCCGCCGGACCAAGGGCCCGCGCTACACCCCGGTGTCGAAGCGCCAGGACAAGCCGGACGGCATCGCCTGGATCCTGCGCCATCACCCGGAAATCTCGGACGGCGCGATCGGCAAGCTGATCGGCACCACCCGCACCACCATCGCCGCGATCCGCGACCGCAGCCACTGGAACATCGCCAACATCGTGCCCAAGGATCCGGTGACGCTGGGCCTCACCTCGCAGCGCGAGCTGGACGGCATCGTCGCCAAGGCTGCCAAGGCGGCCGGCATCGAGGCACAGCCGGACAATCGCCTGGAAGGCGACCGCGAGGCACTGATCGAACAGCTGCGCGCCGAGCGCGACGCCGCCAGCCGCGGCGAGGAAGTCTCGACCGAGACCGAGGGCGTCACCGATCACGCCAAGACCTATGGCTTCGTGGATCCGTTCAAGAAGTAAGCCCGCGCTTTCCATGCGTCAGGCAAGGCAGCGGCCGGGGCATCGCCCCGGCCGTTTCCGTGTCAGGCGACCGCTTCCGTCGCCTCGTCCGGGAACAGCTCGGCATGGCGCGCGACGATGCGCGGCCACAGTCGCTCCACCCCCGGCACCTCCAGCCCGAATTGCCCGCGCAGCATGTCGACGAACTCACCCGCGTTCCGGAGCCGCCGCGTCGCCTGGCCGTCCGTCCACCGCTCGAGCAGCACGCGACCGCGCAGGCTGACATGCCGGTCGCCCTGGCGCTGCTGGACCACCAGATTCTGGACGAACACCGAAGCCGCATCGGTCTGCTGGGTCAGGCACTGGCGTGAGAAGAGCGCCTCGTCGGCCGGATCGGGCAGGAAATCATAGCTGAACGGCTCCGCCGTCCCATAGCGCTCCTCGAACCGCCAATAGCCATCGGGCTGCCGCGCCAGTGCCACCGCGAAGGGCGGATAATGCCGCGTCGCTTCCGCCAGGGGAATCGGACCCGCCAGCGATCCGCCGAACCCGGCATCGACCAGCCATGGCGCCTCGTCGAGGGTCACGATCAGCGTCAAATGGTTGCCCAGCGCGGCGTCGCCCCGGGCGATCCGCATCACGCCGCCGCACACGCGCCGCACGTCGAACCCCATCTCGCCCAGCGCCCAGCCGAACAGCCCGTTATTCTCGTAGCACCATCCGCCGCGCCGCCGAACCACCAGCTTGTCGAAGATGCCGGGAAGCGCGGTCGAGCTGCGCACCCCCATCTGCACGTCGATATTCTCGAACGGGATCGCGGCGACATGCGCGCGCATCACCGCCTTCAGCGTGGCCAGATCGGGCATGCGCGGCCCGGAATAGCCGATCCGGTCGAAATAGGCGGCGAGTTCCATGGCGCGAAGCGTGCCCCAACGCTCCGCCTGCGTCCATGCCCTTGCCGCGCGCGCGTCCGCGACCGATCTAGGCATCATGACCCAGCTCAAGGATCGCTATCCGCTGTACCTCAACAACGAGGCACATTTCCCCAATGCGGACCTGGAGGTGACCGACAAGTTCACCGGCGAGGTCGCGTTCCGCGTCGCGATGGCGACGCCCGAGATCATCGAGGCCGGCATCGCCGGCGCGGTCGCCGCAGCCGGGCCGATGGCGCGCCTGCCCAGCTATCAGCGCCAGGCGGTGCTGCAGCACTGCGTCGACCGCTTCACCGAACGGTCCGAGGAGCTCGCCTACGCGCTGTGCGTCGAGGCGGGCAAGCCGATCAAGGATTCCGAAGGCGAGGTCACGCGGCTGATCGACACCTTCCGCATCGCCGCCGAGGAATCGGTTCGGATCACCGGCGAGGTCCAGCCGCTCGACATCTCGGCGCGGGCCAGGGGCTATCAGGGGATGTGGCGGCGCGTGCCGATCGGCCCGTGCAGCTTCATCTCGCCGTTCAACTTCCCGCTCAACCTGGCCGCGCACAAGGTCGCGCCCGCCATCGCCGCGGGCTGCCCGTTCGTGATGAAGCCCGCCAGCCGCACCCCGCTGGGCGCGATCATCATGGGCGAGGTGCTGGCCGAGACCGACCTGCCCAGGGGCGCCTTCTCGATCCTGCCCGCGCACCGCGAGGGCGCCGACCTGTTCACCACCGACGACCGGCTCAAGCTGCTGAGTTTCACCGGATCGCCCGCGGTCGGCTGGGACCTGAAGGCGAAGGCGGGCCGCAAGAAGGTCGTGCTCGAACTGGGCGGCAACGCCGCGGTGATCGTCGACCGCGACGCCGATCTGGACGACGCGCTGGATCGGACGATCTTCGGCGCCTTCTACCAGTCGGGCCAGTCCTGCATCGGCGTCCAGCGCATCCTGATCCACCGCGAGGTGTACGACCGCTTCCGCGACATGCTGGTGGCGAAGACGAAGACGCTGGTCGCGGGCGATCCCAAGGATCGCGACACGTTCATCGGCCCGATGATCTCGGAAAAGGAAGCGACGCGGCTCGACGGCTGGATCCAGGACGCGGTGGCGGCGGGCGCGACGATCTTGTGCGGCGGATCGCGCGACGGCGCGATGCTCGAGGCGACCTTGCTGGAGGGCGTACCGGATGACACCCGGCTGAACCGCGAGGAAGCGTTCGGCCCGGTCGCGTTCCTGATCCCGTTCGATACGTTCGACCAGGCGCTCGACATCGTCAACGACAGCAAGTTCGGACTGCAGGCGGGCATCTTCACCCGCGACCTGTTCCAGGTTCTCGACGCATGGGACCGGCTGGAAGTGGGCGGCGTGATCGTCAACGACGTGCCCAGCTACCGCGTCGACAACATGCCCTATGGCGGGGTCAAGGAATCGGGGCTGGGCCGCGAGGGCGTGCGCTTTGCGATCCAGGACATGACCGAGATCCGCAACCTCGTGATCCGCCGCCGCTGACGCCTCAGCCCGACCGTCGCTCCGCCGCCATCTCGCGAACCAGCCTCTGAGTCCGGGCGTCGAACCGGCTGAGCGGCGCAGTATCCTCGGCAAAGGCGAAGAAGCTGGTCAGCGCCCCGTCATGCCAGCGGTGCAGCGCATAACCGGGCCGATCGGCAACGACTAGGGCACGCTGGTCGGGCGTTTCGATATCCATCGGCCGCAGGTCCAGAGCGGCGCCGGGCGCGATTGACGGAGCGATCGCCACGCTCGCCCCGCGCCACCGGCCGACAATCGGACGATGGACATGGCCGCTCAGGATCGCCCTGACCTGCGACTGCCCCTCGATCGCACCGGCGAACCGCCGCACCCAGCCCTCCTGGGGATCGGTCCGCAGCCACTCGATCCCGACATCGATCGGCGGATGATGCAAGGCGATCAGCGTCGGCACCTCGGGCGCCTCGGCCAGGCGCTCGGCCAGCCAGTCCGCGCGGGCGGCGCAAAAGGCGCCGCCGGTACGCCCCTGCTCCGTCGTGTCGAGCATCAGGATGCGCAGCCCGTCGAGATCGGTGACCGCATAGTGCATGAAGCCGCCCGGCGTCGGCATGTCGGGAAAGGCGCGCGACAGGCTGGTGCGGTCGTCATGATTGCCGGGAATGACGTGGCAGGGAAACGGGCACATCGCGAGCAGTTCGGCCAGGCGGCGATAGCTGGCCGGGTCGCCATGTTCCGACAGGTCGCCCGTCGCCAGCATCAGGTCGGGCCGGTTGGGCCCGTCGACGATCTGTTCCAGCACGCGCAGCAGGCGAGTCTCGTTATAATCCTGTCCGACCGGCCCGAAGCCGAGATGAAGGTCGGTGATCTGCGCGATCAGCATTGAACAGGGTCCCGTAGGCCGGAGGCGTGCACGGCTTTACCCGATTTAACCGGTATCGGAGCCTTTCGGAAGGGTCGCGGCGTTGCGGCCCGATCCGACTGGCCGTATCTGGAACGGATGGCCGACAACGCGATCATCCATGTCGTCGACGACGATGCCTCGCTACGGGCAGCGCTGCAGAGCCTGTTCCGTTCGGTCGGGCTGCAGTCACGCGGCCATGCGTCGGTCGCAGAGTTCATGGCGGCCGAGCGTGAGGATGCGCCGGGTTGCCTGGTGCTCGACGTGCGGATGCCGGGCAGCAGCGGGCTCGATTTCCAGGACCGGCTTGACGAACTCGGCATCGCGCTGCCGGCGATCCTGATGAGCGGGCACGGCGACATCCCGATGAGCGTGCGCGCGATGAAGGCGGGGGCAGTCGATTTCCTGGTGAAGCCGTTCCGCGACCAGGACATGCTCGATGCCGTCGCGACGGCGATGGAACGCGATTTGAAACGCCGCGCCGAGGCGAGCGACGAAGCCGGGCTGCGCCAGCTCTATGCCACGCTGTCGCCGCGCGAGCGGCAGGTGATGACGCTGGTCACCGCCGGCAAGCTGAACAAGCAGGTCGCCTTCGAACTCGATCTCAGCGAGGTGACGGTAAAGATCCATCGCGGTGCGGCGATGCGCAAGATGGGCGCCCGGACGCTGCCCGACCTGGTGCGCATGGCCGGCAAGCTGGGCCTGGCGTTGGGGTAGGATCGCGTAAAATCCCGTAACACCATTGCGTGATAGCGCCGGCCCCGGCCGAGGCGCACAAGGGCGTCAGGACGGCATCCGAACCGTCATGTCGCATGGAAAGTCCGGTCGCGTGCCCAACAAACCCCTGATCGCCATCGTCGAGGACGACGACTCGCTTCGTCCCGCGCTGATCGGCTTCGTCCGGTCGCTCGGCTATGACGGCGAAGGCTTCATCTCGGCAGAGGCGTTTCTCGACGGCGATGCGTCGACGCGTGCCGATTGTCTCGTCTCCGACTATCAGCTTCCCGGCATCGACGGCATCGACCTCAGCACGCGGATGCAGGGCCGGCTGCCGGTGATCCTGGTCACCGCGCGCACCGAACGCGGCATCGACGTGCGGGCCGAGGCTGCGGGCGTGCGCTGCCTGCTGCGCAAGCCGTTCGACACCGACACGCTGGCCGACTGCATCCGGCGCGCACTGGACTCCTGAGCCGCCGTCGCGGACAAGGACGGCTGTGGGGCGCCGGACCGACATCCTCGACCTGGTTCACGAAAGCGTCGTGACGCGCGACGCCTGGGGCCATGTGCTGTCGTGGAACCGGGCGAGCGAGGCGCTGTACGGCATCGCCCGTGCGGATGCGCTGGGCCGCAAGCTGCACACGCTGCTCGCCACCGCCCATGATACGCCGATCGCCGACCTCGAGGCGCAGCTCCATGCCCGGGGCAGCTGGGAGGGCGAACTGACCCGCACCGCGGCCGGTGGCGCGCCGCGCATCCTCGACGTGCGCTGGACGGTCGAGCGCGACGCCGAGGGCCGGCTGGTACGGATCATCGAGACCGCGCGCGACATCACCGCGCGCAAGACGGCCGAGGATGCGCTGCGGATGAGCGAATATCGCTATCGCAACATGTTCCAGGCGATGGCCGTGGGGTTCTGGGAAGTCGATTTCACCGGGGTCGGGCGCATGCTGATCCCGCTGCGCGACCAGGGCGTGACCGACCTGCACGCCCACCTCCATGCCAATCGCGATTTCCTGCGCGATACGATGCACCACGCCTTTGTCGGCGATCTCAATCCCAAGGCGCTCGAGATGTTCGGCGCTACCGAGATGGACCAGATCCAGGGGCGGTCGATCGCTGCCTTCTGGCCGCGCGAAAGCGAGCCCGTCTATATCGAGGCGCTGGTCGCGACGATGACCCGCCAGCCCTGGCTGGTGACCGAGACCCGGCTCAACCGCGTCGACGGCGGCCAGGTCGACGTGCTGTTCACGGTCTCGCTCTCGCCGGAGAACCGCAAGCGCGGGGTGATGCTGATCGGCGTGGTCGACATCTCCGCGCGCAAGGGGGCCGAGGCGGCGTTGCGCCGCGTGCAGGCCGAATTCGCCCATGCCGCGCGCGTGTCGATGCTGGGCGAACTGACCGCGTCGATCGCCCACGAGGTGAACCAGCCGCTCGCGGCGATCGCCACCAGCGGATCGGCCGCGTCGCGCTGGCTGTCCAACGACGATCCCGATCTGGACGAGGTGCGCGGGCTTGCCGAGCGGATCGTCGCCGATGCGCGACGCGCCGGCGACATCATCGCGCGCGTCCGCGCCATGGCCGAGCGGCGCGAGCCCGCGCGAATCGCGCTGTCGCTCAACGCCGTGGTCGAGGAAGCGCTGATGTTCCTGGCGCACGACCTTCAGGGCCGCCAGGTCGCGGTCGAGCGCTGCCTGACGCCCGACCTGCGCGACACGCCGGCCGACCGCACCCAGTTGCAGCAGGTGCTGGTCAACCTCGCGGTCAACGCCGCCCAGGCCATGGCCGAGGCCGGCACCCCCGACCCCCATCTGCGCTTCACCACCCGTTCGCAAGGCGACTGCCTCGTCCTGGTTGTCGAGGACAATGGCCCCGGCCTGGGCGATACGCCCGACGCGCTGTTCGAAAGCTTCTACACCACCAAGGCCAGCGGCATGGGCATGGGCCTGCCGATCTGCCGCAGCATCGTCGAGGCGCATGGGGGAACCATCGTCGCGCGAAACGGCGACGATCGCGGCGCCCGGTTCACGGTGACGCTCCCCGCCGCCTGACCCGCCGCTACGCCCCTGCGCGGAGGCGGTCATACCAACGTGTTACGCCGCGCGCCACGCGTAGGATATCGCCCCCGCCCTGCCTGCATCATTCTGCAGCCATGGACGGGTCAGCGTTCTGACCGTCCGCCAAGCAGCGGAGGACCGGCCCCATGTCGAAGACGATCATGCTCATTCACGGTGCCTGGCTCAATTCGAAGAGCTGGGAAGGCTTCAAGGCACGCTACGAGGCGCAGGGCTATCGTGTTGTCGCCCCCGACTGGCCCTATGACGACCGCGACCCCGCCCTGCTGCGCGCCAGCCCCGATCCCCGGCTGAAGTTTCTCGGCCAGAGCCAGATCATCGATCATTGTCAGGACGTCATCCGCACCCTGCCCGAGGAGCCGATCCTGATCGGCCATTCGCTGGGCGCGGTCGTGGTCCAGCATCTGCTCGACCGGGGCCTGGGGGTTGCCGGGGTGGCGATCAACCCTGCCCCCACCCCGGGGGTCGGCCTTGGCCCGCATGCGATCCGCTCGGCGCTGCCGGTGTTTCTCGATCCGCTCAGCTGGCGAAAGGCGAAGACGATGTCGCGCCGCTTCTTCCGCACCCGCTTCGCCCAGACGGTGCCTGAGGATCAGGCGGATGCGATGTACGATCGATACATCGTGCCGACCCCGGGGCGCGTCTATTGGAACGGCGTGGTCGGCAAGATCGCGATCGACTGGAAGAACCCGAAGCGCGCGCCGCTGCTGATGATCTCGGGCGAGCTCGACCTGATCGCCGACGCGTCGATGGTCCGCGCAATCTATGAAAAGCAGCGCCAGGCACCGTCGCCGACCGAATATCGCGAACTCGCCGGCCGCTCGCACTGGACCGGAATCGATCCGGGCTGGGAGGCGGTGGCCGACCTGGCGCTCGACTGGGCCGTCGAGCACGCCCGGCCCGCGCGCGTGCGCTCGATTTCCAGGGCGGCCTGACCCCCGGCCCGCCCTGCGAACGCCCGGACGACAGCCCCCTCTCCGTCGTCCGGGCACTGTTTTACGACCGTACAGGAGACTGATCATGGCGTTCATCACGACCGACGATGGCACGACTATCTTCTACAAGGATCATGGCAGCGGACAGCCGGTGCTGTTCTCGCATGGCTGGCCGCTCAGCGCAGATGCCTGGGATGCGCAAATGGTGTTCATGGGCCAGCACGGCTTTCGCGTCATCGCGCATGACCGCCGCGGCCATGGTCGGTCCGACCAGGCCTGGGACGGCAATCATATGGACCGCTATGCCGATGACCTCGCCTCGCTGATCGACCAGCTCGACCTGCGCGACATCATCCTGGTCGGCCATTCGACCGGCGGCGGGGAGATCACCCATTATGTCGGGCGGCACGGCACCGATCGCGTCGCGAAGATGGTGCTGGTCGGGGCGGTCCCGCCGCTGATGGCGAAGACCGACGCCAATCCCGAGGGCCTGCCGATCGACGTGTTCGACGGCATCCGCAAGGGGACCTTCGACGACCGCTCGCAATTCTACCGCGACCTCTCGCTTCCCTTCTACGGCTATAACCGCGACGGCGCGACGATCTCCGAAGGCGTGCGGGAAAGCTTCTGGCTTCAGGGGATGATGGGCGGACTGAAGGGCCAGCTCGACTGCATCCACGAATTCTCCGAGGTCGATTACACCACAGGCCTCCGGCGCATCGACGTGCCGACGCTGTTCATCCATGGCGACGACGACCAGATCGTGCCGATCGGTGCTGCCGCACTTAAGGCGCATCCGCTGGTCCCCGGATCCGAACTGAAGATCTATCAGGGCGGTGCCCACGGCCTGACCGCGACCGAGCAGGACCGGTTCAACGCCGACCTGCTGGCCTTCGCTACCGCCGACATTCGCCAGGCCGTGGCGGCCTGAGACCGTCATGGCGGACATCGCCCTGATCCATGGCGCCTGGGTGACGGCCGCCAGCTGGGACGCGTTCCGCCGACCGTTCGAGGAAGCGGGCCATGTCGTGCATCTGCCGACATGGCCCGGCCTTGCCGGGCGCAGCGCCGCCGAGATCAACGCCGCCCCGCCGCCCGGCTTCGGCAGCCTGACCGTCGGGCGCATCGCCGACCATCTCCAGCAGCAGATACCGCCCGGCGCGATCCTGCTGGGTCACAGCTTCGGCGGGCTGCTGACCCAGATGCTGCTCGATCGCGGGGTCGGCCGCGCCGGTCTGGCGATCAATCCGGTGCCGATCGGCGGGATCCTGCCCGGCCCCGTCCCGATCGGCGCGATCCTGCCGATCGTGCTGCGGCCGGGGGGCTGGAGCCGGCCCTATGCCTTTACCCGCGACCGCTGGTTTCGCCGCTTCGCCAATGGCGCGCCGCGCGCCCAGTCGGATGCCGCCTGGGACAGCTTCGTCATCCCCGCACCGGGCCGCATCTTCTATCAGGCCGCGACCGGCATCGGCACCCGCATCGACCCGCGCGGACGCACCCGGCCGCTGCTGATCACCGGCAGCAGTCTCGACCGGCTGGTCACGCCCCATTTGTCGCGCGCCGCCTTTCGCATCCAGCGGCGCTCGGCGGCCGATACCGACTATCTCGACCTGGGCGCCCGGTCGCATTTCCTGCTGAACGAGCCTGGCTGGGAAGATGTCGCGAAAGCCTGTCTCGATTGGATCGCCGCGCTGCGCTAAGGCAGTACGATGAGCGAGAAATTCGAACGCCACCGCCAGCCCTGGCGCCCCGACGAGCTGCAGAAGCTGCACGCGCTGGCCAAGAAGGGCATGCCGCTGAAGTCGATCGCCAAGGCGCTGACCCGCAGCGAGGAATCGATCAAGGACCGCGCCAAGCTCGACGGCCTGAACATCGCCAGGCTGCGCTGACGCGCAGGCAGGACGTATTTCGTCCCTACCGGCGATATTCGATCGGGGGTGCGGTCGAATACACGATCACCACATGGACGCCGCCTGCGGGCGGTGGCGGCGGTGCGGGCGGCGGATAGTCGTCCTCGACCGGCTCGTAGATTACTTCGCCGCGCCGCTCGCACCCGTCCCAGCCGCAGTCGCGCAGTTGCGCTTCGCGCTCCTCGGCCATCCGCCGCGTCCACCGGTCGCGGGAGATCGCCCAGGCGACCTGGTCGTCGGTGCTTGCCCAGGCCTCGTCGCGACAGTCGCGGTCGCTGCCGCAGATGCGGTTGACCGCCTTTGCGACCCGCCCCTCCAGCGTCCGGATGCCGGCGTCGTTCGACAGGTCGAGATCGGCC
This sequence comes from Sphingomonas rustica, assembly GCF_039652585.1. Lineage (NCBI taxonomy): Bacteria > Pseudomonadati > Pseudomonadota > Alphaproteobacteria > Sphingomonadales > Sphingomonadaceae > Sphingomonas > Sphingomonas rustica. The sequence continues at coordinate 99,645 of NZ_JBDIZK010000011.1, read as the reverse complement.
GCCTCGACCGGGATCGATCGCCTCTCATAGCGGTCCTCCCATCGCTGCGCCTGCGCGACACCCGTGGTCGCGATCAGCGCGGCGGCCAGCAACATCGTCCGGATCATCGAGCCTCCTCCATCTTGCCGATCATAGCGATCGACGGATCGAGCGGCAGCGCCCTTCGATCGGCGAACCGTCCCGATTCAGGCCGATGCCGGCTTCCGCCGGAACGGTACCTTCCAGCTGGTATAGGTCGCCGCGCGCCACAGCCACTCGATCGGGCCGTACTGGAATCGTGCCAGCCACCACTTCGCCAGCAGGATCTGCGCGACGATTGCGGTGATGCCGACCCAGAAGCGCGTCGCGGCGTCCCAGTCGTCATGCACGCCCAGACCGAAACCGTAGAAGATCGGCACGAAGATCGCCGACTGGGCGATGTAGAAGGTCAGCGTCAGCCGCCCCATCGGCGCAAAGACGCTCAGCAACCGCCGTCCCCAGCCCTGCCACAATGCGATCAGCAGCAGCGCCCACACCGCGGTCGCTGCCAGGTCGAGCCACACGCCCGTCAGCGTCCACAAGGCGCGCTGTGCCGCCGGGTTGTACCCCATCGTCCCCGCAAGCAGCCGCAGCGGCTCGCGCTCGAAATACAGCGCCAGCGTCAGGACGATCGCCAGTGCGAGCGCGATCGCCCGCCCCTTCCAGAACGCGCCCGGGCGCTCGAAGAAGCCGATCCGGCCCAGCACCATGCCCAGCAGGTACAGGCCGAAGATCTGCGGCAACCGGCCATATTCGATGAAGAACAGGAATTTCGGCACCTGGCCCGGCCACAGATTGACCGTGAGCACATCGAGCCAGCTGCCCGAGAGATAGACCGGCATGCCCGGATCGACCGACGATCCCGCGGCCTGGTTGGCCCAGGCGGCACCCGCATTGGCGGCGAGGAACTGGACGATCAGCGTCGGCCCCAGGAAACAGAAGACGGCCAGCGCGATCAGCAGGCGATTGTCCTTCACCCGGTTCGCCAGCAGCAGCAGGAAGCCCATGCCTGCCAGGACCATGATGATGTCGCCGCGATAGATCAGCCCGTGGACATAGCCGATCCCGGCCAGCACCAGCAGCCGCCAGGCGAAGCGCCGGGTGAAATCCACCCCGCGTTTCGCCGAGCGGTCCATCAGGATGAAGAAGCTGAAGCCGAAGCACAGAGCGAGCAGGGTGAACGACTTGCCCATCAGCAGCAGATAGACCGCATCGACCAGCCGGCTCTTGTCGGGATGCGCCCAGTAAAGCTCGTAGCTTTCCATCATGTGGACGAGGAACAGCCCCGCCAGCGCGAATCCCCGCAGCACGTCGACAACGTCGAGCCGCGCGTTCGCGACCTGGGGGGTCACCGCCTGCTTCTCGCCATCCGTCATGCCTGCTCCCGAACTTGCTGCCCGGCGCTTTAGACGGATGCGGCGCGATCGCGAAACCCCCGGCGTGCGTTCGATTGCCCTGCGAATTCGTGCAGCAACAGCCAGACCTTAACCCGATGTTACGATTGCCCGCCTAGCACGAGCCAATGGGGTTTCGACTGATCCTGGCCATCGGCGCCTGGCTGCTTTGCGCCGGACTGCTGGCGGCGACGCCCGCCTCGGCGCAGCGGGATACGGGGATGCCGCTGGACGTCTGCGTGCTTCGCGACGGCGGCGGGATGGATCCGGCGTTGCTGATCCACCAGCCCGGGCGGTTCGACTGCGGCGTCGAGCAGCATCGCCTCGGCCCCGGCGACTATTGGGTGATCAGCCGGGATATCGGAATCCGCTCGCGGTCGCGCATGCCGCTCAGCATCCGCTGGACCAGCCTGTGGCAGGCGGGCGTCGACATCCACACCCTGTATGACGATGGCAAGATCGTCACGGCCCGGACCGACGATCGCGGCATCACGCCCTGGCTTCAACTGGGGTCCGTCGCCGAACATGCGCTGCCGCGCCGGGCGGCCAAGGTCACCCGCGTGCTGTGGCATGTCCGCGGCGCTGCCAACATGCGCGGCATCGTGCTCGGCCCCCGGCTCGCCACCCAGGCGGAAAGCGTCCGCTCGAACCTGCTGATGGCCGCGATCTACGCCGCCTTTGCCGGGCTGTGCCTGGCGCTGCTGGTCTACAACCTCGCCTTGTGGGTCGCGCTTCGGCACCGGTTCCAGCTGTGGTACAGCGCGATGACCGCGGGCCTGTTCGGCTATTGCGTCACCTCATCGGGTGCGCTGGCATGGCTGCTCCCCGACATCGCCAACAATGATCGCATCCGGCTCAACTACCTGCTGCTCGGCGCGGTGGGCGGCGCCGCGATCATGTTCGCCCGGACCTTCTTCGAGGATCGCATCTATCGCGGCTGGCTGGGCCGCGCCGCCCAGATCGTCGCGGCACTGATGGCGGGATCGGGCGTGCTGTTCCTGCTCGCGCCCGATGTCGCGGTCCGTGTCGCCGACCTGACCTTTACCTGCGTCTTCACCGGACTGGCGGTCGTGGTCCTGCCCACCCTGTGGCGGGCGTGGCGGGCGCGCAGCAATTATCTGTGGGTGTTCGCGATCGCCTGGGGCGCGCCGATCATCGCCGCGATCCTGCGCACGCTCGGCAATCTCCACCTGATCCCGTGGAGCTTCTGGCTCGACAATTCGACGATCGTCGCGATGGCGGCAGAGGCGCTGATGTCCAGCGTCGCCATCGCCTATCGCATCCGCCTGCTCAGCCGCGAGCGCGACCGGGCGATGGAGGGCGAGGAATATGCCCGCCGCCTGGCCGATACCGACCCGTTGACCGGCCTGCTCAACCGCCGCGCCTTCCTCGAACGGGCGATCGGTCGCCCGGGCCGACAGGTGCTGCAGATCGCCGATCTCGATCATTTCAAGCAGGTCAACGACACGCTGGGCCATGACGGCGGCGACGAGGTGCTGCGCGTCTTCGCCCGCCTGCTGCGCAACGCCGTGCCGACCGGTGCGCTGGTCGCGCGAATGGGGGGCGAGGAGTTCGCGATCCTGGCCAGCCCCGACGAGAAGGTCGAGGCCGAAACCATCCTCGCCCGGCTGCGCAGCACCCGAATGCCGTTCGACGTCCGGGTGACCGCCAGCATCGGCACCTGCAGCGGCCCCTTGCGGACCGAGGCGGAATGGAAGGCGCTGTATCGCGGCGCCGACCGGGCGCTGTTCGATGCCAAGTCCGCCGGGCGTGACCGGGTCCGCGCCGCCGCCGATCGCAAGGCGGCGTGACCCCGGTTTTTCGTTACGACCCCGCATTTCATCGGTGAGGATGTCTTGCGGGAATCCCTGCACGGGCGTATGAAACCCGCCATGGAAAAGGGCCGTCGCAAGTTCGTCATGATCGCTGTCGTCGCGGCCTTCATGCTCGCTGCCTGGGCCGCACCGTCCCATCAAGCCCGCATCGAAATCCTGACGCACGACCGTCAGGATGCGAACCCGCACCAGATGCAGGCCGCGATCAAGGTCGGCATGATCGGCTTCTCCTTCCTTTACACCTGGACGTCGAAGCTCGGTCGCTGATCGACTTGCGACGCCCGCCGTCGTTGCTTACACCTGTGTAAATGAGCGACCCCGAAACGGCCTGGCGCACTGCCTATCTTCATCCCGGTCCCTGGGACCAGGTTCTTCCGCCGCTGTCGATGGTCGAGCTGTTCGAAGCCAGCGCGACCGCCCGTCCCGACGCTCCGCTGCTCGATTTCCTCGGCCGGAAGTACAGCTATGGCGAGACGATGGACGGCGCGAATCGCGTCGCCTGCGGCCTCAGGGCAATGGGCTATGGCCCGGGCGACCGGATCGGCCTGTTCCTGCCCAACGTTCCCCATTATGTCGCCGCCTATTACGGCATCCTGAAACTGGGTGCGACGGTGGTGAACTTCTCGCCGCTCTACACGGTCGACGAACTGTCGCAGCAGGTCGCCGATTCGGGGACCAGGCTGCTCTTCACCCTCTCCGCCACCGCCTTGCTGCCGACCGCGCTCGCGGTGCTGGAGAAAAGCCATCTCGAACGCCTGGTGGTCGGCTCGGTCGCGGGCGCGCTGCCGGCCGCCAAGTCGCTCTTCTATCGCCTGTTCCGCGGCAGCGAAGTCGCCCCCCGCCCCGCCGATTCGCGCATCTCCGCCTTTTCCGAGCTGATCCGGAACGACGGTATCTGCGACGCGCCGGTGCTCGATCCCGAGCGCGACCTGGCGCTGATCCAATATACCGGGGGCACCACCGGCACGCCGAAGGGGGCGATGCTGACGCATCAGAACCTGTCGGCGAATGCGCGCCAGGTCGCGGCGATGGACCCCGGCGCGGGCCAGGGCGTCGACCGGATCATGGGCGTGCTGCCCTTCTTCCACGTCTTCGCCAATACCTGCGTGCTCAACCGCACCGTGGTGACCGGCGGCGAGATCGTGATGCTGCCGCGCTTCAATGCGAAGCAGACGCTGGCCGCGCTGCGCCGCACCCGCCCGACCGCACTGCCCGGCGTGCCGACCATGTACCAGGCGCTGCTCGACACGCCGGGCATGGCGCGCGCCGATTTCCAGTCGGTCCGCTTCTGCATCTCGGGCGGCGCTCCGCTGGCGGCGGAGCTTAAGGCGCGGTTCGAGGAGGCGACGGGCGCCCGGCTGGTCGAGGGCTATGGCCTGTCGGAAAGCTCGGGCGTGGTCTCGTGCAACCCCTATGAGGCGATGAACAAGCCGGGCACCATCGGCCAGCCGATCCGCTCGACCCGCGTGCGGCTGGTCGACAAGGAGGATCCGACCCGCTCCGTACCCCCGGGCGAACCGGGCGAGCTGATCGTCTCCGGCCCCCAGATCATGAAGGGCTATTGGAACCGCCCCGATGCCGATGCCAAGGTCTTCGTCGACGACCACTGGCTGCGCACCGGCGACGTCGCGACGATCGACGAGGACGGGTTCATCCGCATCGTCGACCGGCTGAAGGACATGATCGCCGTGGGCGGGTTCAAGGTCTTCCCCAGCCAGATCGAGGCGGTGCTCTACCATCACCCCGCGGTGAAGGAGGCGCTCGTCATCGGCATCCCCGATCCCTATCATGGCGAGCTTCCGCGCGCCTATGTCACGCTCCACGACGACGCTGCCGACACCGGCGAGGCGATCCGCACCTGGCTCAACCCCCAGCTTGGCAAGCATGAGCGCGTCGACGAGGTGGTGGTGCGCCTCAGCCTGCCCAAGACGATGATCGGCAAGCTGAGCCGAAAGGATCTAATCGCCGAAGTGCTGCCCGCCTGAAACGGTCCATTAATGCGTCACCCGGTTGCAATTCCCCGCCCCGCTGCCGCATAGCGGCGCCATGGCAGAGGACGCGCAGATCGCCGGGCTTTCCTTCGAGGAAGCCCTTAAGGAACTCGAACGTATCGTGAGCCGCCTCGAAAGCGGCGAAGCGGCGTTGCAGGAAGCGATCGACCTGTACGAGCGCGGCGACCAGCTGCGCCGCAAATGTGCCGAGCGTCTCGACGCGGCCCAGGCGCGGATCGAGGCGATCCGCCTCGATTCCGAAGGGCGTCCGGCCGCGACCCAGCCCTTCTCCGCCGGTTGAGAGGCACCGCCATGGCCGAAGCAAGCCCCGCCCTGCTCTCCGCGCTGCGCGAGGTTTCGGAGGAGATCGATCGCCAGTTCGACGCGTTGCTGCCCGTGCCGGACGACGCGCGCGCCAATCTGTACAAGGCGATGCGCCATGCGGCGATCGGCGGCGGCAAGCGGCTGCGCCCCCTGCTGGTGTCGGCGACGGCACGCCTGTTCGGGGTCGATCGCGTCTGCATCGCCCGCACCGGGACCGCGATCGAGGCGATCCATGTCTATTCGCTGATCCATGACGACCTGCCGGCGATGGACGACGACGATATGCGCCGCGGCAAGCCGACGGTGCACCGCGTCTTCGACGAGGCGACGGCGATCCTCGCCGGCGACTGCCTCCATGCCCTGGCGTTCGAGATCCTGGCCGAGGACGAGACGCATGGCGATCCCTTCGTCCGCGTCGAGCTGATCGGCGCGCTTGCCCATGCGTCGGGGCCCTCCGGCATGGCCGGCGGCCAGATGATGGACCTGGAGGCGGAGAAATCGAGCTTCGACCTGGCCACCGTCACCCGGCTCCAGGCGATGAAGACCGGCGCGCTGATCGCCTGCGCCGTCGAGATGGGCGCGATCCTCGGCCGCGTCCCGGTCGAGGGGCGCACCGGCCTGCGCGGCTATGCCCGCGACGTCGGCCTCGCCTTCCAGATCGCCGACGACCTGCTCGATGCCGAGGGCGACGAGGCGCTGGCGGGCAAGAAGCTGCGCAAGGACGGCGACGCCGGCAAGGAGACGTTCCTCAGCCTGCTCGGCGTCGATCGCGCCCGCGAACAGGCGCATCTGCTCGTCGACCAGGCGATCGAGCATCTTCACCAATATGGTCCCGAAGCCGACGTGCTGCGCGACATCGCCCGCTATACGCTGGAGCGCGATCAGTGACCCCCCGGCGCGCCGGTATCGGCGCGCTGGTCCTCGCACTGCTCGGCGTCGCGATCTGGCAATGGGCCATCAGCTGGCGGCCGGACCCGGCGCGCTATCCGCGTCAGGGAATCGACGTCTCGCACCATCAGGGCGCGATCGACTGGGTCGCGGTCGCCGAGAGCGACCAGGTCCAGTTCGCCTATATCAAGGCGAGCGAAGGCAGCGACCTTCGCGACCGCCGCTTCGCCGGCAACTGGGCGGCGGCGGGCGAGGCGGAGATTGCGCGCGGCGCCTATCATTTCTTCACCCTGTGCAGCCCCGGCGACACCCAGGCCGCCAATTTCATCGCCGCGGTTCCGAAGACGCCCGCGATGCTCCCGCCCGCAATCGACCTGGAATTCGGCGGCAATTGCGCGGGCCGCCCGACGCCGGACGCATTCCTGGTCGAGCTGATGGTGTTCATCCGTGCGGTCGAGGCGCATTACGGGCAGCGGGTGATCCTCTACCTGACCCGCGAGTTCGACGCAGGCTACAGCGTCAGCGCGCGCGTCCCGCGCAACCTGTGGCTGCGCGGCATCTTCCTCGAACCGGACTGGGCCGCGCGGCCCTGGTCGATCTGGCAGGCCTCCAGTTTCCGCCGGGTGCCGGGAATCGAGGGGCGGGTCGACTGGAACGCCGCGCGCCCGTGATACGCCATGCTTGACTCGGAGCCTTCGCAGCCGCAGCAATGCGGCCGTCGCGAGTGGCGGGGAGAGGCAGGCGAATGACGACGCGTATCGGTGTCTATCCGGGCACCTTCGATCCGATCACCCTCGGCCATATGGACATCATCCGCCGCGGCGCGAAGCTGGTCGACCGGCTGGTGATCGGGGTCACCACCAATCCGTCCAAGTCGCCGATGTTCTCTGTCGAGGAACGCATGGCCATGGTCGTGCGCGAGACCGCCGACCTTGCCGGCCGGATCGAGGTGGTCAGCTTCGACTCGCTGCTGATGGACTTTGCCGAGCGTCAGGGCGCCAGCATGATCGTGCGCGGCCTGCGCGCGGTCGCCGACTTCGAATATGAATATCAGATGGCGGGCATGAACCAGCAGCTGAACGGCCGGATCGAGACGGTCTTCCTGATGGCCGACGTCTCGCTTCAGCCGATCGCCAGCCGCCTGGTCAAGGAAATCGCCGTCTATGGCGGCGACATCCGCAAGTTCGTCAGCCCCGAGGTGAAGGCCGACGTGGTGAAGCGTGTGGCGGAAACCGGACGCAAGGGCAGCTGACCCGCCCCGGCGGGCTTTGACCTGCCACAATCTTGCACTAGACCTGCCCCCGCCCCCGATCTGGGAACTGGAGAGTCGATGCGTTTCGTTGCCACGATGGCCGCCATGGCCGTGATGTTCTCTGCCCTGCCCGCAGCCGCCCAGCAGGAGCCGGCACCCACCGCCGCGCCTGCGCCGGTCCAACCCGCACCGACCGAACCCGCGCCCGCCGAGCCTGCGCCTGCGCCGGCCCCCACGCCGACGCCGACCCCGGCACCCGCGCCTGCAGCAGGTGCCGAGGCCGCCCCGGCAGCGGCGGCCCCGGCCAAGCCGGCCGAGCCCGAGATCCGCACCGCACCGATCGTCGTTCCCGCCGATCCCGAGAACACCTGGGTGCTCGACCTGTCGACCGGCGGCCGCGTGCTGGTCCGCCTGCGGCCCGACGCCGCACCCCAGATGGTCGAGCGGATCAAGACGCTCACCCGCCGCGGCTTCTACAACAACACCATCTTCCACCGCGTGATCGACGCGCCGGAAAGCATGGCGCAGGGCGGCGATCCGCGCGGCAACGGCACCGGCGGCTCGGACCTCCCGAACCTGCCGGCCGAGTTCAACAACCTGCCCCATGTCCGCGGTTCGGTCTCGGCCGCCCGCGCGCAGGATCCGAACAGCGCGAACAGCCAGTTCTTCATCATGTTCGGCCCGCGCCTGGGCTTCGACCGCAACTACACCGTGTTCGGCCGCGTCGTCGGCGGCATGGAGTGGGTCGACAAGATCGAACGCGGCGAACCGCCGGCGAACCCGACGCGGATCGTCCACGCCTATATCCAGTCGGACAATCCCCCCGCCTATCAGAATGCGGCGCCGGCGCCGATGCAGCTGCCCCCGGGCGAGACCCCGGTCGTCCTGCCCGAGACTGCCCCGCGCAAGTGATGCGCGGGGGCGCCGCCCCATGAATGTAGACCTGTTCGACTTCGATCTCCCGCCCGAGCGGATCGCGTTGCGGCCGGCAAGCCCGCGCGATTCCGCGCGGCTGCTGGTGCTGCGCGGCGACGAGACGCGCGACGCGACCGTCGCCGACCTGCCCGGCCTGCTGCGCGCCGGCGACCTGCTCGTCTTCAACGACACCCGCGTCATTCCCGCCCAGCTCGAGGGGCGCCGCGGCGACGCGAAGATCGGCGCGACGCTCCACAAGCGCGAGGGGCCGCGCCGCTGGCGCGCCTTCATCCGCAACGCCAAGCGGCTGCGCGACGGCGACAGGATCGACTTCGGCCAGGGCGTCACCGCCACTGCCGGCGACCGGGCCGAGGACGGCAGCTTCGCGCTCGACTTTGCCGGAGACGAGCCGGTCGAGCTGCTGCTGGAGCGCTGCGGCCGGATGCCGCTGCCGCCCTATATCGCCTCGAAGCGCCCGACCGACGCGCGCGACGCCGACGACTATCAGACGATGTTCGCCGACGAACCCGGCGCCGTCGCCGCGCCCACCGCCGCGCTCCACTTCACCCCCGAACTGATCGCCGCGCTCGACGCCGCCGGGATCGGCCATGCGACACTCACCCTCCATGTCGGCGCCGGCACCTTCCTGCCGGTCAAGGCCGAGGACACCGACGCGCACCGGATGCACGCCGAATGGGGCCGCATCGACGCGGCCACCGCCGATCACCTCAACGCCGTGCGCGCCGCCGGCGGACGGGTGATCGCGGTCGGCACCACCAGCTTGCGCCTGATCGAGAGCGCCGCCGGCGAGGACGATGTGATCCGCCCGTTCGAGGGCGACACCTCGATCTTCATCACCCCCGGCTATCGCTTCAAGGGCGTGGACGGCCTGATCACCAATTTCCACTTGCCGCGCTCGACCCTGTTCATGCTGGTGTCGGCGCTGATGGGGCTGGAGCGGATGCAGGCGGCCTATGCCCATGCGATCGCCGACGGCTATCGCTTCTATTCCTATGGCGACGGGTCGCTGCTGCTGCCCTAGGCGCCGCATGCCCGGCGCCAGGCGTCGCTACCAGGGGATGGCCTGCTCTGGCAGCGGCGGCCCGGTCGGCTCGGTCGCGTTGGGCCCTGCCCAGGACGGCGGCTGCACCGCATGCGGATCCTGACCGGGATCGGGGACCGGCTGCAGAAACGACCAGTAATCCTTCGCGATCAGGTCCAGCGCGTCATAGGCGACCCATGATGCCGGAACCTGCCCGCGGCACAGAAGCTGCCACGCGGTCGTCGCCAGCGAGGCATCGGGCGCACCGGTCGGGGGGCGATAGTCGAGCCAGTAAGGCGCCAGCTCGGGCTGAAGCTCTACACGGTCGATCGCGGCGAAAACGCCGTGCTCGTAGAGGCGCAGTCGTTCGCCGGCGCAATCCAGTGCGATCCTCTGCACCCTGCCCAGTTTGAACCCGGTCTCGGTCAGCTCCGGGGTCGGGTTGAACTCCCAGACCCGGATCGACCGGATACCGCCTTCCTCGCTCAGGCTTTCCATGTCGAAGGCGATCGCGCCTTCGGCCCGCGCGCCGACCGCATAATAGCGCACCGGCTCGGCGTGGCGGCCACCGGCTCGCACCGGCAGAGCGCCGACCGCCATCGACAGCCCCAATATTCCGAGCCACCCGGAGCGCCGCAGGGATTGAAGTGCCGACACAGCCATGCGCCGAGGATGACAGGGCATGCCCGGTCGCGCAATCGCCGGCGCAGTGCTGGTGCATCGACCTCGATTGATCGTTGCGCGGCGGCAACCGTCTTGCCAAGGTGAGTCACCTCTAAGGGGACCCACCGCCATGCGCCGACTCTTTCTCGCCGTCCTGCTTGCCGCGACCGCCCCGGTCGCCGCCCTTGCCCAGACTCCCAAGGATCAGCTGATGACCGCGCCCGCCGGCGCGCGCCACTACACGATCAGCTCGACCGCCGGGAAGCATGGCGATGTCTGGTCCTGGACGCTGCCCGACGGGCGCATCGCCTATCGCATGTCGATGTCGCTGCGCGGCTGGGTGACCGAGTCCGACCAGGTGACGACGCTGGATGCACAGAAGCGTCCGGTGGCGATCGCGATCCGCGGCTTTACCGATGCCGGCGGCGCCGACGAACAATTCAGCGTGGACGCAAACGGCATCGGCCGGTGGAAGACTTCGGTCGATGCCGGCTCCGCGCCGATCGCGGGCAAGCGCTACAACAGCTATGGCGGACCGTGGCTCGCGGGCGAAAAGGATGTCGAGGCGCTGGTCGCCGCCGGTCCGGCGGGCATCGACCTGCTGCCCACCGGCCATGCCAGCCTGACGATCGGCAAGTCGGTGCAGATCGACGGCCCGGCGGGCAAGAAGACGGTCAAGCTGGCTTTCATCACCGGCTATGGCTTTTCGCCCTCTCCCGTCTGGCTCGACGAGAATGACCGGTTCTTCGGCAATGCCGGCGGCATCTCGCTGCTGCCCGAGGGCTATGAGGCGGCGGGCCCGAAGCTGAAGGAAATCCAGGAACAGGCGACGGCGGACATGACCCGCGACATCGCCCATCGCTTCCTCAGCCCGGCCAACCGGACGCCGACGCTGATCGACAATGTCCTGCTCTTCGATTCGGTTGCCGGAACCTATCTGCCCAACCGGGCGGTGCTGATCGCCGACGGCAAGGTCGTCTCGGTCGGCGCCGCCGGCTCGGTGAAGGCGCCGGCCGGCGCGACGGTGGTCGACGGTCGCGGCAAGACGCTGCTGCCCGGCCTGTGGGATGCGCACCAGCATGTCGGCGACGACTGGAACCTGCTCCAGAACCTCGCCACCGGCATGACCAATTATCGCAGCCCGGGCACGCTGATCGACGAGGCCGAGAGCATCCTGAAGCGCCGCGCCGCGGGCGACCTGCTCGCGCCCGACGGGCGGATCTCGGTGATCATCGACCGCAAGGACCCGCTCGCCGCCCAGGGCGCGCTGACCGTCTCGTCGGAAGCCGAGGCGATCGAGGCCGTCCGCAAGGTGAAGGCGGCGGGCATGTGGGGCGTGAAATTCTACACCTCGATGAATCCCGCCTGGATCGCCCCCGCGGCTGCCGAGGCGCACAAGCTGGGCCTGTGGGTCCATGGCCATGTCCCCGCGGGCATGCGTCCGCTCGATGCGGTGCGGGCCGGCTATGACGAGGTCACCCACATCAACTTCATCATGATGCAGGCGATGCCGCAATCGGTGGTGGACAAGGCGAACACCGCGGCGCGGCTGGAGGGCCCGGCGCGCTACGGCAAGGATGTCGACCTGGACTCGCCCGAGCTCAAGGCCTTCTACGCCGATCTCGCCCGGCGCGGCACGGTGATCGACCCGACGCTGACCGTTTGGGAGCCGCTGATGACGTCGGACGGCACCGCGATGCCGCCCGAATATGCGCCCTTCGCCGAGGTCGCGCCGCCCTCGGTCGCGCGCGGCTGGAAGGTCTCGGGCTATCCGCTGTCCGAAGGACTGACGCGCGAGGATTATCGCAAGAGCTTCCGCAAGATGGTCGACCTCGTCGGACGGCTGCACAAGGCGGGCGTTCGGATCGTCGCGGGCACCGACGGCTATGGCCTGGAACTGGTGCGCGAGCTCGAACTCTATCAGCAGGCGGGCCTGACCAATGCCGAGGCCCTGCAGACCGCGACGATCATTCCCGCCCGGATCACCGGCATGGACGGCGTCGCCGGATCGATCGCACCCGGCAAAAATGCCGACATCATCCTGGTCGACGGCGACGTGTCGAAGGACATCACCCGCCTGCGCCAGGTCGAACTGGTGTTCCTCGACGGCTATCGGCTGAAGGGTGCGGAGCTGCGTTCCGCCAGCGGGCTGAGCGGGATGCCGAAATAGGCAGCACCGACACGGGCAGGGGGTGACGACCTGTCTGGCCTCCCGGCATCCTCGATCGGGGCGCCCGTTCGGTGGCGCCCCTCGCCTGCTCGCGCCGCGGTCACAGCCCGGCGCGTTGCCCTCCACATCGCAATCGTCTCCGGCTAAGGCCGGGTCCGGTGCGTCCCGATGAGGTGCGGTCGGGCGCCCTCCCTTCTGCGAACCTCGCAGTCCTCGAAACCCGGGCGATCGGCCGATCGCCTCAAGGAGACGCGCTTCATGCTCGACACCTGGCGCTCGCGCCGCACCCTGGCCGGCGCATCGGCCGCGGTCGCCTTCACCCTCGCCAGCGCGGCACCCGCGTTCGCTTCCGACGAGGACGAACAGGTCTGGGCCTCGGTCACGGCGACGACGGCCCTGTCCGACCGGATCGACGCCACGCTCGAACTGCACGGCCGGCAGACCGACGACGTGTCGCGGCTGGGCCAGACGCTGGTCCGGCCGAGCCTGACGCTGAAACTCGGCAACGGCTGGTCCGCCGCGGCCGGCTATGCCTATGCCCATACCCGCTTCGCCGGCACGGTCGCGAATGACGAACACCGCGCGTGGCAACAGGTCGCCTATACCTTCCGCCAGGATGCGGGGACCGGACTGGCGGTGACCGGCCGGACACGCATGGAGCAGCGGTTCCGGCCGGATGCGAGCGGCACCGGCTGGCGCCTGCGCCAGCAGCTTCGCTGCGCAAATCCCCTTCTCGTCGGCAGGCAAGGTCCGTGCGGTGGTGTGGAACGAGACGTTCGTGGGATTGAACACGACCGAATGGGATCGCCATCCCGGCGTCGATCAGGTCCGCACCTTCCTCGGCGTCAGCGTGCCGGTTGCGAAGGGCATCAGCGCGGAGCCCGGCTATCTCAACCAGACGATCTTCCGGATCGGCCCCGACCGCATCAACCATATCCTGGCGGTCAACCTGTTCGCCCGTTTCTGAACAGGGCCGTTGATCGGGCCAGTCGCCGCCGGCGGACCTACTTCGCCGGCGGAGGCGTCGGCGCTGCCCGGGGCGGTGCGGGCATGCGGGCGTCGGCGAAGATCGCGGTCAGCGCCAGCTTGCGGTCGGCGGCCGGAAGCGTGCGGATCATCGCGAAGGCGCTGCTGCGGATCGAGGCCGTCAGCGTCGCCTCTGCCTGGCGACGCGCGGCGATCAACCGTTCCACCGCATCGACATCCAGCGTCGGCGCGGCAATCAGGGTGCGCAACGCGACGCGATAGTGCCGCTCGGCATCGGCGTCCGCCCGCACCCTGGGCTGAAGCACCTGCTCGATATATCGGCGGAAGATCGGCCGGCCCTGATCCGACATGCGCTGCGCCACCGCATCGAACACCGTCGGCGCCGCCTGAACTGTCGGAACGGCACGATCCTGCGGAGTATCGAGCGGTGCAGCGCTTGCGCAGGACGCCACCGCAAAAATAAATGACAGCATCATTTCATCCTTTTGCGAGCGCTGCTTCGAGTATTCTCCATCAGGACTCCAGCAAAACCGCGATCGTTACGATATCGACATGACCCGGAGCGAAACAGAAATTACGTAGGTTACCCGACTTGCCTAATCCACGGCAGTTGACGGACGCGTGGACTCGCGGTTTACCCCTGTCACGATATAGTAACAGGGGTTTTTCATGACGAAACTGGCAAAGACTGGCGGCGGCGTATCACGTCGCCTGCTCTCCGGCACTGCACTGGCGAGTGCCGCGGCCTGCGCACTGATTGCGATTCCCGCCCACGCCCAGGAAGAATGCGGCCCCACGACCCAGGGCACGGTGACCTGCACCGCCGCCGACAATCCCTATCCCAACGGAATCGAATATTCGACACCGGCCGTCGATCCGCTCCAGGATCCGGGCCTCGATCCCAATGCCCCGGTTTACGACCTGACGGTCAATCTCGGCAGCGGCGTGGCGATCGACAGCAGCACGAACCCCGGCGTCGCGGTGATCGGTTTCAATGATGGCGCGGTGACGCTCAATTCCTTCGGCGACACCTCGATTGCCGTCACCGGCGTCGGCGCGATCGGCGTGCTCGGCCTCACCAATTACGGTGACCTGACGATCAACACCGACAGCATCACCGCGACCGGCGATGCTTCGGGTGGGATCATCGCGAATTCGAACGCGGGCAACATCACGATCGACGCCGGCACGACGACGGTCACCGGGAATGGATCGGCGGGCATCAACGCCAATTCCTTCGCCGGCGACGTCGATGTCACCGCCGGCACGGTGAATGTGGACGGCCTCGCCGCCAGCGGCGTCGTCGCCTATTCGGCCTATGGCGATGTGACGATCAACGCAGGCACGGTCGCGACCACCGCCGACGGTGGGTATGTCGGCGTCACGTCGGCAGCGATCAATGCCACTGCCATCTATGGCAATATCGACGTCACGGTCGACGCGGTCTCGACCACCGGCGTCTATTCCACGGGCGTCCGCGCGGTGTCATTCTATGGCGATTCCGCGACGGTCACGGCCGGCTCGATCAGCACCACGGGCTATGGCTCGAACGGCGCTTTCGTCCAGGCGAGCGGCGACGCGACACTGAACGTCGGCTCGATCTCGACCACCGGCGACAACAGCTATGGTGCGATCGTCCTGACATCGGGCGGCGGCGACGTGACCGTCAATTCGACCGGGTCGGTCTCGACCACCGGCGCTGTCTCGCTCGGCGTCGTCGGCGTCGCTCTCAATGGCGGCGACGTGACCCTGACCGTCAACGACGTTTCGACCGCCGGCGACAATTCGACCGCCGTCTATGCCGATGGCGACACCGTCGCCGTGACGATCAACGGCGACGTCTCGACCCAGGGCCTCGCCTCGCGCGGCGTCGACGCCTTCGCCGCGCAGACCGTGACCGTCACCAATAACGGCACCGTCTCGACCGCAGGCGACAACAGCGTCGGCATCCTGGCGACCGGAATCTACGGCGCGGTGGTCGAGGGTACGGGTTCGGTCACCACTACCGGCGACAATTCGCGCGGCCTGTTCGTCCGCTCGCTGTTCGGCGATGTCGACGTGTCCGTCGGCGACGTGACGACGACCGGCGCCAATTCGGCCGGCGTCGTGGCGCTCAGCTATTATGGCAATGCATCGGTCACCAGCACCGGGACGGTTTCTACCGCGGGAGACGGTTCGATCGGCGTCTACGCCGGTTCGTTCAACGGACTGTACGATGCCGACGTCACGGTGAACGACGTATCGACCAGCGGCGACAACTCGCCGGCGGTTTCGGTCTATGGCTATAATGCCTCCGCGACGATCAACGGCGACGTCTCGACCAGCGGTGCCAACTCGACCGGCGTCGCGGTCCTCGCGATCGCCGGCAATGCCACCGTCGCGAATAACGGATCGGTAACCACGACCGGCCTGGGCAGCACCGGCATCAACGTCGCTGCCTATGGCGATGTGGCGGTGACGGGCACCGGATCGGTTTCGTCCAGCGGCACCGGCATCGACGCCTACAGCTTCGCCGGCAATATCGACATCACCCAGGGCAACATCGCGACGACCGAGGACGGCGCGGCCGGTGTCCTGGCCGAGACGAACAACTCCAACTACACTGCCGGCAACATCACCATCGATGTGGGCAATATCGCCACCCTTGGCGACAATGCCGACGGCATCAATGCCACGGCGTTCGCGGGCGGCACGATCGACATCACCCATGGCGCCATCACGACCGCAGGGACGAACGCGTTCGGCGTGTTCGCTCAGGGCGTCGATGATGTGAGCATCTCCGGCACGTCGGTCGTGACAACGGGCGAAGACGCTGCGGGCGTCTATGGCGTCAGCCTGATCGGCGACGTCACCATCGATGTCGGCACCGTCAGCACCGCGGGCCAATACGCGCCCGGCGTCGTCGGCGCCTCTCTCTTTGGCGGCGACGTCTCGATCACCGCGGGCACCATCACCACCACCGGCGATACGTCGAAGGGCGCCTATGGCCTGTCGCGTTATGGCAGCACTGCCATCACCGTCGGCAACGTCACGACCAGCGGCGACTATTCGGTCGGAGCCGATGCACAGGGCTATTATGGCGCATCGGTCACGGTGAACGGCACCGTCGCCACCAGCGGCGACTATGCTCCGGGGGTCAACGTCTATGCGGTCGGCCTCGGCCCCACGACCGTCGACAACAACGCGACCGTGGTCAACAACGGCACGATCCGCACCAGCGGCGTCGAATCCAACGGCATCAACGCCGAGGCGGTGTTCGGTGACGTCGTGATCAGCGGGACCGGATCGGTCGCCACCACCGGCGACTTCTCGACCGGCATCTTCGCGCGCAGCTCCTATGGCGCGGTCGATATCACCGCCGGTACCGTGACGACCACGGGCCTCGCATCGGGCATCGATGCCTATGCCAGCGGCGGCGTCTCGGTCACCGTCGATACGGTCCGCACCGCGGGCGCGGATTCGAACGCGATCAATGCCGGCGGCTTCTACAGCGTCGACGTGACCGCGAACACGGTCTCGACCACCGGTGCGTCGGCCAACGGCATCGATGCGGTCAGCTTCGGCGGCGACGTCACCGTCGCGGCCGGTTCGGTGCTCGTCAGCGGCACCGACTCCACCGCGATCCGCGCAAACGGCTTCGGCGGCGGCGCCAATGTCTCGGTGACCGGCGCGGTCCGCTCGACGAACGGGACCGCGATCACCATCCTCGCGGCGGGCGCCGGCGGAGCCGGTGGCCCGGCAGTCGGCGATCCGGCCAATGACGGCATCGCCCGCGTCCTGGTCGGCGCCAACGGCACGGTGCGCGGCGGCACCAACGCGATCACCGCCACCGCGCTGAACGGCACCCAGGTCACCAATCGCGGCTCGATCATCGGCGGGACCGGCTACGCCATCCAGGCGAGCGGCGGCGCTGCCACCATCACCAACATCGGCAGCATCACCGGCCGCCTGTTGCTGACCGGCAATGCCGATACGCTGACCAACTCGGGCACCTTCACCCTGGTCGGCGACAGCGACTTCGGTGGCGGCAACGATCTCCTGACCAACAGCGGCACGGTCCGCTTCGGCCGGGCCGCGGCGGCGCAGAACATCTCGCTGCTCGGACTCGAAAGCTTCGCCAACTCCGGCCTGGTGGAACTTCGCAACGGCGTTGCGGGCGACCGTCTGACCATCGGCGGCTACACCGGCAGCGGTGCAGCCACGCTGGGCCTGGACATCGCGTTCGGCGCGACCCCGACGGTCGATCGCCTCAACGTGACGACCGCGACGGGCAGCACCACGGTGGTGCTCAACCCGCTCAACGGCCCGGCGACGCTGATCCCGACCACCACGCTGATCCAGGCAAGCGCCGCGTCCACGGCAACTGCCTTCACCCTCTCCAGCGGGTCGCAGTTCAACGGGCTGATCCAGTATGGCCTGGTCTACAATCCGACCAGCTTCGCCTATCAGCTGATCAGCGCGCCCAATGCCACGGTCTATCGCCAGGCAAAGCTGGGCGAGGGTCTCTCCTCGCTGTGGAACCGCTCGGCCGATGCGATCACCGCGCATCTCACCGCCGATCGCGACGCAGGCTGGGGCAGCCCCACCACCGACTCCTCGGGCCGCATCTGGCTCCAGATGTTCGGCGAGGTGAACAAGCGGGAAGAGACGCGCAGCTTCGGCTTCAACGGCCTGGCCCAGAATGACGTCGACCTCGGCTACAAGCAGGATGCGTTCGGTGGCCAGATCGGCTTCGATCTCCTGTCCAACCGCAGCGACACCGGCGGCTTCACCGTCGGCATCTCGGGCGGCTACGCCAGCTCGACGATGCACTTCGCCGGGAACGATCGCCTCCAGATGGATGCCGTCAACGGCACGATCTATGCCGGCTTCCGCGCCGGCGGCCTGTTCCTGAACGGCCTGGCCAAATATGACTATGCCTGGGTCGATAGCCGCGGCAACGCACCGTTCTCCAGCTTCAACCTCGATACCAAGGCACAGACCTGGGGCGGCAAGGTCGAGGCGGGCTTCCGCTTCGGGTCGAACAGCTTCTTCGTCGAGCCGGCGGCGAGCCTCGCCTACACCAGCACCGATGTGGATCGCTACGGCGTGCTGGGCGGCGATTTCGACTTTGACGACTTCACCGGCCTGCGCGGCAAGGCCGGCGCACGGATCGGCGGCTCGTCCGAGATCGGCGGGGGATCGGTCCTGGTCTTCTACGCCGGGGCTGCGGCAGTTCATGAGTTCAAGGGCGAAGACGGCCTGCTCTTCTCCAGCGGCGGCCAGACCGTTCGCCTGACCAATGATCGCCTCGGCACCTATGGCCAGGGCACGCTGGGCCTGAACATCGTGACGACCAGCGGCGTCACCGGCTTCATCGAAGCCCACGGCGAATATAATGACGATTACAGCGGTGGCGGCGGTCGCGCCGGCATCCGGATCAAGTTCTGATCTTTGCACCTTGGGGGCCCTGCCCCTAACAACAGGGCTCGCGGCGTCACACCCGCGGGCCCTTTTGCTACCTGCAGCCACGATGGAAGTGGAACATGATATGACCACGGCACCCACGCCGGACCCGGCGGCCCCGAATGCTGCCGCCGACGCGCCGGCGCCCGCCGCGAAGCAGCCGGCGACGAACCTGACCGTCTCGCGCGGCTTTGCCGACTGGCTGCGCGCCAACCGGCTGAGCCTGGCCTTCACCTCCTACCAGACCGGACAGCTGTTCCTGGTGGGCGTGATGCCGAACGGCACCGTGTCGTTCAATCAACAGAATTTCACCCGCGCGATGGGCGTGTCGTACAAGCCGGGCCGGCTGTATCTCGGCGCGCTGCACCAGATCTGGCGGCTGGAGAACATGCTGCGCCCCGGCCAGCTCGGAAACCGCAATTTCGACATGGTGCTGGTGCCGCGCAATGCCCAGACCACCGGCGATGTCGATGTGCACGAGGTCGGCACCGACGAAGCCGGCCGCGTCATCTTCGTGAACACCAAATATAGCTGCCTCGCCACGCTCGACCTGAACGACAGCTTCCGCCCGATCTGGAAGCCGCCCTTCATCTCGAAGCTGGCGCCCGAGGATCGCTGCCACCTGAACGGCATGGCGATGGACAAGGGCAAGCCGCGCTACGTCACCGCGGTCAGCCGCAGCGACATCCTGACCGGCTGGCGCGAGCGCCGGCACGAAGGCGGCGTGCTGATCGATGTCGAGACCGACCGGATCGTCACCGACCAGCTGTCGATGCCGCACAGCCCGCGCGTCTATGGCGACCATGTCCTGGCACTCGACTCCGGTCGCGGCCAGATCATCCGCGTCGATCCGGCGACCGGCGACCGGACCGACATCGCCTTCTGTCCCGGCTTCCTGCGCGGCATGTCGATCCACAACGGCCACGCGCTGGTGACGGTGTCGAAGCCGCGCAACGGCACCTTCGCCGGCCTCGCGCTCGACGCCGCGATGACCGAGCGCGACGCCGAGCCTTGGTGCGGCGTGCTGGTCGTGAACCTCGCCTCGGGCGACATCGTCGAATGGATCAAGCTCGACGGCTTCATCACCGAATTGTTCGACGTCGCCGCGATGCCGGGCGTGGTCTGCCCGATGTCGATCGGCCCCGACACGCTCGAGATCCGCTCGACCATCACCTTCAATCCCGAAATCGCGCCGCTGGGATGATCGCGGCACCGCCGGACCGATCGGCGCTCCGCCCGATCAGTCCGGTGCTTCGGCCGGACAATAGGCGTTCAGGAACTCGCGGTGGCTGGGCATCCGATCGACCAGGCCGGCGATCTCGCGCTTCATCCGCGCCAGCTCGTCGCGCAGTGTCTGCTCCGGCATCATCTCCGCCACATGATGATATCCCCGCGGATGGCGCCGCTGGCCCAGCAGCACCGCCGCCCAGCTGTCGATCCGGAACAGTTCGTGCGGCAACTGATAGGCGCGGCCAGTCTCCTCCCAGAGCGCCAGCCGCTCGCTGAGGCTGTCGGGAATCGCCATCGTCCTGCACCGATTCCAGAAGCCTGAATCCTCCCGCTCCGTCACATGATAGTGGAGGATGATGAAATCGCGGATATTCTCGAACTCCTGCCGCGACTTGCCATTGAAATAGGACAACAATGCCGGGTCGAAGCCCTGGAAGGGGAAATCCTCGATCAACCGCGTCACCGCCGCCATCATCAGATGGATGCTCGTCGATTCCAGCGGTTCGATGAACCCTCCGGCAAGCCCCAGGGCAAGGCAGTTCTTGTGCCAGGCCTTGGCGCGCGTTCCGGTCTTGAACCGGATCAGCCAGGGATCGAACAGCGGTTCGCCCGAGATTTCGGAAAGCAGCCGGGCACAGGCTTCGTCGGACGACATATATTCGCTGGCAAAGACGAAGCCGTTGCCGTCGCGGTGCTGAAGCGGGATGCGCCAGCGCCACCCCGCCTCGTGCGCGATCGCAGACGTATAGGGTTGCTCGGGGCCGTTCGATGTCGACTGGACCGCCACGGCGCTGTCGGTGCGGATCCAGTGCCCCCAATCCTCGAACGCCACGCCCAGTGCCTCACCCAGCAGCAGCGATCGAAACCCGGTGCAGTCGATGAACAGGTCGCCCTCGACCCGAGACCCGGAGTCCAGCACCAGCGCGTCGATGAAGCCGCTCTCCGGATTCAGCTCGACCGTCCGGATCTTGCCCTCGATCCGCCGGACGCCGGCGGGCTCCGCCAGGCTGCGCAACGCACGCGCATAGCGCGCGGCATCGATATGATAGGCGTAGCTCGGTGCCAGCGGCGGCGCGAGCGACATGCGATCCGCTTCGCCCGCCACCGACTCCAGGCAATAGTCGTTCAGCGCTCCGCCAAATCCCCGCGCACTGGCGTGCAGCCAGAAATGATGGAAATCCGCCATCCAGCTCCACTTGCGTCCATAGGTTCCAAACGGGTGGATATAGCGATCGCCGATGCGGCCCCAGTTCCTGAATTCGATGCCCAGCTTCACCGTCGCCTGGGTGGCGCTCATGAAGCCTGCTTCGTCGATCTTCATCAGGTTGTGGAAGCCACGGAAGGTCGGCACCGTGGACTCGCCGACCCCGATCGTCCCGATCGCCTCCGATTCGACCAGGGTGATGTCGATCAGCGGGCCCAGATGACGTACCAGCGCGGTCGCCGTGACCCATCCGGCGGTCCCCCCGCCCGCGACGACGACGCGTTTTACCAGCCGCTCGCCGACGGGTTGCCTGACTGATTGCATATCCAGTTCCGATCCGGAGCGCAGGCCCGGTGCCGCAACGGCACCGGGCCGCAGGGTTTCAGACGGTGCGGGTGCGGGCGCCGCCGCGGACGGGGATGTCCTCCTCGTCCTCTTCCTCGTTGAGCTGGCCCAGCTGGCCGCTGGCTCGTGCCTTGCGGCCATAGACGAGCTCGAACAGCGGCGACGCCATCAGCGTCGTGACGATCGCCATCACCACCAGCATCGAGAACAATGCCGGCCCGATGATCCCCTTTTGCAGGCCGATATTGATGATGATCAGCTCCATCAGGCCGCGGGCGTTCATCAGCGCGCCGACCGCCATCGCCGTCGGATTGTCCTGCCCGGTCGCCCGCGCCGCCGCCCAGCAGGCCAGCGCCTTGGCCGCGATCGATCCGACCAGGATCACTGCCGCGATCGCTGCCAGATCCCAGCTGTTGACCATGGTCAGCTGCGTGTTGAGTCCGGAGAAGGCGAAGAACATCGGCACCAGCAACGCGATGGTGAACGGCTCCATCTGCCGCTTGATCTCGCGCGTCAGCAGGCCGCGCGGCATCGCCACGCCCAGCAGGAAGCCCCCGAATACCGAATGGAGTCCCGCCGCATCCATCGCCCAGGCGCTGAGCCCGAACAGCATCACCACCACCGCCAGCATCGGCGGCGTGATCTTGCCCTCGCGCTCTGCCCAGCGCGCCAGCGGCGCGAACATCCTGGGACCGAAAAAGACCATGAACCCGGCAAACAGCCCGCCGCCGACGATCGCCTTGAGCGCGACCTCAGGTCCCCCGCCGAAGCTTGCCAGCACGATCGCCAGCACCGTCCAGGCACCGGCATCGTCGATCGCGCCGGAAGAGAGCGCCAGCGAGCCGAGCGGCGTCTTGGTCAGGCCGCGCTCCTGGATGATCCGCGCGAGCACCGGGAAGGCGGTGATCGAGATGCAGGCCCCCATGAACAACGTCGCCTGAAGATTGCTCAACCCCGGACCGAACAGGTCGAGACTCACCAGCCAGGGCGTCAGCGCGATGGCGACCAGGAACGGCGCCGCCATGCCCGACAGCGACACCGCGACCGCGCTCTTGGCGTTCAGCCGGAAGTGATCGGTGCGAAATCCCAGTCCGACCATGAACATGTACAGTCCCACGCCAAGTTGCGCGCAGACATAGAGCACGGGCTTGCTTTCCTTGGGAAAGATCATCGCCTGGATGTCGGGCGCGAACAGGCCGAGCAGCGACGGCCCCAGGATCACGCCCGCGATCATCTCGCCGATCACCTGCGGCTGATCGAAGAACCGCTTCATGATCCAGCCCATCGCCCGGCACGCCGCGACGATGACGAAAATCTGCAGAAAGAATGCGACGCTCAATTCGCCGAGACTCATAAACCCCCTCCTGGTTCTGACGCCGGGTCCGACAACGCGATCAATCGCGGCTGAATGACGGGCGGCAACGCGGATAAAAGGGAGCCGGCGGCACGCAGACAAGCGGATTTTCGCCTGCGATCATGGCCGCTTGAACGAATTCCCGCGCTGCCTGCCATCCTGTTGCCAGGCCGCAACAACGTAGCAACGTGCCTACATAATCGAGACGTTCAAACCCATGCCGGCAATCCCCGCGAGGCATCGCGGACGACAGGACGGCCCCAGGACTATCGGGTTCATCAAGGCCAATGGCCGGGTCGCCGACGGCTATCGCGGGACCGGTGGTCGCGCCGGAATCGGGATGCGCTTCCGATCGGTCGAACGCATCACGCTCTTTGCGTTCAGCGCTTCGCCGTGCCAATCCGGTCGAGCAGCCCCAGCGCGACCACATGGTCGTTCCAGAACAGCGCGCGCGACTCCTCGGGCAACAGCGCGTCGCGCGTGTCGCGCCACCGGCGGATCAGCGATTCCGGATCGGCCGGATGTCCGAAGTCGGCCTGCACCTTCGCCTTGTCGAGGTCGCCCAGCTTCGCCCAGTGCATCGAACTCGGGATCCGCGCCGCCTCGAGTGCGGCGCGCACGGCGACGGCGCCCTTCTCCAGCGTCGTCGACAGCGCGCGCAGCGCTGCCAGCATCTCGCCCGCATGCGGCTCCGACGGATCGATCCCCGCCGCCGCGACTTCACAGATCAGTCCCGACAGCCCATCGATCTCGATCACCGCATTCTGTTCGAACCGGGTGAAGGCCAGCGTCCCCGCCGGCCGCGCGACGAAGCGGATCGAGAATACGAACGAGGGCTCCAGATGCGCAACGGCACGGCAGATTGCCGGGATCGCCGCCGCCAGATGGTCGCGCGGGATCGCGAACGACGCATTGTAGAGCGCGCCCGGCGTATTGCCGGTGATCTCGTCCCCGTGAAGCGCGCCCCAGTCATAGCCCGGTCGCGCCGGGTCCTCCGGATCGAACGGTCCCGAATTCGCCTCGAACTTCCCGATCGCGCGATAATAGGCAAAGGCCGAGCTCTCGTCCTTCAACAGCCGGCGCAGCACACGCCGGACGGCGCCGCCGGGATCGTCCCGCTCCCCGACCAGCGCATTCCCCGCGGCGGACGGGCGGGTCGCGTCGCTGCGCGTCAGCCACTGGCCCAGCAGGCCGATCGCATCGGCAGGCCGGACGATGTCCGCATCGCCCGGCGGCAGCAGCGCGCTTGCCGTGCGCGGCACGTACATCAGGTGCGTCGCCTCGTCGGCGAACGGCGCATGGGGGTTTAGGGTAATCTCGTAAAAGGCCGGCACCACCGGACAGTGCAGCCGCGCCGCCGCCCGGTCGAATTCGCCCTGTGCCAGATCGTCCAGCCACGCTGCATCCAGCGTCGCCCGCCGCCGCAGCAGCGCGAAGGTCTCGATCGGCACCATCTCCATCGCCACCCCGTTGACGATCCCCATCGAGCCCAGATGGACCAGCGCATCCTCGAACTGGTCGTCGTCGCGAACGACGCGCAGCCTCGCCCCCGCCACCTCCAGCCGTGCCGCACCCTGGGCGTTCAGCACCGGACCGGACGACCGTTCGATCCAGACATGGTCGGTCGCGCCGGTGATCAGGTGCATCCCCAGCACCATGTTCTGGATCCCGCCATAGCCCAGCCGCGACCCGTGGCTCGCCGTCCCCGCCGATCCCGCCACGGTCGCGCCCAGATGCGTCCCGCTCGTCATGAGGGTCAGCCCCAGCGGCCTGCCCCAGTCCACCAGCTTGCGCAGCCGCGTCCCCCCGCTGACCAGTGCGATCCGGTCCGCGGCGACGGTGCAGGCGGGATCCCGGTCGCCCTCGTCCAGCCCCGCCGCCCCCGACAACCCGTCGCACGCCAGCTGCGACGCCGGCGTCCCGATCACCGGGCTGAAGCTCCAGCTGCACCCGGTCATCCCGGCAGGGCCCGGCGGCCTCCGCCCGCCCAGGTCCGATCGCACCGTCGCCAGATGCTGCATCAACGGTGCTGCCGTGGCCGCAAATCGCGCCAGCCCCGGCTGGGCCGCGACATCGCCCGCCTCGATCCGGGCCAGCCGCTCGATCGTCATCGACGGGACCGGCCGCGCCGCCGACCGCGCGCCCAGCGTCAGGTGGTAGTTGGACCAGGCGACATGGTCGTCGTAGCGGATGGACGGCATCGACATGCTCCTGGCGGACGGGCGTGAGACTTGAATTCGGATCTTCCGGCGATTCCTGGCGCTGCCCTCGTCCGAAAAGCGTGAAACCCCTCAGTTGCCCGCGGCGAAAATTGGAATAAGCTTTTCGCGGGGGAAAAGATGACACGATACCGGCTCAACCTGGTGGGTCCGTTCGGCCTGTTCGCGCCTGAGGGCCGACGGATCGAGATCAGCAGCCAGAAGGGAATGGCGCTCTTCGCGCTGGTCGTGGTCGCGCCCGGCGGGGTCCGGTCGCGGCGCAAGCTGGAATCGATGCTGTGGGGAAGCCGCGGGCAGAAGCAGGCGCAGGACAGTCTGCGGCGCGAACTGTCCAACCTGCGCGGCCTGCTTGCCGCCTCCGATGCCGGCCATCTGCTGATCACCGAGACCAAGCGGGTCGCTGTCGCCATCGACCGGATCGATGTCGACATCTTCACGCTCGGGCTCGGGCCGCCCGATCGCCGCACCCGTCGCGCCGATTTTCTCGAAGGCCTCGATCTGCCCGACTGCGACGAGTTCGAGGACTGGCTGCGCGACGAGCGCGAGCGGGTCCGCGCGATGATCGAGCTCGACATGCCCGAACCGGCGGCCGCCGCCAGCACGAGCGAGGTCTTCGGCGGCACCGTCCCGCACGCCGAGGAGGCCCTGGCCGAGGCAGCCCCCCGTCTGCCCCCCAAGCCGTCGCTTGCCGTCCTCCCCTTCCAGGTCGTCGACGATGCCGGACAGGCCTGGCTGGGCGCCGGGATCGCCGACGAGGTCAGCGTCTGCCTCAGCGCCTTTCCCCAGCTCTTCATCGTGTCGAGCAATGCCGCGCGGCTGCTTGCCGAACAGGAAGTCGCCCGGCCCGAGATCGGCCGGCGCCTCGGCGTGCGCTATCTGCTCGAGGGGTCGGTGCTGCGCGATGCGGGCCAGCTGCGCGTCTCGGTCGCCCTGGTCGAGGCGGCGGGGGGCGAGCAAATGTGGGCAGGCTCGTTCATTGGCGAGGCCGATGGCAGCTTCACCCTCCAGAACCAGATCGCCGAGCGGATCGCGCCCCAGATCTGGTCACGGGTCGACCATGCCGAGCGCCAGCGCGGCCTGCGCTGGATCGGACCGGTCTCGGGCGACTATGAACGCTATTGGCGCGCCAACGCCGTCTCGCGCAGCTGGGACCGCGAGTCGATCGCGGAGGCAATCGCGCTCAGCATGGAACTGGTCGAGACCGACCCGACATGCCCCTGGGCGACCTCGCTTGCCGCCTATTGCAACAGCATCGACTGGATGCTGCACCACAGCCCCGATCGCGAGGCGGTGCTGCGCCGGGCCATCCTCTACTACCAGGCGGCGATGCGCTACGGCGCCGACAATGTCGAGGCGCTGGGCTATTGCGCCGGCACGCTCGTCAACATCCGCGGCGACATGGACATGGCCGACCGGATCATCGCCAGCGCGCTGCACCTGCTGCCCTCGCACCAGCCGGCGCTGTTCTGGGGCGGCTGGGTCGATGTCGTCCGCGGCGAGCCGGCGCGCGCCACCGAACGCCTCGAACTCGCGCTGCGCATCAACCCGCTCAGCGGTGTCCAGGGCCAGACGCTGACGGGCATCGGCTATGCCGCGCTTCAAC
Organism: Sphingomonas rustica; assembly: GCF_039652585.1. NCBI lineage: Bacteria > Pseudomonadati > Pseudomonadota > Alphaproteobacteria > Sphingomonadales > Sphingomonadaceae > Sphingomonas > Sphingomonas rustica. The sequence goes on along the minus strand of NZ_JBDIZK010000011.1, from coordinate 72,766 downwards.
AGGGCGATCCGCACCGCGCGCTGCGCCTGCTGATCGAGGCCGACCGCGCCACGGCCGACTTTCCGCCGACCCATCTCGGCCTGTGCGTCGCCGCGCAGCTTGCCGGCCAGGACGCATTGGCGCGCAGCCTGGCCCGGCCGCTGCTCGACGGGGGCGGGTTGCAACTGATCGACATGCTGCGCCGCGAGCAGGACCGCCTGTTGTTCACCCACGCGCTCGAGGCGGCGGTGCGCGGCTGACGCGCATGGCATCGCCGCCCGGGCCGGGCATTTTTCACGATTCCGCGACGCCGCCATCACGCAAGGCGGGCGCCGCGACGCCTAGTCGGAGGACCTCAGTTCACCGAAAGGACCCGTCATGGCCGAAGCCTGCCAAGCCGAGAGAGAAACGCTCCACACCCTGGTCGAGGATCTGGGCGGCGCCCTCTCCACCTCGATCCGGGCGATCAGCGACCGCTACCAGCCCGAATTCGACCGCATCAGCGACGATGCGCCCGACGGCGGCGGAATCGATGCCAAATTGGGCATCGAGGTCGACATCGACTGGGAGACGATCACCATCGCGCTCGACCTGCCCGAGGTGACGATGACGCTCCAGAGCTGGTCGCTCGACCTGCCGCAGGTGACGATGAAGGACAAGCGCATCGTCTTCCACACGCCTTCGATCCGGATGGTGCGCAGGAAGATCGGTCAATATCCCGAGTTTCACGGCTTCAAGATCAAGTGGAAGAACATCTACGCCGACGTGCCTGAGACCTTCATGCAGCAGCACGAGATCGTCATGGGCATTCCCGAGGTCCGGATGGACCGGACCGAGTTCAAGCTCGACGTGCCCGAATTCGCGATGCGCACCCAGCAGCTGAAGTTCGACGTGCCGCAGATCACGGTGAAGAGCATCAGTGTCGAGGCCGCAGAGCTGAAGGAGGACGCCGAGGACAAGGCGGCCGAGATGCAGGCCGAGATCGCGGCGACCAAGGAAACGCTGTTCGGCTCTGCGCGCGAGCGGATCGCCGGCTCGGCCAGCACCTATTTCACCTGCATGCGCACCCAGATCCAGATGAAGCGCGACGAGATTGCGGGCGCATTCGAGCCGGGCATCGCCATGACGCGCCAGGCGCTGAGCAAGCTCGAGGACGTCAAGGCCGGCGCCGAAGCCGAGGACACCCGCGCGCGCCTCGCCGACCTGATCGCCAGGCGCGATGCCGCGACCGTGCAGTTCGACGCCGCGGTCCAGCGCATCGCCGAAGAGGAAAAGACCGTCGTCGAGGGATTGCTGCGCAGCCTGCGCGGCGTCGCCTGACCGAAATCCGGGGAGACTCTTCATGCGTTACAAGGTCACCGCGCACGGACTGTTCCTGCGCAAGGAACCCCGTCAGGAGCCGGGCAACGAACGGGCGGTCCTGCCCGAGGGGTGCGAGGTCGAGATTCACGACCGCAGCGGCAAATGGTGCCGCGTCACCGGCAAACTGGACGGCGCTTCGTTCGACGGCTGGGTGTCGGGCAAGTATCTGGCCCCGGCGGACGCGGTGTCCTTCGCCAGCGCCTCGCGCCTCGTGCCCGTCCATTGGCGAGAGGGCAATGCCGGCTCGACCCGCGCCGGCCCCGCCTCGGCCAGCCCGCTGGGAGAGGCGGGCATGCCGCGCAACCTGCCGCACGCCTCCGCCGCGCTCGACACGCTGATCGCCTGGCTCAAGGTCGAGCAGAGCCGCCGCTATCGCCCCGGCGGCGGGCGCACCTATTGCAACATCTACGCCTATGACCTCGCCTATGCCTCGGGCGTCTATCTCCCGCGCGTGTGGTGGACCGACAAGGCGATCGCCTCGCTGGAGGCGGGGCAGAGCGTCGCTGCGCAATATGACGTGACGGTGCGCGAGATGAACGCGAATGCGATCCACAACTGGCTGGTCGATTACGGCCCGCGCTTCGGCTGGACGCGCAGCTTCTCGCTCACCGACCTTCAGGACTGCGCCAATCGCGGCGGCATCGCGACGATCTGCGCGCGGCGCAAGGATCTCGCGCGATCGGGCCATATCGTCATCATCGCGCCCGAGACGGCATCGGTGAAGGCGCGGCGCGATGCCTCGGGCCGGGTGACCATGCCGGTCCAGTCGCAGGCCGGCAGCGTCAATTTCGCCCGCGGCGTGCCCGCATCGCCCTGGTGGTCCGATGCGCGGTTCGGCAGCTTCGTCCTCGCCACCAACGGCTGACATCGGGAGCGATCGCCATGGCAAGCTTCGCCACCAATTTATCGAAGGCGCTTCAGGAACGCGCGACCGATCTGGCCGCGGCCGACGATCCCGCCAAGGTGCAGGAAATCGTCGCCGATGCCGAACGCGAAGCGATCCGGCGCAGCGTCATCCCCAACACCTTCGTCTACAAGGCGACGGTCGTGGTGCTGGGGGTCAGCGTCCTCGCGGTGATCGCCGCCCAGATGTGGATCGCGCTGGTCAAGACCCAGGGCGACATTCCCGACGGCCTGATCGCGATCGGATCGGCGGCGATCGGTGCACTCGCCGGGCTGCTTGCGCCGACCCCGTCGAAATAGCGGCGGATCGCGCGCGATTGGCCGCGACCCGCGCGCGGTGTAGATCGTCCGGTGCCCTCTAGCGCCGGACGATCCCGTGACCGCCGACCTGCCAGACGCCCCACCCCGCTCTCGTCGCCCGCGCGCCCGGCGGATCGCACTTGCCGTGCTGCTGCTGCTGGCGATCGCCGGTGTTCTGCTGATGCCGGAGGGTCGGCTGGCCTGCGCCGAACCCTATATCCCGCCCGAGCGCAGCCCCGACGGGGCCTGGACGCTGACGCTGTGTCCCCGGCCGATGGTCTTCGCCATGCCCGGCGGTTCGAGCGACGCGCCCGGCTGGCTGGTACTGCGCGACCGATATGGCGCGATCCGCGGGGTCGCGGAACTCGAGATGCTCCAGCTCTACGGCGCGGCGGCGGGAGCCGAGACCGAGTGGCACGCCGGCCGGGTGTCGCGCACCTTCGTCGTCGATCTTCCGCTGGTCGAGGCGTCGGGGCCGGTGGACCGATGGCTGGTCGACCGGCTGTGGCGGCTGCGCGCGATGATCGGCCTTACGCCGTCGAGCGACAAGCTGCGCTAGCCGCGCGACGGAACGCCGATGCAACCAAGCGAACCATGATAGGTTAATCGCGGTGCATAAAAGAGGGAGTACCGCATGATTTCCAGGAAGCAGTCCACCGCGCTTTGCCTCGCAGTCGGGCTTTCGCTCGGCCTGTCCGCCTGCGGCGGCGGCGATGCCGGGTCCAATTCGACCGCCGACAAGGGCGCCGCTACGCCGGCCGTGGCGGGATCGACCGAGACCGCCAGCGCCAATGTGCCGACCTTCTCGGAGGGCCCTGATGTTTGCTTCCGCGCCATCGCCAAGCACCTCGGCGCCGATGTTAAGGTGTCCGAAATCAACTCCTTCTTCAGCTCCGGCAGCGAGATCGACAGCACCGACGACGAGCCCAAGGGCCAGATGACCGTCTGCTCGGTCCAGTATCAGAACCCCAGCGATCCGCGGAAGCTGCTCGACACCTCGCTCGACCTCAGGACCGGCACGTTCGGAACACCCAAGCCGGTCGAGATCACGGTGATGGGCGGCGATGCGACCAAGTTCAACCTCGAGGATCATCTGATCCCGCTGTCCAAGGTCAATGCCGCCGCGCTCAAGGGCGTGATCGACGCGCAGAAGCCGAAGCTGGACGGCGTCTACAGCAGCTACGCCTGGTCGGGCGTCCGCCTCGCCTCTCCGGACCGGTTCACCAGCACCCACATGCTGCGCCTCGACGTCGATGGCCGCCTGGCCTCGAACGACGTCAAGAAAAGCGGCTTTGTCGAGGTCAGCCCCGACGGCAAGACGGTGAAGACGAACCACCTGCTTCCGTAACTTGACCGTCTGGGATCACCGGGCGCCCGTTGCAGCGCCCGGTGATCCCGACCTTACTGGACCGGCAGCTTCGCCTCGGGCAGTGCCGCCAGCTGTTCCCGGGTCATCGTCGTCGACAGGTCGGTGTCGGTGCCGCGCGTGACCACCGTCAGGCCGCTGATCGGCACCTGGACATGACGCTCGGGATTGCTGTCCTCGACCTCGACCACCAGCCCCTCGACCGCGCCCGCCGGGCCGCGGACCAGGCTGTTCACATCGCCCAGCTCGACATTGTTTGCGCCGACGAGATTGGCATCGAGCAGTTGCGCCTCGCTCAGCCCCAGCGCGACCGGGATAGGCCCGGCGGCGGCGGCGTTCGCCTCGGCATTGTCCTCCATCCGGTCGGCGGCGGCCTCATTGGCATTCTCGCCGCAGCCGGCGACCAGCACCATCGGTGCGAGCGCGATCAGGATCTTGTTCAATTCAGCTCTCCGAACAGGGGATGATCGGGATCAACCGGATGCGCGCCCATCCGTTCCCCCCGGCGTGTCGATCGCCCCTGTCCGGCACCCGGGATTATTGCGCCAATGCAGTACCTTCGCTGCGCGGATCGGCGGCGCCCTGCCAGCCATCGCCTACGCGCTGGACCGCATTGACCTTGGATCCCAGCGACACCTGGCGCGCGCTGTGACCCTTGGCGCGAAGCCCCGCGACGATCGGCCCGGTCCGCGCCGAGCGCTCCATCAGCACCGTGTTCCCGTCGAAGAACAGATTGGGCAGCGCGATCGCCTCTTCGGCGGACAGGCCGAAGTCCAGCACGCCGATCAGCGTCTTGGTCACGTGCATGATGATGCGCGGCCCGCCCGCCGATCCCAGTGCCAGGATCGGTCGGTCCTGCGCGTCATAGACGATCGTCGGCGACATCGACGACAGCGGCCGCTTTCCTGCCTGCACCCGGTTCGCAACCGCCAGCCCGTCGCGCACCGGCGCCAGGCTGAAATCGGTCAGCTCGTTGTTCAGCATCATGCCATTCGCCATCAGCTGGCTGCCCCAGATGTCCTCGATCGTCGACGTCATCGCGACGACATTGCCCTCGGCATCCACCGCCGAGAAATGGGTCGTGCCCTTCTCGGTCGACTTGGTCGGTGCGCCGCGCGGGGCGGCGCCCGGCGGCGTACCGTGACGGACCGACGGCATCGCGCGGTCCATCCGGATCAGCCGCGACCGCCGCGCCAGATAGGCGGGGTCGATCAGCCCGGTCAGCGGCACCGCGACGAAATCGGGATCGCCGATATACTGGCCGCGATCGGCATAGGACAGGCGCATCGCCTCGGCGACCACGTGCCAGGCATCGGGCGAGTCCGCTCCCATGCTGCCGATATCGAACCGCTCGATCATCCCCAGGATGCCGAACACCGTCGTCGCCCCCGAAGAGGGCGGGCCCATGCCGCAGATCTTGTACACGCGGTAGCGCACGCACACCGCATTGCGCGGCGTCGCGGTATAGCCGCCCAGGTCGGCCGCGGTGATCACCGCCGGGTTGAGCCGCGATCCGCCGACCGCCCCGATGATCGCCCCGGCATTGTCGCCGCGGTAAAAGGCATCGGGCCCCTCGGCGGCGATCCGCCTCAGCAGCGCCGCCAGCTTCGGGTTGCGCACCGTCGCCCCGACCGGCAGCGGGGTCCCGCCGGGGGCATACAGCGCCTGGGTGTCGGGAAAATCGCGCCACCGCCCGGCCGATCCGGCGATGAACCGCGCCATCATCGGCGAGACGATATAGCCCTGCTCGGCATGGCGGATCGCCGGCTCGAACAGCCGCGCCCAGGGCAGCTTGCCCCAGCGGCGATGCGCCTGCTCGGCCAGCCGGATATTGCCGGGAATGCCGACCGACAGCCCGCCGGGATAGGCCCGGTCATAAGGCAAGGGCTTGCCGTCCGCGCCCAGGAACCGGTCGGGCCGCGCCGCCGCCGGGGCCCGCTCGCGCCCGTCGATCGTGTCGATCAGCCCGCGCGCCGCATCGTGATGGACGAAGAAGCCGCCCCCGCCGATCCCGCTCGACTGCGGCTCGACCACGGTCAGCGTCAGCATCATCGCCAGCGCGGCATCGGCGGCGCTCCCGCCCGCGCGCAGCATCTCGACGCCTGCCTCGGATGCCCGCGGATCGGCGGCCGACACCACCCCCTGAGCGCGTGCCGCCTGCAGCCCGGCAATCGCCAGTGCCAGCAGGAGCAGGCTGGCCAGCGCCATGCGAACCCGCGCCATTCGCTCGCTCCGCGCCGATGCGTTCCGCCCCGTCATGCCGCCCTCTCCCTTGCCCGTCCCTCGCCTCTCGCCGGCCGCGCCGCTGCGAGAGGTCGGATCGATCCATGGTCGGGCCGTGCGGCGCCAGCCAGCGGTAATGTTTCGCAGGCGTCAAACCGGAGGTTATGGCTTCGCCGGAATTCTCTCCCGCCTCCGGGCGGGTCAAGGGGAGGCCTGTACACCGCGCGCGCCTTCCCACCCCCGACCCCAAGGTCCTTGACCGACCCCACCCCACCCCCGCAAACCTGTGCCCCGATCGACAGCCACAGGAGACGAGCGATGGACGCCGACCGCAGGGGAATGATGAAGTCAGTGGTCGCGGCCGGAATCGCCGGCGGCACGGCGCTGGCCGCCACCCCGGCCGCCGCTGCGCCAGCGCCGGCCCCGCAAGCCGCCGGTGCGAAGCTGGTCCATCACGTCTTCTTCTGGCTCAACAACGCCGGCTCCGCCGCCGACCGCGCCGAACTGATCGCCGGCCTGCGCACGCTCAAGGCGATCGAGGTGATCCGCGACCTACACATCGGCGTCCCCGCCTCAACGGAGCAGCGTGACGTCGTCGACAACAGCTACGACGTGTCCGAACTGATGTTCTTCGACAGCACCGCCGACCAGAAGATCTATCAGGACCACCCGATCCACCAGGCCTTCGTCGCCAAATGCAGCCATTTGTGGCGCAAGGTCGTGGTGTACGACACGATGGCGGTGTGAGGTCGCGCGTCTAGTCCGCGTCGGCCCCGCCGTCCGGCGCAGCGCCTCCCGGTGACGGCATGATAAAGTGCACCATGTCCACGCACCCGCTCCGCCCGGCGGCCGAGGGCGCCTGACGCGCGCCCGTCGCGATCTCGCGTGCCCGATCGCCAAAGGCGGCCGCGGGTTCGGCGGCGAGGACGCGGACATTGCCGGTTTTTCCCCAAGGGGCGATATCATAGCCGATCACCGCCCAGCCCTCGACGCGGCGCCCGGCGAAGCCCGGCCGGAAGGTGAGCTTCGGCATCAGCTTCCAGTCCGCATCTTCCTGAGGGCATGACGCCCCGGCCGGCGTTCAAGGTGAATCGGCCGAACGAGACGCCCCGCGATGCCGTCATCGCACTGCACCTCGCCGCCGACCAGATCGATCAGCATGGGTTGGGACGCGGCAGGCCGCGCCGGCACTGGCTGAGCCGATGCGAGGCCGATGATAGACTCAGGGCGAGCGCAACGCAGGCATGCCGGATCATGACGCCCGTCTGCCGATCTCTTCTGCCAGCTACAAGCAACCCGCCCGCTTCGGTTCAAAATGGGAGCGATGAGTCAGGCGAGTCCAAGATCCTCATCGGGCCTGGTTGCGAATATCGTTGCGCGCTCGAAATCGTCCGCTTACGAGGTCTTAGGGGCTAATCTTGGCATTATCGGGGGCATTATGGCGCGCGCGCATTCTTTCGCGTTTCTGGGAGTCGCGACTATTCTGGGCGCGTGCGGCGGGAGCGGCGGCGGGACCGGTAGCGGCGGCGGAAACACCGGCGGAACGCCAACGCCCACGATCTCGACGTTGCCCGTCACCTTGTCGGCAAGTTCGACCAACTACAGCCTGGCCGAAGGCGGCACGCGCGGCCCGATCAGCTTCACCGCCAGCTATACCGGAACGCCGTCGGGCACCGTGGTGCCCGACGTACAGATCAGCGGCGGGCGCGTCGCGCTGACCAGCGCGGTCGCGTCCGGCGCCAGCTATGCGGTGCAGTTGGCTGCGGCCGAGTTTCAGCCCGCAGGGCAGACCGCCAACACCGTCACCTTCCGGCTGTGCACCGATGCCGCGTGCGGCACCGTCTATCCCGGCTCGACGCAGACCTTCACGGTCAACCTGACAGTCCAGTTGAAGGACTGGTCGACATTTCAGCGCGATGCAGCGCACACCGGCTATGTTCCGGTCAAATACGATGCCGGCAAGTTCCCCGCGGCCGCGACCTGGCAGGTTTCGACGGGAACGTCGCGGCCGTCCGCCGTGGCTGCGCGCGCAGGCAGCGTGTTCGCCAATTTCTACGCCGAGCCGACGTCGAATCGCGTGGAGACGCGGTCGATCGCCGCGGATACGGGCGCCATTCGCTGGCGCTACGATCTGGGCCGGTCCCACGATATGAGTGCGCCAAGCTACGCGAACGGGCGCGTGGTCTCCGCGGTGATGGACAGTTCGTCCGGCTCCGTCCCGATGCCGGTGATCGACGCGAATGACGGACGCGTCCTGCGCGTCCTGTCCTATGCGAGCCAGTTCGCCCAGGCGGGCGCCCCCGTACCGGCAGGAGACGACCTGTTCCACCAGGCAGGATATTATGGGAACGTCGTTTATGCCTATAACACGGCCACCGGTATCTCCACTTGGTCGAGCAACGCCGGAAACGGCATCGGCATCGTCCAGCAAGGCGAGAGTCTGGGTGTCGATGATCGCTATGTCTATTTCTACAGTGGCGGGGCGTTGAACATTTTCAACCGCGCCGACGGCACGGTGTACCGGAGCATTCCCGATCCCTTCTTCTCGCACGCCGGCCTCAGCTATTACGGGTCCTATTATGGCGCCCCGATCCTCGATGGTAAGGGCAACATCTTCACCTTCTCCGACAATCGCGGATCGACCCAGCCCAGCGCCATCATCGCCTTCGCGCTCGATCAGACCAGGTTCGTCTGGAGAACATCCGGCACCTATGTCGGCCATCCTGCGCTGCGCGGCGGAAAGCTCTATGCCCCGCGCTCCAACTCGACGATCATCGACGTGATCGACACGGCTACCGGATCGGTCACCGCATCGATCGATGTCGGCGCGACCAAGGCGAAGCTCACCAGCAATGTGATTGCCACCGAGAGCCACCTCTTCGTGGGGAGCGAGCGCGAGACCTACGCGATCGATCTGCTCGCCGGCGGCAATCCGGTGGTCTGGACCGCGGCAACCGGCGGTGCCCTCGCGCTCTCGCCCGACAATCTTCTGATCGTCACGGGCAGCACCGGGATGACCGCGTATCGCCTGAACTGAGCCGGGCGGCGGCCCGCCCTAATCGACCGGAGCCGCCGCGACCGACAGCTTGTACATCGCCTCGCCGGTCCATGCACGCAGCGTGGCGCGGGTGAATTTGAACGACTTGCCCGCGGGCAAGCAGGCACCGAGCGCCGGTTGCAGCGCCTGGACGGCGACATCTTCCTTCGCCGAATCCGGCTTGGCCATCAGCAGCGCATGCACCGCCTGCGGCGCCTGACGCGATACGCAGTCGCCCAGCGCCCGACCGGGGCGATAGGGTTCAGGAAGCGCGGCGGCATCCTGGGTGAACTCGCCAGACAATTGCAGCGGCGGCAGTTCGGCAATGCCGGTGGGCGGCCCCTTCTTGCCGAAATCGCGCCGGTAGAGTGCGGGATACAGCGCCTCACGATAGGCCTCGGGCTGAATGCGCAGCGTCAGTTTCGAGCGCTGTCGCGCCGCGGCCGCGTTCAGGCAGCTCATGTCCGCCGCCTTCATCGCATTGCCATTGAAATCGGGACTCTCGGGCACGGTGCGCAGGAAGGTAGTCACCGGCGCGCGATAGGCCTTTCGCGTCACCACGCAGTCCGCGTAGCCGGCGAGCGCCACCTCCGCATCGCGCAGGGGCAGCGACTGGCTCTGGGCATGGGCCGGGAGCGCCGCCGAGATACAAGCGAACAGCCAGCAGGCAGACCAACCGACTCGCGTCACGCCACGCTCCTTTTACTGGACGTGTCGAGGCTATCATCGCGCTAGGGAACCTGTCGAGTGGCTCGCCGCTTGATGCCGATCAACGCATCCCATGCCAGATCGGGCCAGGATCGATCGTCAGAGGGAAAACTGCAGTGACGACACCCAATACCGACCTGCTCGTCACCCGTGACGGCGTCCGCCTTCATGTCCGTCCAGCGCGCACCGAAGACGAGCCCGGGCTTGCCGCCTTCTTCGCTCAAGTGACGCCGGAGGATCTGCGGTTCCGCTTCCTTACCGGCATTCGCGAGGTCAGTCGCGATCGCCTCGCCGACATGATCCGTGCCAATGACGGTGGCAGTCTCAGCCTGATCGCGCTGGGCGACGACGGCTCGATCCTGGCCGCGGCGATGCTGGCGGGGGAGGAGGCCGGCGATACGGCGGAGGCGGCCATTGCGCTGCGCGGCGACATGAAGCAGCGCGGCATCGGCTGGAGCCTGCTCGACCACCTCGTCACCCAGGCGCGCGATCGCGGCTATCGCACGCTCGAGGCGATCGAGGACCGCGAAAACCGCTCGGCCATCGCGATCGAGCACGAAATGGGATTCGAGCGCCATCCGATCGACGATGATCCGACGCTGGTGCGTCTGAGCAAGACGCTCGACCGAGGCTGACCTCTCTCCCGCTATCAGGGCAGACCTGCCTCCTATTGGAGCCGATATGCGACTAGCGACCTTGGGGTGTACCCGCCTTCCTGGTGCGTAACGACGAGCAGACCATCGGCGGTGAGAGCCATTTCACCGCTTGAGGGAGCAGACCATGCGGGGGCGTGCGAGGTCCCCTGCAGCGGTATCGCATAGATCGCCTTGTCGGTGCTAACGAAGACGAGGGTCGCGGTGACGATCGTGTTACCGACGAAGCGCTCGGATGCGGGCGGGGTCCACGACCATCGCACTGCCCCCGTCACCTCGTCGAGCGCATCGAGCCGGGAGGGGGCGTTGCGTGCGAGATAGACCGACCCGCCGCCGACGCCCGGAGTGGTCGAGTAGGCATCCACACTGCGCCACGTGTGCGTGCGCGTATCAATCAGCCAATTGACGAGGATCGACGGCGTCTCGGATCTACGATGTCCGGAGTACACAAGGACGTTTCGGTTCATCCCAAGAATTGGCGAACCGTAATATGAATAGCCGATCGTATCGAAGAACGGGTTCACCAGGCGACGCTGCAGCCTGTGGGTGATGCGATCATAGACGTCCACTCCCGGGCCCGAATAGTAATAGACATTGTCGGCATCGACGGCAGGCGTCTGGCCGTCCCAGATCTGGCCACCGCCGGCCATCGACGACCACCAGGATTCTCCGAGCAGGCTGAAGCCGTAGAGCACATTGCCGTAATAGCCGGCCGACATGTAGAGTTCATCGCCATAGGGCGTTGGCGGGAGGAAATTGGACCATTGCGACGCAAACCGCATGTTCGGACCAGAATATTGGCCTGTCACTGCATCGACGGACACGATCTGGTTAGAATCCGACGAGGACACCATGCTGGTTAACAGCACTTTCCCCTTGCCGATTGCCGGTCCGCTCCAAGAATACTTTACGCCCATATTGTACGCCCATCGCTCGTCGGCGTTGGCCGCCGCCAAGGCGCGGACACTCGACGTGCCATCTGCGTTGCCCGTGCCGACGTAGATCAGCCCATTCGCGCTACTGACCGTGCTCATGTATGTGACGTTTGCAGGCTTATAGTCCCAAGCCTTGCGAAACACCGCTGGGTCGAAGGTGGAGCGGACATAACCATTGTGCGCAGCATTTCGTTGAAACGTCGTCCAGTCAGCCAGGCGCGCCGTAAAGCGATAGCTGAAGCTCTGCGTCGACCCGGGATAGACGATCGAGCAGGCTGCATCGCGGCATAACCGGAATGTGACGGTCCCGGCGTAAGCGCCGGACGCGAGCGTCGCGATCGGTATCAGGCGGACTCGATATTTTCCATCGGCCCCGCGAGCCAGGTCGCTATCAAGAGTGAAACGGGTGCGATCATATTGCAGGTCGGCGATGACCGGATCTGCCGTCGCGCCAACAACGGCCGCATCAAATTCGAACGGCGGCACCTTTTCGTCATCGGCGAAGCTGGTTTCACCGGATGACTTCGACAAGGTGACGTTGAGCGTAGTGATAGGTGTCGGTGTGGGGGTCGGCGCGGGCTGAACTCCGCCGCCTGATCCACCCCCGTCGCACGCGGCAAGCACAAGAGCCAGTGCCACGGGCGCGGCCCGCTTGATCGAAATTTTCATATATCCCCCGGTCGATAGCGGATGCCCTCAACCGCTTGTCATTCCCTCGCAGCCCGATCCTCGCTTGTCGATCGGCTAATCCTCCCGCCCTCAAATTTGACATCTGGAATCTGGTCCAATTCGGGGCGACTGGAATCTGGTCGAATTCGGGGCGACTCCCGTTCCGCCCGCCCCGTCGCCGCGATGCCTGACCGGTTGCGGCAAGGCGGTCAGCTGGGTTCCACTCGACCTGAGAGCACGTGTCGGCGACGCCCGCTGCACCGGTCACCGGATTTGCGGTTGCCATGCTCTGCGCCATCCTCGACACCGCACGTCACGCATCCGCGTCGAAGGCGCCCGGTCGGCGGCGTCCCGGTTGAAAGGTTCTCATGTCGCTCGACGGTCCCCGCCTCGCCCCGCTGTCCGGCTCGACGCCGAACGCGCTCGTCATCCTCATCCATGGCTATGGGTCGAATGGCGACGACCTGATCTCGCTGGCGCGGATGATCCAGCCGTCGCTGCCGGGCGCCGCCTTCGTCGCGCCCAACGCCCCGTCGCAGCTGCCGCGCATGGCCGCCGCCTATCAATGGTGGCCGATCGAGACCTTCTCGATGGCCGAGCGCGCTGCCGGCGCCGCGGCTGCCGCGCCCACGCTCGATGGCTTCATCACCCGCGAGATGGAGACGGCCGGCCTGACCGCCGACCGCGTCCTGCTCGTCGGGTTCAGCCAGGGCACGATGATGGCGCTCCATGTCGGCCTGCGCCGCGACGACCCGGTCGCCGGGATCATCGGCATGTCCGGGATGCTGGTCGCCCCCGAAACGCTCGAGGCCGAAATCAAGAGCCGCCCGCCGGTCCTGCTGATCCACGGCACCCAGGACGATGTCGTCCCCTTCCGCTCGATGGACCTGGCCGGGAAAGACCTCGCCGCGGTCGGCGTCGCGGTCGAGACGCATGCCTCGCCCGGCATCGGCCACAGCGTGGACCAGGGCGGCCTCGCCGCCGCCGCCGCGTTCGCGGTGCGCGTGCTTGCCTGACCGCAGCCCCCCTTCGCCGTCCGGGCGCGGCCGATATCCGCTGCTCCTTCTGGCGGTCGGCCTGCTGGCCGCCGCCCCGGCCGGTGCTGCGCCCTGGTGGTATGCCGGGCGCGACGACCATTCCGCGGTGTTCGTCGATATCGGCTCGATCGAGCGCGACGGCGGGGTCGTCCGCTTTGCCGCCCGGCAGGTCATCCGCCGCCCGGGCGACCCGGTCGCGATGACGCTCGATTTCGTGCAGGTCGATTGCGCGCGCTCGCGCATCGGCTGGGTCGGCATCCAGCGGTTCGGCGCCGACGATCAGGTGATCGACACCTCGACCCGCGCCGATGCGGAGATGGCCCCACCCGCCACCCCGATCGATCGCGCCCAGCTCGAGTTCGCCTGCGCCGATCCCGCCGCACGCGAGCGCGCCGGCTTCTTCCCGCTGCGGATCGACGACGCAGCCTTCACCGATGCCCTGCTCGGCACGACCGGCAACGGCATGTCGCCACGCGCCCTCCATGACCGGATGGCTGCGTCGCCCGAGACGCCGGTGATCCGGTCGAACGCGCCGCCCCCCGCGACCTTCGGGACGGTGCAGACCGTCGCGGTCGGCCAGCCGCTCGTGCCGCCGCGCGACTATTCCAGGGGCGCGCAGATCCCCGACCCGGCCGACTATCCCGCAATCGAGGTCGGCCGCATCTACGACATCGCCTTTCAGGGGATAAAGGACGGCGAGATCCGGTTCGAGATCCGCGGCTATTCGATCGACGACCTCGTCCATCCCGGCTCGGGCCAGACCGAGACGCTGCCGCTGGGACAGCCCGGCATCGCCATCCGCGACATCGAGATCACGATCCGCAAGGCGTCGCCCGACCGGCTCACCTATTCGGTCGCGGTCCGCAAGCCCCAGCCGGGCGAACCGCCCTGCACCGCCGGTTGCGAGGCAGTGACGGACGCGGCGACCCAGGCGCACTGATCGCGTGGAATCGGGTGCGTGCGGGCAAGCCATCTGCGCTCGGGCGCTGCGCCTCTATCCGCGAGCGGGCTGCGCCTCGGCAAGCAGGCCGACCAGCCCGCTGATCGTTTCGCGAAGCGCATCGAGCTCGCCCGCGTCCCGACCGCGCGACATGGTCGCGGGAACGCTGACCGCGCGGGCGCGAAGGTCGCGGCCGGCCTCGGTCAGCCGGACCTGGACCCGGCGCTCGTCGCTACGGTCGCGCTCGCGCCGCACCAGCCCGAGCGCCTCCATGCGCTTGAGCAGCGGCGTGATCGTGCCGCTGTCGAGATGCAGCCGCCGGCCCAGCGCGCCGACCGACACGCCATCGCCTTCCCACAGCACCAGCATCACCAGATATTGCGGATAGGTGAGGCCCAACTCACGCAGGACCGGCGCGTAGAGGCGATTGATCAGGTTGCTCGCCGCATAGAATTGGAAGCAGAGCTGGCGATCGAGCGCCAGCGGGTCGGCCTCGACCGGCGCGTCAAGTCCTGCCGCGCTCATGCCCGTCGCGCAGCTTCAGTGCCGGCCCGGCCGAGGAAATCTGGGGAAAGACGCTGCATCTCCATGACGATAGCCTGAAATCCGCACAAAGCCACTCACAAGAATATTGCGCACAATCAAATCGCCCGCAAGGAACCTTCTGATCGCGTCAGGGCTTTTGACCGACAGCGGCCTGCGGGTCGGTTGACCCCTGACAGCAAGGTGATCGATGCAGCAGCTCGCCGACGATTTCTGGAATTTTCGCGGCAGCTTCAGGATCGGCGGCATCCTCGATGTCGGCACCCAGATGTCGCTGATCCGGCGCGCCAATGGTCGGTTCCTGCTGCTCGACAGCTATTCGGTCAGCGACGACGACAAGGCCGGCCTTCTGGCGCTGACCGACAATGGCGCCGCGATCGAGGCGATCATCAACGTCCATCCCTTCCACACGCTGCACTGCCAGGCGGCGCATCGTCTCGTGCCGCATGCCCGGCTGATCGGGACGCAGCGCCACCGCGACCAGGTGCCCGAACTGCCCTGGGAAACCGGGGTGATCGAGGACGCGGCAACCCAGGCCGAGTTCGCCGAAGACCTGGAGTTCGCCGTCCCCGACGGGCTCCGGCTCGTCACCGACGATGACAGCGTCCATGCCGCATCGGTGCTGGTGCGGCACCGCGCCAGCGAGATCGTCCATGTCGACGACACGCTCAACGTCCTCGCCGCGCCGGGGCTGCTCGGCAGGATCCTGCCCCAGTCCCGCCTGCGCTTTCACCCGATGCTCGGCAAGGCGCTGGCGCCCGGCGCCGATGCCGCCGATGCCTTTGCCGCCTGGGCGCGCGACCTTGCGCGTCGCTGGGACGGCACGCCGATCGTGTGCGCCGCCCATTCGGCGGTCCGCCGCCTGCCCGCCCAGGGCTGGCGCTCCGAAGTCACCCGCGCGCTGGCCGATGTCGAAAAGACGCTCGCCGCGCACCGGTCGCGGCACCGCTGACCGGCCCGTTCCCCCTTCCCATCCCGAAAGACATCCTGATGAGCGACACCCGGTTCCACACGATCGATCCGCTGACCGAGCAGGTGATCGAGACCTATAGCTACATGTCGGACGAGGAAGCCGCCGGCATCGTCCAGGCCAGCCATGACGCGTTCCTCGACTGGCGGCTGCGCAGCCTCGACGACCGCGCCCGCGTGATCTCGGCCATCGCGCAGGGCCTGCGCGATGCGAAGGAGGACTTCGCCCGGCTGATTACGCGCGAGGTCGGCAAGCTGATCGGCGACAGCCGCGACGAGGTCGATCTGGTCGCCGCGATCTGCGACTATACCGCCAAGCACGGGCCGAGCGTGCTCGCCGACGAGACGCGCGAGGGCGGCGGCGCCACCGCCTATGTCACGCACGCGCCGCTCGGCGTGATCTACGGCATCCAGCCCTGGAACTTCCCCGCCTATCAGGCGGTGCGCTATTCGATCGCCAGCCTGATGGCGGGCAATGGCGTGCTGCTGAAACATGCCGAGAATTGCACCGGCAGCGGGCTGTTCCTGCGCGATGTATTCGAACGCGCCGGCCTGCCCAAGGGCCTGTTCGGCGTGCTGGTCATCACGCACGACCAGTCGGACGCGATCATCGAGAACGACCTGGTGCGCGGCGTCACCCTGACCGGCAGCGATCGCGCCGGCCGCGCCGTCGCGGTCAAGGCGGCCGAGGTCGTCAAGAAGACGGTGCTCGAGCTGGGCTCGAACGACGCCTATCTGGTGCTCGACGATGCCGATCTCGATCTCGCGGTGAAGACCTGCGTCGCCGGCCGCCTCTACAATAACGGCCAGACCTGCGTGAATGCCAAGCGCTTCATCGTCACCGACAGGAATTACGACGCCTTCGTGAAGGCCTATGCCGAAAGCTTCGCGGCGATCCGCATCGGCGACCCGACCGACAGCGCGACCCAGCTCGGCCCGCTGGTCAGCCGCCGCCAGCGCGACCAGCTCCACCGCCAGGTCGAGGAGAGCGTCGCCAAGGGTGCGCGCGTCCTGGTCGGCGGCGAGGTTCCCGACCGCACCGGCTGGTTCTACCCCGCAACCGTGCTGGTCGACGTCGCCCCGGGCCAGCCGGCCCATGACGACGAGCTGTTCGGCCCCGCCGCCGCGATCATCCGCGCGAAGGATGACGAGGACGCGATGCGCATCGCCAATGGCAGCCGCTACGGCCTGGGCGGCGGCATCTTCAGCCGCGACGTGGCCAGGGCGCGCGAGCTGGCGGCGAAGCATTTCGACACCGGCATGGTGTTCATCAACAGCTTCGACGTCGCCTCGCCCGACCTGCCCTTCGGCGGGGTCAAGAACTCCGGCTATGGCCGCGAGCACGGGCCCGAGGGGCTGAAGGAGTTCGTCAACGTGAAGTCGATCAAGATCGGCGGCGCATGATGGCGAAGGCGATGCAGTGCGACGTCGCGGTGATCGGGGCCGGCACCGCCGGCCTCGCGGCCGAGCGTGCGGCGCGAAAGAACGGGGCGTCGACGCTGCTGATCGACCCCGACTTCACCGGCACGACCTGCGCGACCGTCGGCTGCATGCCGTCCAAATTGCTGATCGCCGCGGCGAAGCAGGCGCATGCGATCGGCCGCGCGGGCCTGTTCGGCATCGAGGTGCAGGGCATGCGCATCGACGGACCCTCAGTGCTCCGCCGCGTCCGCAGCGAGCGCGACCGCTTCGCCGCGCTCACCCGCAAGTCGATCGACCGGCTGCCCGACGGCATCGCCGTCCGCGCCCGCGCCGCGTTCGACGGCCCCAACCGGCTGGTGCTCGGCGACGGCCGCACGGTCGAGGCGCGCGCGATCGTCATCGCCACCGGCTCCGCCCCGGTCCTGCCCGATCCGTTCAAGGCGCTGGGCGATGCCGCGCTCACCAGCGACAGCGTGTTCGAGCTTCCCGACCTGCCCAGGCGGCTGGCGGTCGTCGGCTCGGGCGCGATCGGGCTGGAGCTGGCCCAGGCCTTCGCCCATCTCGGCGTCGAGGTGGCGCTGTTCGACAAGGGCCGCCAACTGGCGAAGCTGCGCTGCCCCAGGGTCCACGCCACCCTGCACGAGGTCCTGGAACGCGACCTCGCGCTCCACCTCGGCGTCCAGGTCACGCCCGAACCCGCGGACCAGGGCGCCCGCCTGCGCTGGACCGGCGACGACAGCGGCGAGGCGCTGTTCGACAAGATCCTCGTCGCCGTCGGCCGCCGCCCGCAACTCGGCGGACTCGCGCTCGACAAGGCGGGGCTCGACCTCGACGAGCACGGCGTACCCCTCCACGACCGCGCGACGATGCGCTGCGGCGACAGCGCGATCTTCCTGGCGGGCGATGTCGCCGCCGACCTGCCCTTGCTCCATGAAGCCTCTCACGACGGCGCCATCGCCGGCCGCAACGCCGCCGCCTGGCCCGCGCCGATCCGGACGGATCGCAACGCCGCCTTCTGCATCACCTTCACCGAACCCGCGCTCGCCACCATCGGCCAGGCCGAGGCGGAGGGCGCCGTGACCGGCACCGCCGACTTCGGCGACCAGGGCCGCGCCCGGGTCGAGGGCCGCAACGAGGGCGTCCTCACCCTCTATGCCGCCGCGCCCGACGGCCGGCTGATCGGCGCCGACCTGATCGCGCCCGGCGGCGAGCATCTCGCGCACATGCTCGCCTGGGCGATCCAGCGCGGCCTCACCGCGACCGAGCTGCTCGAACTGCCCTTCTATCACCCGACGATCGAGGAGGGGCTGAAACAGGCGCTGCGCACCATCTGCCGCTCGACCCCCATCGCGCTGCCGCAGGACCAGGACAGCGGCACCCCCGCCGGCGCCTGACGCGCGCCTCAGTCGTCGCGGCGGCGCTTGCACCCCTCGGGCTGCGCCGCCCCCTCCGGCGGACAGAATCCGAAGCCGGAGATCACCGCCTCCACGTCCATCTCCGGATTGATCGCGATATCGGCCACGTCCGGCGTCCTGCTCCCGCCGAAGCGGACGCCCAGATAGTGGTGCACCGGCTCGCCCGTCAGCGCGTTCAGGAACGGGAACGCCGCGCGCATGTCCGGTCGGTCGGCCCATCCCGGCCGCTCGCCGATCGTGTAGGTGAACCGCATCACCGGCGACGGATCCAGGGTCCCGTCGGTCTCCAGATAGACCCAGCCCAGCTTCGGCCGGCCATAGCAGAGCTCGACGAAGCGATGCGCCCCGACCTGCCGAACCGACAGGAACGGCGCGGCGGCCCGGGTCATCCGATAGCCGCGATCGCCACCCCGGGCGTCCGGAACCGGCTCGATCAGCCCCGCCGCCAGCAGCGCCCGCACGCTGGGCAGCGCCGCGGCGTCCCGACCGGTCTCGAACGGCTCGATCCCGCCCAGCACGGACGCGCACACCCGCTGCTTCGCCAATTGCGCGGACAGCAGCGTTGCCGCCGACCCGTCATCCACCGCCTGCCGCGCCAGCCGGATCGGATCGCGGTACCATGCATGGATCGACCAGGCCCCGACCAGCGCCAGCGCCACCAGCACGACGAACCCGACCCGCCGGCCAACGCCCCACGCCACCTTGCGCCAGTCCCGCCTTGCCACCGCCTCGTCCCGCACGTCGTCCATCGCCCCAGCCTACAGCGCGAACCCCGCCAGGCAAGCGCTCACCCGCCCACCCGAAGCGCGGCGCCGATCATCCGCGCCAGCCGCTCGACATGCGCCCGGTCCGATCGCCCACCCAGCACCGCCACCCGCCAGTACAGCGGCGCCCCGATCAGGTCCGCCGCGGTCTCGCGGTCCAGCGTGGCCGACACCTCCCCGCGCGCGATCGCCCGGTCGATCAGCGCATCGACCCGCTCGCGCCGCGCCCGCTGGAACGGCCGGATCGCGCGCTCCAGCGCCGGGGTCCGCCCGATCTCGGCATGAAGGTCGGTGACGATCCGCTTCACCAGCGGGTGGCGCAGCACCCGGCGGATCGCGAGCAGCACCGCCGCCAGGTCGGCCTCCAGCGACCCCCGCTCGCCCGCATCGGTGATCGTCAGCCCGACCTGCGACAACAGGTCGCTCGCCATCGCCGCCTTGTCGGGCCAGCGGCGGTACAACGCCGCCTTGCCCACCCCCGCGCTGCGCGCCACCCGCTCCAGGCTCAGCCCGGCATAGCCCGTGCGCGCCCATTCCCCGAAGAATTCGCGCGTCAGCTTCTCGGTCACGTCGCTGCGCATCACCGCCGCGCCGCTGGGAACGCGTGCGCCCGTCCGGCGTTCGTCGGAACGGTTGCGTTCCATCGATGCGCTCCCATATAGTCGTTGGAACGCTATCGTTCCGTCCACCTGGAGATACGCGATGACAGACGAGATTGAAAGCTTTTCGGCGCTCCTGCGCGTGGCGCTGGGCGATCGCATCGCCGCGGACGCGACCAGCTTCCTCGACATGCTGGCCGACGACGCGGTGATGGACTTCCCCTATGCGCCGCCCGGCATGACCACCCGGCTCGACGGAAAGGCGGCGATCGCCCGCCACCTTCAGGATCTGGGCGGCCAGATCGCCTTCGACCGCATGGGCCATCCCACCGTCTTCGCCACCACTGACGCGGACGTCACCTTGGTCGAGTTCGACGGCTTCGGCCGCGGCGTCTCGACCGGCGAGCCCTATGACCAGCGCTATCTCTCGATCATCCGCACCCGCGACGGGCGGATCGTCCACTATCGCGACTATTGGAATCCGCTCGTCATCCTGCGCGCCCTGCGCGGCGCCGCCGTGGTCGATGCGCTTGCCGGCGAGGCCGCCGATCATGGCTGATCGCATCCTCGTCACCGGCGGCACCGGCACCACCGGCTCGCTCGTCGCGAGCGGGCTCGCCGCGCGCGGCATCGACGCCCGCATCGCCACCCGCAGCCCGTCCGCGCCGCATCAGGTCCGCTTCGACTGGAGCGACGCCGCCACCCACGCCGCCGCGCTGGACGGCGTCGACGCGCTCTACCTCGTCGCCCCCACCGACCGCAGCGACCATCTGCCCGTCATGCGCCCGCTGCTGGACCAGGCGCTCGATCGCGGCATCGCCCGCTTCGTGCTGCTCAGCGCCTCGTCCCTCCCCGAAGGCGGCCCGATGATGGGTCAGGTCCATGCCTGGCTCCACGCCCACGCCCCCCGTGGGACGGTGCTGCGCCCCAGCTGGTTCATGCAGAATTTCGTCACCCAGCACCTGCCGTCGATCCTGGACGAAGGCCGCATCTACACCGCGACGCAGGACGGTCGCGTTCCCTTCATCGACGCCGCAGACATCGCCGCGGTGGCGGTCCAGGCGCTGGTCGATCCGGCCCTCGCATCCGGCGATCGGCTGCTGACCGGCCCCGAAGCGCTCTCCTATGACGCGGTGGCACAGCATATCTCCGCCGTCGCCCCGCGCCCCGTCGTCCATTGCCGCCTGACGGTCGACGCGCTCGTCCGCCGCCATATCGGCCTCGGCCTCCCCGCCCCCTATGCCGAAGCCCTCGCCCGCATGGACGACGCCATCGCGCAGGGGTCGGAGGACCGCGTCACGACCCAGGTCGAACAGGTCACCGGCCGCCAGCCGACCCGCCTCGCCGACTTCCTCGCCGCCCACCGATCCGCCTATCACCGCCCCGCCGCCGCCTGACCGCTCACGGCCTCGCCTTCACCGGCAGCCGGAACGGCGCGCCCAGCCGGTTGAACGCATTCATTGCCGCGATCGCCAGCGTCAGGTCGACCAGATCCTTCGGTGCGAACGCCGCCGCCGCGGCGGCATAGGCCACGTCGGACGCATGCGTCTCGGGCAGCAACGTGACCTCCTCCGCCCACGCCAGCGCCGCGCGATAGGTCTCGGGAAACAGCTGCGGCACCTCCGCCCACACGGGCACCAGCGCCACCTTGTCCGCCGCCATCGTCTTCGACAGGTCGCGCGTGTGCAGGTCGATGCAATGCGCGCACCCATTGATCTGCGACACGCGCAGAAAGACCAGGTGGATCATCTCCTCGGGCAACCCGGTCTCGTGCATCAGATACTGGTGAATGCCGAACAAGGCCTTCGCCCCCGCGGGCGCCACCTCATGCCAGGTCAGTCGAGCCGTCGAACCCATGATCTGCTCCTCGTCGCGCGCCGACCATCGGCGCCTTTAGGATCATGACGAGCCAGCCCCCGCCGCTGTGACATGCCCCGCGGAAATTTTCCCGCCGATCCGCGTTCACTCCGCCAGCCCGCCCCGGGCACAGGCCGATCCTTGCGCACCCCCCGCGCAGGGTCCAACAGCCTGGTCATCCACCCCGGCCCCGGCCGCCAAAGGAGCCCCCGATGCGTCCCCTGCTGAAGCCCCTTCTCCTGATCGCAACCGCACCGTCGCTCCTGCTCCCCGCTGCAACCCTCGCCGCGCCGGCCGCAGCGCCCGCCCGCGCCGCCCCGGCGCCCGCAGCCCCGACCCTCGCAGACGCCCGCTTCGACCGCTTCTTCGACGCCTTCCGCCAGGCCGTCCTCGCGAACGACCGGCAAAAGGTCGCCGACATGGTCGCCCTGCCGTTCAAGGATTTCAGCGGCACCGAACCCGCCCGCTCCGCCAACACCCGCGCCCAATTCCTCGCCCACTATGACGCGATCTTCACGCCGGACGTCATCGCCGCCATCCGCGACCGAAAGCTGCGCGCGTTCCAGCCCGGCGCCGACGACGGCGAAGCCCCCGGCCCGATCCGCAAGGGCGAGGTCCTGCTGGTGGTCGAGGACCTGACCCACCAACTCATCTTCGCCCCCCGCGGCAACGGCTACGCGCTCAACCGGATTCCATTTTACTCCTGACGCCGGGAGGGGGCGGCCAACCCCCGCCCCCCCCCGACCCCGCTCCGGCGAAGGCCCGAGCCCAGCCAGCTGAGCCCGCGCTGGTCGCGAAAGGCGAACGGCTCCCGGCCAAAAGCTGCGCAACGATCGCGAGGAAGAAACGGCCGGGCCACCCGAACTCGGTTCGCGCCGGCTTTCTGCGCCACTCACGCCTGTGTCACCCACATTTGTGGCATGGTCCAGTCCGAGCCGGCTTGCCAGTCCGCCCACGCCCCGATTTAATCGTTAAATGCGCTTGCTTTCCAACACCGGCACAGATCGTGTCGCAGACCATCTGCCAAACGGCGCGATCGATGTAGCGACGGGCGCGGCGTCGGTCGAGGGCATCGCAGCCATGCTGCCTGCGGTTCACCTCCGGCGCCTTCTTCTGTCGTCGGACGCCGGCCTGCGGCAAGACGCTGGCGATCGTCGTCGGCGCAACGCACTGACGCTCCGGGGTAGCGCGCTCAAGGCACTCACGTGGCTCGACAGCGCCGACGTCAGAGCGACCGCTCTACCGCTGCGACAGTCCCTGCTGCTTGCCGACGATGCCGGCCGGGCGTTCATCGGCGATTGTGATATGACAACGTCAGGGCTCGGCCTGGCTCCGAGCGAGACGTCCGGCATCATCCAGCTCCTGGAAGGCCAAGCGGAGGTTGGGCCCATCGCCGATTGGTTCGACGGGCTATGGCGCCGGTCAAACGCATCACAGCAGAGTCCAGTGATCGCCGATCTGCAGACGGCAAGCACGAACAACGGACCGTCGCTCGTTTACCAGCGGGCGCTCGCCGCGCTGTTCGCCGACATGGCCGCCGATGCCGACGCCCTGCCCGACCAGCGGCTCGGCCTTGAGGACAGCCGTGTGTGGCAGATGCTCTATCGTTTCCAGCGTGACGGCGTGCTCGGTGCCATCGCGAAGCTGCGCCAGTGGGGCGGCTGCATCATCGCCGACAGCGTCGGCCTGGGTAAGACGTTCGAAGCGCTCGCGGTCATCAAGTACCATGAGCTGCGCAACGAGCGTGTACTGGTCCTAGCCCCCAAGCGGCTACGTGAAAACTGGACACTGTGGACGCGCAACGACGTGCGCAACCCGCTGGCGGGCGACCGGCTGGCGTTCGACGTGCTCAACCACACGGATCTGTCACGCGAGGGCGGCCAGTCCGGCGATATCGACCTCGATCACGTCAACTGGGGCAATTACGGCCTCGTCGTCATCGACGAATCGCACAATTTCCGGAACCGCCCGACGGGTCGCGATGGTGAGAGCCGCTATGACCGGCTCATGCGGGACATCGTCAAGTCGGGCATCAAGACCAAGGTCCTGATGCTGTCCGCCACGCCGGTCAACAACCGGCTCAACGACCTCAAGAATCAGATCGCTTTCGCGACGGAAGGCGACGATGCAGCGCTAAAAGACGCGGGTATCAAGAGCATAGCCGGCACGGTGCGGCTGGCTCAGACGGCGTTCAACAAGTGGCAGGCGCTTCCGGCTGAACGACGCACATCGCAGCGACTGCTCGACATGCTCGGCTTCGACTATGTGCGGTTGCTCGACCTGCTGACGATCGCGCGGTCGCGGAAGCATATCGAGCGCTACTACGGCATCGGCGAGACCGGCCGATTTCCTGAGAAGCTACCGCCGCAGAATCGAAAGACCGATGTTGCCTCGGATGGCAGCTTCCCGCCCATCTCCGTGGTGAATGACGAAATCCGGCGACTGACGCTCGCCGCCTATGCGCCACTTCGTTACGTGCTCGCCAACAAGCGGGCTGAATATGATCGCCGCTATAATCAGACCGCCAAGGCGGGCCAGTCTGTGTTCCGTCAGCTCGACCGCGAGGAGAGCTTGGTCGGCCTGATGCGGGTCAACCTGCTCAAGCGGATGGAAAGCTCGGTCCACGCCTTTGCGCTGACGGTCGAGCGCCAGCTCGCAGCCGTCGATGAGTTGATCGCCAGGATCGCCGCCCATGACGACAGTGTGGAGGTACCGACGATCGAGGATTTGGCGGAGGACGACCCGCTGATTGAAGCCTTGGGTGTCGGTAAGCGCGTCAAGGTTCTGCTCTCGGATGCCGACCTGATCGCCTGGGATCGAGATCTCAAGGCGGATCGCGAGCGGCTCCAGCGGCTGCTGCGCGAGGCGCGCGGCGTCACTCCGGATCGTGACGCGAAGCTCGCCGAGCTCCGGCGCATTATAGCCGCCAAGCGCGCTGAGCCCATCAACCCCGGCAACGACAAGGTGCTCGTGTTCACCGCGTTCGCTGACACGGCCGCATATCTGCACGACAATCTGGCCGACGAGGTACCAGGTATCACGGCGCTGGTGACGGGCTCGGGGGCGAACCGTGTGACGGGCGGCCGCCTCAGGTCTGACTTGGCGACGATCCTGACCGCCTTTTCGCCCCGATCCCGCGCGCGGCCGGATTCGCTGGCCAACGAACCCGAGATCGATCTCGTCATCGCAACCGACTGCATCAGCGAAGGTCAGAACCTCCAAGACTGCGACTGCGTGGTGAACTACGACATTCACTGGAACCCTGTGAGGATCGTCCAGCGCTTCGGCCGGATCGACCGGTTGGGATCGACGAACAGCCGGATTCAGCTCGTCAATTTCTGGCCGAACATGGACCTTGACGCTTACATCGGCCTGGAGCGCACCGTCTCCGGACGCATGAAGTTGCTCGACGTGTCCGCCACTGGCGAGGAAAACATCATCGAGGCCGATCCCGGCAACGGAATGAACGATTTGGAATATCGCCGCCGGCAACTGGAGGCGATGCAGGATCAGGTCATCGAGCTGGAAGACCTGTCGCAGGGGGTCGCCATCACCGACCTCACGCTCAACGACCTGCGCCTCGACCTCGCGCAGCTCTCGGACGAGGAGCGCGAACAACTCGGGCGGATGCCACTGACCGTCCATGCGCCCGTTACCGAGAGCGATGACCTGCCAGCGGGCGCGATTTTCGTCCTTCGCGCCGACACGCCGGGCGCGCTGGCAGCTCTCGACGCGAAAGACCCGCTCAGTCCGCACGCGCTAGTACATGTGCGCATGGATGGCACGATCCACCTTCCGTACACAGCGCCCAAGCGGATCCTCGACACTATGCGCAAGCTCGCGCGGATCAATCCTGCGGACAGTGATCGACTGTGGCGCCGCTTCGACCGCGAGACACGGCAAGGCGCGAAGATGGAGCGCTGGCAAGCGCTGCTGGAGGCGGCCATCGTCGGCGTAACTGGCACCGCGCAGGAGCGCGCGGTCGACAGCCTGTTCACGACCGGCGCGCTGCAGGGAATGAGCGGTGCCAGCGGGCTTGACGATTGGGAGGTCGTCGCCTGGTTTCCCGTCATGCCCGCCGAATGACCGGATCGCCAATCACGCTCGAATCGCTGGTCGGAGCTTTCGCCCTGCCACCGGGGCCGGCCCCGAGGCGCGTGCCGAAGGCGTCGCTCGCCGACAATGTCCCGACGGCGGCGGACAAACGGCTGATCGAGGGGAAGCTGGCGCGGCTGGACTGGCTGGCAGCCATCAATCCTGCGACGGCGGGCGTCGCTTCGGCGACGATCGACGGGCTCGAGGTGAGCACCGTCAACGTCCTCGTTGCGCGCACCCGCGGACCGATGCCGCCGCGACTGGCGGAGATCATCCATCGCGCCATCCCGCAGCCCGTGGTGCTGATCCATGCCGACGACGCGCCGGACGCTCCGGCGGCGGTGTCGCTCGGCTCGAAGCGCGCGGCCAAACGCGAGGCGGGACGTGTCGTCGTCACTGCCGTGCACGATACCGGTGCGCTGACCGTAGACGATCGCGGCTTCCTTACCGCGCTGGCGTTGGATCGGTTGCCTTCAAGCGACTTGGGCGCGCTCTATGCGGGGCTGGTCGAACGGATCGACGCGCTGTGTGCCGCCCGCCGAGGCTCGCGCCCCTTTCGGCTGGCCACATCTGCGGACGAGCTGGCGCGCTGGCGCGTGGCGTTGGCCAACGCCGCCGATTTGGACGCGAGGATCGTGGCTCTTGCCGCCGCCATGCGCAAGGAAAGCCGGTTGGCGGCGCGGGTCAAACTCGGTGAAACACTGCGCCAGACCAAGGCGGAGCTAGACAAGTGCAAGACCATGCTCGATTAATTGCACACAAGAAGGGGGCGGCATCTGGGCAGGGGCGGATACAATGGCGGATCGACGATCATCGGCCCTAGGCGAGCGTGGTCGTTTGACCCAGATTTCTCAGCCAAGGACCGAGGCGGATCAGCGGTTGGGCGAAAGTCCCCGCGGCTGCCTCGCCCACCGATAGAACCTGCGATAACCGTCGCCGGCAAGAAGCTGCTGCGAAAGCACCGCATGGCCGTCGCCCAGAACATCAACCGCGACACGGTGCTGCTGGCGCTCGACCTGTCGCTTCCGAAGAAGCTTGCGCTGCGGCGTGATGCGCTGAAAAAGCTGATCGGCGACAAGGTGCTGCTGCCGACCGGCGTCATCAATGTAGGCCATCCGCTCGTGTCGGCTTGGCTCAAGACCAACGGAAAGAAGACTAAGTAGATGGCTGACGAGACCAACCCCATTCCCCGCATCACCCGGGAAGATCCGGCGGCGCACGGCGGCAATGTAGTGGGCGAGAGCATCGCGGCGCTCAAGGCGCTGTTTCCGGCGATCGTCACCGACGGCAAGGTCGATTTCGACGTGTTGCGCCAGCTGCTCGGCGAAGCGGTCGAGGAAGGCGCCGAGCGCTACGGCCTCAGCTGGAAGGGCAAAGCCCGCGCCCGCGCCTTTGCGCTGACCCCAAGTCTAGGCACGCTGCGCCCGGCGAAGGCGGACAGCAAGGACTGGGACACGACCAAGAACATTGTGATCGAGGGCGACAATCTCGAAGTGCTCAAGTTGCTGCGAAAGAGCTATGCGGGTAAAGTCAAAATAATTTACATCGACCCGCCCTACAATACCGGAAAGGACTTTGTCTATCCGGATAATTACACGGACAGCTTGGCGAACTATGAGGCGCTGACTGGACAGCGAGGTGAGGATGGGGCGCGGCTGACCAGCAACAAGGAGAGTAGCGGCCGGTTTCATACTGACTGGCTTAATATGATGTATCCGCGTCTAATGATGGCGCTGGAACTTCTGCGAGAAGATGGTCTAATATTCGTCGCTTGCAACGATTCTGAACAGTCCAACCTTCAGCTGCTTCTAGATAACGTTTTCGGACCCGATAACTTCGTCTCTTCTATCATCTGGAAAAAGTCCTACGGAGGCGGCGCGAAGGTTAAGCGCGTTGTCGTTCACCATGAGTTCGTCCTGTGTTTCGCAAGAAACAAGGTAGCGGTCCCTCAGATTGATTTGCCACCCGATCCCGGTGCATTGAAGTATTATAAGTTTCAAGATGATAAGTATGAATTTCGCGGCCCTTACAGACTTCAGCCGCTCGCTACGACGAGCAATGATGAACGAGAAAACCTTCGCTACGCAATTCCTTGGAAGGGCGAGGATATCTGGCCAGAGAAGCAATGGCAGTGGGAGAAGTCTCGCACGATGACGGCTCTGGCTGATGAACGTCTTGTTATAGAAAAGCGTAGTGATCGTTGGTCAGTTTCTTATAAGCAATACCTTCGCGATGAGGAAGGCGTTGTTCGGGGATCGAAGCCGGGTTCAATCATGGACGGTCCTTACACCCAGACAGGAACTGCAGAAATCGTTGACCTGATGGGAGATCCCAAGCTCTTCTCATTTCCCAAGCCGGTCGGCGTTCCTGCCGCTTTCTTGAATTACGCTCACCCCGAGCAAGATTTCATCGCCATGGACTTCTTTGCGGGTTCCGGCACCACCGGTCATGCCGTCATGGCGCAGAACGCCGCCGACGGCGGCAACCGTCGCTACATTCTTGTTCAGCTTCCAGAGCCGCTCGACCCCGCCAAGGCCGAGCAGAAAACCGCCGCCGACTTCTGCGACAAGCTAGGCAAACCCCGCACCATTGCCGAGCTGACCAAGGAGCGCCTCCGTCGCGCCGGCGACAAGTTGAAAGCCGATCGACCCGACGTGCAGCTCGACACGGGCTTCCGCGTTTACAAGCTCGCCACCTCCAACCTAAAACGGTGGCAGCCCGGCAACGACTTTGCCGCAGACCTGATCGACGCGACAAGCAACATCCTGCCTGGACGGAGCGAGGACGACCTGCTCGTAGAGCTGCTGCTAAAGACCGGTATCGACCTAGCGCTCCCCGGTGAAACCCGGTCGATCGCCGGCCGCGTCGTTCATTCCCTAGGCGGCGGCGCCTTGATCGTCTGCCTCGCCGACGTACCCGCTATCGAAGCGCGTGCGCTTGGCGACGGCATTGCCGACTGGCTGAACGAACTCGCGCCGCCCGCACCGACCACCTTCTTCTTCAAGGACAGTGGCTTCGACGCTGGCGGCAACCGGGCCGCCGAGGCGCGTGCCAACCTCGCGGCAACGCTCCGTCAACGGTTGGGCGAAGAGGCGATCGAGAAGCTGGGCGCGATCTAATGAAATTCGTCTTCGAAAACGACTTGCCGCATCAGCGCGCCGCGATCGACGCGGCGCTCGGCGTGTTCGGCGACGCGACCGCGGGCTCGCAGGCAACCTTCACCGTCGCGCCGCTCGAGATTGCCGGCCAGATGGAGCTGGCGCAAAAGGGCGTCGGCATCGGAAATGTCTGCTCGCTTGAGGGCGACGACTGGCTTCCGCACATCCAGGCAGTGCAGCAGGCCAACGCACTGGAACCGGACACGGCTTTCGGGGGGGCGGACTTCACGATCGAGATGGAGACCGGCACCGGCAAGACCTATGTCTATCTCCGCACGATCATCGAGCTGAACCGCCGCCACGGCTTCAGCAAGTTCGTCATCGTCGTCCCCTCGGTCGCGATCCGCGAGGGCGTGAAGAAGTCGATCGAGCAGACCCGCGAGCATTTCGCGAGCCAGTTCGACGGCGTGAAATTGAAGAACTTCGTCTACGATCGTGGCAAGTTGGGCCGCGTCCGCGAGTTCGCCATCGCCGCCGACATCCAGGTTATGATCGTCACCATCCAGTCGATTAATAGCGCGAACAATGTCTTCTACGATCCGAACCAGGAAGCGCTGGGCGATCAGGCCGCCGCCGAGTGGGTCGCGAAGACGCGCCCGATCCTGATCGTGGACGAGCCGCAATCGGTCGAGGGCGGGTTGAAGGGCGCGGGCCGCAAGGCACTCGCCGCCATGAACCCGCTCGCCATGTTCAAATACACGGCGACGCCGGTGAACGTGGTTCACACACTATATCGGCTTGACGCGTTCGACGCGTTCCAGCTCGGACTGGTCAAGCGGATCTGGGTCGACGGCGCGAGCATCCGCGACGCAACGAACAGCTCCTTCGTCCGACTGATCGACGTCGAAGCACGCAAGGGGCATGCGCCCCGTGCGCGGATCGAGATCCATAAGCAGTTCGGCGGGGGGCCGAAGCCGGAGCAGGTCTGGGCGCACGAAGGCGACACGCTTGAGGATCTGTCCGGGGGGCGCTCGCTCTACGCCGGGCTTGAGCTTGGCCACCTTGATGCCGGTGCGAACACGATGCAGCTGATGCTGCCCGGCGACATTCGCACGATGAGCCGCGGTGAGACGTTCGGCGACGATACCGGCGACAGTCTGGCTGCCGCGATGATCGCACGCACGATCGAACATCATTTCCGCACCGAGCTTCGCAACCGCCCGCTCGGCATCAAGACGCTGTCGTTGTTTTTCGTGCCCTCGGTCGCGGACTACCGCATCTATACCGACGAGGGCCCGAGGAAGGGGCCGCTCGCCGAGGTCTTCGAGCGCGAATACCGCAAGCTGGCCGCGCGGCCCGAGTTCAAGACGCTGTTCGTCACGACGCCGCCCGACGCAGCGGCAGCGCATGGCGGCTATTTCAGCCAGGACAAGCATTCGGTGACGCCGTTCGAGGACAAGGAATTCTCGAAAAGCACCGGTGACGACAAGGTTGAGGAACGCACCTTCGACCTGATCATGCGCGATAAGGAAAAGCTCCTCGATGAGGCGGTCCCCTTACGCTTCCTGTTCAGCCATTCGGCGCTGCGCGAGGGCTGGGACAACCCCAACGTCTTCCAGATCTGCGCGCTGCGCGAGATGGGTAGCGAGCGGTCGCGGCGTCAATCGATCGGCCGCGGGTTACGCCTCCCGGTAGACAATCATGGATTGCGCCGCCGTGACGAAGGTATCGCGCGTCTGACCGTCATCGCCGACACGGATTATGCGACCTTTGCCGACGAGTTGCAGAGCGAACTCGAGAAGGAAACCAAGCGCCCGTTCGGCCGGGCCAGCGTTGAGGTCCTTGCCAAGCTCTATTATCCGGTTGCCGGGGCGAACGAACCCCAAGTGCTGGGCGTGCATGAAGCTCGCGCGGTATTCGCCGGCTGGGAAGAAGCCAGGCTGGTTGATACACTTGGCCGCGTCACAGACGCCATGCGCGAGGCGGTCGCCGCGAAAAATGTACCTTTACCGCAGACCCTCGCCCCAGAGGCCCGGATAGCGGTCACAGCCTTGGCCGAACGGCTTACGGCGAAGCTGATCCACAATACCGAGAGCAAGGTCCTCGTGGAACGGCGCGAGGAGTTGATCGCCTCCGATGCTTTCCGTGAACTTTGGGCGAAGGTATCGGCGCGCACCCGCTATCGCCTCGAATTCACGGACGACGATCTGATCGCCAAGGCGGTCGAATATCTCCAGAAGATGCCTGACCCGGCGACTGCACGCGTCACGTGGGCAAGCGCGGAACTGATTATCGCGCGCGATGGCGTCGATACGAAGAAGGGCACGATTGCGGCGTCCCGACACATCGGCGGCTTCACTGGCCCAATGCCGGATATCCTGTCCGAATTGGCGGCCCGCACCAACCTGCCGCGCAAAATCGTCGCCCAGATTCTGGTTCAGTCCAATCGACTAGATTGGGCCAAGGCAAATCCCTCGGCCTTCGTCGAGCTTACGCATAAGGCGATCGCCCTTGCCCGGCGCGACGTGCTCACTCATGGAATCACTTACGAAAAAACGGGCAAGCACTTCGAGCAGACCTTGTTCGAACCCTTCGAGGCGGACGCGGATGACCTCGTGCTCGTCGATCGTGGACCGATGACTTACGTCCGAGTCGACTCGAAAACAATCGAGCGGCCGATCGCTGAAACCCTGGACAAGGCCGAGCCAGTCGGCGTGTTTGCAAAGCTCCCGCCGGACTTCAAGATTGACACGCCGCTCGGTCACTACAACCCTGATTGGGCTGTGGCAGCCGTCGCCTCTAGGATGCACCTCGTCTCGGAGTCGAAGAGCGACTTCAGTACGCTACGCTATGATGAAGAGGCCAAGATCCGGTGTGGCGAGGCGCATTTCAAAGCGTTGGGCATTGAATATGTGAAGGCCGTGTCAGCGGAAGAAATACTGGAAGCGCTGGTAGAGGGCTAACCGCCGACGGACAGCCCATTCGACCGATCGCCCCCCCACCCCACCTCTCACTCCGTATCCACCCGCACCACCACCGACAGCCCGGGCCGCAGCTGCTCCACGCCCTCCTGGCCCGGGTCGATCGCGATGCGCACCGATACGCGTTGGGCGATCTTGATGAAGTTGCCCGCGGCATTGTCACTGCGGATCACGCTGAACTCGGATCCCGTCGCGGGGGAGATGCGCTCCACCTTGCCGGTCAGCTTGCGCCCGCCCAGCGCGTCGACGCTGAACGTCACGGGAAGGCCGACGCGGACATTCTTCATCTGCGTCTCCTTCAGGTTCGCGACCACCCACAACTGATCGGGAACCAGCGTCGTCATCTGGGTGCCCACCGCCACCTGCTGGCCCTCGCGCACGGTCACCTCGCCCAGCCGGCCGTCGCGCGGGGCGCGGATGCGGGTATTGTCCAGGTCGATCTGCGCCAGCTTCAGCTTGGCCTGCGCATTCTCCACCGCCGCCTCCAGCGATCCGCGGCCCACCACCGCGCTGGTCACGCCGGTCTCGGCCACGCCTTCGGATGCGCGCGCCTGGGCCAGCGCCGCCTCGGCCGACAGGCGCGCGGCGCGCACCGTGTCCAGCTGGTTGCGCGTCACCCATCCTTCCTTGGCCAGCTTCTCGAACCGCGCCGCCTCGGACCGGGCGCGCGCCAGCTCGGCCTCGGCGCCGGCGATCGTCGCCTTGCGTTGCGCCACGTCGCCGCGCGCGCTCGCCTGGGTCTGGCTGCTGTTGGCCAGCGCCACCTGCGCCGCGTGCAGGTCGGCGGTCGCCTGCTCCACCCGCTGGCGATAGATGCGGTCGTCGATCGTCGCCAGCACCTGGCCGGCGCGCACCGTCTCGTAATCCTGCACCGCCACCTTTGTGACATAGCCCGTCACCTGCGGGCTGATCACCGTCACCTGGCCGCGGACATAGGCATTCTCGGTCCGCTCGGTATCGCCGGCAAACGGCGGCAGCTCCCAGGCGCGAAGCACCAGCAGCACGCCGGCCAGCGCGATCAACACCAGCGCCACCCGCCAGGCCAGCCGGCCATAGCGGCGCTCCTCGTCGGGCGTCTCGCGCGCGGGCCGGTCGGCCGCCGCCGGAGCCGCGGGCGCAGGAGGCACGGGCGGCGCCGGAGGTGCAGGAGGCGCCGGCGGCACAGCCTGCGCCACGGGCTCGGGTGCGGGTGTTGGTGTGGGTGTAGGCGCGGGCGCGGGCGCTGGCCTCTCCCCTGCCCCTGGCTGGGCGGGGGTCGGGTTCGGGGTCGCGGGCCGGGGTGCGGGCGTGGAAACGGGGTCGGTCGGTTCGCTCATGGTGTCAGTCCGTGGGTTTGGCCGCGGCCGGCGCGGGGCGCCGGCGCAGATGCTCGAACGCCATCCACACCGCGCCGATCGCGGCGATGACGGCAATCATCTGGAAGATATCGTTATAGGCGAGCGCCGCCGCCTGCTGCGCCACCTGCTGCTGGAGCAGGGCAAAGCCGCTCGCCTGGCGCAGCGCCGGGTCGCCGATCGTATGGGCATAGGCGCCGCCCAGCTGCTGCAGCCGCTGCACCACCATCGGGTCGCCCGCGCCGATGCTCTCGGCCAGGTGGGTGGCATGTTCGCGCGCGCGGATCGTCTCGACGCTGCCGACCAGCGCCGATCCGGCCAGGCTGGCCAGGTTCTGCATGGTCGAGAAGGCGACGATGAAGCTCACCATGTGCCGCGCGCCGCGCGCGATCAGCGGCCCGAAGCCCAGCAACAGCGTCGGCCCGATGAACAGCGCGGCGGCAAAGGCGAGCAGCGCCTGGCTCAGATACAGATTTTCGGGCCGGGTCAGCACCGATGCCTGGCTGTCGATCGCCGCGCCCACCGCCACCATCGCCAGCGCGATCGCGATCGGCAGGTACAGCCGCTGCAGGTTGACGGTCAGCGCGCTGGCCAGCGTGCCCGCGGCGCTGGCGACCAGCACGATCGCGAACAGCCCGTATAGCTGGTCCGGCCCCACCCCCATCGTCTGGAGGAACCCGACCGCGCCGGTCACCTGTTCGGACAGCACGATGCGCACCACCAGGATCGCGAACACCATCCGCGCAATGTCACCGGTGGTCACCCATCTGAGATCAATCAGCGGGCGCTTGCGGCCATGCTCGATCAGGAAGCTGGCGGACAGCAGCACGATCGCCCCGACCAGCGCCCATCCGATCCACGCCGCCTCGGTCCACCACAGCACCCGCCCCAGCCCCAGCACCGCGCACAACAGGCCGATGCCCGGCGCGAACAGCGCGACCGTCAGGAAGTCGAGCGGCTGGAACACCTTGAACCGCTCCGACAGCGGCAGCCTGAGCGCGAACACCGCCGCCAGCGACAGCAAGGCCAGGCCCAGCTCGAGCCAGTGCACCCCCTGCCAGCCATGGAATTCGATCAACCCGGGCGAATAGAGCCGCGCCGCGGGCGCCGAGATGCCGGCCAGCCCCACCGCCAGGATCAGCCCCTTGATCCGGTGCGCGGGCGGGAACACCTGCATCATGTACAGGATGCCCAGCGTCGACAGCCCGGTGGCACAGATGCCCGCGATCGCGCGCGCCACCAGCAACGTCTCGAAATCGGGCGCCAGCAAATGGCCCAGAGTCACCGCGACGAACGCGACCAGGATGATCTCGCTGAACAGCCTCAGCCCGAATTGCTGGCGGAACCGCACGAGCAGCAGGTTCGCGGTGGCATTGGTCATCACGAACAGCACCGGCGCCCACGCCGCCTCGGCCTGCGTCACGCCGTAGCTGCCCGCCAGGCTCTGCTGGTTCGCCAGGATCACCGCCGCGCCCAGCCCGCCGGTCAGCGTGACCAGCGTGCCCACCGCGGCATAGGCCAGCCGCACCCGCAGCGGATGGTCGGGCGTCGCCGGCGATCCCGCCAGCGTCGGCCGCTCGTGCGGCTTTAGCGTGGCGACATAGGACTCCCAGTCGTCCGGGCTGCGCGAACGGTCGCTCATCCCAGCATCCTCGACCGCGCATTGGTCCCGCCGCACCGCGCCTCGACCTCGCCCAGCACCCGCACCGCCGCCTCGACATCGGCCAGCGGCAGGTCGCCCAGCAGCTCGAGCCGCAGCTCGCTCATCGCCACTTCCATCCGCCCGGCCAGGTCGATGCCCTCGTCGGTAATGTGCACCTCGTTCGCGCGCCGATCGCCCGCGACCCCGCGCCGCTCGACCAGCCCCAGCCGCTCGGCCTGGTCCAGCGTGCGGACCATCGCCCCGGCATTCACCCCGATCGCATCGGCCAGCTCCGACTGGCGCATCGCCGCGCGCTTGCGCCCCAGCAGCACCAGGACCAGCGCCAGCGGCAGCGCCAGGCCGAACCGCTCCAGCGCGCGCGTGATCTCCTGCGTCCAGGCCCGGCGGGCGGGCTGGAGCGACGCGGTCAACGCGAGCAGGGCCGATTCGAGCGGGGTGGAACTGGGTTTCGACATGAAACGCATTTGGGCCGCCGCGACAGATAGTTCAATAGGCAATGATTGCCTATTGAATAGGATTTTTCCTACGGTCGGTTTCGGACCGGCCTGTGCAGAACGGTTCGCCACGCAATCGCCACACAGTAACGCTTCTAGGGTGGCGGAGTGTTCCGGCGATTCCGCCGACCGCGATGGAGTTGCCCCGCCGATGCGTCTCGTTTCCCTCCTGATCGGCCTGCTCGTCGCCACCCCCGCGCTGGCGCAGACCACCCCCGCCCCGCCCCCCGCCACCCCCTTGCCCGGCCAGCGCCCGCCCCAGCCGACACCCACGATCATCGTCGAGCCTGTCGCAATGATGATCGCCGCCTTCGACCGCGACGGCGACGCCCGCGTCACCCGAGCGGAGTTCGAGGCGGGGCTCGAGGCAAGCTTCAAGGCGGTCGACACCGCCGGCCGCGGCTCGATCAGCTATATCGGCTTCTCCGACTGGGCACTGATGTGGCTCGGCGACCGCAACGCCCTGCCCGGCGCGTTCGAGGTCGATACCGATGGCGACAACCGCATCACCCTGGGCGAGCTGCGCGCGCGATTCACCTTGTTCTTCAACCGCTTCGATGTCGACAAGGACGGGGTGATCGTCCGCTCCGAACTGGTCAGCGTGCGCACGCCGCAGGCGCTGCCCGATCGCGGCCAGGGCCGCCGTGGCTCGGGACGGCGCCGCCTGCAATAAATGCGATCCATGTCCTAGCATCACCCGCACCCCAGCCGCTAAGACTCGCCCGATGGCAGCGCATCACGACCACAGCCACGCCCCCGCCGATTTCGGACGGGCCTTCGCCATCGGCACGCTGCTCAACCTGGGCTTCGTCGCGATCGAGGGCGCGGCGGGCTTCATCTTCGACTCGGTCGCGCTGCTCGCCGATGCCGGGCACAATCTGTCCGACGTCCTCGGCCTGCTGATCGCCTGGGGCGCCGCCGAGCTTGCCAAGCGCCCCGCCTCCGCGCGCTACACCTATGGCCTGCGCAATTCCTCGATCCTCGCCGCCCTCGCCAACGCCCTGCTGCTGCTCGTCGCGGTCGGCGCGATCGCGCTTGAGGCGGTCCAGCGGCTCGGCGACCCGCCGCCCGTGCCCGGCGGCACCGTCATGCTCGTCGCCGCCGCCGGCATCCTCGTCAATCTCGCCACCGCCGTCCTGTTCATGCGCGGCCAGCACGACCTCAACGTCCGCGGCGCCTATCTCCACATGATGGCCGACGCCGCGGTGTCGGCGGGGGTGGTCATCGGCGGCGCCATCATGGTGCTGACCGAAGCCGCCTGGATCGACCCCGTCCTCAGCCTGGTGATCGTCGTCGTGATCCTGTGGAGCACCTGGGGCCTCGGCCGCGATTCGCTCCGCCTGGCGCTCAACGCCGTGCCGCCCGGCATCGACCCCGACGCGGTGCGCGCGGCGCTCGCCGCCCTGCCCGGCGTCACCCGCGTCCACGACCTGCACATCTGGCCGATGAGCACGACCGAGGCGGCGCTGACCGCGCACCTCGTGATGCCCGGCGGCCATCCCGGCGACGATTTCCTCACCGACCTCCAGCACCGGCTGGCGCACGACTTCCGCATCGACCACACCACCGTCCAGATCGAGCTGGGCGACGGCGCCGAATGCCGACTGCACGGCACCGGCGGCGACTGCGCGCCCGCCAGGAGCCATGCCCATCCGCGCGACCACGGGCACGGGCACGACCACGATCACCACGACCACCACCACGACCATGACTGATCGCCCCCCGGTCCGGCTCGTCATCTTCGACTTCGACGGGACGCTGTCGGACAGCGGCGACTGGTTCCTGTCGGTCGTCGACGATCTCGCGCGCATGTTCCGCTTTCGCACCGTCCCGCCCGAGGATGTGCCGATGCTGCGCCACAAGACCTCGCGCGAGGTGATCGCGCATCTCGGCATCGCACGGTGGAAGCTGCCGCTGATCGCCTGGTATGTCCGCCGGCTGGTCGGCCGCAACGTCGGCCGGATCGAGCTGTTCCCCGGCACGCCCGACCTGCTCGAGCGCGTCCGCGCGATGGGCATCCGCATCGCGCTGGTCACCTCCAACTCCGAGGCCAATGCCCGCGGCATCCTCGGCGCCAAGCATTCGGCCCAGATCGAGTGTTTCGCCTGCGGCTCGTCGCTGTTCGGCAAGGCGCCCAAGTTCCGCAAGGTGCTGCGCCGGCTGGGCGTCGATCCGGCGCAGGCGCTGGCGATCGGCGACGAGACGCGCGACGTCGATGCAGCGCGCGAGGTCGGCATGCAGGCGGGGTCGGTGCTATGGGGCTATGCCGCCGAGGACGCGCTGGCCGGCACGCGCCCCGACGCGCTGTTCCGCGAGCCGCAGGACATTCTCGACTATCTCGAACGCCAGCGCGCGCGCTGAGCGCGGCTCAGTCGAAGTGCAGCGCCAGCCAGACGGTGGCGCGGTCCTTCGCGGTCCACGTCACCCAATGCTTCTGCCCCGCCGCGATCCGCAGGTGATCGCCCGGCCCGAGCTGGACCTCGTCCGAATCCTCGACGCGCAGCCCGGCACGCCCCTCGAGCACCAGCACCCATTCGTCGCGATCCTGCACCATCGGCTCGTCCGCCGGCGTCGCCTGGCCGCGTGACACGATCCGCTCCAGCCGGAAGCCGGGCCGGGTCAGCAGCTCGGCAAAATCCTCGTCGGGCTTCGCCGCGGGCAGCTTCGTCAGCAGGTTCGCGACCTCCGGCTTGAACCGCGGCTTGGGCGGCGGCGCGGGTTCGGACTTTGGCTTCGGCGCCGGCTTCGCAACCGGCGCGGGAGCGGGCTTCGGTTTCGCCGGAGCGGGCTTGGGCTTCGGCAAATCGGGCCGCGCCTTGGTCGTCGCTTCCGACGTGCTCCAGGTCGCCCGGATCGCATTGCGAAGGAAATCCTCGATGTCCTCCGCGCTCGCCGTCATCGCCCCGTCCTCGACCCCGAACACCGGCTGGCCGTCCGCGTCGTGCAGCGCATAGCGGCCGAAATCGCCGCCGGGCTTGCGGCGGCGCGACTTGACCAGGCGATAGCCGCGGTGCCGCGCCATCTCGCGCAGCGCCGCGTCGCGCGCCTTGCCCTCGTCCGGTTCGCTCCCGCCTGCCATGCCGCCTCCAACGCCTCGCCCCAAGTTGCGCTCCGCCGCCGAACGGGGCAAGGGCCGGCCATGCCTCCCCGCTTCGACTTCACCATCCACGCAACCGACGGCAAGGCGCGCCTCGGCGAGATCGCGATGCGCCGCGGCACGATCCGCACACCGGCCTTCATGCCCGTCGGCACCGCCGCCACGGTCAAGGCGATGAAGCCGCAGGACGTGCGCGCCAGCGGCGCCGACATCCTGCTCGGCAACACCTATCACCTGATGTTGCGCCCCAGTGCCGAGCGCGTCCACCGGCTGGGCGGGCTGCACAAGTTCATGGGCTGGGACCGGCCGATCCTGACCGACTCGGGCGGCTATCAGGTGATGAGCCTGTCCGAGCTGACCAAGCGCAATGAAGAGGGCGTCTCGTTCAAGTCGCACCTCGACGGCACAAGGCACATGATCAGCCCGGAACGGTCGATGGAGATCCAGCGGCTGCTGGGATCGGACATCGTCATGGCGTTCGACGAGCTGGTCCCGACCACCTCGACCCGCGAGGTGCGCGGTGCGGCGATGGAGCGGTCGATGCGCTGGGCGAAGCGGTCGCGCGACGCGTTCGACGCGGGCGGCGACCATGCCGAGGGCGCGGCGCTGTTCGGCATCCAGCAGGGCGCGCTCGACCAGGATCTGCGCAAGGAAAGCGCCGACGCGCTGCTCGACATCGGCTTCGACGGCTATGCCGTGGGCGGGCTGGCGGTTGGCGAAGGACAGGAAGCGATGTTCGGCGTGCTCGACTTCGCGCCGGGCCAGCTCGACGCGACCAAGCCGCGCTATCTGATGGGCGTCGGCAAGCCCGACGACATCGTCGGCGCGGTCGAGCGCGGCATCGACATGTTCGATTGCGTGCTGCCGACCCGGTCGGGCCGCACCGGCCAGGCATTCACCCGGACGGGCCCGATCAACATCCGCAACGCGCGCTTCGCCGAGGATACCGGGCCGCTCGATCCTGCCTGCGGCTGCCCCGTCTGCGCCAATTCGAGCCGCGCCTATCTCCACCATCTGGTCCGCGCGGGCGAGATCCTGGGCGCGATGCTGATGACCGAGCATAATCTCTATTTCTACCAGGCGCTGATGGCCGATCTGCGCGCGGCGATCGGCGACGGCACGCTGACCCGCTTCGCGACCGCGTTCCGCGCGGACTACCTCGCCAGGCCGGACAGCTGAGCGCGCCCAAAGCTTGCGTTAACCATCAACTGTTTCGCCGCGGTACAGCGGCAAATCCGGAGGCGAAATCCGCGGCCGGACGCGATAGATGGACCGTCCTCGAGGCCCCGTCCGGGCCTCCGATCGGAGGGCGGTGTCGCGTGTTCTGGCGACGGTTCACACGGATGCAGGCGCGGGGTCTGGCGGCGGCGGCGTTCGCGTCGCTGATCGGCGCCGGCTTTTCCGCGCAGGCGCTGGGCCCCGCCGAGACCGGCGCGGTCGCCCCGCCGCGCGCTGCGATCGGCTATGAGGCCGAGGATCATTTTCCCGGCGCCGCCTATTACACTGCGGTCGAGGACGATGCCGCGATCGCCGCGGGCACGACCGGCACCGCCGCATTGCCCGACCTGCCGATCCCGGCGGGCGCGATCGTCGATGACACGGTCCGCCCGGCCCAGCCCTTCCACTATGCCGGCACCGAGATCGACAAGGCGCGCGCGCTGCAATGCCTGACGACCGCCATCTATTACGAGGCGGCGAGCGAGCCAGATGACGGCCAGCGCGCGGTGGCGCAGGTGATCCTCAACCGCGTGCGCCACCCGTCCTTCCCCTCGACCGTGTGCGGCGTGATCTATCAGGGGTCGGAAAAGCGCGGCTGCCAGTTCAGCTATGCCTGCGACGGCGCAATGGCCCGGGCGCCCGCCCGCACCGCCTGGCTGCGCGCGCAAAGGGTTGCCGGCGCCGCGCTGTCGGGCAGCGTCTTCGCGCCGGTCGGGCTGGCGACGCATTACCACACCTATGCCGTGACCCCGTCCTGGAACCGCAGCCTGGTGATGACCGGCGTGTTCGGTGCGCACTTCTTCCACCGCTGGAAAGGCTATTGGGGCACCGCGGGCGCGTTCATCCAGCGCTATCGCGGGATGGAGCCGGTGCCGGGTCCGCACGCGCCGGTTGCGATGGCCGTGGCGGACGCCGTCACGCCGGTGGCGCTGCCGATCCCTGGAGCGGATGCACTGGCCAGGCCGGGCATGACCCCGCGCGACATGGTCCAGCCCGCCCATGCAGACAGCGGCAAGTCCACCGGTGCCCTGCCGATGCCTGCGGCATCGAGCGCGGGATCGCCCGCCACCCCGGCGATGGGCGACGAGTCCCAGATCCTCGACAAGTGGCGCGACAGCGGGAAACCGATCCGATAGATTTTACGGCATGCTCGACGTTTCGGTGCTCGAAAGTAATTTTACCCGGTGATCGTCGATGGTCGTCTGGCGCGCGCAGCCGATGACTGTGCGACCGGACGATCTACCGCCATTTCCTCCTCCCAGTGGCGCCTGGGCAACCGCACAGAACTTACGGATGCGCTCGGTGTCCGCGATGGCGACCGAGTGTGGCGATCGAAGCAGCCCGCCTCGGCGGAAGCGGCCTCCTGCTCATCCACAGGATGTGCGGCGAAATTCGACACGTTCCTGATCGTCGCTGAACATATCGAAACCTCTACGGTCCTTGGCAATCCGCAGATATGTCGGGTGTCCTTTCTGGATCTCAGGCGCGCCCGCAGCCCTTCCGACCACGACATTGCTGATCGGCAGGAAGTACAGTCCAAGCTTGTCGCCATAGATCGCCACGGGTGTCCTGACGGTTCCAAAGGACATCTCGCCGCTCGAATCGATCCTGATGTCCGGCTTCTGGAGCGTTGGAGGCCCGCGGTAGCAGCCAGCGAGTTCGGGCAGAAGTTCTGGGTGCGGGTCGGGCCCTGACAGGCTCAAGGCAGCGATGCCCACCGCCCCGGCCACCAGAAACAGGATAGGCTTCCACATCATCGGTCCCTCATATCTCGAGCCGAGCGTGCGATTGATCGCCCAACGGCAAAGCCACCCGCCGTTGCCGACGGGCCTATCGCGAACTCGCCACCACGGCTTTCCAACCGGCTCTCCCCACCACCGTCAGAAGCCATCCTGTCAGCACCGCCGCTACGATCGCCGACGCGGTGACGATGACCGGGACGAACGGGTCGATCCTGCCGCAGCCATCATCGATATAGCAGCTCGCAAACAGACGTTCGAAGAACAGCCACGCCCAGATCGGAGCGGACATGAGCGATATCGCGATGATCGGTTTATATGCACTCGACATGATGAGACCTTTGGTCGTCACAGTTGATAATTTTCGACATTGGCATGATCCAATTAGCCGTCCCATCAGGAAGGTTCGATAAGGCTGGTCCGCTAGATTGCTGGCACATCCGGATTTGCCGCAGCGGTATTGGCCAGCGACCTGCCCGGCTTAGAGACTGTTTGGAAAATCGCGAAAGAGCGATTTTCAAGGCGGCACCGGCCCGCTCCCCCACCCGACCACCCAGCGGCAGTATTCTGTGGGTGGTCGGGTGGGGGAGCGGGCCGGCACCGCAATGCGCCAACAGGCGCATTTCAAAACGGTCTCTTACAGCGCGGCGGCGGCCTCCTTTTCTCGACGAAGGCGGAGGCTGCCTGAACGAAACAATCAGGCGCGACCAGCGGCATGAAGTGCGCGCCGCCTTCAACGATGGTGAAAGCGATCCTGCCGCCGGCCGCCGAGAGCATGGCGGTGTACGCCCTCGGAGAAGGCGAAGAACCGGATTACCTGGTCCCAATGCCGCCGCCAGCTCTGCGCGATTGCGGTGTGCCGCGTGCCACGGGGGGCAGCCTCGAAGCTGTCGAGCGCCGCCAGGCCGGCTTCGGCCGTCTCGGCACGGGAGCCACTGCGCAAGCGCCTGCGCGATCGGCTTGTGATCCTTCCATGACGCAAAGCTCATCGAGTTGCGCAGCAGGTGGACCATGCAGGTCTGGACGAATGCCGCATTGATCGCTTCGGGAAACCCTTTTGATTGCAAATGTGCCATGTCAGCCGCCGGCCGTACCTTGAGGCGTGCGAATAAATCGCTGCAGATCGCGAAGATAGTGCCGTGGGCCATCGACGGTCAGCGTGTTGTCTGACGGCAGCAACCGGACCTTGTTATATGGCCAGCGGAACAGTGCCGGGACCGGTGGTATCCAAGCATCTCGCTGGGGAGAATATATCAGGCCGGCCCGATCGAGAAACGCAACGACGCGCGCGCGATGCTGAATCGGCAGATCGAGCAACGCTGGAGTGGAAGAGAATGCGACCATCACCCATCCAGCATATCCATATAGCAACGGCATATAATACTGATCTATTAATTGGCATGCTACAAGTACCACTAAAGCCTCAAGGATTATAAAAGCGCTGATTTCCCAGATCGAGAAAAATGGAAATATAATTCTCCTGACAATATTGTGTTTACTGCATATCATTTTTGCGGCCCCGGACCACAGATGGCTTCAACGGCGACCAGACATCCGAGCGAATCATATTGATACTGATCACTCAGCGCAGATACGCGTGTCGAATCAAAAACCGTCAGCAACGCTGTCTCGCCAAGAAAGTCACGACGACTCGGCATGCCCCCTCCCAACCGGGATATCATCCTTGCCGCCGCAATTTAGCTAGCCCAGATTTTCCCGTGATCGGATCGTAACACAAGATTGTAATATGCAAATGCGTTGCAACGATATTTTACGAAGTCGACTTCGTATTATGAGCTGATTTTCATCCATACCGGATGTATACTTCATGGGTACTTCCCGAAATCCCAGTAGGAACTTTTGCCGTTCGCACACATCATATATGACAAGTTTCCGAGCTTGATCGATGTCGAGCGGCAGTGCCGGATCAGGATGCCCGCCAGCGCCCGTTGAAGACGCCTTCCAATAAGGAAACTGACGGATCGTCGCGGAATGCGGCAAGCATCACGCTTGGGCGCGAAGCCGCCCATGCCGCGACTCCAAGTGAATAGCTCGGCAACCAATCGTAGCGCACCAACGTGATTTGACTACAGCTGTAGTCAAAGATATGCCCGTGTACTCACTGCGAGTATCGCGCGGGTGCTCGGAAAGGCGATCGATGACGCTCACACGACGCGCCGCCCTGTGGGGCATGGCCGCGACCCCGCTCGTTCTGGCGGCTTCCCGCGCGCATGGTTACGCCGGCGACGCGATTTCGCCGGGGGAGGATTTCTACGCCCATGTCAACGCCGCCGCGCTGGAGGGAATGACGATCCCGGCGGGGCGATCCGACTATGGCCAGTTCGATATCGTCGGCGCGCAGGTGACGGCGCGGGTCGAGGCGTTGGTCGCGGAGGCGGTGGAGCGGCCGGTGCCGCGGTCGGCGGGCGAGGCGCGTGTCGTTGCGGCGTATCGATCGGTGCTGGACGACGGAGCGGCCGAGCGTGGATTGCCGCGCCTGAAACATTCGCTGTCGCGGATCCTGGCGGCGCGCAGCCACCGCGAGATCGGCCGGTTGATGACCGATCCGCGAAGCAGTTCGCTGGTCGCGTTCAACGTCTTCCCCGCGCAGGGCGAATGGATGGTCAGCATCGACCAGCAGAACCAGAACCAGCCGATGCTGGGCCTGTCGGGCGCGATCTATGCCGGAACCGATGCACGCGCGCAGGGCATTCGCGAGGCGTATCGCGCCTGTATCGCCGACCTGCTCGCGCTGGCCGGGGTCGGCGATTCGGCGCGGCGTGCGGCCGATGTGGTCGCGATCGAAACCGCGATCGCGGCGCGGATGTGGTCGCCCGAGCGGCTGCGCGACCGGCGCGCCAATCTTCACGTCATGCCCCCCGCCGAGTTGAGTACCTATGCGCCGGGGCTGCCGTGGCGCGAGATGCTGCGCGCGCGCGGCTTGGCCGATGTCGCGCGCATCAACCTGGGCACCGACAGCGCGGTCGCGGCGCAGGCGCGGCTGTTCGCCGAGACGCCGGTCGATATGTGGCGAAGCTGGCTGGCCTTCACCTGGATCCGCAACGCGATCGCGGTGATGCCGACGGCATTTCGCGACCGTTACTGGCGCTTCACCGCGGACGTGCGCGGCGGCGACGCACGGCGGCCGAGCCGCGAGCAGGAGGCCGCCCGCTTCGTCAACACCCGGCTGCCGATGGAGATCGGCGCGCTCTATGTCGCGGCGGAGTTCACCGAGGATGCCCGCGACCGCGCGCGGGAGATGCTGACCTATCTCAAGCGCGCAATGGCCGAGCGGTTGCGCAGCGCCGACTGGCTGGACCCGGCATCGCGCGCCGAGGCGCTGGCCAAGCTGGACGCGATGGCGCTGAAGGCGGGCTATCCCGCCGCGACGCCGCCACAGGCGGAGATCGCACTCGATCCCGCCGATCCGTCAGGCAATCTCGACGCGCTGCTGGCGCGCGACTGGCAGGT
Organism: Sphingomonas rustica; assembly: GCF_039652585.1. NCBI lineage: Bacteria > Pseudomonadati > Pseudomonadota > Alphaproteobacteria > Sphingomonadales > Sphingomonadaceae > Sphingomonas > Sphingomonas rustica. The sequence goes on along the minus strand of NZ_JBDIZK010000011.1, from coordinate 27,895 downwards.
GCAGCGATTGAGGCTGACCAGTCCGGAAACGCGCGCCGAGCTGTGGTACCAGACGCCGCAGACGGTGGGCGCGAGCTACAGCGTGCTGCTGAACGCGATCGAGGTGCCTGCCGCGATCCTGCAGCCGCCCTTCTTCGCGGCGGACGGCGATCCCGCGGCCAATTTCGGCGCGATCGGCGCCATCATCGGGCACGAGATCGGCCATGGCTTCGACGACCAGGGGCTGTTGTATGACAGCAAGGGCATCCTGCGCGAGTGGATGTCGCCGGCAGCAACAGCTGGGTTCGCGGCGCGTGCCGAGCGGCTGGCCGCCCAATATGGTGCGTTCGAGCCGCTGCCCGGGCTGAAGCTGGACGGGCGGCGCACCATCGGCGAGACGATCGCCGACCTGTCGGGCCTGTCGCTGGCGCTGCGGGCGTTGCAGCTCCACCGCGTCGACCATCCGGTACCGGGCAGCGACGAACGCGTAGCGACCCGGGCCTTGTTCCGGAGCTGGGCACGCGCCTGGCTGTACAAGGCGCAGGATAGCGCGATCCGCCAGATCGTCGCGAGCAGCTATCACGCGCCGGCGCGCTACCGGGTGAACGGCGTCGTCCGCAACATCGACGCCTGGTATGATGCGTTCGACGTGGTGCCGGGCGATGCGCTGTACCTGGCGCCCGCCGAGCGCGTGCGGCTGTGGTAGCGGCGCGGCCTCGTCCGGCCCCTACCCGATTGCAATCGTAGGACAGGACGCCGGGACGGCAATCCGCCCGTAGTCCGCGGGCGGATAAGGACCGTCTGCGCCAAGTCGATCGTCCGGACTTCCGAAAGCGCCAGCATCGTCGCTCACCGGGCACAGGAGGATTTCGGATGTCGGACACACTGGATCGTCGCGTTCAGCAGCTTTCGCGCGCGGCACGGATGCTCGCCACCATCGCCGCGTCGGTGAAGTTGCGATCGAGCACGACCGTCGATCCCGCGATCCGCGAGCAGATCGAGCTGGGCGCGCGGATCGCGCTGGACGATGTCGCCGGGGCGCTGGACAGCGAGGATCTGTCGGCGGTCGTCACCGCGGCGGAAATGGCGTTCGCCGAGGGCGGCGAATTGCTGCGCAACGCGGATCGCGCGCCCGGCTGGCAGGTCGAGGACCCGGCGTTGCTCCAGGCGATGGGCCGCGCATCGAGCAACGCGTTCGACCGTATCCTCGCGCTGGCGGAAACACGCCCGTCGCTGCGCCGGACGCTGGAGGGCAGGTTCCTGGATGTGGGGACCGGCGTGGCGGGGATCGCGATCCGGGCGGCCGAGGCCTGTCCGGCGCTGCAGATCGACGCGATCGACCTGTGGGCGCCCGCGCTGGACCTGGCCGAACGGAACATCGCGGCAAGCCCGCACCGATCGCGCATCCACCTGCGCAACCTGGACGTTACCGCACTGGCGCTCGATCCCCGCTATTCGCTGGCATGGCTGCCGACGATGTTCATGGCGCGCCCGGTCGTCGAGCGCGCGCTGGACCGGATCGTCGCCGCCAGCCTGCCCGACGCCTGGATCATCGCGCCGCTCTACACGCTTCCGACCGATCCGTTCATGGCGGCGATGTCGACGCTGCGCACGCTTCGCGGCGGCGGTGACATCACCGATCCCGGCGACATCGCGGCGATGCTGAAGGCGCGCGGCTGTACCGACATCGAGATCGATGCCGAGCCGCTCGCCACATTCGTGATGGGGCGGGTGCGCGCCTAGCGGATGCGGCAAAAGGGCCCCGCCGTTTCCGGCGGGGCCCCTGTGCATCACCTTGCGGTGCGATCAGCGGCGGTGGCCGCCGCGATGGTTGCGGTCGTTGCGCTCGATCCGGATGCGGCGCTCGAGTGCGTCGAAACGGCGATCCAGGTCACGACGCTCGGCCATGGTCAGGCCGGGGCGCGAGGCGCGGTAGCGATTCTCGAGGCGCGAGATCTGGCGGAACTCATTGCGCAGACGGGCTGCCTCGGGACGGGTCAGCGCACCGGAGCGGATGCCCTGGTTGATGCGGTTCTCGATGCGGGCCTGGCGCGCATTGATGTTCTGCCATGCGCCGCCCTGGGCATAGCCATAGCCCGGTGCGGGCGCAGCGGCCATTGCGGTGGCGGGGATGGCGGTGGCGGCGATGCCGAGGCCGGCGATCATCAGGGTGAACTTCTTCATGGTGTGCTCCTCACTCGAAAAACGGAACCGCCTGTGCGGTTGAATGACGGTATCGAACGTCCGTGTCGCGGACTTGTGCCGCTCGACCCGCTTTTGTGTCGCAAGATATGTCGCGGCCGGAGCGTTCGTTCAGAAACGCCCCCCGCTCACCCAACCTCCCGCCCCAACACCTCCTCAGATATGAAATCTATAGACTGGTTTGCATTTTAAACATGTTGATGTATATCGCGAGTCGTACGTAGAGTCGGGCCGGTTGAGGGCTCGGCAGAGGGAGAGCGCCGATGACCGCACTGATCCAAGATCGCCCCGGAGCGAGGCTGCACGCGCTGGACGCGCTGCGCGCCGGCGCGCTGATGCTGGGGGTGACCTTTCACGCCAGCCTGTCCTTTCTGCCCGGGCCGCAGATCTGGGTGGTCCGCGACGTGCCGAGCGAAGCGGTGGCGACGTTCGGATTCGTCGCGCACCTGTTCCGCATGACGTTGTTCTTCGTGATCGCGGGCTATTTCGGGCGGCTTCTGGTCGAACGGCGCGGCACCGCCGGGTTCGTCCGGAACCGGGCGACGCGAATCCTGGCGCCACTGCTCGCCTTCTGGCCGCTGGTGACCGCCGGGCTCGTCGCCTGCTTCGTCTGGGGCTCTGCGGCGATGAACGGCGGGGTGCTTCCCACCAATGCCCCACCGCCGCCGCCGATCACGCTGGCGAGCTTTCCGCTGACCCATTTGTGGTTCCTGTACGTGCTGCTGATCTTCTATGCCGCGGCGCTGGCGGTTCGGGGGCTGGCAGGTGCGGTCGACCGCAGCCGGCGGGCCGGCGGCGCGATCGACGCCGCCATGCGCGCGCTGATGGCGAGCCCGATCGCTCCGGCGGTGCTGGCCGCGCCGCTGGCGATCGCGCTGGCGGCGCAGCCAATCTGGTTCGGCTGGGGCGGCATTCCCACGCCCGATACCGGCTTCGTCCCCAATGCCGCCGCGCTTGCCGGCTATGGCACCGCCTTCGCCTTTGGCTGGATGATGCAGCGTCAGGCCGTCCTGCTCGACCTGATGAAGCGCTGGTGGCCGATCCATCTCGCGGCGGCGGGCGCGCTGACGCTTGCCTGCCTGGTCCTGCTCGGCGCGACGTCTCCGGTGGTCAAGATGGCGGGCGGGACGCACCAGACCGTCTATGCGCTCTGCTACGCGCTGGCGGTGTGGAGCTGGACCTTCGGCCTGATCGGCGCGGCGCTTCGCTTCCTCACCCGCGAACGCCCCGCCGTGCGTTACCTCGCCGACGCCTCCTACTGGATCTACATCGTCCACTTGCCGGTGGTGATGGCGATGCAGGTGCTGGTGTTCGCGCTGCCCCTGCCCGCGCTGGTCAAATGGATGCTCGTGGTCGCGGCGTCTTCCCTTATCCTGATCGCCAGCTATCACCTGCTCGTGCGCCACAGCTGGATCGGGGCATGGCTTAACGGGCGCAGGCTGCCCTGGCGCCGGCCGGCGGCGGCATTGGAGATGCAGACGGCATGAGGGACCCGACCGAACGCGCGCGCGACGACCTGGCCTTCGTGCGCGCGCTCGTCTCCGAAGGGGGGCAGGCGCAGGCGTCGCTGGGTCGCGCGCTGGTCGCCGGCGGGCTGTGCTACGGCCTGCAATCCCTGGTCCAGTGGCTGTTCGCGCTGGGCGTGGCCGCGCCCGACTGGCTGCAGCTTGCGGTCGGTGTGCTGCCGACGGTGATCTTCATCACCCTGCTGGTCGTGCTGATGCAGCGCGACAAGGCCCAGAGCCAGCACGGCGTCGCCACCCGCGCGCTGAACGCCGCGTTCGGCGGCGCCGGTCTTGCCGCGATGACCACCGCATTCGTCTTCGGCTATCTGTCCTGGCGGCTGGGGGAGTTCCGCATCTTCCTGTTCCACCCGATGATGGTGTGCGTCGTACAGGGGACCGTGTGGTACATCGCCTTCGCGATCCGGCGTCGCGGCTGGCTGGGGCTGGTGTCGGCGGGCTGGTTCCTGGTTGCGGTCGGACTTGGCCTGTTGCTCGGCACCGGGGACAGCGCGCTGATCCACTGGTTCGTGCTGCTGATCGGGCTCGCGCTGCTGGGCCTGATGGCGCTGCCCGGCTGGATCCTGATGCGCAGCGCCCGCGCCGCAACGCCCGATTGACGACGCCCATCATGTCCGCCTTCGACATCGGCCAGATCGACGACGTGATCCATGGGCGCATGCGCCTGGGGATCATGGCCTATCTCGCCGATGCCGAAGCGGCGGACTTCAACGAGCTGAAGGCGCTGCTCCAGGCGACGCAGGGCAATTTGTCGGTCCATCTGCGCAAGCTGGAGGACGCCGGCTATATCGCGATCGAAAAGAGCTTTGCGGGACGAAAACCGCTGACGCGGGCGCGGCTCACGCCCGCGGGACGCGATGCGTTCGCGGCGTATCTGGAAACATTGGGGAAGCTGATCGGCTGACGGATCAGGCCGGTTCGATCAGCCTCCTGGCCTGCGCCCTCGCTTCTTCGGTGATTTCCGCGCCGGACAGCATGCGGGCGATTTCCTCGCGGCGCTCGGCGGGGTCGAGCGGGGTGACGCCGGTGCGGGTCACGAACCCGTCATGACTCTTGGCGATCAGCAGGTGGCGGGTGCCGCGGGCGGCGACCTGGGGGCTGTGCGTCACCACCAGCAACTGCGCGGTGCCGGCCAGGCGGGCGAGCCGATCGCCGATCGCGCTGGCGACGGCGCCTCCGACGCCGCGGTCGATCTCGTCGAAGATCAGCGTACGGGCGCCGCCTTCCTCGGCCAGCGCCACCTTCATCGCCAGGATGAAGCGCGACAATTCGCCGCCCGACGCGATCTTCATCAACGGGGCGAAGGGTGCGCCGGGATTGGTCGACACCTCGAACTCGATCCGGTCCATGCCGGCGGCGCTCCACTGCGCCTCGGCCATCGGCTCGACCATGGTGCGGAACCGAGCGGCGTCGAGCTTGAGCGGGCGCAGTTCGCCCTCGACCGCGGCGTCGAGCCGGGCAGCCGCCTGGCGGCGATGATCGGATAGCGCCCGGGCCGCATCCGCATAGGCGGCGTGAGACGTGCGGACCGCAGTCTCCAGCCGGGCGATGCCGGCACCGCCGCTTTCGAGCCGGTCGAGCCTGGCGCCGAGTTCCCCGGCAAGCGCCGCCAGGTCGTCGGGCTGGACCCGGTGCTTGCGCGCGATGCCGCGCAGTTCGAACAGCCGGGCCTCGTCCGCCTCCAGCGCCGCAGGATCGAACGCCAGCTCCTCGGCCGTGCGATCGACCGCATCCTGCGCCTCGCCCGCATCGGTCAGCGCGCGATCGACGGCGGCCAGTGCCTCGGCCAGGCCGTCATGGCCGTCGGAGACACGTTCGAGGATGCGCGCCGCCTGGCGCAGTCGGGCCAGCGCGCCGTCCGACCCTTCGAGCAGTTCGGCGATCCCCTGAAGCTCGCCGGCAATTCTCTCGCCGCGCTGCATCGCCGCCCGGCGATCGGCGAGGATTTCCTCCTCCCCCGCCTCGGGCGCCAGCGCGCGCAATTCGGCGACGGCATGTTCCAGCCACTCGCGGTCGCGCTCGGCACTGTCCTGTTCGGCCCGGGCCTGGGCAAGCGCGTCCTGCGCATCGCGCCAGGCGCGGTGCGCCGCGGCGACGGCGGCGGTGTCGGCGCGCGCGAAGCTGTCAAGTAGCGCACGGTGGCCGCGCGGGTTCAGCAGGCCGCGATCGTCATGCTGGCCGTGGATCTCGACCAGGTGCACGCCCAGGTCGCGCAGCAGCCCGGCCGAAGCCGGCTGGTCGTTGACGAAGGCGCGGCTGCCGCCATCGGCCTTGACGATGCGGCGGACGATCAGCGGTTCGCCGGTGTCGAAGTCGAGCCCGTTCTCCGCCATCAGCTCGGCGACGGCGCCGGTCGACGGCAGGTCGAAACTGGCAGTGACGACTGCTTGCGACGCGCCCTGGCGCACCAGGCTGCTCTCCCCGCGTGCGCCGAGCGCGAGGCCGAGCGCATCGAGCAGGATCGACTTGCCCGCGCCGGTCTCGCCGGTCAGGACGCCCAGGCCCTGGCCGAATTCGAGGTCGAGCGCCTCGATCAGCACTACATCGCGAATGGAAAGCGCGGTCAGCATGCCGCGTCTTCATACAGGAACGGGAAGGGAACGGAAGCTGCCTTGTGCGGGCGATCGCGCCAATTCAGCCGCCGCGGCGCAGTCGCTTCGCCAGTGCCGACATGCCCGCGCGCCGGACCAGATGCTTCGCCAGCGCGACGCCGCGGTCGAAGCCGGCGATGCCGAGCAACGTCACCTTGTTGACCAGCCCGGGCCGAAGCAGAAGCAGATCGACACAGGCGACGCCGTCGGTCGCCATGCCCCGTTTGTGCTGCCCCTCCCCCTCGGTAAAGTCGAATCGCGCCAGGCCGGGTTCGGCGAACAGCCGGCGGAACGCCTCGAGCTGGAGCACCGCGCCGGGCGACAGGGCGTCGCAGGCAGGATCGTGACCGACATGGGCATAGACCACCGTGTCGCCAACGACGGGGCAATAGAGATAGGCAATCGGCTCCCCATCAAGACACAGCAGCCAGGCGCGGACATGGTCGGCAGCGGCGCGCGCCATCATGTCCGCCAGGAACTCCGGTCCCGCGGGGAGGCCCGAATCGAGCAGCCGTTCCTGATAGGTGCGCTGCGAGATGCGCCGCGCCTGTGCGTGGAAGCGCGCGAGTTCGGCGGGCGTGCGGAAACTGCGGATGTCGAGCACGCCGCCATTTTCGGCAGCGAGTCGCTTCGTCTTGCGCCGCAATTGCTGGCGGGTGTTGGCCGACAGACCGGCGAACCAGCCGTCGAAGCCGATCGTCAGGTCGGTCGACCAGCGGGTGTAGCGCTGGCGGACGAAGGGCAGCATGCTGCCCGAGGCCCGAACCAGCGCATCCGCCCGGTCGGCCGGCAGCGAGGTGACGAGATAGCCGTGCGCGGCGCGATCCAGCGGCGGCAGCGGGGGCACCGCCCCTGTGCGCGCATCGTCCAGGCTCAGCGGGATCCGCATCAGGCGGCGCGGGATCGCCATCAGCGTGCGCGCGCCGATCTGGAAGCGGAGCGGGACCGGGCCGGCGGCGGTGGCGGTGGCGATCTGGGCAATCGCGGTCATGCGGCGCGCTCCTCGACCCAGTTCGACCAGAATTGTTCGGCCTGGCGCAGCCGGGTCCGGACGAGGCTGGGTCCCAGCGGAAGGTCGGAGCGGCCGAGCGGCAATGCGGGACGGTCGGCGAAATGGCTGGTGGGCAGGTCCGCCCTGCGATCGGCCAGGAGGCGGCACAGCGTCTCGAACCGGCGGACATGGACCCGGTTGGGACGGGTGCCGGCCCGGTTGGCGAGTTCGAAGCCATGGCTGACGATGGTGACCGCGGCGTGGCCCGCGCGCACGGCATGATCGAGCGCGGCGCGCATCTCGTGGATCGACAGGGCGCAGATCTGGAAATGGCGCAGATTGCCGCGCCGATCCTCGATCAGGGTTACCGGGAGTTCGATGAGGCCGTGGTGCCGCGTCGGCGAAATCTGGCGCACGGGAAGGCTGATCGCGCTGGGCCAGGGATGTTCGGACCCGTTATGGCTGCTGTCATAGGCGAAGCCGAGCGCGGCGAGCGCATGGAGCGTGTCGTCGCTGGCAGCGTAGCTGCCGGCGCGAAAGGCGATCGGCTGCGGCGCGCCGGCGGCGGTCAGCAGGTCGGACGCCCCGGCCAGCAGGTCGCGTTGTTCGGAAAAGCTGTAGTCGATGAGTTCGAACGCGGCATGCGCCGCCCCGCGATCGCCCCGCCGCGCGCCGGTCCAATTGGGATGGAGGTGAAGCTGGACCTCCTGCCCCGCCTCGAGGATCCGGCCGACCAGCCGCCGCAACCAATCGGTGCCATAGACCAGGCACGGCATCGGATCGACGAAGAAGACCGCCTTGAGGCCATGGCGGTGCAGCCGGCCCAGCTGCCAGCCGATGCCGACCCCCGCCGGATCGAGCGAGCGCCGCAGGATCGTCTCCGCATCATGGCCGGCGACGTGGTGGCGCCACATCAGCTCGGCATCGATGGTCAGGAAAACGCGCGTCATGCGCGCCGTCCTAGCCAGTGGGCGTGAAGAAATTCCGAATGGTCATTCCGGCGTGATCAAGGTTTGATGCCGTACCGGGCATAGTCCTCGTCGATGCGCGGTGACATCATCCGGGCGGCGGCCAGGTCTGCATTTCCGTTCTTGCCCTGCCGATTGAGCGTGATGCCGCGCATATAGAGGCTGGCGGTCATGTTGGGGCTCTGGGTGAGCGCGGCATCGAAGTCCGCAAGCGCCTCCTCGTAGCGCCCCATCCGGAAATAGACGAGGCCGCGGCTGTCGAGCGCCGCCGAGGGGTCCTGCGCAAGCTCGATCGACTTGGTGCAGTCCTTGATCGCCGACTCGAGCGCGAGATTGGCGGTCGCCTTCAGCCAGCAGCGGCTGTTGAGCAGGCCGGCATTGCCCGGCGCCTTGGCGATTACCGCATCGAGCGCGGCGACGCCTTCCTCGCCCCGATCGAACTCGCCGAGCAGCGACGCCTGCGACGCGACGAAATCATTCCGCTCGTCGCCGCCCTGGTCGATCTGCTCGGCCAGCAGGGTCAGACCGTCGTCGAGCTTGCCGTCCCGCGCCAGCCGTTCGGCCAGAGCCCGCGTGGCGGCGCCGTTGCCCGGTTCGAGTTCCAGCGCCTCGCGAATGTCTCCGAGCGATCCTTTGTCGTCCTTCATCACGTACCGAACCCAGGAGCGGGTCAGGTGGCGCGCCGGGGTGGGTTCGAGCGTGATCGCCTTGTCATAGTCGCGCAGTGCGCCCGGCCAGTCATAGACGTCGGTGAGGAATGCCGCTCGAAGGTCGTAACGGCCAGCCTCGTCGGGCTTCTGGGCGATGTATCGATCGAACCCCGCAAGGATCGGTTCGAACGCCTTGCCGCGGCGGGCAAGTTCGACCGCGCGCCATGTCGGGGGCGTGTCCGCCGGAGCCTGTGCCTTGAGCAGGCGTGTGCGGGCCTGGGCCACGGCGCGACGCTCGGTCGCGATGTCGGCCGGCGCGATCTCGCGAAGGCCGGCGCTGATCCGGTCCTCCACGACGAGCGATCCGTCGTCCAGCCCCGCCTTGCGCGACAGGACGACCGCTCCCAGCGAGGCCGGCAGCGTCTGGTTGCCGATCGTCGTGAAGCCCGCGCCCTTGCCCGGCAGGCGGATCGTCGTGCGGATGCCCTGATCGGAAGGTGCGCCCGACGAGACCGGGATCTCGCGCCACGCCGGTCGCGCGCGATCGGGCGTGAAGGTGACGCCCTCGACCGTCTGGTCGACCATCAGCTTCCAGACGCCGTCCTCGAAGACCCAGTTGGGCCAGACCAGCCCTTCGGCCGTGATGGTCAGGACCCCGGTCTTCTCGTCGACCTTCGCCGTCCGGCTGTACACCAGGCTGCTCCAGTCGCGGATCTGGCCATTGATCAGGGTATCGACCATCTGGTCGGCCTGTTCCTTGCCGGCGGCACCGGTGACCAGCGCGACCATCTCGACATCGGCGCCGCGGGTGCGCAGCGTCATGCGGAACGGCGCGGGAAAATGGATACCCGCGCTCTGGTCGATCTGGATGTCGGACTCGGTCGTCGGCCGTGCGGCCAGGCGCATCGGCATCTCGACCAGGTCCGAGCCGTCGTCGCGCAGCGGCAGCGCATGTCGGAACGGCGGCACATCGTCCAGATCGGCGAGGCGGCTGCCACGGCCGGTGCCGTCCAGCCACAAGGTGCGGCCATCGATCACCGCGCGGACGATCACATGGTCGAAGGCGGCGGGTGCCGGCAGCCGCTGGGCCACCTGGTCGCTCATGGTCAGGCTGACCAGCGAGGCATCGGCCTCGATCCCGAGGTCGCGCAGGATCGCGAGCAGCAACATCGTCTTTGCCTTGCAGTCGCCATAACCGAGCGACCAGGTGCGCTCGGGCGACTGGGGTACGTAATTGCCATTGTCCATGCCGCGGAACAGATAGCGGATCCGGTCCTGGACGAGCTGCAGCGCCAGCGCCGCGCGGGTGCGGGGATCGGGGGATGCAGCGCGGATGCGCGCCACCTCGGCTGCGATCGGGCTGCCCGCGGGGATCGTGCCGGCAGTGCGGTAATGGACCGCCATGGTCTTCGACAGCGCGCGCCAGTCGGCGAAGCTGCTGAGTTCGAGCAGCGGCAGCGGCTGGAACCGCGCCGGGGCGTCGTCCGGCAGATCGGCCGGCTTCGGCGCGGGCAGTGCGACCAGGGTTTCGTGCCAGCCATCCTTCTCGCTGGTGGTGACGGCAAGGCCCTTGAGATGCGCGCGCCACAGGATCGGGCTGCCCGTCGGCCAGAGCAGGCGCAGGCGGCCGAAGCCGACCGGCATCGGTGCGGCGGGCAATGCCGCGATCGACTGGACCTGTCCGCCGAGCGCAGGATCTCGGCTCGATATGCTGGCGACGACGCGCAGCACGTCCCCGACGCGCAGATCCTCGATCGTCAGCGTTGCGGTCAGCATGCCACTGATGAAGCCCTGTTCCAGCTTCTGTTCGCGCTGAAGGACCGTGAATCGCGCGCCCTTGGCCAGCATGTCGATCGTCTGGCCACCGCGCAGGATCTGGACCGCATGGATCGTCAGGTCGCCCTGTTCGGGCATCCAGGGGAGTTGCAGCGTGCCGAGCTGGGTCGCCAGCTGGGACGTCGCGACGCGCAGGGCATGGTCCGAATAGGCGACGACCTGATCCTTCTCGACCCGCTGCTGCTGGTCGAAACGCAGGATGATCGGATCCTGATCGCTCAGCTTGGTCGCATCGATCGCCGGCGCGGGCGTTACCCATGCAGGCACCGGCGCGTAGAGCGGCTTGTCCCCCGCATGGGCAATCCCGCCCATGGACAGCAGTGCCGCCAGCAGCAGCAGAAAACGACCGATCATGATGCCCCCAAATCCAATTCGACGATCCTAGCCGCGACGGGCCGGACGACAAGCGCCGAAACGGTGGTTTTTGGATCGGGTTTCGAGGGATTTACGGTGCAGGTTCGGCGGCGCGGTCAGCGGGCATGGAAGAAATCGTGCAGCTGCTGCGCCATCGCCCTGGACACGCCGGGCGCGCGCTGCAGGTCCTCCAGGCTGGCGGCGCGGACCGCGCGGGCGGTGCCGAAATGCATCAGCAGCGCCTTCTTGCGCGCCGGACCGATGCCCGGCACCTCATCGAGCGGGCTGGCCCCGATCGCCTTGGTCCGCTTCGCCCGGTGCGCGCCGATCGCGAAGCGGTGCACCTCGTCGCGAAGCCGCTGGAGATAGAACAGGACGGGCGAATTGACCGGCAGCGTGATCTCGCGCCCGTCCATCAGGTGGAACACCTCGCGCCCCTCGCGGCCATGATCGGGGCCCTTGGCGACGCCGACCAGGCAGACATCCTCGATCCCGAGCGTTTCGAGCACGCCCATCGCCGCGTTCAGCTGGCCGCGGCCGCCGTCGATCAGCACCAGATCGGGCCAGTCGCCCTGGCTGCGGTCCGGATCCTCGGTCTGGGCGCGGCTGAAGCGGCGCTCGAACACTTCGCGCATCATGCCGTAATCGTCGCCCGGAACGGTCTCGGCGCGCTTGATGTTGAACTTGCGATACTGGTTCTTGATGAACCCCTCGGGCCCGGCAACGACCATCGCGCCCAAGGCATTGGTGCCCTGGATATGGCTGTTGTCGTAGATCTCGATCCGCTGCGGCGGCTCGGGCAGCTCGAACAGGTCGGCGACCTCCGCCAGCAGCCGCGCCTGGGTCGTGCCCTCGGCAAGCCGCCGGTCAAGCGCCTCGACCGCATTGCGCTTGGCCTGGTCGAGCAGGCGGCGACGCGGGCCGCGCTGGGGAACGCCGATCGCGACCTTGTGCCCCGCACGCTCGGCCAGCGCCTCGGCGAGCAGTTTCGCATCGTCGAGGTCGCGGTCGACGAAGATCGTCCGCGGCGGCGGCACCTCCTCGTAGAACTGCATCAGGAAGGCGGCGAGCACCTCGTCCTCGGGCACCTCGTTGGTGTGCGCCGGGAAGAAGCTGCGATGCCCCCAATTCTGGCCGCCACGGATGAAGAACGCCTGGATGCCCATCGTTCCGCTCTTGCAGGCGAGCGCGAAGATATCGGCGTCGCCGATCCCTTCGGCGTTGATCGCCTGGCTGCCCTGGATGAAGGTGAGCGCCTTCAACCGATCGCGCAGCACCGCGGCTTGCTCGAAATCGAGCTGTTCGGCAGCGATCTGCATCGCCTCGCCCAGCTTGGCCTGGACCTTGGTCGACTTGCCCTGGAGGAAGTCGCGCGCGTCCTGCATCAGTTCGTCATAGCCCGCCGGATCGATGCGGCCGACGCACGGCGCCGAGCAGCGCCGGATCTGATACAGCAGACATGGCCGGTCGCGCGTGGCGAAGAACCCGTCGGTGCACGAGCGCAGGAGGAACAGCTTCTGCAGCGCGTTGAGCGTCTTGCGCACCTGTCCCGCCCCCGCGAACGGGCCGAAATAGTCGCCCTTTGCCCGTCGCGCGCCGCGGTGAAGCTGGACGCGGGGAAACTCATGGTCGCGGCGAAGCAGGATGAAGGGGAAACTTTTGTCGTCGCGCAGCAGGACGTTGTAGGGCGGTCGATAGCGCTTGATCAGCTGCGCCTCGAGCAGCAGCGCCTCGGCCTCGCTGTTGGTGGTGACGATGGTCATGGCGCGCGTCTGCGCGACCATCCGCTGAAGCCGCTTCGACAGCCGCTGGACCTGGGTATAGTTGGTCACCCGGTTCTTCAGCGCGCGCGCCTTGCCGACATAGAGAACGTCGCCGCGCGCATCCTGCATGCGATAGACGCCGGGGCGGGCCGGCAGCGTCTTCAGCACGTTGCGAATCGCGGCCACGCCGGCATCGAGATCGGGCGTCTCGCTGCCGCGTACCGCGTAGGTCGCCTTTTCCTCGTTGAATCGATTGGGGGAATTGGGGTCGGACATGCCCGGCTGATTTAGGCATCGTCACCGCCCACGGCCAGCGCCCGATCGACTTTTCCGGGGATTGTATCGCCGGTCCCGCTGCGCGGAAGGCACGCCCAACGAAAAAGGGGCGAGACGGCATCCCGTCTCGCCCCTTTTTTCGGTCCGCCGAAGCGGCCCGGTCAGTTGATCCGGCCGAGCCCGGCGATCGACTGGTCGACCAGCGCCTTGTCGGCGGCGGCGCCATGCTTCTCGGCGATGATCGCCGCGGCGGCGCGGGCCGCCGCATCGGCAGCGCGAGCGCGAACCTCGGCGATCGCCGCACGCTCCGCAGCGGCGATCTTGTCCTCTGCCATCTTGGCGCGGCGCGCGGTCAGGTCCTGCGCATCGGCTTCCGCCTTGGCGATCAGCGCCGCAGCTTCCTGATCGGCATGCTGCAGCATCGCCTGGGCCTCCGCCTCGGCGCCCGCGATCTTCCTGGCATATTCGTCGCGCAGCGCCTCGGCCTCGGCGCGCAGCGCCTTGGCTTCGTCGAGCCTCGCACGGATCGCCGCAATCTGGCCGTCGAGACCACGCGTGATCAGCGCGGGCACCTTCTTCCAGATCAGGATGCCGATGAACACCGCCATCGCGATCGAGACCCAGACGGTCGCGTCGAGCCCGAACACCGAGGGATCGGGATGCGATTCGCTCGGGCCGCTATGCTCGATCGTCACGGCATGCGTGCCGGTATCCGGCACGGGCATGCCCTCGCCATGCTTGGCTTCGCTCAGATTCTGCGCGACCGGATCGGCCGAAACCTGCGGGTTAGCCATGGAGCACCGCCTTCACTGCCTGCTGAGCCTCGGTCGCGCTGACGGTCGTTCCGGCGATGCGGGCGACGATATCCTGCGCGGCCTCGGCGGCGACCACTTCGATCTGGGCGGCAGCGGCGGCGCTCGCGTCCGCAATCTGCGCTTCCGCAGCCGTCACCTTCGCCTCGATCTGCGCATCGGCCGCGGCAAGCGTCTTCTCGCTTGCAGCCGCACCGGTCGCCCGGCCCTCGGCCACGCGCTTCTGGGCAGCTTCGCGCGCCGCATTCTCGCGAACGCGCCACGCTTCTTCCTGGGCATCGGCGGCAGCGCGGGCGGCTTCGGCTGCGGCCAGATCGTCGGCGACGGTCTTGTCGCGCTGATCCACCGTCGCCTGGACCTTGGGCGCCATGCCCCGGCCGATGACGAAGAAGACGATGCCGAACGTCAGCAGCAGCCAAAAGAGCTGCGACGCGAACGTCTCGGCGAGCTGTGAGATCTGAGGCATTTCTATCCTGTCCCGATGCAGGCCGGGACGAACCCGGCCCGAACGGAGAATGTTAGGCGACGAAGATCAGGATCATCGCGACGACGAACGCGAGCAGACCGAGAAGCTCGGCAGCCGCGAAGCCGATGAAGAGGCGGCCCTGCTGGCCGTCAGCCGCACCCGGATTGCGCAGCGCGCCCTCGAGGAACGAGCCGAAGACGTTGCCCACACCGATGGCGGCCATGCCGGCGCCGATCGCCGCGAGACCTGCACCGATCAGCTTTGCTGCTTCTGCGTCCATTTCAATTCACTCCTGCGTGTATTTCGGTTGGTAGGTAATCTGGAAACTCAGTGCAGATGCTCGGCGTCGTGAATGTACAGCGACGTCAGCAGCGCAAAGACATAGGCTTGGATGCCCGCGACCAGCACTTCGAGCGCGGACACGCCGACCATCAGCACGAAGCTGGGCACGCCGACCACGCCGCCCCAGATCGGGCTGGCATTGGCCGAGTTGATGACGAAGCCGGCCAGCACCTTGAGAAGGATGTGCCCCGCGATCATCGCGACGAACAGTCGCAGGCCGAGGCTGAACGGGCGGAAGAGGAACGACACCAGCTCGATCGGGAAGATGATCAGCACCATCAGCAGCGGCGTACCCTTCGGCACGAACAGGCTGAAGAAGTGCAGGCCATGCTTCCAGAAGCCGACGATCAGGACGATCGAGAAGCTCATGATCGCCAGCGCACCGGTGACGGTGAAATGGCTGGTGAAGGTGAAGGGGTGGACGCCGAGGATGCCCAGCGGCAGCAGGCCGAGCAGATTGGCGAACAGGATGAACATGAACAGCGAGAAGATGTAGGGGACGTACTTGCGCCCGCCATGGCCGATATTGTCATCGACCAGCTTCACGACGAAGCCGGTGAAGTTCTCGACCAGCATCTGCCAACGACCCGGCACCTGCTGCCGCTTCATGCCGCCGAGCATGAATGCCCACAGCACGACGACGGCCGCGACCATCCACAGCGCCGAATTGGTGAAGGCGATCTGATGGCCGGCAATGGAGAAGCCGTCCCAGATCGTCTGCACCTCGAACTGGTGCATCGGGTCGATCTTGCCTGATTCAGCAGCCACGTGCGATCCGTTCCGTCCTGTAACCAAAGCGCCCGAAGGTTACTTCGAGCGCTGGTTTGAAATCCTGATGATGTTCCTGAAAGCACTGGCGATTCCGAGGAAAAGCAGCACCAGCAGGAGCCATGGCGAGGTTCCCAGCCAATAGTCGAGCGCACCGCCGACCACGGCCCCTCCGACCATTCCCCCGATCAGTTCCGCCAGCACGCGGTTGCCGAGACGGTATCCGTCATCGCCCTTGCCCCGTGCCTCGCCGGTCCTGACCGCTTCATCGGACTTTGCCTGCCGCAGTCTCGCGTCGAGCGAGTTGAGGCGGGCATCCTCCTGAAGGGGTTCCGATCCGGGCTCGTTTTCGGCCATTGCTCTTCTCCTCCAGCCGTTTCCGGCACAGGCCAAGCGCATGAACCAAGCGGCGAGCCCGCCAAGGCACGCGCGCTTTAGGAAGGGGTGAAGTCCGAGTCAACAGCGCATGCCCCGCGCGGCGGGCCGCAGCGCCGTCGCGATGGGATGACGGCATGACGAACCGGCGAAGCTGGGATACATCGGGACCATGTCCGACGCTCCCGACAATAACGGCCACCGCGCGCGCCTGCGACAGCGACTATTCGACGGCGGCCCGGACGCGCTGCTCGATCATGAATTGATCGAGTATCTGCTGGCGCTGGCGATCCCGCGGCGCGACACCAAGCCGCTTGCCAAGAAGCTGCTGGAGGAATTCGGCGGCATCGGCGGCCTCTTCGCGGCGGATGCGAAGGCGATCGCGCGGATCGAGGGCATGGGAGAGACCAGCGTCGCGGCGCTGAAGGCGGCGCAGGCGACGGCGCTGCGGCTGCTGCGCGCCGAGGTCAGGGAACAGCCGGTCCTGTCGAACTGGCAGGCCCTGCTCGACTATCTGCGCGCCGACATGGCGCATCACACGATCGAGCGGGTGCGCGTGCTGCATCTCAATTCGCGCAACATGCTGATCCGCGACGAACTGATGAACGAAGGGTCGGTCGACGAGGCGCCGGTCTATGTCCGCGAAGTGATCCGGCGCGCGCTGGAACTGGGATCGGCGGCGCTGATCCTGGTGCACAACCACCCGTCGGGGGATCCGTCACCCAGCCGCGCCGACATCGAGATCACGCGCGCGGTCGCGGCGGCGGCCAAATTGCTAAATATCGGCGTGCACGATCACATCGTGATCGGCCGCAACGGCCATGCCAGCCTGAGAGCGCAAGGCCTGATCTGAAAGACCGTTCGAGACGCGCGAAAGAACGATCTCGACCCGGCACCGGCCTGCGCTCACCTGACCACATATATAAGAAGGCGGCCGCCGGGGGAGAAAGCCGGCGACCGCCATCGGAGAAATAATCACCCCGTTCGGGGAGAGACGCTTAGGACGGCGTCGTCTTCGGCGTCAGGAATGCGGTCAGTTCGGTCGAGCTGACGGTCGAATTCTTGTCGGTGTCCGCCTGGGCAAAGGCCTGGGTCAGCCACTGCTGGTTGGCGGGCGCCTCCGGCTGGAAGCTTGCATCCGACGCCTTGCGAAGCACGTTCATCCATGCCGCGAACTCGGTCTTGTCGAGCGTGCCATTCTTGTCCGCATCGAACTTGGCGAACTCGGCGTTGACGACCTGGGCGACCTGATCCTCACTGGTAGCGGGCGCCGAGGACGGCTGCGCCTGGGCCGACTGTGCGGGCTGCGCACCCGGCTGTGCCGGCTGGCTGGGCTGCGCCGTCTGCGTCGCAGGCTGAGTCGGCTGCTGCGGCGTGGCCGGCTGAGCGGTCTGGGCCGGAGCCTGCTGACCGGTCACGTCCTGAGCGGGGGCAGTCGGCGTCGCCGTCTGCGCATCCTGGGCCGGCGCGGTAGTATCCGCAGCCGGAGTTTCCTGGGCAAGTGCCGGCGAGGCTATTGCGACACTAGTTGCAAGAAGAATATATTTGAGCATTCCCTATTTCCTTTCGCGACCAATGGTTGATCAATAAGTCTTCCGACGAAGATCTCTACATCTTGAGCCTATCAACTATGCACGATCCAGTAGGTTTCAAGTCGTTATTCAACTTATCGCCCCCTTCGAGCATTTCATCGCATTTCGCTTCTGCTGTGACATCCATGTCACGCGCGAATGCTGGTTTCACGGTGCAAAACGGCCGCCGGGAGGTCATCCCGACGGCCGAAAATCTTGCTCCAGCGCCGCTGATCAATGCGACTTGCGCTTCTTCCTGTGATCGCCGGCCGAATGCTCCGGCGGGGTCGCCGCAGCCTCTTCGGTCGCGACGTGATCGGACGGTGCCGGTTGCGTCGTCGCGGAAGCATCCGCTTCGGAAGCCGGAGCAACAGCCTCCGCCGGAGCCTGTTGCTCCGCGGGTGCGGTCGGTTCCTGCTGCTGCGCAGGCGCTGCCGTATCGGCGGGCTCGGTCGACTGCGCAAAGGCAGGGACGGCCGCAAAAAGCGCCGACGCGGTCAGAATGGATTTCAACATGATATGCTCCCGTAGCTCGCATGCGCCTACCCCGACGCATGCCCAATACCCCTGCCGCATCCTCGAACCGGTACGATTAGCCTGCCGTTCCCTGTTTCCCAGGCGGCTCGTCCTTGTTAGGGGGCGCCCGAACCGCGCGCCGGTACGGGCGCGCGACGAACCGACCACTTACCGAAAGGCCCGCCGATGGTTCCCCGCTATTCGCGTCCGGAAATGACCGCGATCTGGTCCCCCGAGACCCGGTTCAGCATCTGGTTCGAGATCGAGGCGCACGCTACCGATGCGCTGGCGGAACTCGGCGTCGTTCCCGAAAGCGCCGCCAGGGCGCTGTGGACCTGGTGGAACACCAAGCCTGCGATCGACGTCGCCGCGATCGACGCGATCGAGGCAGTCACCAAGCATGACGTGATCGCGTTCCTGACCTGGGTCGCGGAGAATGTCGGCGACGAGGCGCGCTTCATGCATCAGGGCATGACCAGCTCCGACGTGCTCGACACCTGCCTGGCGGTCCAGCTTGCCCGCGCCAGCGACATCCTGCTTGCCGATCTCGACGCGCTGCTGGAGGTGCTGAAGCGCCGGGCGCTGGAGCACAAGCTGACCCCGACGATCGGCCGCAGCCACGGCATCCATGCCGAGCCGGTGACCTTCGGCCTGAAGCTTGCCGAGGCCTATGCCGAGTTCAAGCGCAACCGCGAGCGGCTGGTCGCCGCACGTGCCGACATCGCGACCTGCGCGATCTCGGGTGCGGTCGGGACCTTCGCCAATATCGATCCGCGCGTGGAAGCGCATGTCGCGCGCGAGCTCGGCCTGTCGGTCGAGCCGGTATCGACCCAGGTGATCCCGCGCGACCGGCACGCGATGTTCTTCGCGACGCTGGGCGTGATCGCCAGCTCGATCGAGCGGCTGGCGGTCGAAGTCCGCCACCTGCAACGGACCGAAGTGCTGGAGGCCGAGGAGTATTTCTCCCCCGGCCAGAAGGGATCTTCGGCGATGCCGCACAAGCGCAACCCGGTCCTGACCGAGAATCTGACCGGACTTGCCCGCATGGTGCGCAGCGCCACCATCCCCGCGATGGAGAATGTCGCGCTGTGGCACGAGCGCGACATCAGCCATTCCTCGGTCGAGCGCTATATCGGTCCCGACGCGACCATCACCCTCGACTTCGCGCTGGTGCGGCTGACCGGGGTGATCGACAAGCTGCTGGTCTATCCCGAGCGGATGCAGAAGAATCTCGATCGGATGGGCGGGCTGGTCCATTCGCAGCGGGTGCTGCTGGCCCTGACCCAGGCCGGCGTGAGCCGAGAGGATTCCTATCGCCTGGTGCAGCGCAACGCGATGAAGGTCTGGGAATCGGACGGGCAATTGTCGCTGCTCGAACTGCTGAAGGCGGACGAGGAAGTCACGGCTGCGCTGTCGCCCGCGGAAATCGAGGCTCGGTTCGACCTCGACTATCATTTCAAGCATGTCGACACGATCTTCGAGCGCGTCTTCGCATGATCCGGCGGCGCCCCGAGTCCGCATCGAACCCGCGGCGCCCCGACTGCTCGTCGAGGAACGGTTTCAAGCCCCCGATCATTGGGTCAGCGTGTTCCTCGTGATCCTTCGTTTCGTCGCATGATGTCCGCCCATTCCGCGTTGCGGGACGCAACCGCGTCCTCGCATGAGCGCGTCGATGCCGCGTTCAGCAGCTATGACCTGGGCGACGCCGCCGGCTATGCCGCATTTCTTCAGGCGCATGCCGAGGCATTCCTGCCAATCGAAGCCGCACTGGATGCCGCCGGCGTCGAGCGGCTGATCGACGACTGGCCTTCGCGGCGGCGCAGCGGTGCGATCCGCCAGGATCTGGCACAGCTCGGCGAGGCAGTGCCGAACACCCCTTCGCCCACGCCGATGGCGATTGCCGGCGATGGCCAGATCGCCGGTGCACTCTATGTTCTGGAAGGGTCGCGGCTGGGCGGGCGGTTCCTGGCGCGACGGGTCCCGGACGGCTTTCCGCGCGCCTATCTTGATGCAGATCAAGCACCTGGAAACTGGCGTAAATTGCTGGATCGGCTGGATTTGATCCTGTACGACGCCGAAGCTATGAAGTCCGCCATTGGCGCAGCCCAGGAGGCCTTTGCCGCGTTCGAGCGCTCCGGTGAGCGCTGGCTGAAGGGATAAGGGTTTGGCGCAAGGCGAATTCGAAGTCGATCTGACCAATTGCGACCGCGAGCCGATTCACGAGCTGGGCGCCATTCAGCCGCTCGGATTCCTGCTTGCCCTCTCTACCGACTGGCTGGTCCGCCGCGCTTCTTCTAATCTCGAACAGTATCTGGGCATCGCGGCTGACGACGCGCTGGGGACGCACGCGACCGAGTATCTGGGCGACCAGGTCACCCATGCGATCCGCAATCGCCTGACGATGCTGCGCGGACCCGACGCCGTCGAGCGGTTGTTCGGCCTGCATCTGCCCGACGGCCGGCGGTTCGATTTCGCGGTACACATGACCGGCGACACCATCCTGGTCGAAGGCGAGCCAAGCCATGAGGAAGGCGCGTCGGACGCGGCGAGCGCAATCCGCGCGATGATGGGTCGCCTGGACGAAACCACCGACGCCGCCGCCTTCTACCGCGAAGGCGCACGCCAGGTCCGCGCGCTGACCGGGTTCGATCGGGTCATGGTCTATCGATTCGACCAGGACGGGTCGGGCGTCGTCGTCGCCGAGGCGGCGCGCGCCGGCATCGGGAGCTTTCTCGACCTTCGCTATCCGGCCAGCGACATTCCGCAACAGGCGCGCAAACTCTATCTGCGCACGCCCTTCCGCATCATCGCCGATGTCGAGGCGGCACCCGTGCCGGTCCTGCCGCGGCTGGACGAGACCGGCGCGCCGATCGACCTGTCGCTGTCGGTCCTGCGCTCGGTCTCGCCGATCCATATCGAATATCTGCGGAACATGGGCGTCGGCGCTTCCATGTCGATCTCGATCATCGTCGAAGGGCGGTTGTGGGGCCTGTTCGCCTGCCACCATTATTCGGGCGGGCGCTGTCCCGGCTTCGAACGCCGCAGCATCGCCGAGCTGTTCGGGCAGATGTTCGGGCTGAAGCTGGAAAGCCGCGAGCGCAAGGAAATGTCGGGCTATGAACAACGCGCCCGCGCCAATTCGGACCGGCTGCTCGCCGCGGTCGCAAAGGACTCGTCGCTGCTCGACAATCCCGAATGGCTGGGGTCTTCACTGCGCGAGACGGTGCCGTGCGACGGCATCGGCATCTGGATCGACGGGCGGCTGGCACGGTCGGGGATGACGCCGCCGCCCGATGCCTTCCCGCTGCTGGTCCGCCGGCTGAACGCAATGGCGGCGGGTCGGATCTATGCCACCGATCACATTGCCGGCACGATCCCGCAGGCGGCCGAGTTCGACGACATCGCGGCGGGGCTGCTTGCCATCCCGATCTCCCGGTCGCCGCGCGACTATGTGCTCCTGTTCCGGCAGGAACGGATTCGCACCGTCAAATGGGCGGGCGACCCGCACAAGCCTGCGATCCTTGGCCCCAACGGTCCGCGCCTCACGCCACGCAACAGCTTCGAAACCTGGAGTCAGGAAGTACGCGGCCGTTCGGAGCCGTTCCTGGAGGCCGAGGTCCGCGTGGCCGAAATGCTGCGCGCCTCGCTGATCGAGGTGGTGCTGCGCCTGTCCGACGACGCCCAGGAAGAGCGCAGGCGCTTTTCCGAGCGGCAGGAATTGCTGATCGCGGAGCTGAACCACCGCGTGCGCAATATCCTGAGCCTGATCCGCGGCCTGGTGCGCCAGTCGCGCAATCCCGACGGCGATGCGAGCGAGATGATCAACCTGCTGGAAGGCCGGATCGAGAGCCTGGCCCGCGCGCACGACCAGATCACCCAGGACAATTGGTCCCCTGCCCCGCTCGCCCGGCTCATCGAGACCGAAGCCGCGGCCTATCTGGCGGGCAAGGCCGGTCGGCTTCACGCCGATGGCGAGCCGGTGCTGCTGCATCCGCACGCCTTTTCGACCGTGGCACTGGTGCTGCACGAACTGATGACCAACTCCGCCAAATATGGCGCGTTGAGCGACAATGGATCGATCTCGGTCCAGTGGCGACTGGACGAGGATGGCAGCCTGCTGATCGACTGGCACGAGCGCGGCGGCCCCGCCGTCCAGCCGCCCAAGCGCCAGGGATTCGGCACCACCATCATTCAGCGGTCGATCCCCTACGACCTGGGCGGCACGGCCGAGGTTCGCTATCCACTGACGGGAGTCGAGGCGCATTTCTGCATCCCGTCGCGGCATATCGCCTTTGACGAGGCGCCCCGGTCGCTGAGGCCCACCCCCGCCCAGGCGGTCGCGGGGTCGCCGGAAGAGAAGGTGCTGTCGGGCGTCGTGCTGCTGGTCGAGGACAGCCTGATCATCGCGATGGATGCCGAGGATATCCTGGCGCAGATCGGCGCGGATCGCGTCGTGACCGCTGCCAACATCTCGACCGCGCTGGACGAGATTGCCCGCGACACGTTCCAGGTCGCCCTGCTCGACGTCAATCTGGGGGAGGAAACCAGCCTGCCGATCGCCGACGCGCTGCGCGCCGCGGGCGTCCCCTATATCTTCGCCACCGGTTATGGCGAGCAGTTGAAGCTGCCCGACGATCATGCCGAGGCCGGCGTGATCCAGAAGCCCTATACCCGCGCCAGCATCGCATCGGCGCTGAAGCGCCTGCTGGGCTAAGCGGCTGCGGCCAGCCGCGCCACCCTGCCCTGACGCATAACGAGAAAGGGCCCGGTCGCTGGAGACGACCGGACCCTTCCCGTTCAGGCCAAGGAGCCCGAGTTAGCGGCAGCGGCGGCCGCTGCTGCCACCGCGATCGATCTCGCGGCCTGCCAGCGCGCCCAGGACGCCGCCCAGAACGGTACCGACGGTGCGGTCACCCCTGGTGTCGATCGTGCGACCGACCAGGGCGCCGCCGACTGCGCCGACCAGAAGACCGGTGGTCCCGTCCGAACGGCGGCAATATTGACGGCCGTCCCGACCGCGCCATGAGCGGCCATTGTAATAGCCACGATCGTCGTGGCGCGAATAACGGCGATCATAGCGGCCGTCGCGATAGTCGCGCTCGTAGCGACCATAATTCTGCGCCGAGGCCGGGGTCGCGATCGAGACCGAGGGAACTGCGACTGCGAGGGCCGTGAGGCCGAGAAGGATCTTTCGCATGGTTTTTCTCCTCTGAATTTTTCGGCGTCGTCGCCGTGTGTGAGGAAGAATTAGGCGAGTCGGGTTGAGCGAAGTCTGAACTCGATCGACAGCGTTCGTTCAGCGAAACGAACGCCATCGACCGGTGATACGAAAAGGGGCGCTCCCACCGGGAACGCCCCTAAAGAAAGGAAATTAGCCCAGCGCCTGTTTGAGCTTGGCGAAGAAGCCCGTCGCTTCCGGGCATTCCTCGCCGGTCTCGGTCGCGCGGAATTCCTCGAGCAACTCGCGCTGGCGCGCGGTCAGCCGGCTCGGCATCTCGACCTCGATATGGACCACCAGATCGCCGCGTCCGCGGCCCTGGAGCACCGGCATGCCGGCGCCACGCTGGCGCACTTCCCGACCGCTCTGGGTGCCGGGGGCGATGCGGATCGTATGCCGCGTCCCCGACGGATCGGGGATCTCGATTTCGCCCCCGAGCGCCGCAGTCGTGAAGCTGATCGGCGCGCGCGCATGAAGCGTCGTGCCCTCGCGTTCGAACAGCGCATGCTTGGCGACATGGAGGAAGATGTACAGGTCGCCGGCGGGCGCCCCGCGCTGACCGGCCTCGCCTTCGCCGCTCAGGCGGATGCGGGTGCCATCGTCCACGCCCGGCGGCACGTTGATGCTCAGCGTCTTGGTCTTGTCGATCCGGCCGTCGCCGCGGCAGCGGGTGCACGGATCCTGGATCACCTCGCCCTGGCCGTGACAGGCCGGGCAGGTCCGCTCGACCATGAAGAAGCCCTGCTGGGCACGCACCTTGCCATGGCCGTTGCACTGACCGCAGGTCTTCGCCTGGGTCCCCGGGGTCGCGCCCGAGCCGTCGCAGCCGTCGCAGGGCGCGGAGACGTCGATCGTGATCTCGGTCTGCTTGCCGTGGAAGGCGTCCTCGAGATCGATCTCCATGTCATAGCGGAGATCGGCACCGCGGCGCTGCTGGCGCTGGCCGCCGCGGCCACCCATGAATTCGCCGAAGACGCTTTCG
This sequence comes from Sphingomonas rustica, assembly GCF_039652585.1. Taxonomy (NCBI): domain Bacteria; kingdom Pseudomonadati; phylum Pseudomonadota; class Alphaproteobacteria; order Sphingomonadales; family Sphingomonadaceae; genus Sphingomonas; species Sphingomonas rustica. Next base: position 3,712 of record NZ_JBDIZK010000011.1, on the reverse strand, counting down.
AAAATGTCGCTGAACCCGCCGAAATCCTGGCCCCCGCCATGGAATCCGCCGGCACCGCCCATGCCCTTGGTGTAGGCGGCATGGCCGAACCGGTCATAGGCCGCGCGCTTCTGGGGATCCTTCAGACAGTCATAGGCCTCGTTGATGGCCTTGAACTTCGTCTCGTGATCCTTGCACCCGGCATTCTTGTCCGGATGATATCTGATCGCGAGCTTGCGATAGGCGGACTTGAGGGTCGCCTCGTCCGCCGTGCGCTCGACTTCGAGCAATTCGTAAAAATCGACTTCGGTGGTCATACCCGCCCCGCAACACTTCCGCCGTCACCCCGGCCGGAGCCGGGGCCCGGGAAGAGGACCGATACGCCGTCCTCCCCCGGGTTCCGGCAACAGCCGGAGTGACGCGGAAAATCCATGGCTTACGCCTTGTTGTCGTCCACCTCGGAGAACTCGGCGTCGACAACATCCTCGCCGCCGGCCGCCGAGGAAGCGCCCTCTGCCGAAGGCGATGCCTCGGACTGCTGCTGCTTCTCGTAGATCGCCTGGCCCAGCTTCATCGCCACCTGGGCAAGGTTCTGTGCCTTGGCCTGCATGTCGTCGGCGTCACCGCCCTCGATCGCGGTCTTGGTCTCGGCGATCGCCGCCTCGATCTCGGCCTTCAGCGACGCATCGACCTTGTCGCCATTCTCCTGAAGCTGACGCTCCGTCGTGTGGACGAGGCTGTCCGCATTGTTGCGTGCCTCGGCCGCGGCGCGGCGCTTCTTGTCCTCTTCGGCGAACTGCTCGGCGTCGCGGACCATCGAATCGATGTCCGAGTCGCTGAGCCCGCCCGAGGCCTGGATGCGGATCTGCTGTTCCTTGCCGGTGCCCTTGTCGCGCGCCGACACGTTGACGATGCCGTTGGCGTCGATGTCGAACGTGACCTCGATCTGCGGCACGCCGCGCGGCGCCGGGGGAATGCCGACCAGGTCGAACTGGCCCAGCATCTTGTTGTCCGCCGCCATCTCGCGCTCGCCCTGGAAGACGCGGATCGTCACCGCCTGCTGATTGTCATCAGCAGTCGAATAGGTCTGCGACTTCTTGGTCGGGATCGTGGTGTTGCGGTCGATCATCCGGGTGAAGACGCCGCCCAGCGTCTCGATGCCCAGCGACAGCGGGGTCACGTCGAGCAGCAGCACGTCCTTGACGTCGCCCTGGAGCACGCCGGCCTGGACCGCCGCACCGATCGCGACGACCTCGTCGGGGTTCACCCCGGTGTGCGGCTCCTTGCCAAAGAAGTCCTTCACGACCTGACGGACGCGCGGCATGCGGGTCATGCCGCCCACCAGGACGACCTCGTCGATCTGGGCGGACTTGACGCCGGCATCGGCCAGCGCCTTGCGGCACGGCTCGAGCGTGCGCTGGACGAGTTCCTCGACCAGACGCTCCAGCTCTGCGCGGGTCAGCGTCTTCACCAGATGCTTCGGCCCGTTGGCGTCGGCGGTGATGAAGGGCAGGTTCACCTCTGTGCTCTGCGCCGACGACAGCTCGATCTTCGCCTTTTCGGCAGCTTCCTTCAGGCGCTGCAGCGCGAGCTTGTCCTTGGTGAGGTCGATGCCCTCGGCCTTCTTGAACTCGTCGGCCAGGAACTGGACGATCTTCGAATCGAAGTCCTCGCCACCCAGGAAGGTATCGCCATTGGTCGCCTTCACCTCGAACACGCCGTCACCGATCTCCAGGACAGAGATGTCGAACGTGCCGCCGCCAAGGTCATAGACGGCGATGGTCTTGCCGTCGTTCTTTTCCAGGCCATAGGCCAACGCTGCCGCAGTCGGCTCGTTGATGATGCGAAGCACCTCGAGGCCGGCGATCTTGCCGGCGTCCTTGGTCGCCTGGCGCTGCGCGTCGTTGAAATAGGCGGGAACGGTGATCACCGCCTGGGTGACCGTCTCGCCAAGATAGCTCTCGGCGGTTTCCTTCATCTTCTGCAGGATGAAGGCCGAGATCTGGCTGGGCGAATAGTCTTCGCCGCCTGCCGTGACCCAGGCATCGCCATTGGGGCCGCGCGCGATGGTGTAGGGCACCAGTTCGGTGTCCTTCTTGGTCACCGGATCGTCGAATCGACGGCCGATCAGGCGCTTCACCGCGAAGATGGTGTTGTCGGGGTTCGTCACCGCCTGGCGCTTGGCCGGCTGGCCGATCAGACGCTCGCCATCCTTGGCGAACGCGACGATCGACGGTGTGGTGCGCGCACCCTCCGCATTCTCGATGACCTTGGGCTTGCCGCCCTCCATCACCGCAACGCACGAATTGGTCGTGCCGAGATCGATACCGATTACTTTAGCCATGGTCCCTCGTTGGCCCCTCACTACGAATTGCAATTCAAACCGGCCCGCACCCCAGAAGAGGCGGTGCAGGCGCTAACCGGAAGTCGATATAGGTGGGCTTCCGCTTGCCGCAAGGCGGATGCCGATCTAGGGCGTTTCCCGGATTGGGAGAGCGTGGAAATGCGTGCTTTTGCGGGGATCGTGGCACTGACGATGCTGGCTGCGTGCCAGCAGCAGCCCGCCGAGACCAGGGCCGACGGCGCCTGGGTGCGGCTGCCCGCGGTGTCGGGCAACCCCGGCGCCGCCTATTTCACCATCCGGGGCGGCAGCGTTGCGACGACCCTGGTAGCGGTGAAAGCCCCCTTCGCGGTGCGGGCCGAATTGCACGAGACCATGAGCAGCGACGGCGGCGGTGCCGCATCGCATGACGGCCATGCCGGAATGAAGGGCGGTGCCATGTCGATGCAGCCGGTCAAGGACGTGGCGGTGCCGGCCCGCGGCACGGTCGAGTTCACGCCGGGCGGCAAGCATGTGATGCTCTACGACATCGGTCCCGCGGTAAAGCCGGGCGAGCGCGCGCCGATCATCCTCAGCTTCGCCGACGGCAAGACGATCGAGGTCAAGGCGATCGTGGTCGCGGCAGGCGATCCGGCGCCGCGCGACTGAGCGGGCGAGCGCGGCGACCGAGCCCGCAACGGTTGAAGCCTCCGGCGGGGACGTTATCCTGGTGTCGATGCAGCCTGGGAGTCAGCGCATGCCGAACGTGATCGACCGCTTTCGCTCTTCGACCTGGGGCTGGCTGCGCGGCAGCCTGGCCGGCTGGGGCACGCTGCTGCTGTGCCTCGTGCTGGTCGGTCTCGTGATCATCCTGGTGAAGTGGATCGCGAATCTCTCGACGACCTATGAAGTGACCGAGGACCGGTTGATCCTCCACAAGGGCATCTTCGTGAAGTCGATCGACGAGATCGAGCTCTACCGGGTGAAGGATGTCCGCATCGATTTCACGCTGATCAACCAATGGGCCGATATCGGCACGATCACCATCGCCTCTTCCGACGAGACCACGCGCGACGGCGACCTGGTGATCCGCGACGTCGACCAGGCGCGGGCCCGGCGCGAAACGCTGCGCGACCTGGTCAACGCGGCGCGGCGCAATCGCGGCGTGCGGGAGATCGACATGGTCCGCGAAGAATTCTGAACGGACGTCGCCGCGACGGATCTAGCAGGCTGTTGAAGAAGTCACTGGCGTGAGCGGGATGATCGTGATTCACTAATCCGGCTGGAGGGTGGGATGCGCGGATCAGACGAACGCACGGGAGCGCTATTCTCGTATGTCGATGTGGAGTCCCGGATACGTTCGGATCACCCGCTCCGACGGATCCGGGAGATAACCAACGCGGCGCTGGCGGC
>NZ_JBDIZK010000010.1:0-222470 GCF_039652585.1 Sphingomonas rustica | reverse complement strand
TACTCGCAAACGGCACGGCAGACCTCCAAATATCATGTCTCGACAACATGATTTTGGCAGAATCCTCAGGACTTGTCTGCCGTGCACCTCCTCACAGAAACAAAATCCCGGACAGTTGTGGGCACTGCGGCCGGGGTGACGGAGGTTTTCGGGTGGCCACTCACGCTCGTCATGCCGGGGATGACGGCCGCCGGGTGGCGTGGCGGGAACTTCGCGGGCGCTCCTGCGCTTCCATTCGCGACATCCAAGCGGAGACTATCATGATCGGCAAGGCAATTGCGGGCTGGATCGGCAGCCGGATCGACCAGCGCGACGGCGAGGGCGGGACGCTCGGCGCAATCGCGGGCGTGGCGGTGTACGAGACGGCGAAGCGCGTGATTCCTGCCGCCGCGGTGATCGGTGGCGGCTATCTGCTCGTGCGGTACCTGACCAGCCGGTTCGGCGGCCAGGACGCGATCCAGCCGGCGGAGTGATGCCGCCGGCGCGGCTGGCGGTGCGACATCCATGGACCCCGGCGGAACCGCATTCATGTCCATGCCGTTGATCCTCAAGGACATTCTGGAGAGACGCGATGCTACGTAACATTCTGGGCGCCGTCATCGGCAGCCGCATGGCGCGGCGCGGCGGGGGCGGTAGCGTCAAGGGCGCGATCCTCGGCGCGACGGCGCAGCGCATGGTCACCCGCATGGGGCCGTTCGGCTGGGTGATGCTGGGCGTGGTCGGCCTGTGGCGGTTGATTTCCGGGCGAAAGCGCTCGACCCGCTATCGCTGAGCGACAATTGGGGAGTCGCCGCGCTTGACGAGCGCCCGACTCCTCCGCCACTAGCGCCCATGGCTGCGCACCCCGACGATCCGCATGGTTTCCACCGACGTGGCGTTTTGTTCGTCCTGTCGTCGCCCTCGGGCGCAGGGAAATCGACCATCGCCCGCAAGCTGCTGGCGGCGGACGACGATCTCGACATGTCGGTTTCCTACACCACCCGGACGATCCGTCCGGGCGAGGTGGACGGCGTCGATTATCATTTCACCGACACCGACACGTTCAAGGCGATGGTCGAGGACCGCGAGTTCCTGGAATGGGCGCATGTGTTCGACCAGCGCTATGGTACGCCCAAGGCGCCGGTCGACGCGATGCTGCGCTCGGGCCGCGACGTGCTGTTCGACATCGACTGGCAGGGCGCGCAGCAGCTGTTCCAGCTGATGGGCGGCGACGTGGTGCGGGTGTTCATCCTGCCGCCGTCGATGAAGATCCTGCACGAGCGGCTGACCAATCGCGGGACCGACAGTGCCGAGGTGATCGACCGCCGCATGGCGCGCGCCAATGCCGAGGTCAGCCACTGGGACGGCTATGACTATGTGCTGGTGAATGACGATGTCGAGGAGTGTTTCGACTGCGTCCACACCATCCTGAAGGCCGAAAGGCTCAAGCGATCGCGCCAGACGGGCTTGATCGGATTCATTCGCGGGCTCAACAAATAGCCTCTTGGGCCGGCACCTGCCGGCCGACAGGGAGGTTTCCATGCCCAGACTCATTCTTGGCGGCGTGCTCGGCGGCGTCGCGATGTGGCTCGTCGGATTCATCTTCTGGGGGACGCCGCTCAGCTGGCTGGCGCTGAAGGGCACCAGCGACGCGACCACCCAGGCGCTGCAGGCGGCGCTCAGCCAGCATCTCGGTGCGTCGGGCACCGGCGCCTATCCGATCCCCTGGCCCGGCACCCCGCTCGGCACCCAGCTTTATGGCCAGGGGCCGACCGCGATCGTCTTCTTCAACACCGGCGGCTTCGCCACGCTGGACGGCGGGTCGCTGATCGGCGGGCTGGTGCTGGCGATCGTCTGCACGCTGATGGCGGGCATCGCGCTGCGGATGGTGGCGCACCAGCTGAGTTTTGCCGGCCGGCTGAAGCTGGTGGCGGTGATCGCGATCGCCGCGACCGCCTATTCGGACCTGGGCCAGCCGGTGTTCAACCACATGCCGCTGGGATATTTCATGTATCTGTGGATCAGCGACGTCGCGTCGTGGATCGCGGCTGGGGCGGTGCTCGCCTGGGCGCTGCCGAAGCCGGCATATCCGAGGGTCGATACGCCCGCGGCATGAAACCGCCGGGCGGGGTCCGGCGTTTCTCACCGCCGCCAACCCGCCCGGAGCCCGACGCCGCATGATCAAGAGCCGCATGAAGCCGCGGGTGTTCTGGGGCGCGTCCGCCGTCGTCGCGCTGCTGCTGATCGGCACGATCGCGATGCCGGGCACGGCCGATGTGGCGTTCCACGCGGCGCAGAACTGGACGATCGACACGTTCGGCTGGTTCTATGTCGCCTCGGTCGCGGCGTTCCTGGTGATCGTGCTGATCCTGGGCTTCGGGCCGGCGGGCAAGCTGAAGCTGGGGCCGGACGATGCGGAGCCGGACTTTCCCTATGTGTCGTGGCTGGCGATGCTGTTCGCCGCGGGCATGGGCATCGGGCTGATGTATTTCGCGGTGGCCGAGCCGATCCAGCATTATATCTCCCCGCCCGATGTCGAGAGCGGCACGATCCTGGCTGCGCGCGAGGCGATGGCGATCACCTTTCACCATTATGGCGTCCATGCCTGGGCGATCTATGCGCTGGTGGGCCTGAGCCTGGGCTATTTCACCTATCGCAAGGGGTTGCCGCTGACGATGCGATCGGGACTGTCGCCGATCCTGGGCAAGCGGATCAACGGCCCGCTGGGCGACGCGATCGACATCTTCGCGATCTGCGGCACGGTGTTCGGCGTCGCCACGTCGTTGGGCTTCGGCGTGTCGCAGATGACCGCCGGCCTGGCCTATAATTATGCGGTGCCCGACACCGACAGCATGAAGCTGATCGTGATCGCAGTCGTCATGACCGCAGCCACGCTGTCGGTGCTCAGCGGCGCCGATCGCGGCATCAGGCGGCTGTCCGAACTGAACCTGATCCTCGCCATCCTGCTGATGGTCTTCGTCCTGTTCTCCGGGCCGACCCTGTTCCTGCTGCGCGCGCTGGTGCAGAATTTCGGGCTGTATCTCGACCATTTCGTGAAGCGCACCTTCACCCTCTATGCCTATGAACCGCGGGCATGGATGGCGAACTGGACGCTGTTCTACTGGGCGTGGTGGATCGCCTGGTCGCCCTTCGTCGGCATGTTCATCGCGCGCATCTCGCGCGGGCGGACGATCCGGGAGTTCGTCATCGGCGTGCTGTTCGTGCCGACCGCCTTCACCTTCCTGTGGATGACGGTGTTCGGCAACACCGCCATCTCGCTCGACCTGGGCGTGGCGGCGGGCGACATCGCCCGCGCGGTCCAGGCCGACCTGTCGACCGCGCTGTTCAAGTTCCTCGGCTACCTTCCCGGCGCCGGATTCACCTCGGCGCTGTCGATCCTGCTGGTCGGCGTGTTCTTCGTGACCTCGGCCGATTCGGGCGCGCTGGTGATCGATACGCTGGCCTCGGGCGGGCAGGAGGACACGCCGCGGTGGCAGCGCGTCTATTGGTGCATCCTGCTGGCGGTGACCGCGGCGGCGCTGCTGGTGGCCGGCGGGCTTGGCGCGCTGCAGGCGGCGACGCTGCTCGCGGCCTTGCCTTTCTGCTTCATCATGCTGCTGCTCGCCTATGGCCTGCTGCGCCAGACCAAGGCCGACCTGGCCGGAGAGACGCTGTCACAGGAGGACGGACCGTCGATCGCCGAGCGGATCAAGCGGCTGCTGGTGCCCGCCACGCGCGGCGACATCGCCAGGCAGATCGAGCGCGTCGGCATGCCTGCGCTCCAGTCGGTCCATGACGCGATGCGCGAAGAGGGGCTGACCAGCGCCAGCGTCGATCGCGACGGCGACGGTGCCACGCTGACGATCCGCCTCGGCGAGGCTCAGCCCTTCGTCTATCGCCTCGCCGCGCGCTCGCGACCCTTGCCCGCCTATACCGCGCTGGATGCGCCCGAGGGGCGGCGCAGCCTGACCTGGATGATGACCGGCCAGGCGGGCGACGATGCGCGCTATCGCAACCTGACCGGCTTCACGCGGGAACAGATCGCGGCGGACGTGCTCGAACAGCTCGAGCGCTGGCGGCTGCGGTGATAAAGCTCCAATAACTTTCAGTATGAGTTGATCGATCACGCCTGCAAGATCTCCGTCGTGCGCCGGCGATGAGCAGCGTACATATGCAGAGTTGGCGGCTTGGTCGACCGGACCTTTGAGGCGGCCATTAGCGGAAGCGAGCTTGTGTTCTGGCGCGTGATCAGCGCGAGCGTATGTTGAGGAGTTCGTCGATGAATCAGAAGTTTTTGACCAACCGAAGCACTTTGATATTCTACGGAATATTGTCGATAATCGTTGTGCCAGCGGGGGTTATCAATCTGTACAATTTCTTTTCGGGTGCTGCTGACGCCTCAATTGGATTCAGAGCGCTCGTCGCGCCGGTTTTGCCTATCCTGATATATGCTTCTTACAGGAGCGGTTTGCTCGTGGTGGACGCAGGGGGCGTGAAGGTCGGCAAGCGCTATTATTCATATGGCGATTTCAGTTTTGCGTTGTCGTCGAAGACGCTCTCCCTGACGGAAAGACCGCTGACATCGATCTGGAGAGCGTCCTATCCGATCTTGGTTATCACGTCGAAAACGACGGCAGAGACCGAGGCCGCCGATCTGGAGATGAGCAAAAAGGAGATCGAGCGGCTGCGAGCAAGCCTGATATCGCCTTGAGGGGCAATCAGCGAGGCGCCCTTATCATCAACGGCCTCTTCTTCCTCGGGACCATTTACGGCGGAGTGCGAACCTCAAGGTCAAATGCCGGTCCGACGATGTGAGGAAGGGTCATTCTCGAGATATCATGCCCTGTGTGGGGCCATATCGGTGCCATACCGGATCGCCACACCCTTCCTCGGCGCCGTCCCTCTTGCCGCCGCCCATCTCGCCGCCGCCATCAGATGGTGGTTGCGGGTCTCAGCCCAATTCGTCAGCGCAGGATGCCCGCCGCCTTCGCCGCGTTCAGCCAGCCGGGATATTCGGTCATCAGCTTGTCGTAGAGCTCGCTGTCGCTGAAGCTGTCGGCGCTGGGGGTCGAGAAGAAGTCGCAATTGTCGACCTTGCGGCCCTTCAGGTCGTCCAGCTTCTGGAGGAACTTGAACCCGCTGGAGCGCCCGCCGCTCTCGCCGATGCCCATGAACTGCCAGAAGATGCCCTCGGACGAGGCGTCGCGGATCTGACGCTCGGTCAGCGACCGGTCCATCGTGTCGCCGTCGGTGACGAACATCACATAGACCGGCACGCGCCCGAAATCGGCCTGCGCGCCGAAATCCTCGCGGATCAGCTTCACCGTCGCGCCGTAATGCGTCGAGCCTTCCAGCGGGTGCTTGCGCAGCATGTCGGGGACGAAGGTCTTGTAATTGTCGATATCCGCCGCGCCGACGCGATAGGCGCCGGTGCCGAAGGCATAGACCTCGATCGACCCGTCATCGTCCATGTTGAGGCCGAGCGCGAGGATGCGCTGGACGAGCCGGTCGACCTCGCCCTCCTCGTAGCGCATGTACATCGATCCCGAGATGTCGAGCACCAGCACCACCTTCGCCGTGGCGCCGGCCAGCGATTTCTTTTCCAGGCTGATCGCGGCGGTCTTCGCCAGACTGATCAGCTTGGGGTCGCGCTTTTCCAGGCTGATGATCCGCTGCTTGCGCAGGTCGATCGACGAGGGGGCGGGCGTGGGGGCCGGAGCAGGGGCGGCGGCGGGAGCAGGCGATGCGGGCTCGTCCGCCACGTCGATGCCGAAATGGCGCGACAGCGGCGCCAGGCCGCCCTGGAACCCCTGCGCGACCGCGCGGAACTTCCACTCGCCGGCGCGGCGATAGAATTCGCCCAGGATGATCGCCGCCTCGTTCATGCCGGCGGTGTCCTGGCCGAAGGCGACGATGCCCGGCGCCTCGATCGTCACCTGTCGCAGGTCGGCGACGGTGCCCTGGTCGGGGGTGACGCAGATCGCGATCCGCTCGACCTCGGCGGCGACCTTCGCCAGGTCGATGGTGAAGTCGGCACCGTTCAGCGCGATCGCGCCGTCGGGCGTCGAGGGCTGGTTGTAGAAGATCATGTCCGCATCGCTGCGCACCTTGCCGCCCGGGCCGAGTACATAGGCGGAGACATCGGCGCTGCCGGCGCCGAACCGCACGCCGGGTCGAATGACACCGGTCGGGACGGCGGTGTTCGCGCCTTTGGTGAGCTGCTGCATGCGGTGAGTCTCTCCGGGACGGTTGTTGCGGGCTGGACTTGTGCTGATGTCCTTGCCGCCAGGTCAAGCGGTTGGGTGGATGAGTTGAGAGATTGGAGGGGTGGTTCGGAACCCCGGTCGAGATCCTGTCCCGGCGGGAGCGGATTGTCCCTGTCTCGCACCCCATTTCGTTGGCCGAACCGGTCGCTCAGCCCAGCAGGGCCAGGAACCGCGCGCCCGCATCGAAATCGGCGCGTTTGGCATCGCGCGCCTTCGTCGCGAGCTCGTCCTCGCCCCACATCTCGGCCTGCCATGCCTCATCGACCTGCGATGCGGTCCACACGCTGTCGGGGTCGGCGGCACCCTCCAGCAGCGCCAGCGCGGCGACCAGCGATCCGCTGACGGTGACGAGCGGCGACAGGCCGGCGAGGCGGAAGGGGTCGAGTGCGGCGACGGCGTCGCTCAGGCGCGCAACCGTCGCCTCGGGCTGGGCCTTGTGCATCACGCCGGTCACGGTCTCGAAATGCACGTCGTAGCGGCCGCGCGCCCAGTCGAGCAGCGGGTCCCAGTGCGCGACCTGGCGTGCGACCAGCGGTTCGGGCAGTTCGGCGCGGTAGCACAGCAGGTCGCTCTCGCCATAGGCGGCAAGGCCGGCGGCGAAGCGCGCGGTGTCGGGGGCGATCCGGTCGATCGCCGCATTGGCCAGTCCGGTCAGCGGCATCGCCCGCGGATCGATCGTCTCGCCGACCGCGCGCCATTCATCGGCCACCGCCCGTGCCAGCGCATCGGTCGGCAGCAGTAGCGGCACGCGGCCCGGCGTGCGCACCGGCCGTCCGTCGAGCGCGATGCCGCGATCTTCGACGCTCACTTCCTTCCAGAATCGCTTCATGCCTCGGGGGGACTCTTCCATCTGCGGGCCATCGCGCGGGGCACGACCGCCATGACGTACAATGCCGACAGCACGATCGCGCCGCCAAGGACCTGCCCGTACCAGTCGGTCGATCGGCCCGCCAGCACCAGTCCGAAAAACGCGCCCGCAGCGCCGAGCAGGTTCACGCCCGCGATCAGGTAGTAGCGCTTGCGCGCCAGCATATCGGCTTCGGTCATAACGCCTCCAGATGGCCGGGCAGGGCATGGGCGGACTCGATGACGTGATGCGCGCCCGCCTCGACCAGATCATGCGCGGTGTGGTAGCCCCATGCAACACCCAGGGTGTGCGTGCCCGCCGCGCGGCCCATCGCCATGTCGAAACTGGTGTCGCCGATCATCACGGTCGTCGCGGGCGACGCCCCCGCCTCGGCCATCGCCGCCTCGATCATCGACGGGTGCGGCTTGGACGGGTGGCGATCGGCGGTCTGCAGCGTGACGAAGCGGCGGTCGATCCCGTGATGCGCGAGCAGCAGGGCGAGGCCGCGGTCCGACTTGCCGGTCGCGACGCCCAGCAGCCAGCCGGCGGCGTCCAGCGCGTCGATCGCCTCCGCGATGCCGTCGAACAGCGGTTCGGGATCCAGTCGCCCGTCCTGCCGCATCGTCCGGAAGGCGCGCTTGTAATCCTCCGCCATCGCCTCGTGCAGCGCCGCCTCCCCCTCCGGCAGCAGCAGCGCGATCGCCGGCACCAGGCTGAGCCCGACGATCCGCCGGATCGCCGTGCGCGGCGGCGGCTCCAGCCGGGCACCGGCGAAACATTCCTCCATCGCGCGGCAGATGTTGACTTGGCTGTCGGCAAGCGTGCCGTCGCAGTCGAAGAGGGCGAGCCGATTCATGCGCGGGCTTTAGGTCGGGGCGGGGGCTGCGGCAACGAGGGCATTGGGAGAGGGAGATCAGTCAACGCGGGCGCGAGCGCTCATTCTCCAGTCTTAGTGTACAGCGCTGGCAATGCTCGACGGCGCCTCGATGGTTTCATCCAACGAATCGATTTGTCTTAAAGGCGCTGGGCGATGCACACGCGCTCTCCGCGTGGCACCCCGATGACATCAGGAATTGCCTGGCAGGCCGCGGGTATAGTCGCTTTCCCGGACCTCTTCCGGAAGCTGGATCAGTGCCACCTTGGCGCAGTCGCGCACCTGGTTCCATCGCTCGTCGTTGAAGAGAGCTTCGCGCCGCCAGAAATCGGCATGAACCTTGCCGCTCCACTGCAAGAGCAGAGCGTTAAGAGGCGCAAGCGCGTCGATCTCTCGCTGGGAAATCTCACCATGGGATTGCATATGATTGACGGCAAGGTACGCGTCCTCGAACTCCAGCGCGAGTTCGTCATTGCCGTAGGCGGCTTGGATGTCGGGTGTGCAGTCGGCGAAGACGCGATTCAGATGCGCAACCTGCACCTCGGCTGGCGCTGCCAGATTGGCGACCACTTGCCGCAGGACCTGATAGCGCGTCGGCATCGCCCGTCTCCCCCTTCAGCCCGCGTCGCGCATCCGCTGCGCCATTGCCGTGCCGCCCCGCGCCGCCAGCGCGTCGGCGGCGGCCAGCCGAGCGGCTTCGGGCTTGTTCTGGCCCAGCTTGCGGGTGCCGCGCCAGTCCAGCACCTCCATCCGGAACCCGACGATCGCGTTCAGCATCGCGTCGATGCGCCGCGGGTCGGCCTTGGCGCGGGTCCATTCGGGCTTGGGCGCCAGCCGCGCCTCGAACTCATGGCTCAGCGTGTCGACCTGCGCGATCAGCGCGTCACGCTCCATCCGCACCATGCGGCCCTCCAGCTCGACCGCGACATAGTTCCAGGTCGGCACCTCATCGGGGCCGGTGCCGTACCAGTCGGGGCTGATATAGGCGTCGGGGCCCAGGACGGTGAACAGCGCGGTCGCGCCGTCCAGATGGCGCGTGACCGCATTGCCGCGGGCGAGATGGATGCCCAGCGTGACGTCGTCCAGCCACACGACCGGCACCTGCGCGGCACGCGGTCCGTCGGGCGTGCCCAGGAACAGCGTGCCGAAGCCCAGGTCGCGCACCAGGGCGCGCATCGCGCCGCGGTCCTCCCAGCGAAAGGCCGCGCTGGGATGCATCAGTCCCGTCCGCCGCGCCCGCCGCCCGATCCGCCCGGCCTGCCGCCGCCCGGCTTGCCGCCCGTCGGCCGGGTCGTGCCGCCGGGCTTGCGGCCCCCTGCGGGCTTGCCGCCGGCCGCGGGCTTGCCGCCGGGACCGCCGCGCGCGCTGCCGCCTGCGCCACGCTCGGTCGCGGTGCCGCGGCCGCGCCGTTCGCCCTTGCGTTCCTTGCGGACCGTCTTGGCGTGTTGCTTGGCCCAGATCTTCTGCTGTTCGCGGCTGGGGGGCGGGGCCTCCTCCATCGGCAGCTGGTCGCCCAGCGACAGGTCGAAGCCCAGCGTCGCCATCGATTCCGCGATGTGGCGCGGCAGCTCGGCGGTCACGTCCAGCTTGCCGCCATCGGGATGGTCGATGCGGATGCGCCGCGCGTGCAGATGCATCTTGCGGCTGATCCCGCCGGTCAGGAAGGATTCCTGCATGCCGTATTTGCCGTCGCCGACGATCGGATGGCCGATCGCCGCCATGTGCACGCGCAGCTGGTGCGTGCGCCCGGTATGCGGCTGCAGCTCGACCCAGGCGGCCCGGTTGCCCGCCTGCTCGATCACGCGGTAGCGGGTGCGCGCCGGCTGGCCCTCGGCCTCGTCGACCTGCATCTTCTCGCCGCCGGTGCCCGGCTGCTTGGCGATCGGCAGGTCGATATAGCCGTCCTCGATCTGCGGCACGCCGACCACCAGTGCCCAGTAGAGCTTGCGCGCGGTGCGGCCCGAAAAGCTCTTCGAGAAATAGGCGGCAGCGCGCGGCGTGCGCGCGACCAGCAGCGCCCCGGACGTGTCCTTGTCGAGCCGGTGGACCAGCTTGGGCCGGCTGTCGAGATCGTAATAGAGCGCGTCGAGCAGCTCGTCGACATGCTCGGTGGTGTTGGTGCCGCCCTGCGTCGCCAGGCCCGGCGGCTTGTTGATCACCAGCGCGCTGGCGTCCTTGTGGATCACCATCGACTGGGCGAACTCGATCTGCTCGTCGCTCAGGATCACGCGCGCCTTTTTCGGACGCGCCGCCATCGCCGGCGCCTGCTTGACCGGCTCGGCCGGGGGGACGCGGATCACTTGGCCCGCCGCGATCCGCTCGCCCGGGGTGGCGCGCGCGCCGTCGACGCGCAACTGGCCGGTGCGCGCCCAGCGCGACACGATGTTGAAGCTCGCATCGGGCAGGTGCCGCTTGAACCAGCGGTCCAGCCGGATGCCGTCATCGTCCAGTCCGACGGTGAACTGCCGCACGTCCGTGCCATCCGTGCTCATGCCAGTGTCCTCGTCGTCATCATCGTCGCTATCCAGAATCCTGCCGCCACCGCCGCGACCGAACCGATCACCGATGCCGAAATATAACCGATCGCCAATCCCCAGTCGCCGCGCTGGAGCATCGCCACCACGTCCAGCGAGAACGCCGAAAAGGTGGTGAAGCCGCCCAGCAGGCCGACGCCGATCAGCAGCCGCCACGTCTCCGCGCCGTTGCCCAGCCGCGCCAGGCCGCCCGCAAGCAGCCCCATGGCCAGCCCGCCCACGAGATTCACCGCCAGCGTCCCCCAGGGATAACCCGGCCCGAGCCACAGCACCGCGCCGCGCCCGACCAGATACCGCGCGCCGGACCCCAAGGCCCCGCCCAGCATCACGAGGAGGAGATTGAACATCGCCAGCGCCTAGCGCGGAACGCGGCAAAGGGGAACCACGGGCTTTGCAGGAGGGGGCTGATCCCAGCGCACCCGATCTCCCCTCCCGCTTGCGGGAGGGGCCGGGGGAGGGCCTGTCACCACTCGTCAGAAGCGATTGGCGATTGCGCGATCACCCCAAATGCCCCCAGCATGCGAAGACAATAGTCGGGGGGAGTGATGTTCGGATTCGGCAAGAAGGCGGCGATCCGGCAGCGGGCGATCCAGGAAGTGCGGGTCCTGCGCCATTTCTGCGAGGGCCAGCGGCAAGTCGACGCTGCGGCGTTCTGGAGCGACCCCTACCTCGTCGGCTTCGCGCATGGTGTCGTCGGCGCGATCACCAGTCCGCTGACCGGCACCCGCCTGAGCGAAACGGCCAAGGCGCGCATCTGGCTGGAGGCGGTGCAGGTCAATGGCGGCGACATCGCCGCGATCGGCGGATTCATGGCCCGCCATGCGGAGGACGAGGCATTCCAGCGGGGCATGGCGCAGGGAATCGACGTCCGGCTGCTCGAATTCGGCGCGATCCCGTCTCAGGGCTACACGGAGGACATACGCTGGGCCGTCGAGCGCGGTCCGATCGTCCAGGAAGAGATCGTCGCGCTCGATCAGCGGCCGATCGACGAAAAGGCGGCGGCCAGCATCGCGCTGATGACGCGCTACCTGCAGCGCCATCTGCACGACGCGATCTAGGACGCCGGCGCGGTCACACCCCGTTGTTCGCGACCAGGTCGATATCCGTGCCGCCATCCTCGCGGGACGTCATGTAGAGGACATAGGCCCCGCCGTCGCGATCGCGCGTGCCGCCCAGGATATGCTCGTCGCCATCGACCTGATGCTCGGACGAATAGCCAGCGCGGGTAGCGCGGGTGTAGTACCAGTCGAGCATCACCTGCATCGGTTGCGATGCGGAAAAGCTGACGACGCGCAGCGCACACTGGCCGCCTTCGGTGCCGGCCGCTTCGGTGACGCGGGCCTGGGGAAACAGCGGCAGGTCGGCGGGCAGGCGCTGGGCCCAGCCGGCGCCATAGCGGATCGCCGAGGCGCAGGCGCCGGTCGTGCCGCCCTGACGCTGCGCCAGCGCACCCAGCGTCACGCTGTCGCGCGACGCCTTGCAGGTCTTGCACGCCTTGCCGGCCTGGACCGGAGCGGGCGCCTTCATCAGCCCGGCCAGGTCGGGTTTCTGGCCGTTGGCGGCGACCGTCTCGACCGGGATTCCGGCGGAATAGGGCTGCGCAGGCGGACGGACCGCATCGGCATTGGATTGCTGGGTCAGGTTGGGATCGACCATGATCTGGCCCTGCAGCGCGCTGGCCAGCGCCGGATCGACGCCATTGACCTGCGCCGCGGGCACCGCATCCGCGATCTCGTCGGACTTGCCGCAGCCCGCCAGCGCGAGCGGCAATATGACGAGCATGTAGAAACCAAGCCGGGCGATCATGACAGCGCTCCTGTGTGAGGCTTCCTCATGACGCGGCAAGGTTAAGGACCGCTAAACGCCGTTCGCGGCGGGAACCGGTCGCGGGGATTCGCCGTTGATACGCGAACGTCACGAACGCGGTGGGCGCTTGTCATACGACCGTACAACAGGCTTGCGCCGCCGCCCTTCGATCGGCGCTTGACCCCGGTCCCTCAAGGACTGTATTATCCAATTAACACACTAAGCGAGGCTTGTCCGTCCATGCTGAATCTGGTTTCGATCCTCGTCGGTCTGGTAACCTTTCCCGTTATGCTGGTCGCGCTGATCCCGCTTCTGGGCTGGCTCAACTATCTCGTGATTCCGATGGCGCTGGTGGGAACGGCACTGGGTGCGCTGTCGGACAGCAGCACCGGCCGCAACCTGAACCTGGTCGTGCTCGTCATCGGCTTCGTTCGCCTCTGGCTGGGCGGCTTCTTCTTCTGATCGACCGGGCGTCCGCACGGATTTCTGATGAAGGCCGGCTGCCGCGGCGCTATGCGGCCCGCATGATGACGGTTCGGGTTCAGGGCGGATGACGCTTCACAGCTGGTGGCTGTTCGTCGCCGCGGTGTTCCTGCTGTCGGGGACGCCGGGGCCGAACATGCTCCACATCATGTCGCGGAGCATTGATTCGGGGCTGAAGCGCTGCATCTTCGCGATGGCCGGCTGCCTGCTGGCGATCGTCGCGGTGCTGAGCGCGTCGGCCGCCGGGCTGACGACGCTGCTGCTGGCGCTGCCCGGCGCGTTCGAGGTGCTGCGCTATCTGGGTGTCGCCTATCTGATCTGGCTGGGCATCAAGGCATGGCGCAGCGCGGTGCCGCCGATCGACGTGGGCGCGGGGCCGTTGCCGCCCGCCGTCTCGTCGCTCGCTGCCTTTCGCGGCGGCTTCGCGATCGGGATCAGCAACCCCAAGCTGCTGCTGTTCGCCGCCGCCTTCTTCCCCCAGTTCATCAACCCCGCCGCGCCGCAGGTGCCGCAATTCGCGATCCTGGTCGGCACCTTCGCGGTGATCGAGAGCTTCTGGTATGCGGTCTATGCGCTGGGCGGGCGCGGGCTGGCGCAGCATCTGCGACGGCCATCGGTCCGGCGCGCGTTCAACCGGATCAGCGGCACGATCTTCATCGGCTTCGGCCTGGCGCTGCTGGGCGTGAAGCAGGGCAGCTAGGGCGGATCGCGCCGGGGCAGCGGCCCGATCGCCTCGATCACTTCCCGGGCAGCTTGATCCCCAAAAGGACCAGCCGGTCGCCTGTGATTCCGAACCAGTGCGGCACGCCGGCCGGGACCAGGATGACATCGCCGGGGCCCAGCGCCCGCGTCGTCCCGTTCTCGATCCGGCTTCCTTCCACCAGGGTGGCGTTGCGTGGCTCCGCATCGAGCAGCGTCCCGCCCGAAACGAGGGTTCCGGTTCCCTCAATGACGATCGCATATTCCGCCTGATCAGGATGGACCGCGGGGCGACCGGGCCTTTTCCATATTTCGAGTGCCGCGATGCGCACGCCGTCCCGAACCAGTGGCCGCCACATGAACCCCTGGTCCGGCTTCATCTCGGCGAGCATCGCCTGGATTTGCGCCCGTACCTCTGCATCGCTGGCAAAATCTTGCCGGCTTGCGGCGTCGGGCGCCTTGGTCTGCGCGGAGGCGTCGGCGATCCCGAATGACATCGCCATCAGCACCACCGATGCCAGCGCGCTGAGTTTCGCTGCAGTCTTCACGGCGCCTCTCCCCCGACCGATCGCGGGGCGTGACATGCCTCGCGTCCCGCGATCGGGCAATAGTGACGTGTCGATGCCCGCAATGCCAGCATTTGCTTGTCAGGGGGCCACCCGAATATGGCCGCCCCGGCGCGCGTCAGGCGAGCGGCAGTCGGGCGCGGATGAACTCGGCCACGTTGGACGCATGGGGATGGCCGCGATTGGCGAGGACGAAGACACCGAAGTCGGGGGCGTGACCCAGGCGCTCGCCCGGCTCGAACAGGCGCTGGCGCGCAGGCCGCTGTCGCAGCGGATCGGCACGCCGCCGCCCAGGCCTTGAACCGCGACCGGGCGACGGCCTGCCGGATGCTAGAGTTTCGCTCGCCACTGCGCATCGAGGGCATCGATCGTCGCCGGCAGGCCCAGCGCCGGTCCGCGGGTGCCAAGCCACGCTTCGAAGCTTCGCCCTTGCGCCAGCGATTCGGCGATCTCGGCGAACACGGTCGGACGGCCGGTCCGCTCGAGCATGAAGTCGGCGAAGGCGCGCGCCTGGATATAGAAGAGCCGCTCCTGCACCGCCGAGTTCACGCCGCCGCCGCCGGCCGGGGTGTAGACCAGCGCAATCCCTCCGCCAGCCGGCATCTTGGGCGGCGCGGACAGCACGCGCGACAGCGCGGGATGCGCGCGCGACAGGAAGCCCTTGAGGTCCAGCATCGTCTCCCGGCCCGCGACCGGTCCGATCGCCGGCAGCACCTCTCCGGCCAGCAACGACCGGAACTGCGCGCGCCGCCGCGTGGCGGTCGGCTCGTCCTCCATCAGGATCGCGGCGAGTTCGTCGAGCCAGTCGGGGCCGGGGCCGCCATAATGGTTCGTGCCCGCGCTCTCGCCCTTGCCGGCGTCCGGCCAGAAGGCGTGGGTGAACCACAAATGCCCCAGTTCGTGCGGGACCATGCCCGCGTCGAGCGCGGCCTTGCCGCCATCGGCGCCGGCATTGGCCAGCGCGCGCGCGACGACCTGGTCGATCTGCGCGGCGGTCATGCCCTGTGACGTGCCGAACTGGCGGGCCGCCCGTTCGATGCCCTCACGCGTGGCGCGTTCGAAGCTTTCCGGATCCGGCCAGGGCAGGACATGGACGAAACCGGCCGCACGCAGCGCCCGCCCGTCCAGCGCCGGCGGCGTCGACGTGATCGCATAGGGAGCGATCGTCCTGCCGAAATAGGTGCGGAAGCGTGCTTCCCCGGCGCGCGCATGTGCGGCCAGCGCATCGGCATTCTTCCGGTCGCCGGCCAGCGCCACGCCGTTGCCGGTCGGCGCGCACACCGAATAGGCAGGCGCCGCGGCGAGCGCCCGGCGGCACGCATCGGGATCGGGCAGGGCGGGGCCGGACGAGACAAGGGCAAGCGCGAAGACGAGCATGGTTCACTCCTGAAAAGGTCCATGCGACGCTGACGGGTTCCTGTATCGGTTCGATGTCGGACAAGGCGACGCGCGCCTGGGTTCGACACAGGATCGATACATGCACGCGCGATGAGGGTGGAATGGACGCCGAAGACCGGGATCGCCGCGCCGACCTGCTGATCGTCGATGACGATCCGGCGGTGCGCCGCGCGTTGCACGACTATCTGACCGGACCGGAATTCTCGGTCCGCAGCGCCGACGGGAGCGCGGCGATGGACGCGGCGATCGCGTCGCGCATGCCCGACCTGGTCGTGCTCGACGTGATGATGCCCGGCGAGACCGGCCTGTCGATCTGCCGCCGGCTGGACGGGATCGTGCCGGTCCTGATCATCAGCGCGGCGGGCGAGACGACCGACCGCATCGTCGGGCTGGAGGTCGGCGCGTCCGATTATCTGGCAAAGCCGTTCGACCCGCGCGAATTGCTCGCGCGCATCCGCGCCATCCTGCGCCGCCCGGCGAGTCGGCGCGAGGATGCTTCCCCACCGCAGCGATACCGCTTCGCCGGCTGGCTGTTCGATCGCGACGCGCGGTCGCTGATCGATCCGGACGGGGCCGGCGTCGCGCTGACCACCGGGGAATTCTCCCTGCTGCTGGCCTTTGTCGAGCGGCCGGGCCGCATCCTCAGCCGCGACCAGTTGCTGGCGCTGACGCACGGGCCGCTCGCCGAGAATTTCGATCGCGCCGTCGATCTCGCGGTCAGCCGCCTGCGGCGCAAGCTGGATCGGCCCGGCCAGCCGCCACTGATCGAAACGGTCCGCGGGGTGGGATACCGCGCGCTGGTGGAGGTCGAGCGGGCGTGAGGGGCGCGTCGCTCCGCGTTCAGGTGGCGCTGTTCACCGTCGCCGGGATCCTGATCTGCCTTGCCGTCAGTTTCGGCATCGCGCTGGCCTTTCCCGATGCCGAACCGCAGCGCGTGTCGCTGGCCGAGGCGATCCATGCCGCCACCGCGCGGGACGTCCCGCCGGGCTGGCGGCGACGCATCGCCGATGCGCCGCCGTTCGAGACCCCGCGGGACGGGCCCGACATCGTGATCCGGGCGGGCCTCGCGGCGACGCTCGGCCTGCCCAATGACCGGGTTCGCGTCCGCTCGTTCCGCCAGGTTCGGCCGGGCGGCGCCGGTGCGCTGCGGCAGGGCGCGTCCGACGGCGCGGCGCTGTCGGCCGGCGCCGAGGCGATGCTCGCACGCATGGCGCTGGCGCCGGGAGCGCGGTTCGCGCCCTTCGCCCTCGCGATCCGGGAGGGTGACGCGCGCTGGGTGGTGCTGACGCCGGACCGGCCGTTGCTGACGCCCGAGCGCGCGCGGATGCTGATCGCGTTCGCGCTTGCCGCGGCGATCCTCATCCCGCTGGCGCTGTGGGGCGCGGCGCGGCTGACCGCGCCCTTTCGTCGGCTGGCGCAGGCGGCGGCGGACGACGGGCGGCTGGACAGCGCCGCCTGGGTCGGAGGGCCCGTCGAGGCGGCGCGCGCGGCGGAAGCGATCGACGCGATGCGCGCGCGGATGATCGATCACCTCAGGAGCCGCACGACGATGATGGCCGCGATCGCGCACGATCTTCGCACGCCGCTGACCGCGCTGCGCCTTCGCGTCGAGGGGCTGGCCGGCATCGCGCGCGAGGAAGCCGTGTCCGACATCGCCCGGATGGAGCGGATGATCGCGCAATTGCTGGCCTATGTCCGGGGCGAGTCGGTCGCCGCGATCGACGAGCCGGTCGATCTGGTGGACGTCGTCCAGGATTGTGCGCGGCGCCAGCGCATCGCCGGCGCGACGGTGACGCTGGCTGCCGAGGGCGAGCATCTGGTGTTCGGCGACCGCGACCTGCTGGATCGCGCCGTGTCCAACCTGATCGACAACGCCGTGATCCATGGCGGCCGCGCGGACATCATGGTGTCCGAAACCGGGGGGCAGGTGGTCTGCACGATCGACGACGACGGCCCCGGCATGGCCGAGGACCGGATCGAGGCCGCTTTCGCCCCGTTCCATCGCCTCGATCCGTCGCGCAACCGCGACACGGGCGGGGTCGGCCTGGGTCTGGCGATCGCCCGCGCGATCGTCGAACGCGCCGGGGGCACGATCACGCTGACCAACCGACCGCGGGGCGGGTTGCGCGCCGAGGTCCGCCTGCCCCCGCTCCGGGCGGCGCCGCCGTGACGCGCCGCCCGACCGCCATGCGCGCACAGCCCCGGAACGATCGCCGGAGCGTCGGGGTTATGACGCTCATGACCCGGATGATCTTGTGCGCCGCAGCCGTGCCCGCGCTGCTCCTGGCCGGATGCGAGCCGGCACAGCCGCCCGAGGACGGCAATCGCTCGACCCCGACAGAGGCGAATGCCGCCCGGCCCACGCCCATGGCCGCGCCGACGCCTGCGCCCGCAATTCCGGAAGCGACGCCCGTACCGGAGCCGAGCCCCGATCCCGCCGCCACGGTGCCCGAGCTAACCCCCGAGGCCGAGCGCGGCGAGAAGGGCGCGCGCAACCTGCTGCTCGGCTTTGCCCGATCGGTCGAGCAGAAGCAGTTCGACCGGGCCTGGTCGCTGCTGAGCCCGGCCGACAAACGCAAATGGAGCCGCGCCGCCTTCGCGAAGCTGTTCGCCGATCTCGATCGGATCACGGTCGCGATGCCGTCGGGCACGATGGAGGGCGCAGCCGGATCGAGCTATTACAATGCGCCCGTGTCGGTCACCGGCACCGACAAGGACGGCCGCTCCGTCAGGCTGGAAGGCGAAGCGGTGCTCCGCCGCGTCAACGACGTCGACGGCGCCACCGCCGAGCAGCGCCGCTGGCATTTCGAGACGCTGACGCTCGACTGGACGCATTGAGCCGCAGACGAGCCAACGGATCGTTCCTGTGGATGTCAGCGGGCTTCGGCGATTGCGGCCTTCCCGGCTTCGAGCAGCGCAGCCATCGCGTCCCGCAGATCCTGCGAAGACGGTTGTGTCCACGGTAACGGCCATCCGCCTTTTGCGCGGAAGCTGTCGGCGCTCACGCCCTGCCAGACGCGGGCGATCCACACGCCTTCATATGACCCTGGTTCACCCGCCTGGGTCGCGTTCAGTCGGACCGTGGCGCTGATCCTGCGCGTGTCGCGACCATCTTCGTCCGTCTGCTCGACCTGGACGCTCCACCATGGCCAATCGCGATTCGAGCGGTTGGACGTGTCCCGCACGACGTTTCCGACGAACGGTGCATGCTGGCGGCATTCGTCCAGCAGGGCATCGAGGGTGCGCATCTGGCATGCAAATGGGTCCTTGTCGCTCATGCAGGGACGGTATCTCCGATCACGACGTAAGTCAGCGTCCCACCCAATCGCAGTCGCCCGGCTCTGGCACAGGCTGGCGTAAACCCTCGCTGTGGCCGAAAGACCGCAAGATCGGGGGAGCGGGCGGCCGGCGCGTCCGGCACTGAGGGTGCGCCACGACGGAAAGAGGATGATGACCGCGACGCTGACGCACTATCAGGACCGGATGCGCCGGGTGCTGGATCATATCGACCGGCATCTGGACGGCGATCTCGACCTGGCTGCGGTCAGCAGCGTCGCGGCCTTCTCCAAATTCCACTTCCACCGGCAGTTCAGGGCGACCTTCGGCATTTCGCTGCATCGCTACGTCCAGCTTGCCCGCCTGCGACATGCGTCGAAGCGGCTGGCGGACGTGACGGGACACACGATCACCGAGATCGCGCTGGATGCCGGATACGAGACGCCAGACGCCTTTGCCCGCGCCTTTCGCCAGCGCCTCGGGCAATCGCCGTCGGGGTTCCGGAAGTCTCCCGACTGGGAGCCGTGGCTGCGCGCCTTCGGGCCGCTCACCTCAGCCAGGAGCAGACTCATGCAGCCGACCTATTCAAGCGACCATGTCGAAATCCGGACCGTGCCGACGATCCCCGTGGCGATGTTCGAGCATCGCGGCGATCCCGCGACGATCGACGTCACGATCCAGCGCTTCATCGCCTGGCGAAAGGCCGCCGGACTGTCGCCGCGGACCAACCCGACCTTCAACATCTGGTACAGCGAGCGCCGCCCGGCCGATCCCGCCGACTATCGCATGGACCTGTGCGTCGGGCTGAATGCGGGGCAGGGTGTGGACGAGACGGATGACGCGGTCCGGATCGGAGAGATTCCGGGCGGGCGATGCGCGGTGGTGCGCGTCACCGGGGACTCCCATGACCTGGAGCCCGCGGCGCTCTATCTCTATCGCGACTGGCTGCCCGCCAGCGGCGAGGAAGCGCGCGACTTCCCGATCTATTGCCAGCGCTTCTTCCTCGACGAGCCGGGCCTGACGACGGCGGCCGAGCTGTTCCTGCCCCTGAAGTAGACGGAACGCCGCCCCTCCCGCTGGCCGGGAAGGGCGGCGCCCTGTCAGTTGCGGATCACGATCGAGACGGCGCGGCGGTTGCGGGCATGGGATTGCTCGTCCGATCCCAGCGCGTCGGGGCGCTCCTTGCCATAGGACAGCGTGCTGATCCGAGTGGGGTCGATCCCCTGGAGGATCAGGAATTCGGCGGCCGCGCGGGCGCGGCGGTCGCCCAGGGCGAGGTTGTACTCGCGGGTGCCGCGTTCGTCGGCATGCCCCTCGATCGAGAAGCCGATGCGCGGATTCTGGCGCAGCCATGCGGCCTGGCGGGTCAGCGTCGCGCGGGCCTCGGGCGACAGGGTATAGGCGTCGAAGCCGAAGAAGACGCGGTCGCTGCCCGCCGCCGCGACCAGCGCGGACTGGAGCGCGCGCAGGCCCGGATCGTCCTGCTCGCCGCCATCATAGTCGCCGCCGGGGCCGGCATCGGGGATCGTCGCCCCGGTCTGCGGCGGCACGCGCTTGGCGCAGGCGGACAATGCGGCCGCGCCCAGCATCAGCGCGATCGTCAGGTGCTTCGTCTTCATCGGATCCCCTCTCGAGAAATGTTTCGGAAACACTCCTAGGGCGACCGCGCGAGACGGCGTTACTATAGCTTTTATATGCATGGACTTGGGCGGCAGGGGGCGGCTATCCGGAATGGGTGAGCGCAACCGCGTCCCTAGCGCGGACTCCTCTCTTCCCCCCCGAGGATGCGCTTCTCACCACGGCGGCGGGCGGCCATAAAGGCTCCCCCTCGGGCCCGGCTCCCGCCGTCGCGGACCAGATATGGAGACGATCCGGCCAATGGCCGAACCAGCCCCGTTTCTTGCCGGCCTCAGGACCATGAGGCTGCATATCGACCGCATGCAGGGTGCGGTCACGCTGCTGGTGCTGCTCGTCTCCGCGCTCGCCGCCTTTGCCGTCCATGATTATGGCGAGGTGGCCTCCGCGCTCGTCTTCGTCCTCGGCATCACCATCGCCGGCGCGCTCAGCGGCCTCGTCGCCGCGCTGATCGCCGCGGTCGTCGCCTTCGCCATCTATAATTTCTACCTGACCGAGCCCGCGCTGACCTTCCGCATCGCCGGAGGCGGCGACCTGGCGCCGCTGGTCGCGTTCAACCTGTGCGCGCTCGTCTCGGGCGTGCTCGCCGGGCGGTTGAAGGACCATGCCGAGGATGCACGCTCGACCAATCTGCAGCTGAACGGCCTGCTCGCGCTCAGTCACGAGCTGCAATCGGCGCTGCGCCTGGCCGATATCGTCGGGACGCTGGGCCGCGGCGCGCGCACCATCCTGGGCGCGGAAGTCGCGCTGTTCCGCATCGACGGCGATCGGGCGGTGTCGCTCGATGCCCGGCCGGAAAGCGCCGACTGGACCGATTTCGCGCTGCGCACCGACCGGGGGCCGAAGGCGTTGCGCGTCGAGAAGGCGCTGATCGGCCGGCGGCTGGGCGGGGGCGCCGGAGCGATGGTGATGGTCGCCGTCCCGCTCGGGGCGCCGCGGCTGAAGCCTGCGGTGGTCGATGCGCTGGGCAACATGGTCGCACTGGCGATCGAGCGCGCGGCCCTGTCCGACGAGATCACCGAGCGCCGCGCCGCCGCCCGCGCCGAGGAGTTGAAGAGCGCGCTGCTCGCCTCGGTCAGCCATGACTTTCGCACCCCGCTGACCGCGATCAGCGCCTCGGCTTCCAGCCTGCTCGCCTATGGCGCACAGCTCGATCCCGATACGTCGGCAAAGCTGCTGCGCGGCATCGTCGAGGAAGGCGACCGGCTGAACCGCTATACCGCCAATTTGCTGGAGATGAGCCGGATCGAGGCGGGGGGATCGCCCCAGCCGCTGCAGATCCTGAGCGCGACCGAGATGGTCGCGGCGGCGATCCAGCGGGTTCGGCCGCGCGCCGGCGATCGTCAGTTCGCCCTGATCGGCACCGATCCCGAGCCGCTGGTCGCCGCCAATGCCGCGCTGTTCGAACTGGTGCTGATCAACATCCTCGACAATGCGGTCGGCCATAGCGACGACGGCACCCGCATCCAGGCGAGCCTGTCACGCGAGATGGGGGCGTGCCGGATCGACATCGCCGATGCCGGGCACGGCATTCCGGAGGCCGCGCTGCACCGTGTGTTCGACCGTTTCTACCGCGAGGGCCGCACCGAGGGCAGCGGGCTGGGCCTCGCCATCGCCCGCGGCTTCGTCGAGGCGCTGGGCGGCACGATCGAGGCGCGCGTGCCCGGGCTGGACGGCCGGGGCAGCTGCATCACCATCCGGCTTCCGCTTGTCGAAGGGGCACTCACATGACCAGGATCCTGCTCGTCGATGACGAGGCGCCGCTGATCGCGGTGCTCGAGCCCGTGCTGGGCGCGGCCGGCTATGAGGTCAGCACCGCGCTGGACGGGTCGACCGCGCTGCGGCTGGCGCAGGATGTCGCGCCCGATGTCGTGCTGCTCGACCTGGGACTGCCCGATATCGACGGCAAGGACGTGATCCGCGAGCTGCGCCTGACCGGCACGGTGCCGATCATCGTCATCTCGGCGCGCCACCAGGAGACCGAGAAGATCGCCGCGCTGGATCACGGCGCCGACGATTACGTCAACAAGCCGTTCGAGATCGGCGAGCTGATGGCGCGCATCCGCGCCGCGATCCGCCGCAGTTCCAGCCTGCGCGAGGAACCGGGCGTCTATCGCGGCGGCCCGCTGGAGATCGATTTCGTCGCGCGCCGCGTCGTGCTGGACGGCGAGACGATCAAGCTGTCGCCCAAGGAATATGACCTGCTGCGCACGCTGGCGATGAGCGCGGGGCAGGTGGTCACGCACAAGCGGCTGCTCGCCGCCGGATGGGGGCCGGATTCGACCGACAGCCAGTATCTGCGCGTCTATATCGGCCTGCTGCGCCAGAAGATCGAACAGGATCCGGGCGATCCGCAATTGCTGCTGACCGAGCCCGGTGTCGGCTATCGCCTGGTCGGATCGGCCTGATGCGCGGGAGCGTTGCCACCTCATGATCGACGTCCGTACCCGCGACACCCTCGGCACCAGCAGCCTGGCCGAGCTGGAGACGCTTCACCATTTCTCGTTCGGCGGGTTCCAGGACCTGGCGCGCGACAATTGGGGGCGGCTGTGCGTGCTCAACCATATCGTGATGGCGCCGGGCGGCGGGCTGCGCACCGCGCCGATCGACGGCGTCGACCTGATCAGCGTGGTGCGCAAGGGGACGATCGCGCATGACGGCGGACTGGGCGGCAGCCCCAAGACGCGGGCGGGCGAGGTCCAGCTGATCTGCCCCGGCCCCGGCATCGTCCATGCCGATACCAATCCCGGCGCCAAGCCCGCCGAATATGTCGAGCTGCGCATCCGCATGGAGGGCGCGCCCGAACGCGCGCTGCGCCGCACGACCCGCTTTCCCGGCCGCACCCGCGCCGGCCTGCTCGAGCTGCTAGCCAGCGGCTTCCCGCAGGACCGCGCGCCATTGCCGCTCAATTCGCCGTCGCGCGTCTATGGCGCGCGGATACCGGCCAGGGCGCAGATCATTCATGCGATCGACCCGGGCAGGACCGCCTATCTGATGGCGCTGAGCGGTACGGTGACGGTCAACGGCGCCGTGGTCGGGCCGCTGGAGGGCGCCGCGATCGCTGACGAGGCGACGCTGGCGATCGAGGCGGAGACGTTCGTCGAGATGCTGCTGGTGGAGACCGACTGAGCGCGGGATTGCGAGGCGCGCTACGATCGCAACCAGGCGCGCCGCATCCGACACGAAGCCGCAACCCCCATCGGCGATCCCGATCCCGCATATCGGCGATCCCGTCCGATACCTGACCCGCGCGTCCGGCCGCGACGCTTTCGGCAAGCCGGGGGCATGACCGCCCGCGTCCGCGCCGCCGGTGACAGGACAGTTTCTGGGGTTTCACTTGGCGCATCATCTGATCGGACAGGCATCCATTGCCGCAACCACCGGCGCGCGGAGGGACGATGCGGCGCGGCCGGTGTCGGCGCCTCAGCGGATCGCCTCGCTCGACGTGCTGCGCGGCTTCGCGCTGCTCGGCATCCTCGTCCTCAACATCGAGGTGTTCAGCGGACCGATCACCTTCCACAACGTTCCGCTCGATCAGCCGCGCCCGGCCTTTGTCGGCTGGCATGCCGAGCTCGATTATCTGATCCTCTGGGTGAAATGGGCGTTTTTCGAGGGCAGGATGCGGACCCTGTTCGCGATGCTCTACGGCGCCGGCATCATCCTCCTGACCCGGTCGTTCGAGCAGCGCGGCGATGCGGCCCGCGGGCGGCAGATCTATTTCCGGCGCAATTTGTGGCTGCTCGCCTTCGGGCTTGCCCACGGCATCCTGATCTGGACCGGCGACATCCTGACCTATTACGCCCTGCTCGCGCTGGTGGTGATGTACCCGCTGCGGCGGGTCGGGGCGCGGACGCTGGTCACGATCGGCCTGATCATCGGGATCGGCGGCGGTTCGGTCGG
Source organism: Sphingomonas rustica (assembly GCF_039652585.1). Taxonomy (NCBI): domain Bacteria; kingdom Pseudomonadati; phylum Pseudomonadota; class Alphaproteobacteria; order Sphingomonadales; family Sphingomonadaceae; genus Sphingomonas; species Sphingomonas rustica. Next base: position 198,207 of record NZ_JBDIZK010000010.1, on the reverse strand, counting down.
GCTGTACCGCATGACCGATGCCGGCGCGATCTTCGAGGCGGAGCGCGTCGGGCAACTGGAACAGCAGGCCCATGCCGCGGTGAAGGCGCACCGGCCGCTGACCGACGAACAACGCGCCGCGCTGGCGTCCGAGGCCAGGCGCCGGGCAGAGGCTGCCGATGCGCCGGCATCGGTGGTGGGGGAATCGGGCAGATCCTATCTGCAGAGCATCGGACCGCGGGCGGCGTCCTTCTTCGAGTTCATTCGCGGCGTATTCGGCAGCGGCTGGATCCTCGAGGTGGTGGGCAGCATGATGGTCGGAATGGGCCTGTTCAAGCTGGGCTTCCTGACCGGCGACTGGTCGAGGCGCGCCTATGCGCTCACCGCGGGCATCGGCTATGCCCTCACCGTGCCGCTCGTCACGGTCGGCCTCGTCCTGTCCCAGCAATCCGGCTTTGCCGCACCGGTGCTGATGCGCTGGCTGGCGCTTCCCTATGGCCTGGAGGTGCTGCCCGGTGCGATCGCGAACGCGGCGCTGCTGCTGCTGATCTGGAAATCGGGTGTCGCGACCAGGGTGACGACCGCGCTCGGCAAGGTCGGGCGGACCGCGTTCAGCAACTATATCGGCACCAGCCTGATGTGCCAGTTCATCTTCGCCTGGGGGCCGTGGCCGCTGTTCGCGAAGCTGGAATATCACCAGCAGCTCTATGTGATCGCGGGCATATGGACGATCAATCTGGTCGCCAGTGCGCTCTGGCTGCGCTGGTTCGCCTTCGGCCCGCTCGAATGGCTGTGGCGGTCGCTCGTCTATGGCAGGCGCCAGCCGATGCGCGGGGCCTGACGCGGACTTGACGACGTTCGTAACGGGATCGGCAGCGACGGAGACGGCGCCGTAGCCTTGCCCTGCCAAACTGCCGGTTCTGACTTCAGCCGGGACCCCGCCATTGGCGTCCCGGCCCGGCAATGGGATTTACGATGCATCGCTCCGTTCTACCTCACGACCTGATTGTCGGCCCGCGCATGGCCAGCGAAGGCGGGCGTCATGACCTGCTCACGCTGATGGCGCTGGGGTGCATCGTCTATTTCATCACCGTCATGGGGCATGAGATCCTGGGCCATGGCGTCGTCATGGCTCTGAGCGGCATACGCAGCTTCGTCCTGACCTCGACCTCGATCGACGGAACCGATCCGAGCGAGTTCTCCGATTATGCCAGCGTCGCCGGACGTGCGATCGTGATGGCGGGATCGGCGTTCAACGTCCTGCTGGCCGCCCTGATCCATGCCGTGCTGTCGAGCCGCCGGAACTGGGCCGGAGCGCCGGTGCTGCACCTCTGCCTCCGCCTGCTGGTCACGGTCAATCTGTCGCTCGGCCTCGTCTATCTGCTGTTCTCCGCGATCTTCGGCGTGGGCGACTGGGCGATGGCGATCGATGGGCTGCCCCATCAGCTGCTGTTACGATCGGTCGAGATCCTGATCGGCCTGGCCGGGCTCTACCTGTCCGCCCGGATCATGGGCGGCTGGCTTCGCGACTATTCGGGCAAGCCGGCGGTCCTTGTCCGGGCGCCCTATCTCGCCTCCGTCGTCGCATTCTGCGTCATCGGGTCGCGCGTGCCCGACCCCTATCTCATCCTGACCTCGGTCTTCCCCGCGCCGATCCTGGGCCAGTCGCCGCTGATCCTCGCGCCGCTGTTCGTTCGTCGCCGCGCGGCAAGGCCTGATCCGACATCCCTGGTCCGGATCGAGCGAAGCTGGACGGCCATCGCGCTGGCCGCATCGTGCCTGATCGTGACCTGGCTCGTCGCCCCCGGGGTCGCGTTCCGGCTGTAACAGTAACGGTATCCAAGCCTGCTCGCCCAAGCAGATCACAGCGAGAATATGTCGATGTGATCCGTTCCTACTCAGCGTTTCGGGACGCTCGGCTTCGATCTTCGCATTGTCCGATTGACGAGGGCTCTGCGGTAGGCGAAATTGACTGTACTAACCGGGGGGCGGGGTTCCAGTGAATAAGCGACTTTGTCTCAGCGCCATTTCGGCGCTGATGTGTCTATCTGCTTGCAGCGGTGGCGGGGGCGGTGGCGGCGTCAACAGCGGCGGCGGCCCTGTCGCGCCGACGCCGACGCCGACGCCGACGCCGACGCCCGCCCCGACGCCGACCCCGACGCCAAATGCGTCGCTGTTGGGGCCGCTCACGAGCGAGAGCTTCACGAACGATTCGGCCTCCGGAACCGCGACGTTTCCGACCGGCGGTGCAGCCGTTACCACCAGCGCCGCGCGAAGCAGCGTGACGGTCAGCTACGATGCAGCGACGCGCAGCTATTCCATTTCAACCGATGGTCGGTCACAGATTTTCAGGCCGTCCGATCGCGATGCTGCCCAGAGCAGCAGCGCCACCGATGTCTTCGTGCGCACCAACGGGTCGATCACGGATTCGCTGACGCTGACCCGCCCCTCGGCGACGTCCGGTGCGTTGGCCTATAAATATGTCGGAGCCGGTTACTGGCAACGTACCAATAACGGGACGAGCGCGGTGACTGGCAGCTTCGACGCCTTCACCTACGGCGTAGAGACCCCCGATGCCGCGTTGCCGCGGACCGGGTCAGCCAATTATTCGCTGGATCTGCTCGGCATCGCGGCGGGCTGGCGCGGCTTGCGGGCCATCTCAGGCACCGGGAGGCTGGAGGCCAACTTCGCCAGCGGCCTGATCGCGATCAGGGGCACGGCACGCGAATATGATGTGCCGACGGGCTCGCTTGCCAGCGGCGCGATGGTCTTTTCCAGTGAGACGGCTTTGTCGAGCACGGGAAACGGCTTCAACGGCAGTTTCAGCTATAACTCGGAATATGCGACGACCTATGATGCCTATGACGGCACGGTGGCGGGGCGCTTCTATGGGCCCGGCGCGGAAGAAGTCGGCGCGACCTTTTCCGCGCGCAATCGGGACGGCAGTTCGATCGTGGGCACATTGACGGGCGGACGCGCTCCCGTTCCTTCGCTCCCGACGCTCGACGCGCTCAGCGCCAATCAGCAGTTCGATATCTACGCTTACTCGTACCACCCCGAATATTATCACGGGTACGATTTCCGCTCCACGTGGATTCGCTATGACGCAGCCAGCCGGAGTTGGACATTTCAGCCTCAGAATCTTACGACAGACAGAGTCCCCAGCTTCGGCCCGTCAAATCGCAACGCTACGCTGTCGAACGCGCGTTTCACCATTTATGATGTTGTCAACGACGTAGGAACCTTTCGCCTCACGCTCTACAATCCCGGTGCCGGCAACGATCAGCTGGCACTCAGCTATGCCAGCTTCGGCAGCTGGGAAGGCAAATTCACCAACACACCCGGTCTCGAACCTTCCAGTACTGGTGGCGCTATGATCGCCTTCGGACAGACGACCCCCACCCGGAATATCCCGATGACTGGCACTGCCACTTATGCAGGGATCGTGTTCGGGCAAGGGAGTGGCGATTCACATCGTTATACAGTGGGTGGAACGAGCCGGTTCGATCTGGCCTTTTCGACGGGCGAGTTCACCGTTGCACTGCAACTGAATGGTATCGAGAAGCGGTTGGGCACCGCGGTGGATTTCGGAAGTTTCACCTATGCCGGCAAGGGTATTGGCCGGGAAATGCTTGCCACCGACCGCGCTAACAATATCGGCTGGCGGGGCTTTCTTGCCGGACCGAACGGAGAGGAGATCGCCGGAACATTTAGAGTTGGCGGGCGCGATCCACTCGACAGCGGCTCTACTGTATGGCTCTACGGTGCGACGGGAGCCAAACGCTGCGCCGGGGCATGCTGATCCCGTAGGCCGCAAAAATGATCGGTGTAAAACAGGCGTTTGTTGCCATTGCAGCAGCGGCGACAATGATGGCGCCGCCCGTGCGCGCTCAGGAGATCAGCGGTCTGAACGCGTCGCAGCTGTTCGAGCTGGCTGATCAGGCGCTTCAGGCGGTCAAGCTCGACGAGGCCGAAGCAATCTATCTTGCCCTGTCCAAGGATCCCGATCTCGAGATTCGGACCGAGGCACGCTTTCGGCTTGCGATGCTATTGGCCGCGAACAAGCGTCCGCGCGAAGCGGCCGTGCTGCTTCGCGCGATCCTGGATGAAAAGCCTGGTGCGTCGCGCGTGCGTCTCGAACTCGCGGCGATCCTGGCCACGTTGGGCGATGATGCCGCTGCCCGGCGGGAGTTGCGCGCCGCTCAGGCAGGGGGGCTTCCTCCTCAGGTTGCGCAGGCGGTCAATCAGTTCGCGACCGCGCTGCGTTCCCGCAAACCTGTCGGAGCCAGTATCGAGATGGCACTGGTGCCGGATAGCAACATCAACCGCGCCACTGACGCGCAGATGCTGGACACCATTATAGCTCCGCTCGAGCTTTCGCGCGACGCGCGCAGCCAGTCCGGGGTCGGCGCAAGGATTGCCGGCCAGGCGTTCTTTCGACATCCGGTCTCGCCGGCACTGTCAGTCGTGCCCCGCGTCTCGGCACAGGGCGAATTTTATCGGCAGAGCCAGTTCAATGACGCGTCGGCGTCGGCGCTCATCGGTCTGGAATGGTCGCCGGGGCGCGAGCGGATCCAGGTGTCCGGCGGTGCCACGCAGCGTTGGTATGGCGGCGCTTCCTACGCCCGGACTGCGACGGTCACGCTGAACTGGCAGCATCCGTTGAACCCGCGCACCCAAATAACGGCGAATGCCACGGTGGCGAACACGGACTATCGGCAGAACGACCTTCAGGACGGCATGCTGTATAATGTCGAGCTGGGTGTTGAACGCGCGTTCAGCGCCCGCGCGGGGGGCGGCGTGTCGCTGTCGACCGTGCGACAGCGTGCCAGCGATCCGGGCTATTCGACTCTATCCGGGGGCGCGACCATTCTGATCTGGCGTGAATTCGGGCGGACGACCGGATTTGCCACGCTGACCGGCCGACGCCTCGAAGCGGACGAGCGCCTGTTTCTCTATCCCGAGCGGCGCAAGGATACGCTTCTTGGCGGGACAATGGGTGCCACCTTTCGCTCGCTCACGGTTCATGGTTTCGCCCCGCTCCTGCGCGTGACCTACGAACGCAACTTCTCGACCGTGGGCATCTACGACTATCGCCGGATCGCGACGACCGCGGGCATTACGCGAGCCTTTTGACGACGCAACAACTGGGCGGAGCGCACCCGTGCTGCCGCCGCCCTAGTGCCTGAGCGGAGGCGCAGACGTTGCCTACAGGTCGATCGAGGCCGACAGCTTGAAAGTGCGCGGCGCGCCCTGGAGCAGGTTCGGGCGCGAGCGGGGTCTGTCAAATGCCACGAGATCAGACTTAGTCGCGTGGACTGATGTCGCGAGGCAGGGGGATTGATCGACTGGACCTGCCCCGCACCAGGACCAGTTTGTCGGGGCGGCGGCCCGCGCGCCGTTGTGCTAATATCGGTCGCGACGACTCGGCGTTGCGCCAAGGCAGACAGGCATCGTTCCGGGGCGTGGTGAAGTAACGCCCAGAATGCGGTTCGGCGCTGACTGTCTGTCGCTGGTCCGCCCGGAGAGGTGTCCGATGGCGCAGGTGACGATCGATGCCGGCGATACGCGCTTCCATATCAGCCTGGCGCCCGCCATGCCGGTCGTCGAGCTGACGGCGAAGGGCGAGGACGGGCGTGCGCTGCCGGGGGCGTCCTGCACCTGGACCTTCGTGCTCGATTATCCGGGCTTCATCACGGTGCCGCAGGGATTTCGGCGCAACGGACGCGCCTATCGCCATCCGCCGATCGCGGCGGTCACGGGCAATCCGGTGCGCGTGCCCTTCGCCATCGTGACCGGCGGGCGGCTGACGGCGACGGTGACCGCCTCGGTCGGCGGGCGGCCGGTGACCGCCACCCGCGAGGACATCCTGATCGGCGGGACCAACCCGAGCGGTACCGATCTGGCGACCGCCGTGCCCGACAAGCTGATGCGCCAGATGATCCAGCAGGAAAGCGGCGGCGCGCAGTTCAACGACGGGCGCGCCGGGCTGCCGGCGCAGGCGATCAATCCCAACTGGTCGCAGGACAATCTGCGCGGGGTCGGGCTCGGCCAGCTGACCAATCCGCCGCCGACCGCCGACGAGGTGTGGAACTGGCGGTCCAATGCCGCCTCGCTCCAGCGCCGCTACCGCGACAAGAGGCGGTCGGGCGCGACGCTTCACACCCGGATCACGGCATCTGCCCGGTTCCAGGCGGAGGTGGCGGCGCTGGCCGAGTGGCGTCGCGCCGAAGGGCTGCCGCCGATCCGCGTCTCGCTGCCCGCCCTGACCGAGCAGCAGCAGGATCTCGAGGGTCTGCGCGCCTATAATGGCTTTGGCCGCACGGTCGCCGGCGAGTATCTCGATCACATCCATGAATATGAGCCGGCCCTGACCACGCTGACCTCCGCCACGCGCCGCGACCCCGCCGGGCGCGCGCTGACCTCGCCGCCGGTTCCCGCGGTGGATGGCAATGGCGCCGGCAGCTGGACCCAGATCAGCGGTGCCGAGCGAAATCGTCGCTCTGGCGGACAGGCGCCGGGCGATCCCGATTATGTCGCGCATGTCCTGGCGAGGCCCGGATGAGGCGGCTCGTGCGCCTGCTCTGGCTGCTGCCGCTGCTGGCCCTGGCGGCGCCGGTCCCGGTCGCGGCGCAGCGCTGGACCGCACCCCAGCAGGCGACGATCCTGATCGGTCAGTCGTGGCTCGGCCTGTGGCGCGGCGGCCGCGTCGCCGCCTCGCGGACCATGACCGGGTGGCAGTTCGGCGCCGCGCGGCTGACCCCTGACGGGCGGATGGTGGAGATCGCCGCGACCCGCACCGATGCGGCGCAGGGCGGCGACACGATCCTGCGCTTCGACGCGCGCACGCTGTCGCCGCGCGGGCAGGGGCGCGACCCCGTCCTGGCCGCGGCGCCGGTGCGCACCCCGATCGGAACCGACACCGGCATGGCCGACGATCGCGCGGCCCTGGCCCGTGCCGGGCGCGATGGCGGTAGGCTGGCGGGGCCGAACGACCGGGTCGTCCTGTCCGCCGACGGCAAGACGGTGGCGATGTTCGCGCCGTCGCCTGAGCCCGGTGCCCCCTGGACCGGGCGCGCGGCGCGCCTGCACGACGGGCACGCATTGAGCGCCGCCGGCCTGTTCATCGACGACGGTTCCCGCCGTGAAACGGGCGCCGCCCGCGCGCTCGCCTGCCTGCTGCCGCGCGGCGAGGGCGCGATCTTCACCTATATCGGCGCGCCGGCAGACCGCGTATCCGAATATCAGGCCTTCACGCCGCGCGCCGCACCGGTCCCGCTGAAGATGCCCTATGTGATGAGCTGCCTTTCGCCGCGGGAATCCTGACGCGGAGGTCATGCGTGGATCGTGGGAGAGTTAGCCTTGCGGCTTCGATGCTGCACGCTCGAGCCGGGAACGTCCCTTCCGCCCGAACCGCCACCCCCGCTTTGCCCGCTGCAACGCGATCGCCTCGCCCAGCGGGCGGTCGGGATGCTTCCGCCAGCCTCCGGCGCGATGCACATCGTGCCGGGCCGAGCTTTCCGCCAGGTCGAGCGTCGCTTCGTCGCCCATGACCGCAACGGCGATCGCCTGATCGTTCCGGTGGCGGTTCCGACGGTTTTCGATCGCCTTGCGCAACGGCACGGATTTGCGCGCGGTCTTCTGGCCGCTGGCGAAATAGGCCTGGCGCGTATCCTTCTTCAGGCTGAGTGCCTTCTTCTCCCGGGGCGTGCGGATCTTGCGCGGCATGTGCGCAAGGTGCCGGGAGATCGGGAGGCCCGCAACGAAAAGTTGAGCCAATTCGGTCGGCTGGATTCATCACTGGGGTGGCAGCGACGCCGATGCAGAAGCTGGGGAGGTTGCTTTCGTCGTCCGGATCGCGTTGGTATCGGTGGGGCAACCGGGGGGCATCATGGCAGGGCATAGTTTCGGGTGGCGCACACTTGTCATCGTCACCGGCCTGATCATCGCCTTGATCCTTCCCGCGACCGCATGGGCGAGAGATTATGATCTTCGTCACTTCGTCTGCCCTTTGGGCGGGCAGAAGTTCAGTCACGATGTCGGGTATGAGAGTTTTCCCTTTCTGACGCTACCGGATGGCAGTTGGCTCGGCGACGCCCTGATCGGCGCTCAGATCCCGGTATGCCCCGACAATGGCCTCGTCATCCTGCCGGACTTCGAAGCGATGCGCTTGAGCGACGAGCAGGCGATGAAGTACCGGACCTACACCCCGTCCGAGATTGCTCGCCTTCCTGCGCTCATCGCGGATCCGACCTATGTGGCGCTGAAAGCGGAGGGTCGGCATGCCCAGGCCTACTGGCTTGCAACCCAATTGGGCGTGTCCGCCGAGACCAGATTTCATCTGTTGCAGCGATCGACCTGGGCGGCGCTTCTCCCGCAGCTTCGTCGCACCCGCGTCGAGCGTTTCGCGGCCGATGGCCCCGCCCTGATCGATCAGTTGTCCGGACCGGAGGACGCAAAGCGGCTTTACAGGCTCTACATCGTGAATGCCTTGCGAGAGCTTGGCCGCTTCGAGGAAGCGCTCGCCGCGCTCGACCATTTGGTGCCGCCGAGCCCGAAGCCCGGCGAAACCGACGAACCCGCGGCAAATGATTTTATCCCGCTCAGACTGGCCATCGCGGCGCGGGATCACAGCCGGTTTGCGGTGGACATGCTTCCGGAGAAGGCGATGTCCTTGTTCTGCACTGGCGACGCGGCTCCACCCTATGATCAGATGACATCGCCGCCGGTCCAGGCGTGCGCGACGCGTCGGCAGCGCGAGGCCCGGGAGATGGAGCAAGATCGCGCGGACAGGATCAGATTCAGGGCAAACCCGCAACTGGTTGCCGAACAGTGCGCAGCGACGCCTGCTGGCCGACGCAGCGATGCGCTGGTCAGCGCGTGCGAACGAGCTTCGGCGGACAAGCTGATGGTCGACGGTCCGGCTTTGGTCAGGAGATGCGAGTCAACCGACGGCCAGGAACGGGCGCGCGTGCTTTTCCAGGCGTGCAGTCGCTATCTGGAATATCTTGCGCATGAGTTGGGCAGGGCGATTGCAGAAGACGCGGACGCCAGATCGATCCTTTGTGCCGGCGGCAGCTATATTCTGACCACGGCCGATATCCAGGTACCGGAGCCGTGCGAATATGCGGACGAGATCGCCGGCGCCCGGTTGGCGCAGCAACTGGGCGGCGATACCGATTTCGAGCGGCAGTGCGCCAACAGGTCCGAACTAAAACTGCCGAGGCCTATGTCCATTGCCTGCGATCAGCACTCGGACGCGACGGCCGAAGTCGAAATCCAAAGGCTGGCAGGAGACAGGGCAGCCTGGAAGCGTGAGTGCGGTCGCTATGTCAAGTCAGGCAAGGTGTCGCTCGATCTGATCATGAGAGACCCCAAGGTCGGCATTTGCGCCGACTCCCAGGACGCGCGGCCCTATCTCGCGGAGAAAGCGGCTGGTGAGGCGAAAGGGCTGGTGTGTCGAATCACGCTCCTCGGCGTCCAGTGCCAGACTCCTGCCGAACGCGACGCCGAAATGGCCGACAAGGCGCATGTGATCAGCGATGAGAACCCTGTCGCGCATGCGCACGCTGCCGCGATCATTGCGGAAGCGAAGGCGCGACGGTCCGCATCCGGAGCGCAACCGAGCCCCTGAGAACGATCCGCCTCACCCCAGCTCCGCCACCGTCACCATCCGCACCAGCTCCGACAGGCTCCTTGCCTGCATCTTCATCATCACGTTCGCCCGGTAGACCTCGACCGTACGAGCGCTGATTTCCAGGTCGAAGGCGATGACCTTGTTCGCGTGGCCGGCCACCAGCCCGTCCATCACCTCGCGCTCGCGCTGCGACAGGGTCGCCATGCGCGAGCGGATCAGGTCGCGTTCGGCCTGGGCCTCGTCGCGGTCGTTCTGGCGGGCGATCGCGGCGCGGATCGCGGTCAGGATGGTGTCGTCGTCGAACGGCTTTTCGATGAAGTCGGCGACGCCGGCCTTCATCGCTTGGATCGCCAGCGGCACGTCGGCGTGGCCGGTGATGACGATCACCGGCGCCGGCACCGCGCGGCGCTTCAGCTCGGCGACCAGCTCGACACCATTCATGCCGGGCATGCGGACATCGGTGACGATGCAGGCATGGTCGACCGGGGCGTGCGAGGCGAGGAAGGCATCGGCGGAGGGGAAGGTGCGCACGCGGATGCCGGCGCAGTCGATCAGGAACTCCAGCGAATGCCGCGCGCCCTCGTCATCGTCGATCACATAGACGATCGGCTCATTCGACATCGGCCAGTTCCTCCTTGTCCAGTCGCTCCAGCGTGAAGCGGAACACCGCGCCGCCGCCGTCATTCTCGTCGACCCAGATGCGCCCGCCATGCGCCTCGACGATCGTGCGGGAGATCGACAGGCCGACGCCCATACCCGTGCGCTTGGTCGTGATGAAGGGCTGGAACAGCTGCTGCGCGATGTCGGGGCTGATCCCCGGTCCGGTATCGGCGACGCGGACCAGCGCCATGTCGTTCGGCGCCGCCTCGATCGCGATCTCCAGCTCCCGCCGGTCGGTTCCGCTCTCGCTCATCGAATCGACGGCGTTGCGCACCAGGTTCAGCACCACCTGCTGGATCTGCACCTTGTCGGCCAGCACCAGGTCGATCGCGGGGTCGAAGGCATAGCGCACGCGGATGCCATGTTCCTTGGCGCCGACCAGCGCCAGCGCACTGGCTTCCTCGATCAGCTTGGGCAGGCTCTCGGCGCTGCGCTCGCTCTCGCCGCGCGCCACGAAATCGCGCAGCCGGCGGATGATCTCGCCGGCGCGCAGCGCTTCGTTGGCGGCACGATCGACCGCGTCGGCGATCCGCTCGACCGGCACCGCGTCGCGCTTCAGCAGCATCGCGCTGCCTTTCAGGTAATTGGCGATCGCCGACAGCGGCTGGTTGATCTCGTGCGCCAGCGACGACGCCATCTCGCCCAGCGCGGTCAGGCGCGAGACATGCACCAGCTCGCTCTGCAGCTCCTGCAGACGCGCCTCGGTCTGCTGGCGCTCGGTCAGGTCGCGGACGAAGCCGGTGAAGAAGCGCGCGCCCTCCATCCGCATCTCGCCGACCGCCAGCTCCATCGGAAAGGTCGATCCGTCGGCACGCTCGCCCATCACGACGCGGCCCTTGCCGATGATGCGCCGCTCGCCCGTCGCATAATAGCGCGCCAGATAGCCGTCATGCGCCTCGCGGTGCGGCGCGGGCATCAGCATGCTGACATTGCGTCCCTCGACCTGGTCGGCGGTCCAGCCGAACAGCCGCTCGGCCGTCGGGCTGAAGTCGCGGATCAGCCCGGCCTCGTCGATCACCACCATTGCGTCGGGCACGGTTTCCAGGATCGATCGCAGATGTGCCTCTCGCCGGGCAAGGTCGGCATTGACCGCCTCGGCCTCGCGCCGCGCCCGCTGGAACCAGTCGCCGCCCAGCGTCACCGCCGCGCCCACCAGCAGGAAGGCGCATGCCGCGATCCAGTTGCCCGCACCGATCGTCCCGGTCATCCGGTCGACCAGCAATCCCGCGGCCGCGCCGAGCAATGTTGCCAGCAGCCCCGGCCACAGGCCGGACAGGGCGGCTGCGGCGACCACCGCGGGCACGAAGAAGATGAAGGTCGCGCGCTGCTCCAGCAACTCGTCCAGGCTCCAGCGCACCGCCGCGCCGGCGGCGATCGCCGCGATCGCCAGCGCGCAGCCGGCCGCGATGCCCAGCCGGGGCAGGCGGGTCGGGGCGGCGGGAACGGGCAGGGCCATCGCGTCGATCATGCTCCGGCCGGCGGGACGCCGACCTCCGGGATTCCCCTTAGGGTAGTCATCCTAGGATGATCATCCAAATTTCGCCGCGCAGGCGCCGCGCCTAGTTGGAGTCCCGACGGCAGCGACCGGATCGCACCGCCTGTTTCGGGAGACTTTCCATGACCGCACCCTTTATCGACCTCAGCGTCCACCACCGTCCCAAGGGCGTGTCCGACCGCATCGCATTCGGCTTCACCAAGATGCTGCGCTGGACCGCCGACACCTTCTTCGCCGAACGCTATGGCCACCGCGCCGTGGTGCTCGAGACCGTCGCGGCGGTGCCCGGCATGGTCGGCGCGACGATCAACCACCTCGCCTGCCTGCGCCGCATGTGCGACGACAAGGGCTGGATCAAGACGCTGATGGACGAGGCCGAGAACGAGCGGATGCACCTGATGACCTTCATCGAGGTGTCGAAGCCGACCTGGTTCGAACGCGCGGTGATCATCGGCGTCCAATGGGTCTTCTACCTGTTCTTCTTCGGCCTGTACCTGGTCAGCAGCAAGACGGCGCACCGCGTGGTCGGCTATTTCGAGGAGGAAGCGGTGATCAGCTACACCCATTACCTCGCCGAGATCGACGAGGGCCGGTCCGAGAATGTGGCGGCGCCCGAGATCGCCAGGCGCTATTGGGGCCTGGCCGAGGATGCGACCCTGCGCGATGTGGTGCTGGTCGTCCGGGCGGACGAAGCCCATCACCGCGACGTCAACCACGGCTATGCCAATGAACTGGCCGGCCTGCCGATGGGCACCGTTGCCCCGTGCCCCCCGCACGCCGCGCTCGAGCCGACCTGGAAGCAGGCGGCCTGAGCGAGGCCGGGCCGGCGGATGCCCCCGCCGGCCGGGCGCCACCTGTTCCCGTCAGGTGGCGGCTCCGGACCTCCGCTCCCCGCCAACACCGGAACCGCGCCATGACGATCCAACCGCAGATCCTGTTGTTCGAACCCGATCCCGCCGTCGCCGCCGCGCTTGCCTTCTCGCTCGAGCTCGACGGCTTTCGCGTGATCGCGGGACATGCCGAAGGCAACGCCGCGGATGCCGCCTGCCTGGTGCTCGATCATCGCCAGCCGACCGGCGACGGGCTGGCGCTGCTGGGGCGGCTGCGCCAGCGGGGATGCCGGGGGCCGGCGGTGATCCTGGCGACCAATCCCAGTCGCGCGCTGCGCGACGGCATCGCCCGTGCCGGGGCGGCGCTGGTCGAGAAGCCGCTGCTGGGCGAGGGACTGACCCGGGCCTTGCGCAGCGCGCTCGCTCAGCCGAGAGAGGCCTGACATGTCCGACTTCGTGTTCGATCCGATCCCCGAACTGACCGAGGCCGACCTGGAACGGGTCGTCCACGAATTCTATTCCCGCGTCCGCCGCGATGCCGAGATCGGGCCGATCTTCAACGACGCGATCCGGGACTGGCCCGAGCATCTCGACAAGCTGAGCGCCTTCTGGTCGTCTGTGATGTTCACCAGCGGCCGGTACAAGGGGCGGCCGATGCCCGCGCATATCCGCCATGCCGGGCGGATCACGCCGCACGGCTTTGCCCGCTGGCTGGCGCTGTGGCGCGAGACCACCGACGACCTGCTGCCCGCGCGCCATGCGGCGGCGATGCAGGAAAAGGCCCGGCGGATCGCCGAAAGCCTGATGCTGGGGATCGATTTCCACCTCGGTCGACTGCCTTCCGACGCCCGCCAGGCCTGACCTGCGACGGGTCGCGGAACTCGAAACGGGTTCATCGGTACGAGACATCAGCGCAAATGCTGCTAAGAGCGCGCTTCCTGGCGATCCTCGCGGTCGCCTCCTCGAACCTATGGAACCCCGACGGATCATCATGGCAGGCTACAAGACCCCGACGTTCAACGATCGCGCAGCGGCATCGCGCGCTGCCCGCGAAAGCGCGCTGGAGAAGCTGCGCAACAAGGCCGCACCGGATCCCGCCGTCGTCGCCGAGCGCAAGGCGGCGCAGGAAGCCCGCGAAGCCGCCGAGGCGGAGAAGCGTGCCGCCCGCAAGGCAGCGATGGAGGAAGCCAAGGCTGCCAAGGCGGCTGCTGCGGCCGAGCGCAAGGCGGCAGAGGAAGCGAAGGCGGCGGTCGCCAACAAGCCCAAGCCGACCGATGCCGAGCTGAAGGCAGCGCGCGACGCGCGCTATGCGGCGCGTAAAGCCCGCAAGCGGTGACCCCCCGCGAGCTGATCGGCGTGGCCGAGGTGCCGGGCGGTCCGCCGCTCCGCCTCGTCCGGCACGGTCGCGACTTCATCATCATGCTCGATCGCAACGAGCTGATGAGCAGCCGCATGAGCGGTTCCGAAGTCGCGCTGGCGACGATGACGCTCGAACGGCTGGCCGACCCGGGGTCGGCGCGACTGCTGATCGGTGGCTATGGCATGGGCTTCACCCTGCGCGCGGCACTCGCCGCGACAGGGCCGAAGGCGCAGATGGTGGTCGCCGAACTGGTGCCCGGCATCCTCGACTGGGCGCGCGGTCCGATGGCTGATCTGGCCGCGGGCTGCCTCGACGATCCGCGCGTCGAACTCCGCATCGAGGATGTCGGCGCGTCGATCGGCGCCGAACGCGCCGGCTATGACGCGATCCTGCTCGACGTCGACAACGGCCCGGACGGCCTGACCCGGCCGGGCAATGACGGGCTCTATTCGAACCGCGGCCTGTCCCGTGCTCGCACCGCGCTGCGGCCCGGCGGTATCCTGGCGATCTGGTCCGCCGGCGCGGACGCCGCCTTCTCCCGCCGGGTAAAGCAGGCCGGCTTCGACGTCGACGAGGTCCGCGTCCGCGCGCGAGAGAACGGCAAGGGGCCGATGCACACCATCTGGTTCGCCCGGAAGGTGTGACGCCGGCGGCGCCGGCCCGCCCGACGGTGCGTTCACGCCGGGCGCGGCAGCGACCCCATGAAAAAGCGCCGGGGCAGGGCCGATGCAAGGTTCGGAAACACGGCGGAAAGCTTCGCCGTCTATGCGCCCATCGTCCAGGGGCCCGGTGATCCGGGCCTTCCCCGTTCCGGTATAAGCGCGAGGACCCTCAGTGCCCTCACCGTCACCCTCCATCCTGATGTGGCCGTCCCTGTGTTCCGCCCAGCGGATCACCGCCATCTTGCCGCTTGCAAAGTGCACGATTCGGCAACATTCCCGATTGTAACGCCATGAAACGATTCCCTGCCGCACGAGTTTGGCCCGCAGCGCCAGGGATCGTGTCTGGCTTGACCAGGACTCCCCACTTGCCCGCTCAATCGATCACGCATGTTTCCAGAACCCTGCCGCTCGTCCTCGCGCTGGTCCTTGCCGGCTGTAGCGGGGGTGCGAAGCAGGATCAGGCCAAGGGCAAGGGCATGGGCGGCCCGACCCAGGTCGGCTTCGTCGTGGTCCAGCCGACCAGCGAGCCGGTCAATGTCGAGCTTGCCGGGCGCGTGAACGCCTATCAGACCGCCGAGATCCGCCCGCAGGTCAGCGGCGTGATCCAGCGCCGCTTCTTCACCGAAGGCGCGATCGTCCGCCAGGGCCAGACCCTCTATCAGGTCGACCCCAGCCTCTACCGCGCCTCGGTCAATCAGGCGCAGGCCAATCTGCGAAGCGCCCAGGCCAATGCCGAGGCGACAGCGGTCCGCGCCCAGCGGTTGAAGCCGCTGGCCGAGATGGAAGCGGTCGCCAAGCAGGATTATACCGACGCCGAGGCGACTGCGCGCCAGGCGCAGGCGAGCGTCGCCCAGAACCGGGCCCAGCTGGAAACCGCGCGGATCAACCTGCGCTTCACCAATGTCCCTGCGCCGATCACCGGCCGGATCGGCCGCTCGCTGTTCACCCAGGGCGCGCTGGTCACCGCGAACCAGGCCGACCCGCTGGCGGTGATCCAGCGGCTCGACCCGATCTTCGTCGACATCCAGCAGTCGAGCGCCGAGATGCTCGCGCTGCGCCGCCAGCTGAGCCAGGGCGGCCTGTTGCCGACCCGGGCGCAGGTGCGGCTCAAGCTGGAGGATGGCAGCGACTATTCGCTGACGGGCAGCGTCGAGTTCGCCGAGGTCCAGGTCGATCCCGCAACCGGCACGGTCACGCTGCGCGCGGTGTTTTCCAATCCCAACGGCGTCCTGCTGCCCGGCATGTTCGTCCGCGCCAGCTTTGCCCAGGCGATCAACACCCGCGTCTATCTGGTGCCGCAGCAGGCAGTCACGCGCGAGGCCAATGGCACCGCCTTCCTGTTCGTTGTCGGCGCGAACAACAAGGCCGACCGCCGCAACGTCGAGATCGAACGCGCGGTCGGCGCCAACTGGGTCGTGACCAAGGGGCTGAATCCCGGCGATCGCGTGATCGTGCAGGGCACCGGTCAGCTCCGGCCAAACGCCGATATCCGCCCGGTTCCCGCCACCAACCCGCAGAATGTCGCGCCGCCGCAGCAGAAGCAGGGCGGCGGCGATGCCGCCAACGGCAAGCAGGGTTGAACTGAGCGATGTCCCGCATCTTCATCGATCGCCCGATCTTCGCCTGGGTGATCGCGATCATTACCATGCTGGCGGGCGTCGGCGCGATCTTCGCGCTGCCCAAGGCGCAGTATCCGAACGTCGCTCCGCCGCAGGTCAATATCCGCGCCACCTTCCCTGGCGCGTCTGCGGAGACGCTTCAGAATTCGGTGACCCAGGTGCTGGAACAGCAGCTGACCGGCATCGACGGGCTGCTCTACTTCAGTTCGAGCTCCAGCTCGCGCGGGCAGGTGACGATCTCCGCCACCTTCTCCACCGGCACCGATCCGGACATCGCCCAGGTCCAGGTCCAGAACCAGGTCCAGCAGGCGCTCCCGCGCCTGCCGCAGCAGGTGCAGCAACAGGGGTTGCGCGTCACCAAATCGAACCCTGACTTCCTGTTGATCGTCGGCACCTATGACGAGACCGACGAGAAGACCAATCGCGATGTCGCCGATTACCTGACATCGAACCTCCAGGACCCGCTGTCGCGCATCGAGGGCGTGGGCGACGTCAACGTGTTCGGATCGCCCTATGCGATGCGCATCTGGCTGAACCCGGACCGGCTGGCCAGCTATCAGCTGATGCCGGGCGACGTCGTCACCGCGATCCAGAACCAGAATACCGAAGTTGCCGCCGGCGAGCTGGGCGGTCAGCCCATGCCGCGCGAGCAGATGCTGAACGCGACCGTGACCGCCCAGTCGCGCTTGCAGACCGCCGACCAGTTCAAGGCGATCGTGCTGAAGACGCAGCAGAACGGCGCGACCGTCCGCCTGTCCGACGTGGCGCGCGTCGAACTGGGGGCGGAAAATTATACCGCGTCCAGCCGCATCAACGGCCATCCCGGTGCGGGCATGGCGATCAGCCTGGCGCCCGGCGCAGACGCGCTGCGCACCTCCGACCTGGTCAAGGCCGAGGTCGAGCGGCTGGCGAAGAATTTCCCGCCGGGCATGAAATTCGCCTATGCCAACGACACGACCGACTTCATCCGATTGTCGATCGACGAGGTGGTGAAGACCCTGCTCGAGGCAATCGTGCTGGTCGTGATCGTGATGTTCGTGTTCCTGCAAAGCTGGCGCGCGACGCTGATCCCGGCGATCGCGGTGCCGGTGGTGCTGCTCGGCACCTTCGCGATCTTCTATCTCGCCGGATTCTCGATCAACACGCTGACCTTGTTCGGGCTCGTCCTCGCCATCGGTCTGCTCGTCGACGACGCGATTGTCGTCGTCGAGAATGTCGAGCGGCTGATGGAAGAGAATCCCGGCATGTCGCCGCGCGATGCGACGATCCAGTCGATGCAGGAAATCCAGGTCGCGCTGGTCGCGATCGCGGTGGTCCTGTCGGCGGTGTTCATCCCGATGGCGTTCTTCGGCGGATCGACCGGCGTGATCTATCGCCAGTTCTCGCTGACCATCGTCGCCTCGATGGTGCTTTCGGTGCTGGTGGCGCTGATCCTCAGCCCCGCGCTGACCGCGACCTTGCTGAAGCCGAAGCATGCGGAAGGCGAGCATGAGGCAAGGCCCGGCTGGCTCAAGCGTCGCTTCCCGCGCGTCGCCGGTTGGGGCCACACCGCGAAGACCAAGTTCAACAACGGCTTCGAACGCGGCGTCGACAAATACACCACCAGCATCGCCTATGTCGTCGATCGCAAGTGGATCTTCCTGCTGATCTATCTGGCGGTCGTCGCGATCCTGGTCGTGATGTTCCTGCGCCTGCCCACCAGCTTCCTTCCTGTCGAGGACCAGGGCGCGGCCCAGATCCAGTTCCGCCTGCCTGCGGGCGCGACCCAGCCGCGTACCATCGCGGTGCAGGAGCAGATCGAGCGCTATTTCCAGCAATATGAGGGGCGTAACGCAGCCACCATCCTGACCGTCTCCGGCGGCGGCGGGGGCGGGGCCGCTGGCCAGAATACCGGCCAGGGCTTCCTCAACTTCGCCGACTGGTCCCAGCGCAAGGGCAAGGAAAATGGTGCCGATGCCATCGCGGCGCGCGCCACCGCCGCGTTCCGCAACATTCGTGATGCGCAGGTGTTCGTGCTGTTGCCGCCGGCGGTCCGCGGCCTGGGTCAGTCGACCGGCTTCACCATGGAGTTCCAGAACGCCAGCGGCATGAGCCAGGCCGATTTCGCCAAGGCACGCGACCAGCTGATCGCCGCCGCCAATGCCGACTCGATGCTGACCGGCATCCGCCTGAGCGATCTGCCTGACGTGGCGACGCTTCAGGTCGATATCGACCAGCAGAAACTGTCGGCGCTGGGGCTCAACCAGAACGACGTCAACAACACGCTCGCGACCGCCTGGGGCGGGCGCTACGTCAACGACTTCATCGATCGCGGCCGCGTGAAGCGGGTCTTCGTTCAGGGCGATGCGCCCTATCGCGCGACGCCCGAAAATCTGGGTGAATGGTTCGTGCGCGGATCGCAGGGCAATATGGCGCCCTTCACCTCCTTCGCCCGCACCAGCTGGTCGGTCGCGCCGACGACGCTCGGCCGGTTCAATGGCATCCCGGCCTTCGAGATCCAGGGCCAGGCCGCATCGGGTGTCAGCTCCGGCGAAGCAATGGACCGCATCGCCGAACTTGCCGCGCAGATCCCAGGGACCAGCGTCGCCTGGGCAGGCGTTTCGTTCCAGGAACGCCTCTCCTCCGGCCAGGCACCGTTGCTCTACGGCCTGTCGCTGCTCGTCGTGTTCCTGTGCCTGGCCGCACTCTATGAAAGCTGGTCGATCCCGGTCGCGGTGCTGCTGGTGATTCCGCTCGGCCTGGTCGGGGCGGTGTTCGCGGTCACGCTGCGCGGGCTGGAGAATGACGTGTATCTCCAGATCGGCCTGCTGACGACGATGGGCCTTGCGGCGAAGAACGCCATCCTGATGATCGAGTTCGCCGAACAGGCGGAGAAGCAGGGCAAGCGCGTCATCGACGCCGCGATCGAGGCGGCGCGGCTGCGCATCCGCCCGATCCTGATGACCAGCCTCGCCTTCATCTTCGGCGTGCTGCCGCTCGCCATCTCGACCGGGGCCGGCGCCAACAGCCGCGTCGCGATCGGCACCGCCGTGATCGGCGGCATGCTGACCGCGACGATCCTGGCGGTCTTCTATATCCCGCTGTTCTTCGTCCTCGTACGCCGCGGCGTGCGCGACGGGCTGAACAAGCTTCGCGGCCGCAAGCGCGATCCGAATGCGGGCACGACACCCCCGGAGGCTACGGCATGAAGCGCGCGCTGATCCTCCCGCTCCTGCTTGCCGGCTGTTCGATGACGCCGCGCTACGAGACGCCGGCGCTGCCCGTGCCGCAATCCTGGCCGGCGGGCGACACCTATCTGGCCCAGTCCGAGGCGACTCTGCCCAGCCTGACCTGGCGCGAGGTGTTTCGCGACACCCGGCTCCAGACGCTGATCGAGCAGGGGCTGGACGGCAACCGCGACCTGCGTATCGCCGCCGCCAATATCGAGGTGGCGCGCGCGCAATATCGCATCCAGCGCGCCCAGCAATTCCCGCAGGTCGATGCCGGGGCGGGCGTGACCGCCAGCGACAGCGGCACCGCGCGACAGGGCAATGCCGGCGGCGCGGCGGGGCAGGGCGGGGGCACGCGCACCAGCTTCTCGACCGACATCGGCGTCACCGCGTTCGAGATCGACCTGTTCGGCCGCCTGCGCTCGCTGACCGAGGCCGAGCAGAACCGCTATTTCGCGACCGAGGCCGCCGCGCGCGCCACCCGGCTGACGCTGGTGGGCGACATCGCCGATGCGTGGCTGACCCATGCGGCCAATGCCAGCCGCCTGAAGATCTCGCAGGAAACCGCCGCCAGTGCCGAGCGCAGCGTGCGGCTGACCCGCGCCCGCTACCAAGGCGGCATCGCCCCGCGATCGGACCTGCGCCAGGCCGAACAGATCCTCGCCACCGCCCAGGCGGACATTGCCGAGACGCGCACGCTGCTGGCGCAGAACGTCAACGCGCTGCAGCTGCTGGTCGGCCGTCCGATCGATCCCGCGCTGCTCGCCGCGTCGATCGACCAGGCCGCGCCCGCCATCGCGCTGGTGCCGGCGGGCATGGACTCGACCATTCTCCTGCGCCGGCCCGACATCGTCCAGGCCGAATATCAGCTGCGCGCCGGCAATGCCGATATCGGTGCGGCGCGCGCGGCGCTGTTCCCGCGCATCAGCCTGACCGGGCTGGTCGGCTTCGCCAGCAATGCGCTGACCTCGCTGTTCACCGGCGGCGCGTTCAACTGGTCGGGCGGCGCGAACGTCAACTATCCGATCTTCCAGGCAGGCGCGGGCAGGGCGGGCGTGGCGCTCAGCGAGGCGCAGCGCGACGCGCTGCTGGCCAGCTATGAACGCTCGGTCCAGACCGCGTTCCGCGAAGTGTCCGACGGGCTCGCCCGCCAGGGCACGATCGGCGAACAGCTTCGCGCGACCACCGTCAATATCGACGCCGCCGCCGACAGCTACCGGCTGGCCGAGGCGCGCTATCGCGGCGGGATCGAGCCGTTCCTCAACACGCTGGATGCACAGCGCTCGCTGTACCAGGCGCAGCGCAGCGGCGTGGACCTTCGCCTGACCGAGGCATCGAACCGGGTGACCCTGTACCGCGCGCTGGGCGGCGATTCGTCGATCTCCGATCCGCGCGCCTCAGCTCGACCCTAAACCGCGCACCGGTCGTCGCGCCCGCGGCCGTCCTTTTCCAAGGAACCGTTGCCGGGCGACGGGGATTGGGACAGACAGACGCAGGTTGGTGCTAATCCTCGCGGAGCCGGTGCATGAAGAAGACGCTGTATCTTCCGAAATTCGACGCGTCCCTGAATACCGACTGGTGCAATTCCAAGAACAACGCGGACCTGATGCTGACGCTGCGGTTGGGCTTTCGCCAGATCAACCCGGCCGGCGGTGCGGCAAAGGGCACCTATAACGACTATGGCGACGCCAGTGGCCAGCCGCGCGCGATCCTGAAATGGACGCCGCAGACGTGGCAGGCATGGAAGCAGACCTTCTGCCGCTCGGCCCAGTTGTTCTGGCACGGCAAGTTCTGGATTTCCAACAATCGCGGCCTGTTTCCGGTGCGGATCGGCCAGAACGTGTTCCTGCCGAACTTCTGGTGCAAGTTCGAGATACTCGGAAGCGACGCGTCGGCCGGGCGGCACCATCATGTGATCGATGTGGTTCGCCTCGACCCCAGCGAAAGCTGGTTCGGGTCGCACTCGACGCTGTACGACAGCGGCGACATCAATTCGGTGGCCAAGGCCCGCGACAGCAAGGGCAAGACCGTGATGCAGCGCGCCCATGTCCACGAGATCGGCCATCTGCTGGGCCTGCCCCATGTCGATGTCGGCAAGCCGCATTGCCCGCCGAGCGGGAACACCAATGCCAGTGCATGCTACGGCATCACCGATACCGACATGAACAGCGTGATGGGCGCGGGAATGCGGCTGGACGTTGTCCATGCCAAGCCCTGGCTGGACGCGATGGATGGGTTCGCCAAGGGGGAGGCGCGTTCGCCCCATTACAATCCGACACCCAATTTCGTGAAACCGTTCCAGGCGACCAAGCAGCGCATCTACCCGCGCAGCACGGCCGAGTTCGAGGCGGGCAAGCTGGTGACAACCCTGCAGTTCGGAAGGTGACCGTCATGACCATCGGCACGACCATCAGGTTCGGAATCATCGCGTCGGTGCTGGCGACCAGCGCGCTTGCCGGATGCACCGGATCGAATGCGGCAGCACCGGCGAACGAAGCCTCAACCCCCGACCCCCAGGCGCGCACCGTTGCGCGCGATCACGCGAAAGGACGGACCATGTCGGCATCGAAGCGCTGCGGCAGCACCCGGATCGAACGGTCCGCCTGCATGATCGAGCTGATCCTCGACGATATCCGCGCCAATTACGGCGCGATCGGCGGCGGCGGGATCACCAGCATCAAGGCGGGCGTCGGCATGTCCTACACCATCGCCCTGCCCCAGGAAGGGCGCACCGACCTGTTCACCTATGAGTTCGAGCTGCGCGGCGACGAGATCGCGATCAAGAGCAAGAAGGAGTCGACCCAGAGCTATTGATCGCCGGCGTCAGGCGAGGGGCGTGGCGAACTCGATGCGGATGCCGCCGGGGATGAAGACCAGGAAATGGCGCGTTGCCGATCCCGCGCGGATCGGGCCTGGCGGCGCGTCGACCGTGACGCCGGGATGCGCGCGGACCTTGTCCCAGACCGCATGCAGCGCGGCATCGTCCGTCACCGCCAGCGACAGATGGTGCAGCCCGATATTGGCCCGCCGGTCGAACTCGCGCGCCGTCTCCGGATCGGCCGCCCGCCACAGCGTCAGCAGGATCGCGCCGTCCGACACGAAGATCGACGGATAGTCCGGTACGCCGCCCACCTTGTCGAACCCCAGCACGCCGCAGAAAAAGTCGCGCGCCTCGTCCAGGTCGGGGACGGTCAGCCCGACATGGTGGACGCCGCGGGTCAGTGCCTTGGTCATGAATGTTCCTCCAGTTCCGCCACCCGCGCACGCAGCCGGGCGATCTCGTCGATCAGCGGCTGGCTGGCCTCCCGCACCTCGGCTTCGGTGAAGCGCGGCGTGATATGCTGGGGGCAGTTCCAGTCGAAGCCGGTCACGTCGATGACGAAGGCGCGCTCGACCTCCGCCGGATAGCCCGGACTCGCCAGCGCGGCGATTTCGGCGGGATCGTCGCTGCTGCGCGCATGGCCGATCAGCTTCAGCCTGCGCCGGTTGGGATAATCCATCAGGAACAGCGCGACGCGGTCGTCCGCCGCCAGGTTCGCCGTCGACAGATATTGGCGGTTGCCGCGATAATCCGCGAACCCGATCCGATTGCCGTCGATCCGCCGCAGGAACCCGGCAGGGCCGCCGCGATGCTGGACATAGGGCCAGCCATCCTCGCTGACGCTGGCCATGTAGAAGCTGTCGCGGGCCGCGATGAAGTCCGCCTCGCGCTCGCCCAGCCAGTCGATGTCCGCGCCCGCCTCCATGCGCGCATAAGCGGCGCGCGAACCCGCCGCCTCCTGCAGGGCGCGGGCGCCGGGGCCGAACAGGGTGTGGAGATAGGTTGCCGCCATGCAACCCAGCTAATGCGTTGCGACCGCGACGATAATAGTCGAGGATCGGCGCTCACTATTCCGAAGGGTGGAATAATGGATCGGTTCGACATGCTGGCCGCGTTCGTCGCGGTCGCCGACCGCCGCGGCTTCTCGGCGGCGGCGCGCGACCTGTCGATGTCGCCGCCCGCCGTCACGCGCGCCGTCGCCGGACTGGAACGCCATCTGGGCGTCACCCTGTTCCATCGCTCGACCCGCGCCGTCGCGCTCACCGACGAAGGCGCCGCCTTTCTCGAGCGCGCACGGGCGATCCTGGCCGATCTGCGCGAGGCGGAGCAGGTCGTGATGGGCGGGCGATCGGTGCCGCGCGGCCAGCTTTATGTCACCGCGCCGGTCATGTTCGGCCGGCTGCACGTCCTGCCGGTGATCGGCGCGCTGGTGGACGCGCATGACGGGCTGACCGCGCGGATGATGCTGCTCGACCGCAATGTCCGCATCGTCGAGGAGGGGATCGACGTCGCGGTCCGGATCGGCGAGCTGGCGGACAGTGCATTGCGGACGACGCGGATCGGCTCGGTCGAGCAGGCGATCGTCGCCAGCCCGGCCTATCTCGCCGGGCGTGGCGTCCCTCGGCGACCCGCCGACCTGTCCGACCATCGCTGCATCGCCGGCAGCGGCGTGCGCACCGGCACCGCCTGGCCCTTCGGTGGGCAGGGCCAGGCGCCGGTCGAGATCGCGCCCCGCCTGACCGTCAACACCGTCGATGCGACGCTGGCGGCGGCGGAGGCCGGGCTGGGGATCGCCAGCCTGCTGAGCTACCAATGTGCCGAGGCGATCGCCGCCGGCCGCCTCGTACGCATCCTGGCCGATCATGCGCCGCCGCTGCTGCCGGTCAGCCTGCTCTACGACGCCGGGCGCGCCGCCATGCCCGCGGTGCGCGCCTTCATCGACGCCATGCGAGAGCGCACGCGGCACGGCGCGTGGTGAACCGTTCGCGCGGCCTTAGGGCGCGATCGTTCCCTTCGACAGAATCCATGACCGCGATCCGCCATGGTCATAGACCACGGTGATCCGGCGCAGGACCGGCAGGCCGATGTTCGGGCGACCGCCCTCCATGAACAGGATCTCCGGATTCTCGATCGCCACGCCCTCGATCCTGACCGTGCCCGCAAGCCTGGCCACGTAGATCGGCTGGCGACCGGCGGCGGAGACGGCATAGCCATAGAGGCGCGGCGGCTGATCGAGCTTGAGCCGGTCCTTGAACGACAGAGGCAGGATGATCGACGAATCATTGCCCGTGTCCAGGATCGCGGGGACACTCAGCCCGTCGAATTCGAGGATCGCCGAGGGAAGGGCACTTCCGCCCGAGCCGAGATAGGGGGTCGCGGCACCGGGCGGCAGGGTCGCATCGGCCTTGCGCCGGATCGTCAGCCGGCTGCGCGGCCCGTCCATCTCGACCAGGCTTTCCGGAAAGCTGTTGGGGCCGAAAATGCCGACTTCGTCGGGCAGGTCATAGGCCAGCACCGTCGCGCGCGCGTCGCGGATCGCCACGCCGCCAAGGCGGGCCCCGCGGATGAAGCTGTCATGCCCCGGCACCGGCTTGCCCGTGCTGCCGTCGACCGAAGGCGACGGTCCGGTGTTCGGCAGCCCGAGCCGGTCGGCGAGGCCGGCATCGACCAGATTGCCGTTGGTGCCAGTGTCGAACACTACCGGTACCGGAGCCGCATCGCCGACACGCAGCATCACCAGTGCCCGGGTTTCCGACAAATAGAGGTTGATCACCTCGGGCTCGGCCGGCGCTTCCGCGGGTGCGTCCTGCGCATGCAGCGCCGACCCGACGGGAATGAGGGCGGTGACGAACAACGCGATGCAACGTACAAGGATCTTCGACATCTTCACCTCATTAGTACGAATCGTACTAAAGTTGGTATATGAACAGCGACGACGATAAAAGCGTATTGACCGAGATCGAGGGTGCTATCCTTTCCGAGATCGCGCATCGGGGCAACACCACCGCCTTTCGCGTGCGCCGCGCCTTCGAGCTTTCCCCGTCGTCGGAGTGGAGCGGCAGCGCCGGTGCGATCTATCCGGCGATCAAGCGGCTGCGCGACCGCGGCCTCATCATCGGGGAGGCGACCACCGATCGCCGCGCCACGCTGCGCATCTCGCTCACCGATGCGGGACAGGCGGCAATGCTGGCCTGGGCATGCGATCCCGATCGCGCGAGCAGCGTCGGCATCGACCCGTTTCGTCTGCGCTCGGGAATCTGGCGGCGGCTGCCCGACGCGGATCGCGTCATCGTGCTGCGCGGCTCGGCCGAATCGATCCGGGCCAATATCCGGTTCCTGGAGGAATACCGGATCGGACTGGACGATGTGGAGGCAGAACGGATCGAACTCAGCCTCGCGGTCCAGGCAATGCGGCTCGACTATATCGCCCGGCAGTTGCGACGTCTTGAGGAAGCCACGCCCGGATCGCCCTAGGCGGCGATCCAAGGTGCGTGCGGGACGAGCCGGGCGACCGCGCATGCCAGGGGCCATGGGGATGAGCCGTGCCTCCCCCCGGTCGGGTCGCGCCACGTCGCTGGTTCCTGCACGACCGCGATGTTAGGCTCGTGCCCGGCGGCGACGGAGGGCGTTGATGCGCAAGGTTCAGTTGAACGTAGGCGGCGTGCCGGTGGGCAAGGCGACCACCTGGGCCTATCCGCAGGGCAAGCCGCTCGGCTACTTCGAAATCCCGACCTATACGATGACCGTCGCCGGATCGCTGGGCGGGCGCCGCGTCTCGCATGCGTTCGAGGTGCTGCGCTTCGGCGTGTCGTGCAAGGATGGCAAGACGGCGCGGGTGGTCGGGCTGGCCGATCAGCAGACCCATGTCGTGCGCGCCTGGATCCCGACCTATGAGGTGCACAGCGCCAACTCGCCGGAAAATGGCGGGTGGCAGGTCTATGGCAATTTCCTCATCCATGACGGGCCGGACAATGCGACGGAGGTGTTCGCGTCGATCGGCTGTGTCGAGGTCATGGGCACGCGCGGGTTCGTGAGGTTCAACGACCTGCTGATCCAGTTGACCGGCGCGGTCGGCAGCAAGCGCAACGACCAGCTGCACCAGATTGCCCGTTCCGGCCTGCTCTCGATCTCCTATGATCGCGCGTCGCGGCCGCCGCTGGTGGCGATCCCATGATCCCGGCGATGCGCCTGGGCCTGATCTCGGCCGCCATGCTGGCCAGCGGCGCTGCCATCGGCCTGTCGCTGTCCGGCGGCGGCACCCCGGCCGATCCGGTGCCGCATGTCGCGCAGCCGGTGAGCCCGGACGCGCTGCTGCGCGGTCGGATCGTTGCCGATTACCGCTTGGCCGGCGACGCGGCGCGGTTCGAGGTCGCCGACTATGCGGCGGCCGATCTCGACCGCCTGGTTCGCACCCGGATCGACCCCGCGCTGCTGAAGGGCGCGGTGTCGAAACGCGGGCAGGATCTGCGCTTCACGCCCGCCGACGGGGTCCGCCGCCATGCCGGGGTCATCGTCATCCGCTATCCCGATGCGGCGACCGCTGCGGACCGGGTGCGCCCGCTGCTTGGCGGGAAGCGCTTTTTCAACGACACGAAGATCCTAACGCCGATGGTCGCGGCGGCGCGGGGGGACATGGTGGCGATCTTCTTTACCGAAAGCGGCGGCGACCCGATGCTGCGGACGGCGCTGTCGCACGCGGCCAATGCCTTTCAATCGCCAGTCTGACCGATTTCATCCGGCCGAAGGTTGTGCTGGTAAAATCCCGCCCGGACACTATATAGGAACTATCGCGTCATTTCCGCCACGAGCAGGACGCGACTGAGAGAGATCATCCGCTTTCGCTCCGTGCCGGAGCATTGCGTGCTTCCCAGATCCCAGAATTCCGGAGCGTCGCCGCTCCCGCCCGCGGTCGAGGCGCCTCCGCTTCCCGCAACCGGTTCCCCGCCCGCGCGCAAGCGCCGTCTGCTCTCGCTTTTTGCCGAAAAGGAACATCCATGTCCCGTGCTCTGAACATCAAGGCCACCGTCGCCGAAGTCATCGCCATGTCCGCCAAGAAGGGCGCGGCGATCACGGCGATCGAGCCGCTGACCCCGGCCGGAACGCGCGTGGTGTACATGAATTCCGACCAGACGGCCACGATCGCCCGCGCCTATGGCTCGCGCGTCATTACCGGCCCGGTCGTGCGCGAGGCATGGGGCACGCGCCGCATGATCTGACCTGTCGGGCAGGCCGGGTGTATCCCGGCCCGCCTCACGGTTGCGGGACACGCCTCGCTGACAAAAATGAAATCGGCCGCGCCTGTGCGCGCCGGCCGCGAATCGCCGCACCTTGCCTTGGTTCCCAAGCGCTTACACGGGTCATGGCGGGTCCGACCCAGATGCCCGCCGCCGGCTCCCCCTGACATGCCCCCTTGCGTCGGTCGAAACCCGCGGTAGCGTCTGGCGGGACACCATATCAGGGGCTTTCGATGACCGCATTCCGTACCGCATTTGCCGCGCTGGCCTTCATTGCCGGATCGGCACTCTCGCTTCCTGCCGCGGCGCAGATGGTGCGGGGGCAGAACCCCCAATCGGTTCTCGCCGCGATGAAGGCGGGCGGCTATTCCGGGGCCACGCTGAGCACCGACAAGGGCGGCGACCCGATGATCAACGCCGAAACCAACGACACCAAGTTCGCCGTGTTCTTCTACAACTGCAAGGACAACAAGGACTGCGCCACGGTGCAGTTCTACACGGCCTACAAGGCAGAGAAGCCGATCGCGCTCGAGCGGATCAACGAGTGGAACAACAGCCGCCGTTTCGGCCGGGCCTCGCTCGACAAGGACAATGATCCGGTGATCCGTATGGATGTGGACCTCGACGATGGCGGCATGCCGCAGGCGCTGTTCATCGACAATCTGGAATTCTGGGAGTCGGTCGTGGTCGGCTTCGAAAAGCATATCGCTTCCTGAGGGCATTGCGTGCGGCCTGGTCGGGGAACCCGGTTCCTCCGCCAGGCCGACGGGGCGATCTTCGCCCTTGCATCCCCCGCCGGCTCGGTTAGCTACGGCGCCGTGAAGATATTGGGGGGCTTGATGACAAACCGCATTCGTACCGCATTCGCCGCGCTGGCCATGATCGCCGGCGTCACTGTCGCGCTGCCCGCCGCGGCACAGATGGTGCGCGCACAGGATCCGCAATCGGTTCTGGCGGCGATGAAGGCGGGCGGCTATTCCGACGCGACGCTCGGCAAGGACGGCGAAGGCGATCCGAAGATTTCCGCCGAGATCGACGGTACGACCTTCCACGTGTATTTCTACAATTGCACCGGCAACAAGGCGTGCGCCACTGTGCAGTTCCACGCCGGTTACGACCTGAAGAAGCCGATCAAGCTCGAGCGGATCAACGAATGGAACCGCACCCAGCGGTTCGGCCGCGCCTATGTCGACGACGAGGGCGATCCGATCCTCCAGATGGACCTCGACCTGGACGATGGCGGCGTTTCACGGCTCCTGTTCATCGACAATCTGGAATTCTGGGCCGCCGTGGTTTCCAAGTTCGAAACGCATATCGGCTTCTAAGGGGCGACCGGGCGGCGCTAGGGCGAGGGGGGCAGGGCACCCGTCTCGCCATAGGTCGCGATCCACGCGGGCGGTTCCTGTTCCTTCGATCCGTCCACTCGCACGCCCGTCGCCCGGGCCCAGCGATAGCCCCACATCGGGCCGAACTTCGTCGCGACCGCCGGTGAGGTGGCATAGGCCGGGTCGGCCTGCGCTTCGGCCAGCGAGACGAAGCCGAAACCCTCCGCCCGGAACAGCGCGACCAGTTCGTCCAGCGTCGCGGCGTTGATCTCGTTGACATGGAGCAGCAGGATCGCGGGCGGCGCACGGCCCAGCACCTCGCGGCTCAATCCCTGATAATAGCGGATCTGCACGCGGCTATGGTCCAGATAGGCGCGGATGATCCGTGCCCTCGACACCGGGTCGGTGGCGGCGCGGACATAGGCGCGGTTGAACAGATAGTCCGACGTGTCGATCGTCGATGCCGCCAGCCGATAGCCGCGCTCGGCCAGGGCCGCCTCGATCGCGACGCGCTTCGCCTCGGTCTCGCCGACATGGTTATAGGCGAAGCGATAGAAACGCAGCGGCCGGCGATAGCGTTCGGCCAGCGGCCGGATCGTCCGCTCGCCCGCCTCGATCTCGGTGCGGATCGCGGCGATGTCGAGCCGGTTGATATCGGCATGCGTCGCGCCGTGATTGCCCAGTTCCAGCCCGGCGGCGATCCAGTCGCGCACCAGCCGCCGGCCGGCATCGCCCAGCGCGGTCACATTCTGCTCGGTCACGAACCCGATCGCCGGCACCCGCTCGCGGCGCAGCGTGCGGACGATCGCGCGGTTGGCGGCACGCGCCTCGGCCAGCGGAACGTCGCCCGCGCCCGCCATGGGCAGATCGTCGAACGTGATCGCGACGCTCGGCCGCTCGCCGCGCGGCTGTGCCGGGACGGCCTGGGGCGCGATCGCCAGCAGTGCTGCCGCGAGCCCGAGGAGCGGCCGGATCATTGCACCTGCCCCTGCTGCTGCCAGACGGTCTTCGTCGCGTAATCGACCGCGAAGCCGCGCGTCGTCAGCCAGTCCATGCCCAGGATCGCCAGCCGGTCGCCCGCCATGGCCAGCCGGCCGAACACCGGCAACGCGCCGACGCGCACCGGTGCGGAGGTCCAGCGCCACGTGCCGACGCGGATATCGGCAAGGGTGGCAGAGCTCAGCGGCAGCTCGCGGCCGTCGATGCCCGCGATCGAGCCGGCCGGCCTCAACCGCGCGGGATCGATGCCGGCCACGCGGGCGAATTCCGGATTGAGCGTCGTGTACTGTGCGCCGGTATCCAGCAATGCCCAGCCATCGGCCTGGCCGATGCGGATCGGCAGCATGATCTTCCAGGGCTGGATCCATTTGACCTCGACCCGGCGCCAGCCGCGCCCGGCGGGGCGGCTGCCCCCGGGGGCGATCGTCACGCACCCGCTGCCCGGCATCCAGCGGGTCAGCCGGTCGCCGAACAGGTCGGTTCCGGCCAGCCCGACGATCCGGTGGCTGGCGAGGGCGGGCGCCTCGATCGATGGGAGGGCGACGTTGCGCAGGCTGAGCGGGCCTGCGTCGAAGGCGGCGACCTGATGATATCGCACCGTGACGCCGCCGCCCATGCCCTGGGCGGTCTCGGTCGCGGCGTTGCGGGGCAGGGCCAGGCGCGCCGCGGTGGCGGGGTCGATCGTGGTCCCGCTCGATCCGGTATCGAGGATGAAGGACAATGGTTCGCTGCCGTTGACGCGCGCGGCGATCACCGGCGTGCCCTCGTCGCCGCGCTCGATCGCCAGGCAGGCGCCGTCCGCGGCCAGCGCCGCTGCGAGTGCGAGTGGGCTCACCGGGCTTGGCCCAGCGGCAAGAAAGGCTCCAACATCTTGCTGCGATACGTCTCGCCGTCCTGCCAGATATAGAAGGCTCCGGTCCAGATCGTCTCCGGCTGGCCGAGCATCTGGCGCATCAACTCGACCAGCGCCGGTGGCGACTTCTGACTGTCCGACGCGATCGCTGCGATCGCGGCATCGGGCGCGAACCAGCGCAGTTCGTCGAATCCGGCCGGTGCCCGCGCGGTACCGCCGGTCAACCGCGAGCGGTAGTGCGACCTGGTCGAGATCGCAGGGGTGTAGCCGTAGCGATAGCTGAACAACCCGGCCAGGCGGACCTCGTCGATTTCCACGCCATAGGTTCGGGCGAGGTCGGCCAGCCCCTCGCGGATCGTCAGTCTCTTGTCATATCGTACGCCCGGAGTACTCCACCCCATGAAGTTGCGCTGCAACAGCACCTCGCCGGCGTCGTTGACGATGATCAGATTCTGGGTGGTGTAGTTGGGGTCTTCGACCGGCTGCGCGGACGCAGTCCCGGTCCAGAGCACCATCGCGAAGATTGCCAGCAGCGTGCGGATCATCGATTACCCTCCCGTGCTTGCAGATGGTGCATCC
This sequence comes from Sphingomonas rustica, assembly GCF_039652585.1. Taxonomy (NCBI): domain Bacteria; kingdom Pseudomonadati; phylum Pseudomonadota; class Alphaproteobacteria; order Sphingomonadales; family Sphingomonadaceae; genus Sphingomonas; species Sphingomonas rustica. The sequence goes on along the minus strand of NZ_JBDIZK010000010.1, from coordinate 166,945 downwards.
GCCGCAGCCAAGTAAAGTCTTTCGTGAGAAAGGATCATCAATGCGATCGTCCGCCGTCCTGAGCGTCGCCGCGCTGGTCGAACGGGTCCGATACCGCATCATCGATCATTTCATGGCGTTTCATGCGATCGAGCCGGAGGAGGCGGTCGACTACCTGCCGACGTCACCGCTCTACCGGCGCGAGTTCGATGCGCTGCTGGCGCGCGGACTGGTCCGGCAGGCGGGGTATCGACGCTACTGGGTCGATCTCGCCGCATGCCAGGCCGATGTCGAACGCCGCCGCCGCCGGGCAGTGCCGATCGTCGTCGCCACTGCCATCGCCTCGGCGGTGGCGCTCACCTTCCTCTATCGCGGCTGAGGCTCCAGGGCGCTGCTCTCGTTCCCGGCGGCGCGGTCGGCGGCCGGGTCCCGGCCCAGGCGATAGGGAAAGGCAAGCCATTCACCGACGGTCCGCGGCGGTCCGGCCTCGGCGATGCCGCAGTCCGGCCATTCCTCGGCGGCCGGAAAATGCGCTGTCCCGAAAACGCGATCCCACAGGGTGGTGAAGGCGCCGAAATTCGTGTCGAAATGCCGCGGCTCCAGCGAGTGATGGATGCGGTGGAACCGGTTGTCGACAAGGCCCAGCCGCCCGGCGCCCAGATGGTAGCGCGTGGGGGAGTGGATGAAGGCGCCGTGGAGATAGAGAAACACGGTCACCACTGCGCTCGTCGCGCCGGCCTCGCTAACGATCAGGCTCGCCGGAATCAGGATCAGCACCGTCTGGATCAGCGGCTCGGTGATATGGTGATAGGCATTTACCGAGTTCAGATCGCGGATCGAATGATGGACCGCGTGAAAGCGCCACAGGAATCGGTGCTGGAACCGGTGACACCAGTAGAAAAAGAAATCGTAGAGGATCGCGGCGGCGATCGGTGCCAGCACCAGAGCGGCCGCCCCGGTCCAGTGAAAGCCGAGCGGCAGCGTCAGGAGCGGCTCGATGCCGGCGGCCACCCAGAGCCGGGTGAATCCCGCCTGGACGAGTGCCGATACCGGCAGCCAGATCGCCCAGAATGCCAGCCCCGGCAGGCGCGTGCGCAGCGGCTGGCGCCCGCGGGGCACCAGCATCTCGACCACGGTCATGAAGATGAAGGCGAAGCTCCACGACCAGAGATAGGGAACGGCGCCGGCGTAAAGCGTCTCGATCAGGTCCATGGCGAAAGGCTAGCGCCGGGAGGTTAAAGTTCCTTACCCGCTTGAACGTGACCGGGAGCCTGGCGGGGCGAGCCGGACCGCCGCCTATTCGATCGTGAAGCTCAGCCCGGCATTGGCTTCCAGCCGCGCCTTCAGCGGCTCGGCCATCAGCGCGCCCGGTGTCCAGATCCCGCCCTTGGCATCCGGGACGTCGCGCGCCAGGCACAGCGCGGCCTCTGCGATCATCTTGCTCGTCGATCCATAGCCGGGGTCGCGGTCGCCCTTCACGCTGGCGGTGACCCGGCGTCCGTCGGGCATCTCGGCGATGAAGGCGATGTCGTAATGGCCGCTGTCGCGCTCTTCCTTCGACGGCCCTTCGCCGGGGGCGGGGCCCTTTTCGGCGCTCATCGGATTCATCTTCGCGATCGCCTCGGCCGCTGCCTTGCCCAGGTCGCCCAGACCCGGGGCCACCATCATCTCGTCATAGCGAAAGTCCGCGCCATAGGGATGGCCCGCCAGGAAATTGGTGCGATGGACATTCTTGGTGTTGATCACCGCCATCATGAAGGGCGCGACCCAGCCGCCGATCGCCTCGTCATATTCGGGCAGCATCCCCTTGGGCTGGCCGGGGCCGGTGAAGCCGGGCGTCAGCGCGAAGGGATCGATCATCACCTTCAGCACCGACGGGTTCCTGGCAGCCGCCATCGCCGTCGCCTTGCCGCTGGCGAAGGTGCCGCCGGAGAAGGTGCCCTTCATCGTGCGTACCCGGCCCTTTACCCGCGGCGCCGGCCCGCCGAAGCGTGCGGTCGCCGCCTGCTGCGCCGTCCAGACGCCCAGGTCGAACGGGATGGAGTCGAACCCGCAGGAAAACACGATCCGCGCGCCGCTGGCCCGGGCCGCGGCGTCGTATTTCTCGATCATGTCGTGCATCCAGTTGGGCTCGCCGCACAGGTCGACATAGCCGGTGCCTGCCTCGACGCACGCCGCCAGCAACGGTTCGCCGTAAAGCTGATAGGGGCCGACCGTGGTGATCACGACGGCCGCCCGGCTGACGAGCGCCTTCAGCGCGGCCGGGTCATCGGCATTGGCGGTCAACAGCGGCGTGTCCGCCGGCGCGCCGATCTCGCTGCGGACCTGCTCCAGCTTTGTCAGCGACCGGCCCGCCATCGCCCAGCGAACGCTGCCGTCCGCATAATGATGCGCCAGATATTCCGCGACCAGCCGCCCGGTAAATCCGGTCGCGCCATAGACGATGATGTCGAACTCAGCCATGTCGCTCTCCCGCTGCCGGTTGCATACCGGCTTTTCTAAAACCGCGGACGTGGTGCCACGCGCGGCCGGGATTGGCTACAGGATTTCGAGCGGGCGGACGCGCCGTGCGGTCAGGCCGCCTCGTTGAACTGCAGCGCCGCCAGCCGGGCATAGAGCCCGCCCTGCGCGACCAGCTCGGCATGGGTGCCGCTCTCGACGATGCGGCCTTCGTCCATCACCACGATCCGGCCCGCTGCGCGCACCGTGGCCAGCCGATGGGCGATGACCAGCGTGGTGCGATCCCGCATCAGCCGCTCCAGCGCATCCTGCACCAGCCGCTCGCTCTCGGCATCCAGCGCGCTGGTCGCCTCGTCCAGCAGCAGGATCGGCGCGTCGCGCAGCAGCGCGCGGGCGATCGCGATCCGCTGGCGCTGCCCGCCCGACAGGCGCGCGCCGCCTTCGCCCAGGAAGGTGTCTAGCCCCTCGGGCAGCTCGCGCAGGAACTCGGCGGCATTGGCCGCCTCCGCCGCTGCCCAGATCGCCTCGTCGCCCGCATCCCAGGCGCCATAGCGCAGATTGTCGCGTGCGTTGGCGGCGAAGATCACCGTCTCCTGCGGCACCATCGCCATGCGGCTTCGGATCTCGCCCGGATCGGCCTGCTTCACCGGCACCCCGTCGACGCGGATCTCGCCGCCCTCGGGGTCGTAGAAGCGCTGGACCAGCTGGAACAATGTCGACTTGCCCGCGCCCGACGGGCCGACCACCGCGACCGTCTCGCCCGGGGCGATCGTCAGGGTGAAGTCGCGCAGCGCCGCAACCTCCGGACGCGTGGGATAGCGGAAGGTGACCTGCTCGAACGCGATCCCGCCCTGGGGCGGCTGGGGCAGGGGAAGGGGATTGGCCGGGGCGGCGATCTCGGGCTGTTCCTGCAACAGCTCGGCCAGCCGGCTGGCGGCGCCCGATGCGCGCAGCAGGTCGCCATAGACTTCGGTCAGTGCGCCGAAAGACCCGGTGACCAGTCCCGCGGTGATGACGAAGGCGGTGATCGCGCCGCCCGAGATGCGGCCGGCCGCCACGCCCGATACCGCGTCCCACATGATCAGCACGATCGCGGTGAACAACAGGCCGATGACCAGCGCGGTCATGATCGCACGCAGCGCGAACCGGCGCTTGGCGGCGACGAACCCGCGCGCGACCGCTTCGTCGAACCGCGCGCTCTCGCGCTTTTCCTGGCCGAATGCCTGGACGATCCGCATCGCGCCCAGCGTCTCCGACGCGATGGCGCCGATATCGGCGATCCGGTCCTGGCTCGACCGCGACAGCGACCGCACCCGCCCGCCCAGCCAGACGATCGGCAGCACGATCAGTGGGATGCCGATGATCAGATAGGTGGCGATGCGGGGCGACAGCGCGAACAGATAGATGATGCCGCCGATGCCGGTCAGCAGGTTGCGCAGCGCGGTCGACACGGTGCTGCCGACGACCTGCTCGATGATCGCGGTGTCCGACGTCAGCCGCGACGCGATCTCCGACGGGCGGTTCTCCTCGAACCAGCGCGGCGGCAGGCGCAGCAGGTTGCGATGCACCCCCGCCCGCATGTCGGCCACGGTCCGCTCGCCCAGCCAGGACACGAAATAGAATCGCACCGCGGTCGCCAGCGCCAGGATCAGCACGACCAGCAACAGGCCCTGGAAATAGACGCCGATGCGGCTGATGTCGCCGCCCTGGGTAAAGCCGTTGTCGACCACGCGCTGGAAGGTCCGCGGAATCCACAGCGTCGCCACCGACGAGGTGACCAGCGCCAGCATCGCCACCACCAGCTGCAACGGATAGCGCCGCGTGAAACTCCACACGACGAGCAAATTGCCCAGCTTGCGGCTCGGCTGGGGCGCAGCCTGGGGCTGGGCGGCGACGGAGGGTAATTCGGCCATGGCGGCTGCGACCTAGCGCGATTGGCCGCCCGGGGAAACCTAGGGAAGTGCATTCAGCCGCCATGTCGACCTCGGGGCCACGCCACCCCTCCGCTGTCACCCCGGCTGGAATGCCGGGGGCCACCCACCCTCCATCCCGGAACCACGGCTGCGCGCCACACTGGCCTCGCAGGCTGGACGTGGGGGGTCCTCGCCGCCGCCCGTCCGGGATGTGCCTTGCAGTGGATGCGGGCACTTCGGCCGGCATGACGGGGGTGTGGTGTTGGCGTGCAGAGAAAGCTCTCCCAACAGCCGACATGACAGTCCGTTTCGTATCGCCACGGACCGCAAAATCGAATCCGCCAGCCGGACAGCCCTGACAACGGGATCAATGCGTAGTGGTCCGGCGTTGCACCGCACAAGACATGGACTATAACTCGCCGTGCCGCCGCCGTCGGGGGGTGACGGTGGAAGGATCGCCAATGTTATATAATGCTTATGAATTCCAAAGGTCTCTGCTCGCCGGCGCCAGTGCCATGGCGAATTTCGGCGCGGGCCTGCTCCAGAATCCGGCCAACCCCTTCGCCTATATGGGGGGCGGCACCGTCCTTGCCTCGGCGCTCGAGGTGTTCGCCCATGCGTCCGCGCCGCGCGGCAAGCCTGCCTTCGGGCTGAACCGGACGACCGTCGACGGCCGCGAGGTCGATGTCGTCGAGGAGGTCGTGCTGCGCAAGCCGTTCGGCCAGCTCAAGCGCTTTGCGCGCCAGGGCGTCGAGGGCGGGCCGAAGCTGCTGATCGTGGCGCCGATGTCGGGCCATTACGCAACGCTGCTGCGCGGCACGGTCGAGCGGATGCTGCCGACCTGCGACGTCCACATCACCGACTGGCGCGATGCCAAGCTGGTGCCGCTGTCCGAAGGGCGGTTCGACCTGGACGACTATGTCGATTATCTGGTCGAGTTCCTCGAGGTGATGGGTCCCGGCGCGCACATGCTCGCCGTCTGCCAGCCCTCGGTTCCCGCCTATGCCGTCGCCGCGCTGATGAGCGCCGACAAGCATCCCTGCCGTCCGAAGACGCTCACCATGATGGGCGGCCCGGTGGACACGCGCGAGGCGCCGACGGCGGTGAACCTGCTCGCCACCGAACGGCCCTTCGCCTGGTTCGAGCGCAACGTCATCGCCAGCGTGCCGGTCACCTATCCGGGCGCCGGGCGCAGCGTCTATCCGGGCTTCCTGCAGCTTGCCGGTTTCATGACGATGAACCTGGGCAACCACATGATCTCGCATTTCGAGATGTTCAAGCACCTGGTCCAGGGCGATGGCGAGAGCGCCGATGCCACCATGGCGTTCTACGATGAGTATCGCGCGGTGTGCGACATGACCGCCGAATTCTATCTCCAGACGATCGACGTGGTGTTCCAGACGCATGCGCTGCCCAAGGGCGAGCTGATGCACCGCGGCCGCCGCGTCGATCCCGGCGCGATCACCGATATCGCGCTGCTGGCGATCGAGGGCGAGCGCGACGACATCTCGGGCCTGGGCCAGACCAAGGCGGCGCTGACGCTGGCCACCGCGCTGCCCGATGCGATGAAGCAGTATCACATGGCGCCCAGCGTCGGCCATTACGGCATCTTCAACGGCTCCAAATGGCGCACGAAGATCGCGCCGGTGGTCGAACAGTGGATCGCCGCGCACAGCGACTGAACGGTTCCGCCGTCAGTCTTTCAGGGCCGGGGCGGAAACGCTCCGGCCCTTTTCATGCATAGTTGAACGCCACGATCGACCAGGCCAGCCAGGCCAGCGCCGCCCAGATCGCGACGACGATCAGCACGCCCCACCAGGACACCGGCCGCTCGGCCGCCTGCGTCGCGGTCGCGCGGTGTTCGGCCAGCACCGCGGGCGGCACCATCTTCTCGAACAGCCACACGCCGATCGGCACCAGGATCGCATCGTCCAGCAGGCCGATGACGGGGATGAAGTCTGGGATCAGGTCGATTGGCGACAGCGCATAGGCCGCGACGAACAGGCCGAACAGCCGCGCATGCAGCGGCGTGCGCGGATCGCGCACCGCCAGCCAGACGGCATGCGCCTCGATCCGGATGCGATGTGCGAGCGATGGCCCCATCGCTGCCGGATGGGACGCGAACGGGGCCGCGTCAAGCGGCGCGGCCCCGGCATGGATTACAGCGCGGTCTCGACGTGGCGGCCGGCTTCCTGCGGCTTGATCGTCTGCCCGGTCAGCATCTTGAACTTGCCGGTCAGCGATTCATCGCCTTCCCAGATCTCGGCATCCTCCAGTTCGAAGCGCAGCATCAGCAGGTTCGGATCGTTGCGGCCGCCCTCGAACCACGCCTCGACGGTGTTCGACCAGTATTTGTCGATGATCGCCGGATCGGCTTCCTCGACCAGATTGCCCTTGATGCATGCGAAGACCACATGATCCTTCGACGCGAAATGGACCATCGCCGGGCCGCCCGGGGCGATCCGGTTGTCCTTGCTGGTGTAGAACCAGAACTTGCCCTCGACATCCTCGTCCAGCTGCGCGGTCATTGGCAGCGCGTGGTCGGTCGCGCCGATGCGCGACACCATGACGAAGGGGCTCTTCGCCATCTTCTTCCACATCCGGTCGCGGACTTCGGCGGGGTTTGCGGTCTCGTCCATTCTCTTTCTCCTGAAAGGGGTTGGAGCGAGAACGGGCAGTCGGGTCAGGCGTTCCCGAAGGCAGTCGCCGCGCCCAGCAATTCCAGGTCGTTGCGATTGACCAGCGCGACCGGCACCTCGCTCAGCTGGCGGCGAAAGCTCGCCTTGGCCTCCATCCGCTGGCGGAAGGCCGGGTCCATCAACTGCAGGTGCAGCGCGCGGGCGATGCTGCCCGTCAGGAAGATCCCGTCCCACGCCCCGAACGCCAGCGCCAGGTCGCCGGCGAACATGCCCAGTTGCTCGACGAACAGCCGCACCGCCGCGGTGCAGGTCTCGTCGCGCCCGGCGCCACGGGTCACTTCCTCCGGCTTCAGCAGCTTCCTGCCGCTCAGCGCCTCGTGCGCCAGCAACAGCCCGTTGGCGCTGATCAGCGTCTCGACCTCGGTCTGGATGCCGCGCGCGCGACAGAAATCGGCGAAGCGCTGGCCGTCGGCAGTGGCGGGGATGAAGCCCATATGCCCCGCCTCGCTCTGCACCGGCACCAGCCGGTCGCCCGCGGTGACCAGCGCGGCGACGCCCAGCCCAGTGCCGGTCCCGATCACCACGTAATTCCCGCCCGGCCGCACCTCGCGCGGCGCCGGACCGCGCAGCGGCGTGAACGCGCCGGCGGGCAACTGGCTGAGCGCCAGCGCATTGGCCGCGCATTCGTTCAGCGCCATCGGCGGCTCGCGCAGCACCGCCTCTACCCCGGACAGCGAGATGTACCAGCGGCTGCCGGTCAGGTTGATCAGGTCGCCCCTTGCTGCGCCCGCCACCGCCAGCACGCTGGGCAGCCGCGCATCGCGCAGGTCGACCGCGGTCAGGTAGGAAACCAGCGCGCTGGTGAAGGTCGGATGCTCGGCGGTCAGGAACTTGCGCACGTCGCGCGGCGCCAGGCCATGTTCCCCGCCGGTCAGCCCGAACCGAACCGACTGCCGCCCGATATCGGCGACCAGCGCCATGCTCTGCCCCATGATCCTGCTCCCTCACGGCCTTCGATGAAGGTCCGGCGACCGTTATCGCTAACAGGCGTTACCGAAAGGAAAACGTGGGGGGAGGGGCGTTCAATCGGACGGATCGGAAGTCGCGAGCGGTGCACGCCATGCGGTCAGCGCTCGCCCCTTGGATCTGCCCCGTACCGGTTCGCACCGTCCGTGCCGGGCGCGAAATAGAAGCCCAGCTGGGCGATCACCAACAGGGTTACCGCCAGCAGTAGCGGCAATGTTCCCGCATCCCAGTCGTACCGCCCTTCCCAGATCAGCATTCGGACGATGGATACGCCATTCGCATCGCCCGGCATCGACATCAGTGCCAGCGCGAGGGGAATCTTCGCGACCCCGATCAGCGCCCACCATCCCGATCGGTCCTGATCATGCATCCGCCGCACGAACAGCGCGATGCTGGGAATCTCCAGTGTCAGTGCCAGCGCGAGCGCAACGGCGACCCACGCCATTTCCGATCGGTCGCCCGCCAGCACCAGGGCGGTCTGAGAAAGAAGCGTGCTGACAAGCAGGAAGCCGAGCGCTTCGGTCCGGGTCGATCGGCCTGCGAACACGAAACTGTCCGCCACCGTTCGAACGAACAGCGGCATCCGGTCGCGCGCGGCGGAAGCGGCGGCAATGTCCATGATCGAAGGCTGCGCGCCGATGCAGTCTTCGTCAACCCTTGGCCTGCCGCGCCTCGGGCGGGCGCCCATCTCCCCCCTGGATGCTGCGCATCCGGGGGGAGATGGGGCCTCTTGCTTACAGGACCTCGAACAACCCGGCTGCGCCCATGCCGCCGCCGATGCACATCGTCACGACGACATACTTCGCGCCGCGGCGCTTGCCCTCGATCAGCGCGTGGCCGGTGCAGCGTGCGCCGGTCATGCCATACGGGTGGCCGATCGAGATCGACCCGCCATTCACGTTCAGCAGCTCGTCGGGAATGCCCAGCTTGTCGCGGCAATACAGGACCTGCACCGCGAACGCCTCGTTCAGCTCCCACAGGCCGATATCGTCCATCTTCAGGCTGAAGCGCTCGAGCAGCTTGGGGATCGCCACGACCGGGCCGATGCCCATCTCGTCGGGCTCGACGCCGCCCACCGCCATGCCGACATAGCGGCCCAGCGGCTGCAGCCCGCGCTTCTCGGCCAGCTTCTCTTCCATCAGCACCGATGCCGAGGATCCGTCGGACAGCTGGCTGGCATTGCCCGCGGTGATCGTGCCGCCGGGGATCACGGTCTGCAGCGCCTTGAGGCCCTCCAGCGTGGTCTCGGGCCGGTTGCCCTCGTCCTTGGTCAGCGTCACTTCCTTGGTCGTGACTTCCTTCGTTTCCTTGTTGACGATGTTCATCGTCGCGGTGACGGGGATGATCTCCTGGTCGAACAGGCCGGCGGCCTGCGCCGCGGCGGTGCGCTGCTGCGACTGGAAGCCATATTCGTCCATCACGTCGCGGCTGATGTTATAGCGCTTGGCGACCACCTCGGCGGTCTGCAGCATCGGCATGTAGACGTCCTTGTGGATCGCCAGCAGCTCGTAATCGGGCGCCACGCGCATCTGCGGCGTCTGCACCAGGCTGATGCTCTCGACGCCGCCGCCGATGGTGATGTCCATCTGGTCGCTGACGATCTGCTTGGCCGCGGTGGCGATCGCCATCAGGCCCGACGAGCATTGCCGGTCGAGCGACATGCCCGACACGCTGACCGGAAGGCCCGCGCGCAGCAGCGAGGTCCGCGCGATATTGCCCGCCTGGTGCCCCTGCTGCAGCGCGCAGCCGAACACCACGTCGTCGACTTCCGCGCCGTCGATCCCGGCCCGCTCGACCGCCGCCTTGATCGAATGGCTGGCCAGCGTGGGCGAGGGCAGGTTGTTGAACGCGCCGCGATAGGCGCGGCCGATCGGCGTGCGGGCGGTGGAGACGATGACTGCGGAACGCATGATGTTCTTCCTTTCTGTGGGCCCGCCGCCGCGCGGCCGGCCGTATCGATGATGGTTCAGACGTAGATCAGCGAGATCCATTCCGCGATCAGCGCGGGCTTGGGCTCGCCTTCAATCTCCAGCGTGAATTCGGTGACCTGTTCCCACACGCCCGGCTGGCGCTCGACGAACTTCAGCAGCTTGAAGCGTCCGCGCACGCGCTTGCCCGATCGTACCGGGGTCAGGAACCGGGTCTTGTTGCCCCCATAGTTGACGCCCATCCGCGCGCCGGCGATCTGCGGCGCGCCGGTGGTCTGCGCCAGCACCGGCATCAGCGACAGCGACAGGAAACCGTGCGCGATCGTGCCGCCGAACGGAGTCTGCGCCGCGCGTTCGGGATCGACATGGATGAACTGGTGGTCGCCGGTCGCCTCGGCGAAACGGTCGATCCGCTCCTGCGTCATTTCCAGCCAGTCGGACACCCGCTCGGTGCCGATGGTTTCTGCCATCTGCTCAACGGTGATGGTATCCACAGAGACTATCCCTCCCGCCGCTTTTTTCGCATAGCGCGCGGGCCCATCTAGTGAGCGGCGCGGGTGCGCCGCAAGTCCAAAGAGACCGGAAACACGAAAATGCCGAATGACGTAGCGTCCAGCCCCCGCGCTTCCATGGCGAGCCTGCACCGGGCCAGCGAACCCGATGTTCTAAAACCGCTTCTGGAGCGTGCGCGGGTCACGCCTGAGTCGCGCGGACGCATCCTCGGCCACGCCGCGGCGCTGCTGGCCGACCTGCGCGCGGCGCAGAATCGCGGCTGGGTGAACCAGTTCCTCCAGGAATATCGCCTGAACTCGTCCGAGGGCGTGGCGCTGCTCAGCCTGGCCGAGGCGTTCCTGCGCGTGCCCGATCCGGAAACCGCCGACCTGCTGATCGCCGACAAGCTGGGCGATGCCGACTGGAAGGCGCATTCGGGCAAGTCGAACTCGATGCTGGTCAATTCCGCCACCTGGGGCCTGATGCTGGGCCGCGCGGTGATCGGCGAGCAGGGCGGGGTGCTGCGCCGCCTGATCTCGCGCGCCGGCGAGCCGTTCGTGCGCCAGGCGGTCGGCGCGGCGATGAAGATGATGGGCGAGGTCTTCGTGATGGGCCGCACCATCGACGAGGCGCGCAAGCGCATGGCCCGGCCCGAGCACAAGGGCTTCACCGCCAGCTTCGACATGCTGGGCGAGGCGGCGCGGACCAGGGCCGATGCCGAACGCTATTTCGGCGCCTATTTCGATGCGATCCGCGCGGTCGGCAAGGATCCGAAATCGGGCCATTCGGTCTCGGTCAAGCTGTCGGCGCTGCATGCCCGCTACGAAGTCGGGCAATATGAAAAATGCGTGCCGGAACTTACCGACATGCTGGCCCAGCTGGCGTCGGAGGCCTGTTCGCAGGGCATCCACCTGACCGTCGATGCCGAGGAGAGCGAGCGGCTCGACATGTCGCTCGACATCATCGGCTCGGTCGCGCGTCGGCCGGAGCTCAAGGGCTGGGACGGCTATGGCATGGCGGTCCAGGCCTATGGCAAGCGCGCCCGCGCGGTCATCGCCTGGGCCGACCAGCTCGGCCGGCCGATGAACGTCCGCCTGGTCAAGGGCGCCTATTGGGACAGCGAGATCAAGCGCACCCAGGTCGAGGGGCTGGACGATTATCCGCTGTTCACGCGCAAGGCGTCGACCGACGTCTCCTATCTCGCCTGCGCCCGCGACATGCTCGACGCGACCAACATCGTCCCCGCCTTTGCCAGCCACAATGCGCTGACCGTCGCGACCATTCTCGAATGGGCGGGCAAATCGCGCGACTTCGAGTTCCAGCGGCTGCACGGCATGGGCGAGGGGCTGTACGAGCGGCTGGTCCAGGAAGACGGCTATCACTGCCGCATCTATGCGCCCGTCGGCGGCCACCGCGACCTGCTCGCCTATCTGGTCCGCCGCCTGCTCGAGAACGGCGCCAATTCCAGCTTCGTCCACCAACTGGCCGACGAGCATCTGTCCGAAGAGGAATTGCTCGCCGATCCGGTCAGCAAGATCGCCGCGGTCGGCGGCACCCGCCACCCCAATATCCCGCTGCCCAGGGACCTGTTCGGCGACTGGGCCAATTCGGGCGGCATCGACCTTCAGGAACGCTCGATCCTGCACCAGACCGCCGAGGCGATCGGCGCCTTCCCCTTCGTGCCCGAGGGCGCGGCGACCGTCCCGGTCGGCGACGCGGTGACGCGCGCGCAGGCGGCGTTCACCGGCTGGTCGGATCAGAGCATCGAGACCCGCGCCGCGACGCTGGAACGCCTCGCCGACCTGCTCGAGGCCAACCGGATCGAGCTGATGGCGCTGGCGGTCAAGGAAGCGTTCAAGACCATCCCCGACGCGCTGGGCGAAGTGCGCGAGGCGGCCGACTTCTGCCGCTACTACGCGATGCAGGCGCGCCGCGGGCTGGCCCCGATCGCGCTGCCCGGGCCGACCGGCGAGCGCAACGAGCTGCGCATGGAAGGGCGCGGCGTCTGGGCGACGATCGCCCCGTGGAACTTCCCGCTGGCGATCTTCCTCGGCCAGACAGCAGCCGCGCTGGTCGCGGGCAACACCGTGGTGGCCAAGCCCGCGCCGCAGACCCCGGCGATCGCCCGCGCCGCCGTGCGCCTGGCGCATCAGGCGGGGGTGCCGCAGGACGCCCTGATCCTGGTCCCCGGCGGCCCCGAGGTGGGCGCGGCGCTGACTGCCGATCCGCGCATCGCCGGCGTCGCCTTCACCGGATCGACGCCGACCGCGAAGAAGATCGCCCGCGCGCTGCTCGACGGCGACGATCGCCCGCTGGTGCCGCTGATCGCGGAGACCGGCGGCATCAACGCGATGATCGTCGATTCCACCGCACTGCCCGAACAGGTGGTGGCCGACGTGCTGACCTCGTCCTTCCGCTCGGCCGGCCAGCGCTGCTCCGCCCTGCGCCTGCTCGTCCTGCAGGAAGAGATCGCCGACACGGTGATCGAGATGCTGAAGGGGGCGATGGAGCTGCTGGTGATCGGCGATTCCGGCGATCCCGCGACCGATGTCGGCCCGGTGATCGACGATGCCGCCTATGACAAGCTCATGGGCTATCGCGACTCGGTGAAGGCGCGCTGGATGAAGACGCTGCCGGTGCCCGCCACCGGCCGCTTCGTTCCGCCGACGATGATCCGCCTCGACGACATGGACGATCTGCGGACCGAGTGGTTCGGACCGATCCTCCACGTCGCGACCTGGCCGGCGGGCGAGCTTGCCCGGACGATCGACCGGATCAACGCCAAGGGCTTCGGCCTGACCATGGGCCTGCACAGCCGCATCGCCCGCTCGGGCGAACTGGCGGAGATGCGCGCGCGCGTCGGCAATCTCTACATCAACCGCTCGATGATCGGCGCGGTGGTCGGCTCGCAGCCGTTCGGTGGCGAGGGCCAGTCGGGCACCGGCCCCAAGGCCGGCGGCCCGCACTATCTCCACCGCTTCTGCGCCGAACGCTCGGTATCGGTCGACACGACCAGCGCCGGCGGCAACGCCACGCTGCTTTCGCTTGACGAGGGCGGCATCTGACCATCCCATGCTGCCGTGCCGGCGACTCGGCACGGCACCTGGGGGGGGTATCGATGGGGACTTGGCTTCGCACCGGCGCGATTGCGCTGGCACTCACCGCGCTCGGCGCGCCGGCACTGGCTGCGGCGCCCGACAAGGGCGAGAAGGCGGAAGCCGTCGCAAGGGCGAAGGTCGCGCCCGAGATGCTGGCGCTGCAAAAGAGCCTGCACACCCAGACCGGCGATGTTCGCATCGCCGAGGCGAAGGCGGTGCTGCACCTGGGCGAGAATTATTATTTCATCCCCGCCGACGAAGCGAAGCGGGTGCTGACCGAGGCGTGGCGCAACCCGCCCGATGCGGTCGCCAATGTGCTCGGCATGGTGATGCCGAAGGGGGCGACGCTGTACGATTCGCCCTGGGGCGCGGTCATCACCTATCAGGATACCGGCCACATCTCCGACGCCGATGCCGCGGGCCAGGATTACGAGAAGGTCCTGCGCGAGATGCAGTCGGGCGAGGAAGCCCAGAACCAGGCGCGCAAGTCGGCCGGCTATCCGACGATGCGTCTGGTCGGCTGGGCACAGGCGCCCTCCTATGACTCCAAGAGCCATTCGCTGATCTGGGCGAAGGAACTCGCGAACGAAGGCGATCCGGTGCACGGCCTCAACTATGACGTCCGCCTGCTCGGCCGCACTGGCGTGTTGAGCCTTAACATGGTCTCCGACATGTCGGTGCTGGGCGACATCCGCGGCGCCGCCGCCAGCTTCGGCCGATCGGTCACCTTCGAACCCGGCGCCGCCTATGCCGATTACGACGCCTCGACCGACAAGACCGCCGAATATGGCCTGGCCGGCCTGGTCGCCGGCGGCACCGCCGTCGCGGTCGCCCAGAAGGTCGGGCTGTTCGCGGTCATCGCGAAATTCGGCAAGCTGATCTTCGTCGGCCTGTTCGCCGCCTTCGCCGCACTGGCCGGCCTCGTCCGCCGGATGTTCGGCGCGAAGGAGGAGAAGGACGTCATCTGAGGTGGCGGAAGGCCTCGGAGTGGGACCTCCCCGTCATGCCGGCCGAAGTGCCGGCGTCCACTGAGCGGCACATCCCGGATCGGCGGGGGCGCCGAACCTCCGCGTCCATCGTAAGGGATAGCGCCGTGCCCGACCAATGCCCAGGAATGGAGTACGGGTGGACACCGGCATTTCAGCCGAGGGACCGCGGAGAGGGGCGTGGAGCAAAGCTGCCGGCCGGTTAAGTAGAAGAAATGCGGCGTTACGAGCTCAATTGCCCGGGCAGGTTCGATGTGTAACTATTATTGGATGAAGCAATACCTGCCTCGTGCTGCGATCTTCGTCACGGCCCTGTTCGCCATGCTGATCAGCGGAAGTTGTGGCATGCCCAGAAAAAGCCTGAGCGCGACCGAACTTAGTTCGTGCAAGTCGCAAGGTGGATACGAAAGTCGCACGGCCTTCGGATCGCCCATCTGCCAATTCGATTATTCCGATGCCCTGAAAGTCTGCAGCGACAAGTCGGATTGCAAGGGGATGTGCCGGTTGATGGTAACGGGCGCATCAGGAGAACCGAGTTCGCGGCCGGGCGATCCAGCTCAGGGGCAATGCCAGGCTACGAGCTATGATCCTGGATGCTACGCCACTGTGGAAGGTGGAAAGATTACCGGGGACGGAGCGATATGCGAGGACTGAGCGGGGCGGCGCTTGACGCTGACGAGAGGTCTATTTTCAGCCATCGAGCCCTCTAAGGGTTTCTTGAAAGGAACGTCGTGGAACAGCGAGCCGGCCTGCCGATCGTCGGGTTCGCCAATGCCGCAGCCTTCGACGCTTGGCTGGCGGCGGAACCGCGATCGTCCAAGGGGCTGTGGCTCAAGCTCGCCAAGAAGGACTCGGGCATCGCCAGCCTGTCCAAGGCCGAGGCGATCGACGCCGCGCTGTGCCATGGCTGGATCGACGGGCAGCTCGACACCTATGACGAGAAAAGCTGGCTGGTCCGCTTCACCCCGCGCAAGCGCACCAGCAAATGGTCGCAGGTCAATCGCACCCGCGCGACAGAACTGATGGCAAGCGGCCACATGCACCCCGCCGGTCTGGCCGAGATCGAGGCTGCTAGGGCGGACGGCCGCTGGGAAGCCGCCTATGCCCCGGCCAGCAAGGCGGAGGTCCCGCCCGACCTTCAGACGGCGCTCGACGCCTCGCCGGCGGCAGCCGCCTTCTTCGCCACGCTGAAGGGCGCCAACCGCTACGCCATCCTCTACCGCATCGGCACGGCAAAGAAGTCCGAGACGCGCGCCCGGCGGATCGCGGAGTTCGTCGCGATGCTCGAACGGGGCGAGACGGTTCACGGTTCGTGAGCATGTTGGTGACCGCGCCTCTATCTCGCGCACCCGTCACCCTGGCTGGAATGCCGGGTCCACCCATCCTCCATTCCGGGCCTGAGGCTGCGCGCCATGTTAGTGGTTTGGCGCGGACGGAGAGCACAGCATACGAATTCGAACGAAAATCGCAAAGCCTGCTATTCGTTGTCGATCGCGCCGTCATATGTAACGTCTTCGACGGTCAGATATAGTGAGCTCGAGCAGGCCCGGCAGAACATCTTCTTACCGGTGCCGTCCGATCGCGTGTAGTAGCCACGTCGCGATTTATCGATCGCCCACGTACCGTGCTCACCGTTGGCAAGCCAGACAACACCCTTGGCGTAGCATTGTGAAATATTCAGTTCGTGATTGTAGGTTAGATCATCAATCGTCTCTGCACGTGTGAAAAATTCCTTCACCTGTGCCGGCGTCAATTGAAAGGCGGCGCAATCCGCGACGCTTTCATAATTCGTATCGTTTCCAGAATGAAGTCCGTTACCTGTAATCACCACCCTGAAGTTCCCGTTCGCAGCCGGGGAAGCATTCGCAGGCACGGAAGGGGGCTTGCTCGCGTTTTCGCTGTCGTTGACCTGCTTGCAATTTGACAACCCGATGGCGAGTAGGACGAAGAGCGCGCTGCGTCCGAATCGGATATTCGTCACCATTTCGCTGTCGCCGCTTCAGTCGGAGTCTTTCTCGAAACGAGAGGGTGGCGGAATATCTCCCTTGCGTTCGAATCAAACGTCTCGATCAATTCGCGCACCTACCATCTCAGATTAGAATTTTGCCGCGCCGCTACCGCTTCATATAGTGCATATGTCTCACCCTGTATGTTCTGCAATGCGTCGTGCCTTCAACGGTCCAATATGGTTGACCCGCTTGAGCACGCCACGCTGAAGGGCGCCAACCGCTACGCCATCCTCCACCGCATCGGCACGGCAAAGAAGCCCGAGACGCGCGCCAGTCTCACCACCCATCCTGCATTTCAGACCCAAAGCTGCACGCCGTGCCCGACCGGCAAGGGTAGACTCGGAGGTCCGGCCATCACCACCAGTCCGGGATCTGCCGCCCGGTGGGCCCCGGCATTTCAGCCGGGGCGACGATGAAGAGGTGTCGAGCGAAGCGCGCCAGCCTCAACCGCGCCTGATCAGCGCGTCAACGCCACCGCACCCCTCCGTCATGCCGGCCGGAGTGCCGGCATCCACTGCGCGGCACATCCCGGATCGGCGGCGGCCCGGAACCTCAGCGTCCATCGTGAGGGGGTAGCGCGGCGCCCGACCTGGGCTCCGGGATGGATGACGGGTGGCCCCCGACATTCCAGCCGGGGTGACGGCGGAGTGGTGGCGAACGAAGCGCGCGAGCCGCAGCCGCGATCATCTGCACCCCTCCGTCATGCCGGCCGAAGTGCCGGCATCCACTGCAAGGCACATCCCGGACCCAAGGCGGCCGGACCATCGTTTCCGCGCGGCGGCAGCCCCCGGACCCCGGAATATCATCCCGGGGTGACCATTTCCGCCTGCCCATGCGTTCAACCCCCATCCCAAAGGAGACGGCAGATGAACCCGACGCATATCCCCGGAAACGAGCCCGACCCCGGCGACATGTCCAGGGAGCCCAAAACGGTCACGCCCAACGACCAGGCCGAGCAGCACGACCTGCCCGAGGACGAGGCCGAGAAGCTGGGCGATTTCGCTTAGGGCTGACGCGATCCGGCGGACGACGGTAGCGGTCCGCTACCTCGCCGTCGCAAATCCTCGATCAGCGTCTCGATCGCCCAGCGGCAGGCGGCCGCCGCCTCTTCGCCGGTCAGGTCCCATTGCTCGCGCAGTTCCAGCCAGGCGGTGCCCTCGCTGACGAAACCCAGCATCGCCGCCGCGCGGATGCGCTCGGGTGCGGGAAGCGAGCCCGCCGCGTCGATCAGCATCGTGCGGGTCGCCTCCGGCCTCGCCCGGCGGCGGGCGGCGCGGCCTTCGGTGCTGGCCAGCGCCAGTGTCGCCTCGGCCGGGCGGGCGTCGAAGCCGGCGAAGCGCGCGGCCAGCCCCTCGATCACCGCGTCCAGGCTGGCCGGGGGTGGCGCGGGCGCGTCGATCCGCGCGCGGATGGCGGCGCGAAGGGCCTTCTGGTCGGGATAGCGGCGATAGACGGTGCGCCGCGACACGCCGGCGCGCTTCGCCACCGCATCATGGTTGAACCGCCCGCCCTCGGCGGCGAGCGCGATCAGCGCCGCCTCGATCGGCGAAGCCTCGGGCAGGGGCGGGACGGCCTGGCGCGCGGCCGGTTGTGCCGCTGCGGACGCGCGCTTCGGTGCGGGCGGGGGCGTCGGGGTTGCCCGGACCCGGGGCGAGGGTTCGGCCGGATCCTCGTACAGAAACTTGCGCATCCGAACGCCCTACGCCCGGCACGAAATGTGTCAATCCGTCACCCGGCCGGCGACTGCGCCTCGTAGGCACCGTTGCGGTAAGTCGCCCCGAAATAGACGGTGACCGACAGGATCCGCCCCTCGCGTACCTCGAAATATTCGGTGTTGCGGAACGACCGGCCGTCGTCCAGCGTGACCAGATAGGTCAGGAACGCCCCTTCGCCATCTGCGATCAGCCGTTCCTCCTCGAACGCGACATGATGCGAGCCCGGCTCCCAGCATCGCTGGAAATACTCCGCCTTGCCCAGCGCCTCGTCATAGGGGCTGGTGAAGGTGAAGCCCTCGTCCATCAGCGCGGAAGCCGCGGCCCGGTCGCGCTCGTGATAGGCCTGGTAGAAGGCGCGGATCGCGTCCGGCGTCTCCCTCATGCCCGCGCCGCTCCCGATGTCGCGGTCGCTCGTGGCGCCGGGGAATGGTCCGCGCCGGGGTCGGGATAGGGCAGGATCAGCTTGCCGTTCGGGTCGGCGGTGAACGCCGTCTGGGTCGGATAGGGGATCGAGATATCCTCGTCGGCGAAGCGGCGCAGGATCGCTATCATCACCCGGTTGCGCGCCAGATGCGCGGTATCCCAGTCGTCGCCGCGAATGTCGAACTCCAGCACGAAGTCGACCGAGCTTGCGCCGAACGCCTCGAAACTCGCGCGGGACACGGTCGCGCCGGCCGCCTCGACGATCTCGTGCAGCATGCCGGGCAGCGCCTCCAGCTTCTCGGGCGGCGTCTCATAGGCCACGCCGATCGCCAGCTTGATCCGGATATGGTCGCGGTGCGTGAGATTCTCGATCAGCTTGTCGAGAAGCTGCTTGTTGGCGATCACCATCTCCTCGCCGCTGAAGGCGCGGATGCGGGTGGATTTCAGGCCGATCGCCTGGATGATCCCGGTGGTCTGGTCGAAACGCACCTTGTGTCCGACGCGGAACGGCTTGTCGAACAGGATGGCCAGCGCGGCGAACAGGTCGGCGAAGATGCCCTGCGCCGCCAGACCAATGGCGATGCCGCCGACGCCCAGACCGGCGACCAGGCCGGTGACGTTCACGCCTAGATTGCTGAGCACCACGACCGATGCGATCGCGAACACCACGATCGTCACTAGCAGCCGGATGATCCCCAGCGCGCTGGTCAGCGCCTGGCCGTGATAATCCTCCGCCGACGTCCGGTGCTCGATCGCGCCGAACACCAGCTCGCGGACCCAGATCGCGGCCTGGAACACGGTGGCGATGGTGAACAGGAACCCGACCGTCGTATCGACCATCGGCGGGGTCTGCGCATAGCCCACGACCAGCCGGATCGAGACCATGATGATGAAGAAATTGCTGGTCCGCGACACCGCGCGGCCGATGATCGCATACCAGTTGGCGACGCCGTTGCCGCGCTCGCACAGCTTCATCGCCCAAGCGCGGATCGCGTACAGCAAGGCCGCGATCGCGATCGCGGCGCCGGCGGCGATCAGGATGCTCAGCCAGTAATCCTGGACCCAGTTCCACGCCTCGGTTGTGAACGACCGGACATGGGTTTCCAGCTCGGCGGCCGACGCAGACGTGGGCGTGGCCTTGGGGGCGGCGGTATTGACGGTCATGAAGATCCTCAGGCGGCTTTGGCGATGTCCGGCGCGTCGCTTTCGAGGAAGGCGATCAGGCCGCGCTCGGCGCGGCTGAGATAGCGCGTGGTTCGCGGAAGATTAAGACGGGAGCGAAATGTTTCCTGCAGCTCGCGATCCTTGGTCAGCGCGATGAGGGCAGGGTGAACATAGGATTTGCGCGCGATGGCGGGGGTGTTGCCCAGCGCCTCGGTCACTGGTTCCAGCATCGCGTTCAGCCCGACATGCGTCCTGGCCGTCGCCAGCGCCTCGAACGCGATCACGCTGGCGCCCCAGGTGCGGAAATGCTTGGCGGTGAATTCCTCGCGCATCGCATCGCGGATATAGCAGTTGACGTCGGTCGAGGTGACCGGATGCGTCTCGCCGGCATCGTCCAGCCAGCGGAACAGATGCTGGCCGGGCAGGTCCTGGCACCGCTTGACGAAGCGGATCAGCGATCCGTCGGTGATGGTCAGCAGCCGCAGCTTGCCCGACTTGGCGCGGAACTGCAGCCGCAGCGTCTGGCCCTTCACCTTCGCATGGCGCTTGCGCAGCGTCGTCGCGCCGAAGCTCTTGTTCGTCGCGGCATATTGCTCGTTGCCGACGCGGATGCTGCCGAGGTCGAGCAGCCGGACGACCGCCGCCACCGCCTTGTCCTTGCACAGGCCGCGCAGCTTAAGATCCCGTTCGACCTTGGCGCGCAGCAGCGGCAGGCGGACTCCGAAACTGGCGCAGCGATCATATTTCGCCGCCTCCTGCGCTTCGCGAAAGGCGGTGTGATAGCGATATTGCTTGCGCCCGCGATCATCATATCCGGTCGCCTGGATATGGCCGAGCGGGCTGGGGCAGAACCAGGCATCGCGATAGGCGGGGGGCAGGCCGATCGCGTTCAGCCGGTCGATCTCGTCGCGATCGGTGATCCGGTCGCCGGCGGCGGTGTAATAGCCCCATCCGTGCCGCATCTTGCGGCGGGTGATCCCGGCCTCGCGGTCGTCGACATAGCTGAGTTCGGATTGCGACATTCGGGTCCCTCGCGATGTCCCGATCAATGCTCGGGCAATCGCTTCGTTCCGGAACCGCGCCGTCGACGACGGGTTGGCGCTGGGAAAGTCCCTTCATTCAAGGATCTTACCCATGACCGATCTCTCCCGCAGCCACGTCCTCATGATCGCCACCGACGGCTTCGAACAGTCCGAGCTGTTCGATCCGCGCCAGGCGCTGCTAGATGCCGGCGCCCGCGTGACGCTCGCCTCGCTCAAGACCGATCCGATCACCGGCGAACAGGGCGGCGAGAAGGGCAAGAGCATCACCCCCGACACGACGATCGATCAGGTCGACCCCGCCGATTATGACGCGCTGGTCCTGCCGGGCGGCGTCGCCAATCCGGACGCGCTGCGCATGAACGACCGGGTCGTCGGGATCATCCGGCAGGTGTTCGATGCGGGCAAGCCGGTGGCGGCGATCTGTCACGCGCCGTGGCTGCTGGTCGAGGCCGATGTGGTGAAGGACCGCCGCGTGACCAGCTGGCCCTCGATCCGCACGGATCTCGCCAATGCCGGCGCCACCGTGCTCGACGAGGAAGTCGTCGTCGACGGCAACCTGATCACCAGCCGCAAGCCCGATGACATTCCCGCGTTCAACCGCGCGGTGATCGACGCGCTCGACCACGCATTGGCCGACGCCTGATCCTTCGCCTCAGATCGATGCCGTTCCGGTCCGCCGGAACGGCATCGGCCGGCCGTTGATCCAGCGCTGCGCCGGCCGCTCGACGAGGTGGTACAGCGCGACCGACGCCCCCAGCACGATCGCCAGGAAGCCCAGCGCCATCGGCCAGCCCATCCCGCCGGCGGGCACGACGGCAAGCTTGAACGCCATCCACAGGATCCAGTGGCCCAGATAGGTCGCATAGCTGATCTCGCCGAGATAATGGACCGGCGTCCATTCCAGCACGTTCCCGCGCATCCCCGAGCTCAGCGCCAGCGTCAGCACCAGCGCGGCGAAGACCAGCGGCATCGCCAGGATCTGCGGCACGAGGCCCAGCGCATGACCGCCGAGCAGCGCGGCGCCGACGGCGACGCAGCCCAGCGCCGGCGCCATCGGCCGATCGCGCCAGCGCAGCCACAGCGCGCAGGCGATCGTGCCGATGCCGAATTCGGCCAGGCAGCGCACCACGCCATACCGCTCGATCAGATTGCCCAGCACCGTTGCGCCCAGCGCGGTGAAGATCGCCCAGAGCGCCGCGGCCAGTCCGGTCATCGCCGCCAGCAAGGCCCAGCTCGGCCAACGCCGCCAGTCGGCCGTCATCACCAGCCAGGGAAAGACCAGATAGGCGGCCAGCTCGCACGAGATCGACCAGGCCGGCACGTTCCAGGTCAGCCGCCCGGTCAGCCCCCAATTCTGGATCAGCAGGAAATGGAGCGGCAGTTCGGCCGGGGGATATTGCGGCATGTCGGGCCGGCCCGCGACGATCAGCGCGACCGCGAACAGCATCGCGACGCCCAGCATCACCGCGTGCAGCGGCCACACTCGGGCGATGCGCCGCTTCAGGAACTCGGGAATGCCCGCCGGTCCCGCCTGTCGCAGCCGCTCGCCCCAGGTCAGCCAGATCACGAAGCCCGACAGGACGAAGAAGAAATCGACCGCCAGATAGGCCTGGGACAGCCAGCCCTGCGGCCCGCCCATGCCGGGCATCATGAAGCGCAGGTGGAACAGCACCACCAGCCACGCCGCGATCCCGCGCGCGCCGGTCAGCGCCTTCAGCTCGGGCCGGTCGCTCACGCGGCGGCCACCTCGGCCGGCCGCTGCCGCGCCCGGCCCATCGGCCGCCACAGCGCGGCAGCGCGCTTCTTCGCGCAATACAGGTCGAGCCCGATCTGCGCGCCGATCAGCATATAGACGAAGGGCTGGAAGGCGATGGCGATGAACACCGCGCCCAGAAGATAGATGATGTGCCCGCTCTGCAAGGCGCTTGCCAGCGGCGCGATCCAGTCATCCTCGCCCTCCGCCTTGCGATAGCGCCGCCGCAGCACCTCCATGCGCAGGATGCCGGCGATGTTGACGAGCAGCCACAGGCCCAGCCCGAAATAGCCCTGTTCGCCCAGCATCTCGAAATAGGCGCTGTGATAGGCGCGGGCCTGGTCGAGTTCCAGCGTGCGCTCCACCTTGGCCTGTCCGCCGACCGTATCGACATTGACCTTCTCGTACCGGATCCGGTTCTGGCGATAGGCCTCGAACCCGCCGCCGGTGGGACGGGTCTTCACATAGTCCATCGTCCATTGCCACACCGCGACGCGGGTGGAGGCGGAGCTGTCGCCCTGATAGGTCTTGATCGTCCCCATCCGCTCCATGAACGCCTGGGGCAGGAACGGGACGGCGACCAGCCCCAGCGTGGTGATGCCGGCCAGGTACACCAGAGGCCGCCGGCTGTCGCGAAGCCTGAGCGCGGCGAGCAGCCCGATGCACAGCAGCCCGGTGCGGGTCGAGGTGCCGATCGGGATCAGCAGGCAGGCAAAGATCAGCGCAGCGCAGAACAGCTTCACCCGCCAGTCGGGCTTGAAGATCGTCCCGTGCCGGGTGAACCACAGGATCAGCGGGATGATGCAGATCGCCACGGTCGAGATGGTCGATCCCTCGTACAGGCCCGAATTGTTGGTGATCATCAGGTTCAGCTCGCCATAGCCGCCGCCCGATGCCAGCGTCTTGATCCCGCCGGTGATGATGATCGCCGCCGCAGACGCGATCATGAACAGCAGCAGCGCCTCGATCCTCAGGCGCGTGCGCAGCGTGAAGGGCAGGAAGAAGGCGAAGGCCAGCGCCTTCCACACCCAGTCCCATTTCTCCAGCGCCTCGCGCGGGAAATCGGCATTGACCGTGGTGTAATAGCAATAGGCCAGCAGGATCAGGATCATCACCTGGCGCGGCGCGATCCGCAGGTCCTTCTTGTCGTCGGCCACCGCCCATCCGCCGACCGCGAGCGCCACCGCGATCAGCGAGACGGGCACCGAGTTGAGCAGCGAATAGGTCAGCCGCTGCGGCGAGACGATGTCGATATAGGCATAGGCGAGCACGAACATGAACGGGCGGTAGAAGCCGCACGCAAGGATCGCCCCCAGGAACGCGACGAAGGGAAGGTCATGCACCGGGACGACCCCATCTGCCCCTTGCTCGGGGCCGCGCGTCGTCGGCCGGCGGGCCTTCGCGGTCGAGATCGGTGCGTCGCATCAGCAGGATGGCGCCGAGCAGCATCACCGCATGGCTGATCGCGAGCGCGAAATTGTCGATCATCTGGCGTCCCGTGCTCCTCGGCCGATCGTCGCTGGCCCGATTCCCGCCTAGGGCCATGCGGTTGACGCGGCGTTAAGGACGTCGTGGCAGGACGGGGCCATGCGGATTCTCCACCTCCTCGACCACAGCCTGCCGCTGCACAGCGGCTATACCTTCCGCACGCGGGCGATCCTGAAGGCACAGATCGCGCGCGGCTGGGACGTGGCCGCCATCACCGGCCCGCGCCACGGCGACGCGCCGCCGGGCGAGGAGACGATCGACGGGCTGCGCTTCTTCCGCACCGGCCCCGTCGGTGCGCTGCCGGCACCGCTGGGCGAGTTGCGCGAGGTTCGCGCCTTCACCCGCGCGGCGCTTCAGGTGGCGCGCGATTATCGCCCAGACATCCTCCACGCCCATTCGCCGGTGCTGAACGCGATGGCCGGCCGGCGCGTCGCCGACCGGCTGAAGCTGCCCTTCGTCTACGAGATCCGCGCCTTCTGGGAGGATGCGGCCGTCGGCAATGGCGACGGGCGCGAAGGGTCGCTCAAATATCGCGCCACCCGCGCGCTGGAGACCCGCGCGGTCCGGCGTGCCGATGCGGTCGCGGTGATCTGCGACGGTCTGCGCCGCGATCTGGTCGCGCGCGGCGTGGATGCGGGCAAGATCTTCGTATCGCCCAATGGCGTCGACCTGACCCTGTTCGGCGATCCGCTGCCGCGCGATGCGGCGCTGGTCGCGCGGCTGGGGCTGGAGGGGGCCGAGACGATCGGCTTCATCGGCAGCTTCTACGACTATGAGGGGCTGGACGATTTGATCGCGGCGATGCCGGCGCTGGTCGCCGCGCGCCCGGCGATGCATCTCGTCCTGGTCGGCGGCGGGCCGTGCGAGGCGGCGGTGCGCGCGCAGGCGGCGGCGTCACCGGTGGCAAACCGGATCCACTTCGTCGGCCGGGTGCCGCACGACCAGGTCGAGCTCTATTATTCTGTGATCGACGTGCTGGTCTATCCGCGCAAGCGGATGCGGCTGACCGATCTGGTGACGCCGCTCAAGCCGCTCGAGGCGATGGCGCAGCGGCGGCTGGTCGCGGCATCCGATGTCGGCGGCCACCGCGAGCTGATTCGCGACGGCGACACCGGCACGTTGTTCGCGCCCGACGATCCGGCGGCGCTGGCGCGGTCGGTCGCGGCGCTGTTCGCCGACCGCGCGGGCTGGGAAGGGCGACGTGAACGCGGCCGCCGCTTCGTCGAGATCGACCGCAACTGGGCGGTCAATGTCGGGCGTTATGATTCTGTTTACCAAGATCTCGCCAAAAGGGCGGCCATGGAATCGGGTCGCAAGGCGGGAACGGGGATATGAAGCTGGCGGTGGCGACGCTTGGCGGGCTGGTGACCGGCGCAGCGGGGGCGATCGCGGTCGCCCTGCTGCCGGGGGCGCTGATCGAGTCGATCGTGACCGAATCAGGCCTGCCCGCGCTGCTCGCCGCGGCCGAACCGCCGCTCGGCCTGACCGCACGCGCCGGGCTGGCGCTCGGCGTCGGCGGGGTTGCCGCGCTGCTCGGCTGGTTCGCGGGTTTCCTGATCTTCGGCAGCCGCGGACTGGCGATCGGCCGATCGCACGCGGCAACACGCGGCGAACGGGGCGAGGGCGATCCGGTGCCGGTCCTGCGCCGTGCCGACGCGCATCCCGATGCGCCGGCCCGCGCGCCGTTGCTCGCGACTCGCGACCTCGGCACGCCATTCCTCGAAGTGACCGCGCGTCCTGCGCCGCCGACGCTGCCGCCACGCCGCGCAAAGCCGGAGCTCAAGGGCCTGCCGCTCGGCCGGCTGGCCGACCCGGTCGAGGCTCCCGCGGCACCCGCCGTCGTCGAGCCAGTACCGGCCGAGCGCTGCCTGCCGGTCGATCTGGAACAGCCGCTCTCCGCCTTCGATCCCGGCGCGATCCTCGCCGTCCCGATGCCTGCGCCCGTCCCGCCCAAGCCGCTGCGCCCGGCGCGTCCAGCGCTGTTCGACGAGAGCGAGCGGTTCGAGACGTTCGAGATCACCCCGCCGGTCCGCCCGCGCCCCGCGCCGCCGCCCGGCCTGCGCCCGGTGCCGCAGCCGGAGCGCGAGGCGATCGCGACGCCGCGCACCGACGCGACGATCCATGCGCTGCTCGAGCGGCTGGAAAAGGGCGTGATCGGCCGCACCGCCGCGCCGGCGCGGGCCGCGCCGCCGCCCGCGCGCGATCGCTCGCTCGAGGATGCGCTCGCCACGCTGCGCATGCTCGCCCGCACCGCCTGAGCGTCAGCCGTCCGCGTCGCGCGCGGCGATGAACGCCTCGATTCGCGACACCGTCCCCGCCCGGGGCTGGCGCCCCTTGCGGAGGTCGCTGACCAGCCGTGGATCGTTGACCGCGTCGCGGCCGAATCGCGTTTCCTTCATCCCGCTATGGCGCAGGAACAGGGTGATCTTGCGCAGGACCGCCATCTGCCTTCCTTCATCCGAGTCGCATGTTGATGATCCTGTTTTGTTCTGGTAATCCAACTTGTCTAGGAAATTTCCTACGGGATCGGATCGACCATGGACCCTGTCGAACAACGCGCCGCCCTGTCGGCTGCGATCGAACGTTCGGAGCATAGCTGCGCGCTCCTGTCCCGCGTGATCGGGCGCAACCCGGCCTATCTCCAGCAATATCTGAGCCGCGGCTCCCCGCGCGAGCTGTCGGTCGGGGACCGCGCCCGGATCGCCCGGTTCCTCGGCGTGCCCGAGGCGCGATTCGGGGTGGTGCCCGATCGCCAGATCATCGAGGTGACCCGCATGGACCTGGGCGCCTCGGCCGGGCCGGGCCGTCTGGCGGAGGAGGATCGCCGCGGACAGGCCGGGCTGGTCGATCCGCTGTTGCTGCGCAAGCTGGGCGTGCGCGCCGATGCCGCATCGCTGATCCGGGTGCGCGGCGACTCGATGGAAGGCACGTTGTTCGAGGGGGACGAGATCCTGGTCGACAGCGACCGGCGCGTGCCCAGCGGCCGGCACAGCCTGTTCGTGATCCGCTATGACGGGGCGCTGATGGTCAAGCGGCTGCTGCCGCTGGGCAGCGAGATCGAGGTCATCAGCGACAATCCCGACTATCGCAGCTGGACCGCGCCGGTGGGGGAGATCGACGTGGTCGGCCGGGTCGTCTGGCTGGGCCGCAACCTGATCTAGCGCCGGCGGTCGACCAGCCAGACCGCGGCGAGCAGCACCATGCCGACCGCGAAGCCGATCACCGTGCCCAGGCTGGCCTGGCCCTGGCTGGTACCGATGCCGAAGCCGAGCAGGAGGCTGATCGCGAGCAGGAAGCCGCCCGAGCGCGGGGTCTTGGTGCTGGAACCGTTGGTCATGCCGATCCCCTGCCATGTCCGCGCGCGCGACGCCACTGCCCATGGTTGTCGCCCGCTTCACCATCAAAAGCGGTTCGGTCCGGCGAAAGGGGGGAGACGGCGGGGCACTTTTCGGTATAGCGCGCAAAGGGACGCCCTGCGGGGTGTCGATCGGAGTTTCCATGGACGTTCTGCCCCCGTTTCTCGCCGACGCCGCGCAGGTTGCCGACGCCGCCGAGCTGATCCTGATGTTCGGCGACGAGGCCGGGTGCGAGGCAGCGTCGCGCGCCGATCGCAGCCGCGGCATGGGCAACACGCTCCATTATCTGCGCTGGCGCCAGATCGAGCGCCTGGTCGCGCTGCTGTCGTGCGACGAGGCGATCGGCACCGTCCACTGACGCGCTGACACCCATTCGGCTTCGCTCTCCGGAGCGGAGGGTCCCGCCTCTTCTCGTCCCCCCAGGAAGAAGAGGCGGGATTTCCCCGAATCGGTCGCGTCGCCACGGACCCGCGAGCGCAGACGGGAGTTAAGGCCCGGATGACATCCGAGGCCGCGTGACGCTCCCGCAGATCCTGTCGATTACCGTGCTGATCGGCATGATGCTGCTCTTCATCTGGGGCAGGCTGCGTTACGATCTGGTCGCGGTCACCGCGCTGCTGGCCGCGCTCGCGGTCGGGGTGGTGAAGCCCAAGGACGCCTTTTCCGGCTTTTCCGACGACATCGTGATCATCGTCGGATCGGCGCTGGTGATGTCGGCCGCGGTCCAGCGATCGGGCGTGATCGAGCGGGTGATGCAGATCACCCAGCGCCGCGTCCGCCGCATCCGGTCGCAACTCCTGCTGCTCACCACCAGCGTCGCCTTCGCCTCGGCGCTGGTCAAGAATATCGGCGCGCTGGCGATGCTGATGCCCGCGGCGATGCAGGTGGCGAAGAAATCGGACACCTCGCCTGCCGTGTTCCTGATGCCGATGGCCTTCGCCTCGCTGCTCGGTGGGCTGATCACTTTGGTCGGCACGTCGCCCAACATCATCGTCAGCCGGGTGCGGGAGGAGATTACCGGCCAGCCCTTCGGGATGTTCGACTATGCCCCGGTCGGGTTGGGGCTGACGGTGATGGGGCTGATTTTCCTGCGCTTCGGCTATCGCCTGATCCCGCGCGACCGGCGCGCGACCGCGTCGCTGGGCGAGGCGCTCGACATCCAGGACTATGTGACCGAGGCGGAACTCGCCGAGGGGTCGCTGGCGATCGGCGAGACGGTCGAGGCGTTCGAGGAGCGGCACGAGCAGGAAGTCGCGATCACCGCGATCCTGCGCCGCGGCATGCGCAGCACGCCCCACCGCCAGACGCCGCTGCGCGAGGGCGACGTGCTGATCCTGGGCGGCGCGCCCGATGCGCTGGAACGGGTGATCGCGATCGACGGGCTGAAGCTGGAAGGGCTGGAGCGCGAACTGCCCGAGGGCGCCGGCGGCGAGGTGGGCGTGATCGAGGCGGTGGTCGGCAATGAAAGCCCGCTGATCGGCCGCACCGCAATCGGCATCGGGCTGCATGAGCAGTTCGGCATCAACCTGATCGCGGTGTCGCGCCACGGCGCCCGGCTGGCCAAGCGGGTCGGCCGGATCGCGCTTCAGCCGGGCGATGCGATCCTGCTCCAGGGGCCGCTCGAGCTGGTGTTCGAGCAGTTGAGCGCGCTCGGCTGCCTGCCGCTCGCCCAGCGCCAGTTGCGGCTGGGGAGCGTGCGCAAGGGGCTTTTGCCCGTCGCGATTCTGGCCGCGGCGATGATCGCGACCGCAACCGGGCTGGTGCCGGTGGCGGTCGCCTTCTTCGCCGCCGCGGCGCTCGTCATCCTGACCGGCGCGCTGCCGGTGCGCGAGGCCTATGAGCATGTCGAATGGCCGATCCTGGTGATGCTGGGCGCGCTGATCCCGGTCAGCGACTCGCTGCGCACGACGGGCACCAGCGACCTGATCGGCGAATGGCTGTCGGCGCTCGCCGCGACGCTGCCGCCCTGGGGCGCGGTCGCGCTGATCCTGGTCGCGGCGATGGCGGTGACCCCGTTCCTGAATAATGCGGCGACGGTGCTGGTGATGGCGCCGATCGCGGCGACCTTCGCCAGCGGCCTCGGCTATCGGCCGGAGGCGTTTCTGATGGCGACCGCGGTGGGCGCCGGGTGCGATTTCCTCACCCCGATCGGGCATCAGTGCAACACGTTGGTGCTGGGGCCGGGAGGATACCGGTTCGGCGACTATGCTCGGCTCGGCGCGCCACTGTCGGTGCTGGTCGTCCTGGTCGGCACCCCGCTGATCCTGATGGTGTGGCCGGTGTGACGCTCGGCTGATAAGGCGTGCGAAGGTTCGAAGGGAGCGACGATGATGGCGCGTGTGGTTCAGATCGACAGGACGGGCGGGCCCGAGGTGATCCAGCTGGTCGATCTCGACCTGGCCGATCCCGGCGCAGGCGAGGTGCGGGTGCGGATGACCGCGATCGGGGTCAATTTCATCGACACCTATCACCGTTCCGGCCTGTACCCGGTCGAACTGCCCAGCGGGCTGGGCAGCGAGTTTGCCGGCGTGGTCGAGGCGCTGGGCGACGGCGTCACTGGCCTGGCGGTCGGCGACCGCGTCGCGACCTATGGCCCGGGGCTGGGCGCCTATGCCTCGCACCGCAATGTCGCCGCATCCTCGCTGTTCCGCCTGCCCGACTGGTTCGACGACGAGACCGCGGCGGCGGTGATGCTGAAGGGCTGCACGACCGAATATCTGGTCGAGCGCTGCGGCAAGGTGCAGGCGGGCTGGACCGTGCTGGTCCATGCCGCGGCGGGTGGAATGGGGCAGCTGTTGTGCGGCTGGCTCAAGGCGATCGGCGCGACGGTGATCGGATCGGTCAGCACCGAGGAAAAGGCCGCAGTCGCGCGCGCGGCCGGGGCGGACCATGTCATCCTCCATCGCGAGCAGGACATTGCGGCACGGGTGCGCGAGCTGACCGGCGGTGCGGGCGTGCCGGTGGTGATCGACGGCGTCGGCGGATCGACCTGGCAGGCGTCGCTGGCCAGCACGGCGCGGCGCGGGCTGATCATCAGCTACGGCAATGCCGGCGGCCCGGTGGAGGGCGTCAATCTCGCCACGCTCAACCAGCATGGCTCGCTGTTCGTCACCCGGCCCAAGCTGTACGATTATTACGCCACGCCGGTGGAACGCGAGCAGGGCGTCGCCCGGCTGTTCGCGATGCTTCAGAGCGGCGCGCTGCGCACCGAGATCGGATCGCGCCGGTCGCTGGAAGAAGTGGCGGACGTCCACCGCGCGCTGGAGGCCGGCGAGACGATCGGGTCGACGATCCTCATTCCCTGACCGGGCGGGCTGATCCCGTCCGGACACGAACACAGCGGAGAACGATATGGTCGGGATTTTCAGGAAGCTGTTCGGCGCGAAGCCGGACCCGGCGCCCCCGCCGGGCATGCCCGCGACGATCGAGGAGGGGATGGCATCGCAGGCCGATGAGTTTGTCGACGCTTTTTCCGAACCCGGCTCGCCGATCGACGGCACCCAGCTCGATTACAGCGAGGCCTCGCTCGCACTGGTCGACCAGATCCTCGACGATTTCCATCGCCAGCAAGTCCCGCTTCCCGAGGATCTCCACTTCCTCGCCTCGGCCTATGTGTTCGAGACCGCACGCCGCCAATTCGGCGGTCGCTATGCGCGCAGCGATGCCGACAACCCGTTCGTGCTGGTCATCGGCGAAGGCGATGCCGAGGTCGGCGTGTGCGTCATGTCGAAGGTGAACGGCCGCGTGGCGAATGGGGACGAGGACAGCATCCCTTTCTTCTACGCCGGCATCGCGCCGCTGGTCGCGGCGGGCAAGGGTGCGATGCTGATTTGAGGGTGCGCTGACGGCGCCTAATCGTCCGTCATGCCGGCCGAAGTGCCGGCATCCACTGTGCGACAGATCCCGGAATGTCAGCGGGACGCCGCCCTGGCCTCTTGCTGATCCGGGCGGGCGTCGTGGATGCCGACGGTTCGGGATGAAGGAGGGATGGGCCCCGGCATTGCGGCCGGGGTGACGGAAACGATCAGCCATTCACCCCGATCAGGGCCTTTACCTCCAGGAACTCCGCCAGGCCGA
The DNA here is from genome assembly GCF_039652585.1 of Sphingomonas rustica. Taxonomy (NCBI): domain Bacteria; kingdom Pseudomonadati; phylum Pseudomonadota; class Alphaproteobacteria; order Sphingomonadales; family Sphingomonadaceae; genus Sphingomonas; species Sphingomonas rustica. Next base: position 135,396 of record NZ_JBDIZK010000010.1, on the reverse strand, counting down.
ACTTGCCATGCTCGCGGCCATTGCCCGATTGCTTGTAGCCTCCGAACGGAAGCTCGGGACTGGGCTGGCCGCCATTGACATAGACCATCCCGGCGCGCAGCCGCGGCGCCACGCGGCGGATGGCTTCGGGCGAGCCGAACACGACCGCGGACAGGCCGTAGTCGGTGTCGTTGGCGATGCGCACCGCCTCTTCCTCATCCTCATAGGGGATGATCGTCACGACCGGGCCGAAGATCTCCTCGCGCGCGATCGTCATGTCGTTGCGCACGTCGGAGAACAAGGTGGGCTTCACGAAATAGCCGGTGTCGACGCCGTCGGGACGGCCGGGGCCGCCGGCCTCCAGCGTCGCGCCTTCCTCCAGCCCCTTGGCGATCAGGCCCTGGACCTTGTCCCACTGGGTCCGGTTCACCAGCGGACCGAGATGATGGCCTTCCTCGGCCGGGTCGCCGGTGCGCGTGGCCTTCATCATCTCGCTCGCCAGCGCGACGATCTCGGCCTGCTGCGCCTTGGGCACCAGCAGGCGCGTGGGGGCGATGCAGCTCTGGCCCGAGTTCATCAGCACGCTCATCAACGTGCCCTTCACCGCGCGCGCCGGGTCGGCGCCCTCCAGCATCAGGCTGGGCGACTTGCCGCCCAGTTCCTGGTGCACGCGCTTGACCGTATCGGCGGCGTTCTTCGCCACCAGCACCCCGGCGCGGGTCGATCCGGTGAAGCTCACCATGTCGACGCCCTTGTGCCGGCTGAGCGCGGTGCCGACGCCGGGCCCGTCGCCATTGACCAGGTTGAACACGCCCGCGGGCACGCCGGCCGCGTTGAGCACCTCGGCGAAGATCATCGCGCAGCTGGGCGCCTCCTCGCTGGGCTTCAGGATCATGGTGCAGCCCGCCGCCAGCGCCGGCGCGACCTTCGACACGATCTGGTTCAGCGGCCAGTTCCACGGAGTGATCATCGCGACGACGCCGATCGGTTCATGCACCACCTCGGACGATCCGATCGTCTCGGCGAACTCGAACCCGCGCAGCGCCTTGGCCGCGGCCATCAGGTGACCGATGCCCGACCCGACCTGCGCGGTCTTCGCCAGGCTGAGCGGCGCGCCCATTTCCTGGCTGATCGCCTCGGCCATGTCGCCGGCGCGCTTCTTGTATTCGTCGATCACCCGCTCGATCAGCGCGATCCGCTCGTCCGGGCTGGTGCGCGAGAAGCCGTCGAACGCGCGCCGCGCGGCGGCAACCGCCTTGTCGACATCCGCCTCGCTGCCCAGGATGATCTCGCTGACCGGCATTTCGGTCGCCGGGTTGATGACATGGTGCGCGGTGCCGCCCTCGCTCTCGACCCAGGCGCCGTCGATATAGTGGTTGAGGTTGCTGCGCATCTCGCTCTCCCGATTCGAATTTCCGGTATGGAGATGCAACGCGGGGAGATCGGTTGCAAGCGTTGGGGGCTGTGACCAAGCCTCTCCTCCCCAGGAGCCTGCGGCTCCGGGGGAGGAAAGGGCTTACCGCTTCTCGCTCGCCAGCCGGGTCATCAGGATCGCGGCGCGTTTCGCCTGTAGCGCGATACTGGGGATGTCGAGCCATTCGCCCTCGGCATGGCTGTTGCCGCCCCATGGGCCCATGCCGGCCAGCGTGTCGGCATCCGCCGCGACAAAGCTCGAATCCGCCGCGCCGCGCTTGGCGGGGTCGTATTCGGGCATCTCGGGCAGGCCAAGGCTCTTGTTCACGCCGTTCAGCTTGCCGAGCAGCGCGCGATTGCCCTCAGTCGGCGCCATCGGCGGATAGCCGGACTCGACGGTGAAGGTCGCGCTGGTGCCCGGCAAATTCTGCGCCGCGATGGCGGTCATCTTCTGGCGCGCGCGGGCGTCCTGTTCGGCGGTCAGGCTGCGGATGTCGCCGCGGGCGATCGCGGTTTCGGGGACGATGTTGGTCTTGCCCGATCCGGTGATGGTCAACTGCGCCGCATCGATCGTCGCCGGGGTGCCGCCGCCGGCGACCGAGACATTATAGGTCAGGTTCGGCTCGACCACCTCGCGCCGCCACGTGTCGAGGATGCGCGACAATTCGTAGATCGCGCCATAGCCCAGCTCCTTGCCGAAGATCGTGCTGGAATGGCCGGTCTTGCCCTTCACCGTCAGCAGCCAGTTGGACGAGCTGCGTCGCGCGACCGTGCCGTAATCCTTGCCGCCCTCACGCGCGAGGCTTTCGAACTCCAGCGCGACATCGGCCCATTTGCCCGCCTCGATCAGGTCGCGGCGCGCCACCTCGACCGGGGCACCGATCCGTTCCTCGTCACCGGTCAGCACGACCATGATGTCGGCCTGTTTCAGCGTGCCCGCCGCCTGCATCCCGCGCAGCGCCGCGAGGATCACCGAGATTCCGCCCTTGTCGTCGACGACACCGGGGCCGATCGCGCGGTCGCCCTCGCGCTTCCACGTCTGGAAGGGCGAGCTGGGCTCGAACACCGTGTCGAGATGGCCGATCAGCAGCATCCGCTTGCCGCGGCCATTGCCCTTGTGCGTCGCGACCAGATGACCCGATCGCCCCGTGGCGGCCATGTCCGACCAGCGCACCGCAAAGCCCAGCGCCTCGAACTCGGGCACCAGCAGGTCATGCACCTTGCGCACGCCGGGGGCGTTCAGCGTGCCGCTGTTGATGACGGTCATCTTCTCCAGCAGCGCCAGCGAGCGATCCTGCTCGGCATCGATCGTCGCGGCGATCTTTGCCTCCGACTTGCTCAACTGGGCGGCGGCGGGCGTGGCGATCATCATCGCGAGCGTGCTCAGGATCAGGGATTTCATGCGGCGCAGGCTAGGGCGGTCGGAAACGGGTGGCAATGACGAGGATTGCCGCGCGGCGATGCGACGCTAAGCTTTCCCTCGGGGGGAATGTGCGATGCTGGGATTGTTCAAGCCGAAGCTGCCGGTCGATCCGGACGAATTCGAATGGCTGATGGCCGGCTATGCCTGGCTGCTCCAGGAGTTTGACGGGATCGAGGGGCTGCGCGGGACCGGGCTGGTGCTGCCCGACGGGGACTATTTTCCCGCGAGCCGAGCGACCGGCCATATGCGCGCGGTCGAACTGTTCGATCAGGTGCGGGCGATCGCGGGCATGAGCGACTGGCAATGTGACCTGTATGAAGGCGCAACCGATGCGGATCCGCATGTCGCGCACGGCCACGCACTGCGCCGGCTGACCGCAGCGCAGCCGCTCGGAACCTTCGGCTATGCCGACGGTCGCTATCATGTGACCTATAATCCGGACGAGCTGGCACGGCCGCAATCGCTGGTCGCGACCTTCGCGCACGAGCTTGCCCATTATCTGATCCACAGCGCGCGGACGCGCCCGCCGGGCGGTCCGGAACTGGAGGAGCATGCGACTGATCTGGCCGCGATCTTCATGGGATTCGGTGTGTTCCAGGCCAACAGCGCGCGCGATTTTCGGCAGTTCCAGGATGCCGGGGAACAGGGGTGGCAGATGCGATCGAGCGGCTATCTGTCCGAACTGTCCCGGGTCACCGCGCTGGCGATGTTCGTCCGGCTGACCGACGCCGATGCAAAGGCGGCGGAAGTCGCGCTGAAGGACTATCTGCGCGGACCGTTCCGCAAGGCGATCGCGGCACTCGACCATCGCCATCCTCGATTGGCCGAGGAGATTGCAGCAGTGGACCTGGCCGAATGGCGCTGATCAGGCAGGCGTGACGCGGAAGATCTCGCCCGCCAGGTCGACGAGATAGAGATTGCCCGCCGCATCCTCGCCGAACGAGGCGATCTGGTCGATCTCGCCGGCATCGGGCGTGAAGTCGAGGTTGCGGCGTTCGTAGCTGCCCGAGGGGAACAGGCTGCCCTGCACCAGCGATGCGGCCGGGACGGTCCAGATGTTGCCGCTGACGAAATCGGCGAAGACATAGTGGCCGGCCAGCGAGGCGACGGGGCCGCGATAGACATAGCCGCCGATGATCGAGGCGCCCTGGGTCGGGCCGGTGCCATGGCCATATTGCGAGACCGGCGCGGTCAGCCCGCCCGGCGCGGTGCCGCGATAGGGCTGGGTCCCCTCGAGGAACGGCCAGCCGAAGTTCAGCCCCGGCTGGTCGGGACGGACGACGTCGATCTCCTCGATCGCGCCCTGGCCGACATCGGCGATGTACAGCCGCCCGTCGGGCCCGAAGGAATTGCGGAACGGATTGCGCAGGCCATAGGCGAAGACATAGGGGTCGCCGCCGCCGCCGGCGAAGGGATTGCCCGGCGCGGCGCGATAGCCGCCGCCCGGCGCATCGGCCAGCCGCAGGATCTTGCCCAGCCGCGAGCTGGTATTCTGGGCATTGTTGCCCGGGTCGCCCGACCCGCCGCCGTCGCCGGTGGCGACGTAGAGCAGGCCGTCGGGGCCGAAGGCGATCCATCCGCCATTATGGTTGTTCGCGCCGGGATGCGGCACGCTGAGCGCGGTCGTATAGCCGGGCGATCCGACGACATAGTCGCGCACCTCGATAATCCCGCCGACGCCGGTGCAATGGACCGCGACGCGCCTGCTGGTCGCGAAATCGGGCCGCGCCGCGAGGCCAAGCAGCCCGCGTTCGCCATCGGTGGTCAGCCCGGTGACGGTGAACGCGGCGCTCTTCGCGCCCGTTGCGGGATCGAGAGTCCAGACGTTGCCGCCCTTCTCGACCACGAACACGCGGGTGTCGCCGGGAATGGCGGCGACATAGAGCGGCTGGTTGAAGCCGGTGCCGACGCGGCGCACGGCGATGCCCTCGCGGCTGTTGGTCACGGTGATCGCCAGGTCGAGCGTGGCGTTCAGCGTCCCGTCGCTGGCGCGCAGCTGGACGTTGTAGACATTGTCGGCCCCGGCATCGGCGGGCGCCTCGAAATTGGGCGCGGAGGTGAAGCTGAGCGCGCCCGCCGGGGTGATGGCGAAGCGCGCGGCGTCGGCGCCGCCGGCGATCGAATAGGTGATGGCGTCGCCATTGGGGTCGGTCGCGGTCGCCTGATAGGCGGCGCTGCTGTTCTCGACGACGCTGGCGGTTGCGGCAGAGGTGAAGACCGGCGCACCATTGGCTGCGGGCGGTGTCGGCGCCGGGCTGGGGGAGGGGTCCGGCGTATTCCCGCCGCCGCCGCTGCACGCGGCGAGAAGAAGCAGGGGCAAGGCGATGCCGGCGCGCATGATCAAGGCGCGTAACGCGATGGGTGCGCGGTAGTTCCGAAAGGTCTCTTCCAGTAAAATCCTCTCCCGGAGGGAGAGGGGGACCGCGAAGCGGTGGAGAGGGATTTTCCACGTTCGCAGTTTGTCGTTTGGGAATACTCCCTCTCCACCAGCCTGCGGCTGGTCCCCCTCTCCCTCCGGGAGAGGATTTATTTTACCTTGCGAGTTACTTCCTCAAAGCCCCAGCGCCTTCTTGATATCGTCCCATGCCACCAGCTTGAAATTCTGGGCGCGCGGGGCGTTCTGGCCGTCCTGGGCGATGAAGATGCCGCCGGGATAGTCGGGGCCGAAATCGCCGACGCCGATGTCGATGCCGTCGGTTTCCTCGGTCGCGCCGAACCTGCCCGCGCCGATGCGAAAGCGGCCGACATAGGAATCGTCGCTCAGGCGATAGACCGCATAGGCATTGTCGCCCTGGCTCGACACGATCAGATAGCCGCCATCGGCATCGCCTTCCGCGGCGATCGTGACGCCTTCGGTGTCGGGCACGATCTCGACGCCATCGGCCGCCCCGAGCTTGACCGGCGTCGTGGCGCCCGTCGCCCGCGCGTCGAAGCGCCACAGGCCGACATCCTCCTCGGCGACATAGAGGCGGTGCGTGCGCTCATCGACGACGCAACCTTCGGACTGGGTCGCCAGCTTCATCGTCCGCACGATCCGGCCGGCGGGTGCCGCCCCCGACAGGTCGAGCTCGACCTGGGTGATGGTGCCGTCCTTGATGACGTTGAACGCGCTCAGCGTCGTGCCCTGGCGGTACAGGCATACGCCATAGGCCTCGCCGGTGCCGACCGCGACCTTGCCGAGCGGGGTCAGCGTGCGCGTGGCGGGGTCGAGACGGAACAACGCCAGTTTCGGGTTCAGCTTGTCGATCCGGTCGCTGGCGGCGACGATGATGCCCGCGGGCCCCATGTCGCGCAGGTCGACATTGTTCACCCGGCCGGCATCGAGGAAGGACTGGATCTCGCCCTTCAGGTTGTAGACGTACAGGCCGGCCTTCTTGTCGGTCGCCACGATCAGGCTTGCGGCCGGATCGGCGGCGTTGCGCCAGATGGCGGGATCGTCCGCGGCATCGGCATTGGCGGTCGCCACCGCCGCCGTCTCGCCGCGCGCCTTGACGCTGGCGGTCGGGGCGGGGGAGAAGGCGGGGCGGGGCTCGGTTGCGCTGCACCCTGCCACCAGCGGGAGGAGGGCAGCCAGGGTGGCGGTCAGCGTCTTGGTCATGGTCGTCCTCGGAAGCGCCGGGCGGGCGTGCGGAAGGCCGGACGTAGGAGCGACGTTTGACATTCGGGCGCGATTTGCGTGACGGTTCGGCGTCGTTTGCGTGACACTTCCGCGCACGGCCGCCGACGCCAATCAGGCAGCCGGCGGCTTGCGCTCGGTACAATGTCCCGATCGCTCAGTTCATCCGAGTCAGCCAGATGCGGGAACTGCCATCGGGATCGTTGACGTGCATCATCATCCGCCCGTTGCGGGTGCTGTAGCTCATGACCAGGTTCGATTCCGTCATGTGGATCGCGCTCTGGTTGATCTCGTACAGTTCTTCTTCCGCCGGATCGGTATAGCCGGTCTTCGCGCGATAGGTGCGCATCTGGCGATCGGCGGTGAATTCGATCTGGTCGCCGCGATGGATATCCTCGAATCCGCTGGCGCCGGTCACCTTCCAGCGCCCGACGACCGCCAGGTGGCGCAGCGCCTTGGGCGGCTCGCCGCCGAAGCCCGAATAGAAGCCGGCACGCTGGCGCAGGTCGGCAACCAGCCTGGTTTCTCCCTCCAGTCCGTCCAGCCCCGAACTCGCCATACGGCTCGCCAGCCCGTCGACCAGCGCATAGGCCGCCTTGGGGTCGTTGCGCTGATGGAAGGCGGTGGTCGCTTCCTTCAGCGACAGATATTCGTCGACCAGCAGATGCGCCTTGCGCAGCGGTGCGCTGGCGACGCGCGTTGGAGTCAGATCGACCGCGACCGCATCGGTGCCGGGCGTGCCGTCGATCGCGTTCCAGCTGACCGTCGCCGCCAGCAGCGGCGCGCCGGCGGCGACCGGCGCCAGCGGCAGGTTGGCGCGGTCGGCACTGCGCGTCATCGTCGCGAAGATTCCGCCGCCATTGGTGCTCAGGAACACGCTGGGCACGGTCACGGTGATCGCCCCCTCGGGCGTCTCGGTCATCACGTCGGCGGGGACGCCGAACACGCCGGAGATGCGATAGCCCGCGGCCGGGGTCAGCGTCAGCTTCAGGTCGTGCGCCAGTTCGCTGACCATCGTGTCGAGCTGGCGATCGAACACCGTCTTCACATCGTCGTCGCTGGCGATGAAGAACAGGTTGCCGCCCCGCACGCTGGACACGCGCGTCGCCAGCGGGCCGTCGAACTGGGTACTGACGCCGATCGTCGTCAGGCCGATGCCGCGCTGCGATGCCTCCTGCGCCATCCCCATGAAGCTTTCGGCATCGGTCGCGCCGACATTGGGCTGTTCGTCGGTGAACAACATCATCCTGGTCGTACCCTTGAACCGCGGCGCATCGGCAAAGGCGGTGTCGTACCCGACGCGCAGGCCCGCCTCCATGTTGGTCGATCCCTCGCTGCGGATGTCGCGGATCGCGGCGGCGATCCGGTCGCGGCTTGCGGCGATGTCGGTCGGCGCCAGATAGACGTGCGAGCGGTCGCCATAGAGGATGATCGACATGCGATCGCCGTCGCGCATCTGTCCCAGGATCTGGAGCAGGCTGGCCCGGACCCGATCCAGCGGCGCCCCGTTCATCGATCCGGACTTGTCCACCACCGCGACGAGGTTCAGCGGCGCGCGGCGCCAGTTCGCCCCGTCGATGTTCGACGCGAAGCCGACGCCGACGAACAGCCGGTCGTCGTCGCGCAGCGCCAGCGTGGCGGGCATCGCCTCGCCGGTCAGGCAGAACAGCTTGGCACAATCCCTTGCGGCGGGCAGCGTCAGGTCATGCTCGCCCATCAGTCCTTCGACCGTCAGCGTCTCGGGACGCGGCATGCCGACCTCCTCGGCGATGTTGCGGAACGCCTTGATGTCCTGCGCGCCGCCCTGGCGGACCGCGGTGACGACTAGTTCATCATAGCCTTCGTCCTGATCGTCGGTCTGGGCGAGGGCAGGGGCAGCGGGGAGCAGCAGCGCGGCCAGCGTCAGCGCAAAGAGGGAATGGGCCAAGGGCTTCATGACGATCCTCCCGATATGTTCTGTAACGCGAAGCTAACACGAGCCGACGGGTGGCGGAAACGAAAAGGGGCGCCCGGACGGCAAGGTCCGGGCGCCCCAAAGCGCCGATGATTTCCCCCGAAATCAGGCGCTGTAGTACATGTCGTATTCGACCGGGCTGGGGGTCATTTCCCAACGCGCCACATCGGCGCGCTTGATCTCGACATAGGCCTCGATCTGGTCCTTGGTGAACACGTCGCCCTTCAGCAGGAAGTCCATATCGGCTTCCAGGCTGTCCAGCGCCTCGCGCAGCGAACCGCAGACGGTCGGCACGTTCGCCAGCTCGGCCGGCGGCAGGTCGTACAGGTTCTTGTCCATCGGGTCGCCCGGATGGATCCGGTTCTGGATGCCGTCCAGGCCGGCCATCAGCAGCGCCGCATAGCAGAGATACGGATTGGCCAGCGCGTCGGGGAAGCGGAACTCGACCCGCTTCGCCTTGCTGCCCGCGCCGTACGGGATGCGGCACGATGCCGAGCGGTTGCGCGACGAATAGGCCAGCAGCACCGGCGCCTCATATCCCGGGACCAGCCGCTTGTAGCTGTTGGTGCTGGGGTTGGTGAAGGCGTTCAGCGCCTTGGCGTGCTTGATGACCCCGCCGATGAAGTACAGGCACATGTCGCTGAGCCCGGCATAGCCGTTGCCCGCGAACAGCGGGTTGCCCTTGTCCCAGATCGAGATGTGGGTGTGCATGCCCGAGCCGTTATCTTCCTTGATCGGCTTCGGCATGAAGGTCGCGGTCTTGCCATAGGCATGGGCGACCTGGTGCACGACATATTTGTAGATCTGCATGCGGTCGGCGGTCTGGACCAGCGTGCCGAAGGTCAGGCCCAGCTCGTGCTGCGCGGCGGCGACCTCATGGTGGTGCTTGTCGCAGGGCAGGCCCATTTCGAGCATGGTCGAGACCATCTCGCCGCGGATGTCGACCGCGGAATCGACCGGCGCGACCGGGAAATAGCCGCCCTTGGCGCGCGGGCGGTGGCCCATGTTGCCGGCTTCATATTCGCGGCCCGAATTGCCCGGCAGCTCGATGTCGTCGATCGCGTAATAGCTGGTCGAATAGCTGTTCTCGAAGCGGACGTCGTCGAACATGAAGAACTCGGCCTCGGGGCCGACATAGACGGTGTCGCCAATGCCCAGCGACTGGAGATAGGCCTCCGAACGCTTCGCGGTCGAGCGCGGGTCACGCGAGTAGAGCTCGCCGGTCGACGGCTCGACGATGTCGCACACCAGGATCAGCATCGGCGTCGCCGAGAAGGGATCGGTCCACACCGCGTCCAGATCCGGCTTCAGGATCATGTCGGACTCGTTGATCGCCTTCCAGCCCTCGATCGACGAACCGTCGAACATCAGGCCGTCGGTCAGTTCGTCCTCGCCCAGGATGCTGGCGACCATGGTCAGGTGCTGCCACTTGCCCTTCGGGTCGGTGAAGCGCAGGTCGATCCACTCGATCTCCTGATCCTTGACCATCTTCAGAATGTCGCTGGCCGAATTCGCCATTGGGAACCCCTTTCGCTCTCTTTCAGAAACCCGACGAATCGGGCAATAAAATTACCGTGCGGCGCGCTTCATCCAGTGGATGCTGCGCCGCGTCAATCGACTCAGATTGCGTTCTCGTTACGCTCGCCGGTGCGGATGCGCAGCGCGGTCTCGACCGGGATCACGAAGATCTTGCCGTCGCCGATGCGGCCGGTCTGCGCTGCCGCGGCGATCGCCTCGACCACCCGGTCGGCCAGCGCATCCTCGACCACCACTTCCAGCTTTACCTTGGGCAGGAAGTCCACGACATATTCGGCGCCGCGATACAATTCGGTGTGCCCCTTCTGGCGGCCGAACCCCTTGGCCTCGGTCACCGTGATGCCGGAGACGCCCACCTCGTGCAGGGCCTCCTTCACCTCGTCCAGCTTGAACGGCTTGATGATCGCTTCGATCTTTTTCACGTCGTACCCCTAACCGGAAGGCGGTCTCGCCTGTCGCGCGTGTCGCAACAAGCGTGCCAGCCGCAATGCACAGCTTGTCCCTCCGCGCGGCGCGACGCAATGCCCGAGCGCTGCCTGATAAACGGGCAGATGCGGGCCTGCTGCCCGTTCCTCCGGCATCTGCCCGGTCGTGCAGCAAGGGCTCCGCGGGTTGACGTCGATTGTCGCGGTGATATTGCGAGGCAATCGCAATTAACCCAGGAGATGCGGCATGTACCGGTTCCTCGATCGCCACGTCCTGTCGCTCGCACCTGGCGAGCAGGCACTGCTCTGGTCGGTGCGCAGCTGGACCGACGCGATGCTGATGCAGCGCTGCCCTTGCGCCGCGCTGGGGCCGGCCTTCGCGCGGTGGCGGGTGGCCGAGCTGCTGCCCGATTTCAACATGGCGATGTTCCTGCTGAACGGCGAGGGACTCGGGCGGATGATGTTCGGCGCGCCGCCATGCGCGCACGTCCATGATGACGAAGCGATGCTTCTGGCGCTTTTTCACGCCGCATCGGCCGATGATTTTCACCTTCTTGAACGAATGGCATTGCAATTGGTGAAACAGGAAAGCATCGCGCCTTTCATCGTTGCGGCAAGTCAGGCCGCCGAACTGCTGCGGCGCACGCCCGTGCCGAAGCAAAACTGAAGGACCTGCAGTTCAATGACGTTGCATACGCGGCCACCCGCGCTGCTTCCCGAGCACAAGAGCTTCCTCACGGCGGGCGTCCGCTGGGTACGCCACTGGAACGAGCATCTGTTCAGCTTCGCGATCGAGCGTCCGGCGAGCTTCCGCTTCCGCTCGGGCGAATTCGTGATGATCGGCCTGCTCGACGACGAGGGCAAGGCGCTGATGCGCGCCTATTCGATCGCCAGCCCCGCCTGGTCGGACGAACTGGAATTCCTGTCGATCAAGGTCGCGGACGGCCCGCTGACCTCGAAGCTGCAGCTGATCCGTCCCGACGACCAGCTCTATCTCGGCCGCAAGCCGACCGGCACGTTGGTGTCGGACGCGCTGCTGCCGGGGAAGCGGTTGTTCATGCTGGGCACCGGCACCGGGCTGGCGCCGTTCCTCAGCGTGGCGCGCGATCCCGAAATCTACGACCGGTTCGACCAGGTCGTGATGGTGCACAGCGTGCGCCGCGTCAGCGACCTGGCCTATTATGAGGAACTGACGGCGCAGCTGGCCAGCGACCCGCTGGTCCAGGAACAGGCGCTGCTCCAGTTCCATTATGTCCCGACGGTCACGCGCGAGCCGTTCCATACCTCGGGCCGGATCCAGGCGCTGGCCGATGACGGCACGCTGTTCCGCTCGCCGGTCGTCGGCCCGGCCGAGTTCGACCCCGAGACCGATCGCATCATGCTGTGCGGGTCGATGTCGATGATCCGCGACTTCGCCGAGATGCTGGAGGGCAAGGGCTTCATCGAAGGCTCGAACGCCAATCCCGGTCACTTCGTGATCGAGCGCGCCTTCGTCGGCTGATCGGCGCAAGCGCTGGAGAGAATTGGGGCGCGTACCGTCGAGGTGCGCGCCCTTTTTCGTGCCGGCGCGGATTTTTGCGCGCAGAGACGCGGAGACGCAGAGATCGGGTGCGAGGAGGCCCATACTTCTCCCCTTCTTGGAAGGGAGGGGAATCTAAAATCTCATGCGCGAAGCGCTGATTGCGGCGGCACCGCCAGCGCACCCCCTCTGCGCCTCCGCGTCTCTGCGCGCAAAAAATCCGCCCCTTCAGCCAACTGCCACCCTCAATAAGGCGGCCGGTCCAACCCCTTGGGGCTCTTGGTGAAGATCTCGCAGCCATCCTCGGTGATGCCGATCGAATGTTCGAACTGGGCCGAGAGCGAGCGGTCGCGCGTCACTGCCGTCCAGCCGTCGTCGAGCAGCTTCACGTCGGCGCGGCCGATGTTGATCATCGGCTCGACGGTGAAGAACATGCCGGGCTTCAGCTCCGGGCCGGTCTTGGGACGGCCGACATGGACGACTTCGGGCGCATCGTGGAACATGCGGCCGACGCCGTGTCCGCAGAAGTCGCGGACCACGCCGTAGCGATGCTTTTCGGCATGCGTCTGGATCGCATGGCTGATGTCGCCCAGGAAATTGCCGGGCCTGGCCTGTTCGAGGCCGAGCATCAGGCATTCATAGGTCACGTCGACCAGCCGGCGCGCCTTGAGCCCGACATCGCCGACCAGGAACATGCGGCTGGTGTCGCCGTGCCAGCCATCGACCAGCGGGGTGACGTCGATATTGGCGATGTCGCCGTCCTTCAGCACCCGGTCGCCCGGAATGCCGTGGCACACGACATGGTTGATCGAGATGCAGCAGCTATGGGTATAACCGCGATAGCCCAAAGTCGCGGGCACGCCGCCGCCGTCCAGCGACATCTGGCGGACGATGTCGTCCAGCTCGCCGGTGGTCACGCCCGGCACGACATGCGGCACCAGCGCGTCGAGAATCTCGGCAGCCAGGCGGCCGGCGCGGCGCATGCCCTCGAAGCCCTCGGGCCCGTGCAGCTTGATCGCGCCCGTGCGGGCCATCGGCGTGTCTTCGGTGACGCTTACATACTCGGTCATGTCGCCGATATAGTCGTTTGCGTGCGGCTTTGCGAGTGAGTACGAGCGCCGATATGGACGAGAGGATCTGGACAGCCGCGCTGGTCGTGATCGGAGACGAGATCCTCTCCGGCCGCACCCAGGACCGCAACATCGCGCAACTGGCCACCTGGCTGAACGCGCAGGGGATTCGCCTGGCCGAGGTGCGGGTGGTGCCCGACGTCCAGGCGGCGATCGTCGAGGCGGTCAACACGCTGCGCGCGCGCAACGACTATCTGTTCACCACCGGTGGCATCGGCCCGACCCATGACGACATCACCGTCGATGCGATCGCCGCGGCGCTTGGCGTGCCGGTCGTGATCCATCCGCAGGCGCGCGCGGTGCTGGACGACTATTACCAGACGCGCGGCGGACTGACCGATGCGCGGTTGCGCATGGCCCGCGTGCCCGAGGGCGCCGACCTGATCCCGAACCGGATGTCGGGCGCGCCGGGCATCCGGGTGGGCAACGAGGTCTTCATCCTGGCCGGCGTGCCGCATATCGCCGCGCAGATGCTCGACGCGCTGACCGGCCAGCTCGAGGGCGGGCGCCCGCTGGTGTCGCGCACGATCGGCGGCTGGGTCGCGGAGAGCGAGATCGCCGACCTGCTCGGCAGGACCGAACGGGCCCATGAGGGCGTGTCGATCGGCAGCTATCCCTTCTTCCGCGAGGGCCGCGTCGGCGCGAACTTCGTCGTGCGCGCGACCGATCCTGCGGTGGTCGACGCCTGCGTCGCGGACCTGATGGCCGCGCTGGCGGCGGCGGGATATGAGGTCGTCGACGGCGGGATTTGATCAAGGCAGGGTGCGGCTTGGCCTTTCCTCCCCCGGATGCTGCGCATCCGGGGGAGGGGGACCAGCCGAAGGCTGGTGGAGGGGGTCCACAACAGATGTTGCAGTCTCTCCACCACGCCGGTTGCAGCCCCCTCCACCACGATGCTGCGCATCGCGGTCCTCCTCCCCCGGAGCCGCAGGCTCCTGGGGAGGAAAATTAGAACTTCGTGCCCGCCCGGATGCCGAACGTGGCGGGCCGGATGTAGAAGGCATAGGGCCGCTGGGTACAGGCGCCGCATGCCTGGAAGCGGCTGATCTGGGCGCGCTCGTCCCAGGCATTGTCGAGGAACGCCTCGATCGAGAACTCGCCGAACTTCACCCCCGCCGCCAGGTCGAGCGTGGTGAAGGCGGGAAGGCGGCCCAAGGCGTTGGCATAGTTCACCCGAATGTCCGACGACGCGCTGCTCTGGTGGGCCAGCACGCCCTGGACATGCACCCGGCTCGATCCCACCGGGAGTTCGTAGCGTGCGGTGATGTTGCCCTTGAACCGCGGCGTGACCGGCAGGCGCGTGCCCTTGGGCGCGGAGACCGAGTTGCCGGGATCGGCGCAGCTATAGGTGGGGTCGTCCGCCGCGCACAGATTCTGAGTGGTCTTGGCATCGGTATAGGCGCCGCCCGCGGTCAGGGTCAGGCCGTTGCGCGAATAGTTCAGGTCCGCCTCGATCCCGCGGATGCGCGCGTCGGGGCCGTTGTGGATTTCGGTGAAGCTGTTCTGCCCCAGGAACGAGAACTGGAACTTCTCCCAATTCTGCTGATAGACCGCGCCGTTGAAGCGCAGGCCCGGCGCCAGCGTCGTCTTCCACCCCAGCTCGTAATTGATGAGGAAATCCGCGGCATAGGGCGGGATGGTGCCGCGGCGGTTGATGCCGCCGGGGCGATAGCCCTTCGACCAGGTGCCATAGAGCATGATCCCCTCTGCCGGCTTAAAGGTCAGGTTGAAACGATAGAGGAAGCCGTCATCCTTGGTCGCCTTGGGCACCAGCTTGCCGTCGACGAAGGTGGCGAGATTGGTGCACGGGCTGCCCGCCACCGCCGCCGGCAACAGCGCCGCGCCGGTATCGTCGCGCACCGTCGCACCGTCTGCGGTAAAGCACCCCGCGACGCCGGTGCGGCTGCTGCCCGCGGCGTTATAGGGCGGGCCGTTCGGATCGCGGCCGAAGCCGAAAAAGCCGATCAGCGAATTGTCATAGCCATAATAACGCCCGCCAACCGTTGCGGTCAGCTGCGGCGTCAGGTCGTAGCTGAGCTCGCCGAAGCCGGCATAATCCTTGTCGACGCGGTGCTGCTGCGTCAGCCACAGCGTGCCGGGATAGCCGTTGACCGACAGCGCCGGCGAAAGGCCGGTGATGATGTAATCCTGGTGGATCGCATTGCTCTGACGCTGAAAGAAGCCGCCGCCCACGAACCGCAGCGGCGCGTCGGCGGGGGAGGCGAGCCGCAGCTCCTGGCTCATCTTCTTGAAGTGATCGGTGCCATAGACGCGCTGCCGCGGGTCGATCGTCGCGCCACTGGCGTTCTGGTAAAAGAAATAGCCGGCCAGCCCGCCGACCGAGGAATAGAGCGAGTCATATTGCTCTGCATAGTCGGTATAGTCGGTCGAGCTGGCGGTCTTGCGGTCGAGATAGGCGCCGGCATAGGTCAGGTCCCAATTGCCGATCCGCCCCTCGATCGTCAGCGCCGCCTGGACGAAGCGGTCGTCGCGATATTCGTCGAAGAAGCGCTGCGCCTTCAGGTCGCCGACCCGGGCGTCCGATCCGAAAAAGCCCTTGGCATGCGATTCCTGGTACAGGACGGTCGGCGTGACGGTCCAGTTCTCGTCCAGGTCGACCTTCAGCGCGGCGCGGCCGCCATAGCTTTCGACCGTGTTGTAATCCTTGTCGACGAACGCGTTGTTGTTGACCGTGATGCCGCCGGGGTCGGGCAGGAAGCTGCGCGTGCCCGGGACATTGTCGATGAAGCCGGCGTCGCGCTGATAGAAGCCGACGACGCGCAGCGCCGCCATCGGGCTGACCGGGACATTGACCATGCCCTCCAGCTTGCCGCCGACACCGCCCTTGGCGACCTTGTTCACCTCGCCGTCGACGCGCCCCTCGAAGCCGCTGGTGCTGGGCTTGTTGGTGATGATGCGGATCGTGCCGGCCTGGGACGAGGCGCCGTACAGCGTGCCCTGCGGTCCCGCCAGGCTCTCGATCCGGGCAATGTCATAGACATGCACGTCCAGCGTCCCGCCGATCGTCGTCACCGGCTGTTCGTCGAGATAGAAGCCGACCGAGGGGAGCGATCCCGAATGGTTGCCGTCGCCGCCCGACGCGACGCCGCGCATATAGACGGTGGTGATGCCCGGCTGCAGCGTCTGGAACGCGACCGAGGGCAACAGGGTGGAGAAATCCTCGAAATTGGTGACGTTCAGATTGTCCAGCCGGGTGGTGCCCAGTGCCTGGATGCTGATGGGCACGTTCTGGACATTCTCCTCGCGCTTCTGTGCGGTGACGATGATCTCGTCGTCGACCGGGGCGGGGGGCGGAGTCGTGTCCTGCGCAAATGCCGGTCCCGCCAGGGCAGCCGAAGTGAGCAGGGCGACAAGGGTAGCGCGGCGCGTGGTGTGATGCATCGGAACAGACTCCGGTACGAGGGCTTCGCGAGTCCGGAGGCTGTTCGCAGGCGTAACGATCGTCAATATTGTACGACCGTGCAGGTTCATTTCGCAGGTGCAGCGTGACAGATTTGCAACGCTGCGATTACGGCCGGAAGTCGGGCACCGCGGGATAGACGGTCAGCACGTCGCCAAGCGCGGTTTTCAGCGGATCGAGCCAGGGATCGAACGCCTGCCACGCCCCGGTCCCGTCTCGGAAGATCGGTTGCCGCACCTGCTCTGAACTGGCGGTGCGCACCGCGCGTTCGGTGCGGTGGAACTCGAGGCAGGCGGGTTCGAAGTCGAGCCCCAGCGCGGCGAGCAGCGCGCGGACCTGCGCCTCGGTATCCTCGACCATCGCCTCGTAGAAGACGCGGTGGACCAGCCCCGGCCGAACCGCGTCGACATGCGCCATCAGCCGCACATAGTCGCGATAATAGCGGCCCATGTCGTCCAGCGCATAGCTGAACGCCTGGCCGCGCGCGAAATGCTGCTTGAAGTTGGAGAAGCAGCAGCCGAGCGGGTGGCGGCGCGCGTCGATCACCTTCGCATTCGGCAGGATCAGGTGGAGCAGCGGCAGGTGCGCCCAGTTGTTGGGCAGCTTGTCGATGAAGAAGGGGCGATCGGTCTGGCGCTGGATCGCGGCGCGCCTGAGATATGCCTCGCCCATTTCCTTCAGCCGATCGGGCGAAAGCGCGGCGACGCCGGCGGGATAGCCGTCGATCCGCCGGGCGATGGTGGGCAGGTCGGGCAGTTCGGTCGTCCCCTCGACCAGGCTGTGGCTCGACAGGATCTGTTCGATCAGCGTCGATCCGGCACGCGGCATGCCCAGGATGAAGATCGGGTCGGGCGCGGCGCAGCCCTGGCCGGCGCGGGCGTCCATGAAGTCCCGGGTATAGAGTGCGATGCTGGCATCGACGAACGCTGCGGTCTCGTCGGCGTCATAGACGATCTTCGTCTTTCGCAGCCGGTTGCCCGCCTCGTAATGGGCGAAGGCACGCGCGGGATCGCGCCGGTCCTCGAACGCCTTGCCCAGCGCGAAGTCGAGATGGAAGCGATCCTCGTCCGACAGGTCGCCTCCCGCCAGCGCCGCCTGCATCGCCGCGATATCGGCGTCGTCGAACGTCACCGTCTTCAGATTGGCGAGGCTCCACCAGATTTCGCCGAGGTCGGGCGCGAACTCGAGTGCCGCGCGATAGGCGGCTATGCCCTCGGCCTGGCGCCCGACGGTCTTGAGCATATGGCCATAGCTCATCCACACCCTGGGCTGGTTCGGCGCGGCGTCCAGCACGTCGCGGTACAGCGCGATCGCGCCGTCGAATCCGCCCAGCCGGCCCAGTGCCGCCGCCTTCAGATTCGCATGGCCGATATTGTCCGGATCCTCCTCCAGCACCCGGTCGAGCTCGGCGATCGCCTCGTCCGCCCGGTTCATCCGGTAGAGGACCAGCGCGAGATTGGCGCGGGCGGCGGTGAAGGCGGGCGACAGCTCGATCGCGCGGCGCAGCAGCGCCTCGGCATCCTTGTACCGGCCGATCCGCCCGGCAAGCTCGGCCAGCATCCGGATCGCTGTCACGTCGAACGGGTCGGCCTTCAGATGCGCCTTCAGCAGCGGTTCGGCATCGTGCAGCCGATTGTCGTGCAGCGCCAGCGCGGCATCGATCAGCCGGGGGGGATAAAGGCGGGCGGGCAGGGGCTGCGGCGTCTGCATGATGCGCGAGTGTAACGACCGTGCCGCCGCGCGCCATCCCCGCGTGACGTGCAGCGCATTTCGTGATTGAGTGGCCGCAATCGGGGGAGAAGGCGATTGACGGTATCGAGACGCGCGCTGGGGTTCTGGACCGCGCTTGCGCTGGTCGTCGGCAACCTGATCGGGTCGGGCGTCTATCTGCTGCCCGCCAATCTCGCGCCGCTGGGCGCCAATGCGCTGCTCGGCTGGCTGGTCACGATCGCCGGCGCGATGTGCCTGGCCTTCGTGTTCGCGCGGCTCAGCGCCCGGCTTCCGCTGGCGGGCGGACCCTATGCCTATGTCAACGCGGCGTTCGGGCCGGTCGCCGGGTTCGCGGTCGCGTGGAGCTATTGGGTGATGACGTGGGCGGGCAATGCCGCGGTGGCGATCGCCGTGGTCAGCGCGCTCGGCCTGGTCTTTCCCCCGCTGATCGACACGCCGGGCCTGGCACCGATCGTCGCGCTGGCGCTCAGCTGGAGCCTGATCCTCGTCAACATCCGCGGCGTTGCCCTTGCCGGGCGGGTCCAGCTGGTGACGGCGGTGCTCAAGCTGGTGCCGCTGGCGGGCGTGATCCTGCTCGGCGGCTGGCTGACGCTGCGCGGGATCGGCGGGGGTGCGGGTACGATCGAGGTGCAGCCGCTGGCGCCCGCCGCGATCACCGCGGGCGGGATCGCGACCGCTGCGGCGCTGACCTTCTGGAGCTTCATCGGGCTGGAAAGCGCTACCATCCCCGCCGACAAGGTCGAGAATGCGGCACGAATCGTGCCACGGGTGACCATCCTCGGCGCTGGCGCGACCGGACTGGTCTATTTCCTCGTCGCCATCGCCATCGCCTTCCTGATGCCGTGGCAGGTCACGGCAGCCTCGCCGGCGCCGCTGGCAGAATTTCTCGGCCGCGAATTCGGCAGCGGGACGGGCAAGGTCATCGCGCTGTTCGCCGCGATCAGCGCGTTCGGCGCGCTGAACGGCTTCATCCTGCTGCAGGGCGAAATGCCCTGGGCGATGGCCAGGGGCGGCGTCTTTCCCGCCTGGTTCGCGAAGGAAAGCCCGCAGGGGACACCGGCCCGCGCGCATCTGGTGTCGGGCGTGCTGGTCACGCTGCTGATGGCGCTCAACTATGGCGATCGCACCGGCCAGCTCTTTTCGGACATCGCGACGATCAGCCTGGCCGCCGGCATGGTCGCCTATTTCGCCAGCGCGCTGGCGGCGATCCGCCTGCTGCCCGGCGACCGCATGCTGGCGACCTCGGCGCTGGTGTCGGCCGGTTTCGTGCTGTGGATGATCTGGGGCCTCGGCCTGCGCGCCGACCTGTGGGGCCTGGGACTGATGGCGCTGGGCCTGCCGGTGTACCTGCTGGTCCGGAGGGACGGGGCGGGGCGGAGTGCGGCGAGCCAAGGCTCGTAAGTGAGCGTTTCCGCCCCCGGATGCTGCATCCGGGGGCGGACGTGGCAGCCCCTCCACCACCCCGCTGCGCCGGGCGGTCCCCCTCCCCGAGCGAGCTCGGGGAGGATTTCAGGCGCGGCGGTGGCATCGCTAATTCCTCCCCGAGCTCGTCTCGGGGAGGGGAACCGCGCCCGGAGGGCGTGGTGGAGGGGTATGCGGTGATGGAGCCGCAGGCTCCTGGGAAGAGAGGTTGCGATCTTCTGCCGCGCGCCGTCAGAACAAAAGCCTGCACCGCGCTGAACCCGTTTGGAAACTGCAACGAGTTGCGGCTAGACGCAGTCCGGGGGCGTCCGGGGCGGGCGTTCCGACAGGGGGACATGCGGAATGGATGCGCCGGTTGAGGGCAAGGGCGAACTGACGGCCGCGGTGCGGCAGGTGAATGCGCATCTGGAGTCGTTGAGCGCGCGGTTCGTGGGGCGGCGTGCGCTGCTCGAACTGGTGATGCTGGGGCTGATCGCACGCGAACATGTCCTGCTGATCGGGCCGCCGGGGACCGGCAAGTCGGCCGCGGTGCACGCGATTGCCGATTCGATCGACGCCACCGCATTCGACTATCTGATCGGCCGCTTTACCGAGCCGTCCGAATTGTTCGGCGCGCTCGACCTGAACGCGCTGAAGGAGGGCGAAATTCGCCCGGTCACCAAGGGCATGCTGCCCGAGGCCGAGATCGCGTTCCTCGACGAAATCTTCCTGGGCTCGACGGCGATCCTCAACTCGCTGCTCAAGATCCTGAACGAGCGGACCTATCGCCGCGGCCAGTTCAGCGTGAAGACGCCGCTGCTGTCGTGCGTCGCCGCATCCAATGCCCTGCCGGACGATAGTTTGCTGGCGGCGTTTGCCGATCGCTTCCTGCTGACAATGTTCGTCGATCCGGTGGGCGACGATGCGCTGGGCGACCTGCTGCGCGCGGGATGGCGCGACGCGACATCGGGTGCGGCGCCGGTCGCGCCGCTCGACAAGGCGATGGTCGCGGCACTGCACGATGCGGTGCTGCGGATCGACATGGCCGGGGTGATCGATGCCTATGCCCATGTCGTGCGCAAGATCCGCCTGACCGGCGTGACGCTGTCCGATCGCAAGCTGGTGAAGGCGCAGAAGCTGGTCGCGGCGGCGGCGCTGTTGCGCGGGGCGCAGGTTGCCGGCCCGGAGGACCTGTGGCCGGTTACCTATCTGGTCCAGTCGCGCGACCAGCAGGAGGCCGTGCGCGAACTGCTCCACGCCGAATTGCAGCACAGCCACAACCCGGTGCTGACCGGCAGCGTCGCCAAGGCGACCTATGGCCCGACCGCCCATGCCGCCCATCTGACCGCTCAGGCGACCGCATTGCTGGAGGCGCATCCGGCTGCAGATGACGAGACGGCGCGCGAGGCATGGCTGGTGCGACTGGAGACGCTGGTCACCCGCATCGACGCCGCCTTCGCCCGAGACAAGCTGCCCGAGGCGTTGCGTGCTGCGCGAGCCAGCATCGACGCGATCCTGTCGGGTGGCGGCAAGGCGCCGCAGGGCGCGGGTGCCGAGGCGGCTGCGGAACCCGCCTGGTGCGCTGGCGCCGCACCGATCCGGTGCAGGCCGTCTCGGCACTGCTCGTCGCCGGCCCCGACGCTGCACGCCGTGTGGGCGCGGCGATGGCGGAGAAGTCGCGCCTGTTCCATACGCTGCGCGTCGCGCATGGCGAGGACTGGGCCGCGGTGTTCGGCGCGCCGCTGTTCGGCGAGGCGGAGATCGTCCTGCCACGGATCGACGGGGCGACGGCGCTGTACGAGGCGCCGCGCAGCTGGTGGATGCCGGTCGGTCTGGTGCTGGACGTGCCCGAACGGCTGCACGACCAGCTGCTGATGGGACTCGCCCAGGCCCGCGGCTTCACACCGCCGGCGATCCTGGTGCCGTCGGGGGAGGGCGACGCCGTCCACGCCTATCCGGTGGGCGGCGCGCTGTGCTTTTCCGACTCCGGGCTGGGTGAGGGGGCATGAGCACCTACGACCCCGACGGCAAGCGCACTGGTGATTCGGCTACGCCCGGAGCCGCCCCTTCGATTCCCGAGGCGGCAGACTGGGTGGCCCAGGGGTTGCGCACAAATTATGCGGGTCTGGTCAAGGCTGCCGCTCAAAAACGGGCTGCCCTGGCAGCGCCCGAGCGGCCTCCCGAACCTGCGGTGCCGATCGCCCGCCCGTCCGAACCGAACGCGGGTGACCTGGAACGCCTGCCGCCCGCCTATGCGCCATTTGCGCCTGTCCTGGAGGCGCTCTCGCTTCCGCTGCGCCAGATCATCCACGGGCTGCTCGCCGAGCTCGAAACGACTCTCGCAGCCTTCGAGGTGCGCGAGTTCGCCCAGCAGGGTGAGTTCGAGGGTCTGGGCGGGCTCACCACCCGCGGCGACATGGCGCATGTCCTTCAGAGCGAGTTGCTGCTTCGCACCGAAGCGCCGCTGGAGTTTCTGCGGCGCTTCGCCGAGTCCGAGATTCTGTACCACGCGCCGCAATATGCCGATCCCGGCACGCGCAGCCTGTACCGGGTCATGATCTCGTCCGGGCCGGGCCTGCTGGGCCATGGCCGGATCGTCGCGCTGGCGGCGTTGTTCTTCCTGGCGCGCGTGGCGCATGAGCGCGGTGCCGAGTTCCACTGGTGCTATCTGCCGCGCGAGGAGGGGGCGGACTGGTTCGATGAGGTGTCGATCCGGACGGTGATGCGCTTCCTGAAGAGCGCTTCCTATCGGGAGATGAGCGGGGACGATGTCGCCGACGCCGATGGCAGCTGGACGGGCGCGACACCCGGACGATCCGAAGACCGCGACCCGCGCCTGCTCGATTGGGTCGTCGGCGCGCAGTCATCGCTTGCCGGCGCCCGTGACGCTCAGCCTCCGGCGGTAGTCGATGCGCCCAATGCGCTGACTTTCACACTGAAGGCCCCGATCCCGGGCACGCCGCGTGCCACCGACATCAGGGTGCGGCGGGCCGGACGCGAGCGGGCGCGGCGACGGATGGTTTTCCCGGAAGACAAGATTTGCCGCTCCGCGCTGGAACAGCCTTTCGATCAGCTGAACGCGGTGGCAGATGCGCGTCCTCCGGGCGTTCGGCAGGTGCCGCCCCGCGGTGGGCAGTCCCAATATCTTGCCGTTTGCGGCAGTGTCATCTTGATCCGGACTGACTGGGGATTGCTGATCTGCGATTGGACCAAGAGATGGTTCGGTCGTTGCCGCTATGTGCCGATCGAAGCGGACGCGACGTTGGTCGGGGTGTCCGCAACAGCGCGAACCCTCCTGCTTCTGATGCACGCCCGAAATGCGCTGGCTCTCAGTCAGATCTCGTTGACCACTGATGCACCGGATGGTTTATTGCTCGGGAGAGCAACCGGGCCCGATATAAAAGATCTAGTGGGTCGGGGCCGATACGCGATCCCGCCCCTTGGAAATGACTACGATCTTATCCAGTTCTACACGGCTTCTGGACAGAGCTGGTTTATTTATCAATTAGCGGACCGACCGGGCGAGCTAGCGTTGACCATTGACGGATTAGACCTTCGCTTTGCTCAGAACCAGTATCGCGTTTTCGTCGATCGCATCACGGGCTCTCAGCGACTGGAGGTCAGAAAAAGGCGTGAGTCGAGGGCCAAACGGTTCTGGCTGCCGTCGGGGCAGACATTGCCTGCCGATGTGCTCGACTGGGCGTGGAGTCCCGACGAGTCCAGCCTGGCCTTCAGCGCTGAAGCCAATGTCTGGACCATTCCCGAACGCAAAGAGGGTGAGGCAGCAGAGATGTTGTCGGTCGCGCCGTGCGAACAGGTGCTAACCGCCCTCGTAAACGAGGGCGGCGTAATCGCCCGAATCTGGTCCGACGCGCGCTATGGCGGGAACGGGACCGTGAGAGAACTCGGCTATCTGGACGGGAGGGTCGTACATCGGGGCCCGACACTAATGCTGGGCGATGTCGGGTCGAAGATCGTCTACCTGCAATATGTCGACGGGGGATATTGGGCGGTGGTCGGTGACGATGGCGGAAGGCCCCATACGCTAATCCGCTATCGTCGGACCCAAGGTGGCGGCTATTCCACCCACCGCTTCCCGCTGGCCGAACTTCGCGCGAAGGCGGTCACGCTCGATCCGAAGCAGCTTTATGCGTGACACCAGCCACGCCGGCCGCCGGTCGGCCAGGTCGATCATGCGCGACTTTCCGGTCTTGCCCACCCTGCCGGCGGGCACCGTCTGCGATGGACTGGCATTCCTGCAGGACGGGCGCGCGGCGATCCCCGATTTGCGGCCGCTGCGGGAGGAAATCCGCGAGATCCGGACCGGGATGGTGGGGGGCGATGACGGCTGGACGGTCATGCTCATGGTGTTCGAACGACCGCTGACAATCGATCCGATGCGCTGGCCGGGGGCGCTCCCCGTGATCGGCGTGGCGCCCGCGACGCTGCGCAGCTTCGCCGACCGGCTCGACAGGGATGCGACGCCGCCATCGGGCGCGCGCAGTTTTCGCCGTCTCGAACTGCGATGGGGCGGCACGACCCATGGTGTCGCGACGGATGCGCTGACGCCGGTGTCGCTGATCTCATTGTGGGATCTGCCGCCGGTGACGATCCACGCGCAATCGCCGCGGATCGTTCGCCGCGTCATCGTGCGTGGTGACGGTGACAGCCCTGGTGATGGCGGTGACGGGACCGATCTGGCGTCGCGGGGCAGTGCGGACGGAAAAGGCCTGGCGGCCGGTACCGACGGCTCCTGCCAAAACAAGACGACCACCGGCGCAGCGAAAGTGTCGGTCGCCAGCCCGGCGATCCGATCCGACGCTGAGGATTTTCAGGATTATGTGCGTGCCCGGCTGGGCCGCGGCGGTGGTGGTGCGGGTGGCTTGCTGCGCCGGATGCGTGAGCGACTGCGCGGCTCGGCTGCGGACGATTCCGGGGACAGCGA
This sequence comes from Sphingomonas rustica, assembly GCF_039652585.1. Taxonomy (NCBI): domain Bacteria; kingdom Pseudomonadati; phylum Pseudomonadota; class Alphaproteobacteria; order Sphingomonadales; family Sphingomonadaceae; genus Sphingomonas; species Sphingomonas rustica. The sequence goes on along the minus strand of NZ_JBDIZK010000010.1, from coordinate 110,903 downwards.
TGCGATATCACCGCAGGGGGAGAATCCGCTGGGCGCCCTGTTCGCATGGATCAAGTGGCGCACGCCGCTGGGCGATGGCCTTCGCCGCCAGTTCGGCGAGAGGCTCAGTCTCGTCGAGCGCCTGATCGCATCGGGCAAGTTCGACGAAGCGTTGCGATACGGGCTGAAGGTCGGCGGCGACAAGGATGGCGGCCGCAGCCGAATGCCGGGATCGCTGCCGCCGCCGCATGCACGGCTGGACTTCGACATTTCGCTCGGCGGCGTTTCCTACCCCATCCTCGATTCCGGCAGCTTCTGGAATTTGAGGGCGACCTATCGCGACCTGGCCGGCCGGCTCGAGCGCGAGGGGGATTTCCGGCGCGCTGCCTTCATCCGGGCGCAGCTGCTGGGCGAGCACGAGGCCGCGGTGCTGACGCTGGAGCGTGGCAAGCTCTATGCCGATGCGGCCAGGCTTCCGCTGCGCGCGCAACTCGACCCGGTGCTGGCAATCCGGATGCTGTATCTTGCGGAGGACCGCGACGCCGCATTGGCGCTGGCGCGCCGTGCCGGTTGTTTCGACGCGCTGGCCGAGGACAGTCGGGAGCGTCATCCCGATTATCACGCCTATGTCGTTCATGCCTGGACCGAAATGCTGGCAGGAACGGGCCAGTGGTTGCGCGCGCTGCAGGTCACCGACGATCTGGCGTCCCAGAGTCCCGACGATGCGCTGTTGCTTGCGCGGCGCGGCTGGCTGGAGGCGGCGATGGATCGCGCGGGTGCTCGTCCAGGGGCTGAGTTGATCGTGCGTGCATTGCTGGCGTCGGCGTCGCAGGATGTGGGCGGCGATCTTGAGCGGTTCGCCGCTTTCCCGGCCATGGCTGTGGACGAGGGTGCTGGCCCGTTCGAACTCGCGCTGTCGCACGTTCAGGCGGCGGCGCGCGACGAAGGCGATGCAGCGGCCATGCTGCTCGACTTGCTTGACGCATTGATGCGACTGGCCCTGACAAGCCATGCGGAGCAGCAGGCATTCTGGAAAGGGGTGGGGCCGGCACTGATCGACGGCATCGCCCGAGCGGCGATCTCGATCGCTTCGGGCCGGATGCAGTTGCCCGATCTGGAGGCGCTGCAGTCGCTTCTGCGCAGGGCGGATCAGCCGGTTCTGGCTTGGGATCTCGACAAGCTGCATCGCCTGACCCCGCGGCCATCGAAAGCGGAAAATCGTCATGTGCTGGAGGTCCCGGACATCAGCCGGCCAGCGGTGCGGATCGGCTGCATCCTGGCCGGCGGCGACATCCTGGCCTGGCGTGACGGAGACCTGCTCGAACTGCGCGATCGTCACGGGCGGCTGGAATGGCAGATGCGATTGCCGCTGGTCGTCGCGCTGGTGCCGATCGGATCGAGCGACGACGCGCTGGTCATCCAGTCGCGCGAGGACGAGTTCTTCGCGCTGAGCCGGATGGCGACGCGGTCGCGCACGGTGCATCCCATCGGCGCAGTTCCGCTGCTGGGTGCGCACGACCTGACGACCGACACCCAGTGGCTGGTTCAGATCGATGAGCAGGTCGGTGCGCTCGATCTGGTCAAGCTGTGCGCGCCCGAACCCGAGATCGAATATCTGTGGGCCTGCCAGCTGGGCAAGGGCGTGCGCACCCGCGCCTTTGCCCATTACGCCAAGGGCGCGGGCTGGATTACGATCGGGGTCGGCCTGCACGGGGCGGGCGTGATGGAGAAATGGCAGCTGACCGGTTCCGGCCAGCTCACCTCGCATGTCTGCCTGCCCTCGACCGACGACAGTGATCTGCGGCCGCATGACTGGTTCTGGGATCCGGGAAGCGGGATCGGGACGATCGGACCTACCGTCCGCTGGATGTCGTTCGAGGGATGGAGCGAGAAGGCGGCAGCAAAGGCCCGGCGCCTGATGGAGGCACGCGAGCGGCTGGAAATCGAGGGAATCGACAGCATCCAGCCCTGCGATCTCGGTCGGCCCTATGTCGATCACAGGCTGAGCCCGAAGCTCGACAGCTTCGACACGCGCGTGACCTTGTCCGAACTCAACGGAGATCATTACCGGCTCGACCATCCCGTTGCGCTTCCGCTGCGATGCCTGGCGCGAGCGCCGATGCCCGGTGCCATCGCCAGGGACCAGGCGGGTCCGGGCTCGAAGAAGAAGCGCAGCGCATTGCCGGGGCCCGGTGCCACTGCCTTGCTCGCCGACGATCATGGCCGGATGATCCTGGTCGATCCGGGCGGGCGCCGGGTGACGCTGATCCCATAGTCGGGAGTGGCGCAGGTTGAGATCGCGCTTTCCTCCCCGGAGCCGCAGGCTCCCGAGGAGGGTAGGATGCTTTACCCCAGCAGCCACCCCAGCATGCTGCGATCGCGCAATATCTCGTGCGCCGCATTATGGCCGGGGGCGCCGGTGACGCCGCCGCCGGGATGGGTACCGGCGCCGCACATGTAGAGGCCCTTGATCGGGCCGCGATAGTCGCCATGGCCGAGCAGCGGGCGGGCGGCCCAGAGCTGGTCGAGCGACATGTGGCCATGCATGATGTCGCCGCCGATCAGCCCGAACTTGCGCTCCAGATCGAGCGGGGAGTGGATCTGGGTGGCGATGATCGACTTGCGGAAATTGGGCGCGTGCCGGGTGACCGTGTCGATGATCGTCTCCGCAGCCTTCTCGCGCTCGTCGTCCCAGCTGCGGCCGCCGGGCAGCACCGGTGCGAATTGCTGGCAGAACAGCGAGGCGACATGCATGCCCGGCGGCGCCAGGCTGTCGTCGACGCTGGTCGGGATCTTCATCTCGACGATCGGCGCGTCCGACCAGCCCTTGGCCTTCGCGTCGGTGAACGCGCGGTCCATATAGTCGAGCGTCGGCGAGATGATGATGCCCGCGGTGTGGTGTTCGGCCACGTCCCTGCCCGGCAGGACGGCGAAGTCGGGCAGTTCGGACAGGGCGACGTTCATCCGGAAGGTGCCCGACCCGGCCTTGAAATGGTCCATCCGCCGGGCGAATTCGGGGCTCATGTCGCTGCTGTCGACCAGCTGGCGATACAGCAGCGCGGGGCCGGCGTTCGACGCGACGACGCCCGCCGCGATCTCCTCGCCGCTTTCCAGCCGCACGCCGGCGACGCGCTTGCCGTCGACCAGCACCTTGGCGACCGGCGATTCCAGGCTGATCTCGACGCCCAGGTCGCGGCAGGCCTCGGCCATATATTGGGTGATCGCGCCCATGCCGCCGACCGAATGGCCCCAGGTGCCCTTTTTCCCGTTCACCTCGCCGAAGACATGGTGGAGCAGGACATAGGCGCTGCCGGACGTGTCGGGGCTGGCATAATTTCCGACCACTGCGTCGAAGCCGAACGCGGCCTTCACGAAGTCGTTCTCGTACCAGCTGTCGAGGAAATCGCGCGCCGACTTGACGAACAGGTCCATCACGTCGCGCTGCGCCTCGATGTCCATGCCCGCCAGCTTGCGGCCCTGGCTGGCGGCGGCCAGGAGCGCGCGCACGCCGCTGCCGGCATTGGGCGGGGTCTTCAGCGACAGGTCGCGCAGCACCTCCGCCACCCGCTCCAGCGCCGCCTCGTATTTCGGGAAGGTCTCGGCATCCTTGGCGCTGAACCGGGCGAATTCGGCCTGGGTGCGCGCGGTGCCGCCGCCCAGCTTCAGATAGCCGCCGTCATGCGGCAGGAAGTTGCTGATCGTCCGCTCGATGATCCGCCAGCCGCGTTCGTGGAGCCGCATGTCGCGGATCACCTTGGGCCGCAGCAGGCTGACCGTGTAGCTGGCGGTCGAGTTGCGGAAGCCGGGATGGAATTCCTCGGTCACCGCCGCGCCGCCGACGATGTCGCGCCGCTCGAGCACGCGGACCTTCAGCCCGGCATGTGCGAGGTAGAAGGCGCAGACCAGGCCGTTATGCCCGCCGCCGATGATCAGTGCGTCGTATCGCTGCGTCATTCGTCCCCGCCCGTTCGTATCATTCTGGTTCGCGTCGCTGCCGGCGCGACGGTCAGTCGACCGCGCGCGGCCGGCGGCTCCATCCCGGCGCCGGCGGCTGGTGCAGCCGCGCCTCGGGGATCAGGCCGCGTATCTTGCGCGCGAAACTGCGCAGGCACACCTCGCTCCTGCCCAGCGGGCCGACGCTGTAGCTGCGCGAGGCCATGCCCTGCTGGATGCGGGTGATCAGCCAGGTATCCTCGGCATTGACCATCCGGTTGATCCGCCAATTGGCATAGCGGACCAGCTTCATCGTCCGGCGCTGGTCCTCCGGCAGATGGTCGTCGGGCCGGGCGAAGCTCATCTCGCGCAGCACGCAGCTGGTCGGCGTCAGCGGCAGCCACTGCATGAAGTCAATCTGGTCCGAATAGATGTCGAACGCCTGGTTCGGCCACAGCTTGTAATAAAGCCACAGCCGCTGGTTCGCCTCGGGCAGGTGATCGGCACGGGGCAGGTGGGTGCGGTACACATCCTCCCAGAAATTGCCCGATCGCTCGGTCAGATAGCCCGACATGCGATCGACCCAGGGCTGGGCCTCGACCGAATAGCTGCGCCCGAACAGCCGGGTCAGGCCGGGATGGGCGACCGGGATGTGGAGCCCGTCCGAATAATTGTCGCCGACATTCTTCCAGTTCACCGGCCGCTCGCGCCGCCGTTCGGGGGTCAGCGTGCGCATCTCTTCGAACCGATAGGGCGCGACCTCCTCGTCATAGGGCGCCATCATCTCGGCCACCGAGGGCCCGCCGCGATCCTCCAGCCGGACGAACACGAAGCCGCGCCAGATCTCGACGCCGACCGGCGCCAGGCCGTGGCTGGCGGGATCGAGGGTCGCATAGTCGGACCGAGCGGGCACGCCGCTCAGCCGTCCGTCGGGATCATAGGTCCAGGCGTGATAGGGACAGACCAGCTTCTTCGCGCAACCCGCCGGCCCCTCGACCAGCCGCATCGCACGGTGGCGGCAGACATTGGTGAAGCCGCGGATCTCGCTATCGGCGCCGCGGATCACGATCACGCTTTCGCCGACATAATCGAGCGTGTGGTAGTCGCCGGTCTTCGCCAGGTCGCCGACATGGCAGACGATCTGCCATGACGGGCGGATCACCCGCTCGATCTCCGCCTGCTGGAATTCGGCATCGCCATAGATCCAGCCGGGCAGGCTCAGATCGTCGTCGGGGTCGATGCCGGCGTCGGCGAAACGATGGGCCATGAATGCTCCGCAGCGCGTTGTTGTACGATCGTATAACAGCGGATCTGCCCTTCGACAAGCGCGCGGGGATCGGGCATGAAGCCGCCATGGCACGCAGCTTTACCCGCGCCGAACCCGACGCCCGGCGCCAGAGCCTGATCGAAGCCGCCGCGACGGTGCTTGCCGAACGCGGCGCCGCCGGGGCGTCGGTCCGCACCATCTGCGCCACCGCGGGCGTTTCGCCGGGGCTGCTGCGCCACTATTTCGACGGCATCGACGCGCTGATCGCCGAGACCTATCGCTGGGTCGATGCCCGCGTCGCGCAGGCGCTGGACGAGGCGGTGGCGGATTCCGGGCTGATGCCGCGCGCGCGGCTGGTCGCGTACGTCAATGCCAGCTTTCGCAGCCCGATCGCCGATCCGGCGCTGCTCGCGACCTGGATCGCCTTCTGGAGCCTGGCCAAGTCGAACCCGGCGATGCAGGCGCTGCACGGCGAGATCTACGCCAATTACCGCGCCGGGCTGGAGCCCCTGCTGATCGGCTGCGGCATGCCGCGGCGCGAGGTGCGGCTGGCCGCGATCGGCCTGACCGCGCTGGTCGACGGGCTGTGGCTCGAACTGTGCCTGGCGCCCGACGTGTTCACCGCGGAGGAAGCGGGCGAGATTGCGGAGCGGTGGATCTCGGCGTTGCTGGGGTAGGGTGGTCCCGCTGAGGTCGCTCAGGCGCAAGAATTTGATCTGTAAGGACAAATTCTCTCCCGGAGGAGGCCTTTGCAAAAGCGGTTGGTCTGTGATTCGATAGGGATCACAAGGAGGTTGCCGCGATGCATCGTTCGAGTGGTCAGGGTGATCTGGGTCGGGCGTGGTTGTCGCCGCAGCTTGGGCGCAACGCTCGGCTGGAGCGGATCCGGGCGGCGTTTGACTGGGGCGCGATCGAGGCGCTGGTTGCGGAGGTCTACTCGGCTCGGACCGGTCGTCCGAGCTGGCCTCCGGTGCTGATGCTCCGCGCGTTGCTGCTGCAGCAATGGTATGGTCTGTCCGACCCTGGGCTGGAGGAGGCGCTGAGCGATCGGCTATCGTTCCGCAGCTTCGTGGGTCTGGGCCTGGACGAGGGCCAGCCCGATCATTCGACGCTGAGCCGGTTTCGCAAGCGCCTGCGCGAGCTCAAGCTGGACGAGCGGCTGTTCCAGGAGGTCGAGCGCCAGTTGTCGGCACAAGGGATGCTGGTGCGCAGCGGCACGCTGCTCGATGCGACTTTGGTGGAGGCGGCGGTGCGTCGCCCGGGTGCTCCGGCCGGCTCGAGGTCGCAGGTCGATCCCGACGCCGCCTGGACCCGCAAGGGCGGCACGAAGCACTTCGGCTACAAGGCGCATCTTGGCGTGGACGAAGGCTCCGGCCTCATTCGCCGCGCCGTGCTGACCCCGGCGGTGATCAACGAGAGCCTGGTCGCCGATGCGCTGATCTGCGGGGACGAGCGCGCGGTCTATGCCGATCGCGCCTATGAGCACAAGGATCGGCGGAAACGCCTCAAGGCGGCCGGTGTGAAGGACCGGATCATGCATCGCAGCCACAAGAACCAGCCGCGGCTGCCGCACTGGCAGGCCGTGCGCAACCGGCTGATCAGCCCCATCCGGTCTGCCGTCGAACGGGTCTTTGGCACCCTGAAACGTGGCTATGGCTATCGGCATGTGCGCTACCGCGGGCTCGACGCCAACTGGCTCCACCTCAGGCTGCTGTGCATCGCCTTCAACATGCGCAAAGCGACCTCTGCCGTCTGATCAAGCGCCGACAACGCGGATCGCAGCCGAAGCCAGGGATCAGGCGGCTGCGGTTGAGCAAACGCAGGCCCTCATTTGCCAGTAACCCCTCGTGGGCCAACGTCTCGGCCCCCCTCCAATCACCGCCCGGACCTTACGCAAAAGCCTCCTCCGGGAGAGGATTTAAGATACTGATATAGTGATGTTTTCGAAGGGGTGCGGTACTCTCGCACCCCGCACCCTCACTTTGCCAGTTCGGTCAGCACCGTCTTGTAGAACACGATCGACGGCGCGATCTCGCTGATCGGGGTGCGCTCGTTCAGGCCGTGGGCGAAGGAATCGCTGCCCTTCATGAAGATCGGGCTGATGCCGTAGCTGGGCACGCCGCGCGCGCGGAAGTGCATCGAATCGGTGGCACCGGCCGACATCACCGGCACGATCGGCACGCCGGGGAAGCGGGCATGGACCGCCCTGGTCACCAGCTTCATCAGGTCGGGGCGCAGCGGTGATGCGTCGCTGGCGACCGATCCGCTGTCGAGCTCGCGGATCTTCAGCTCGGGATCGCCGGTCACCTGGGTCAGCGTCGCCTGGACGTCGGACACCTTCACGCCGGGAAAGATGCGGCAATTGACGTTCGCCGTCGCGCGCTGGGGCAGGGCGTTGGCGGCATGGCCGGCATTGACCATCGTCGCGACGCAGGTCGTGCCGGTCTGGCCGACATAGCCCGGATCGGCGCGCAGCACCGCCAGCGCCTCCTTGTCCTGGGGGTTCGCGACGAAGCGGCGCATCGCATCGGCGATCTTCGGCTCGGCATTGGCGGCCGCGGCGGTGAAGCTGGCGCGGGTCACGTCGTTGATCTGGGCAGGGAACTGATAGGCGGCCAGCTTGTCCAGCGCGCGCGCCAGCGAATAGATCGCGTTGCTCTTGCGCGGGGCCGAGCTGTGGCCGCCGGGATTGGTCACGCTCAGCTCGAAATCGGCATAGGTCTTTTCCGCGCCCTGCACGCCGAACACGATCGGCTTGCCCGCCTCGTCCAGCTCGCCGCCGCCGCCGTCGATGTTCAGCAGCAGTTCGGCGTCGTGATAGTCCGCGGCCATCAGCGCGGTGGTCTTCATGCTGGTCTCCTCGTCGCCGGAGAACAGCAGGATGATGTCGCGGCCGGGCTTGAACCCCTCGCGCTTCAGCTGGACGAAAGTCGCGACCATCGTCGACATGTCGTACTTCATGTCGCTGGCGCCGCGGCCCCAGATATAGCCCTTCTCGACCACCGCGGTGAACGGGTCCCGCGTCCAGTCGGCGGGCTTGGCCTCGACCACGTCCATATGGCCGGAGATCAGGATCGGCTTGGCGCCGTTCTTCGCCTTACCGGTGCCGCGATAGCGCGCGACCAGATAGGCGGTGTCGTCGACCCGCTCGACCTTGATGTCGTCGGCCGGGAAGCCCGCCTCGACCAGCACGCCCTTCAGATAGGTGGCATAGTCGAACGTCTGGTTGCCGGGGCCCGCGACGGTGCGAAAGCCGATGCCGCGCTTCAGCAGCTCGAGCGCCTGCGCCTCGGCCTGCGGATTGGGGCCGGCGCCCTGGGCGTGGGCAGCAGTGACGCCGCCCGCCGCGATCGTCACCGCCAGCAAAGCCGCAAACCCACGACGCACCATCACTTGTCTCCCTGTTGTACAGGCGTAAAGTTATGCGGAGGCTGTGGGGGAATGGCAATGCGCCTTGTGGTTCGGTGGCTCGTCCTGTGCATCTGGCTGGCGGTCGCGCTTCCCGCTGCCGCGCAGCAGGAGGCGAGGCAGGTCCGCTATGTCCGTGCCGGCCAGCTGCTCGACGTGATCGCCGGGCGGATGCTCACCGACCAGCTGATCCGGATCGAGGGGGATCGCATCGCCGCGGTCGGCCCGTGGCGCGGCGCTCCCGCCGACGGCCCGGTCGAGGACTGGTCGGGCTATACCGTGCTGCCCGGGCTGATCGACATGCACACGCACCTGGCGGATTTCGAGGGGTTCGAGCCCGGCACCGTGCTGATGCGATCGGCGGCGGAGACGGCGTTCGTCGGCGCGCGCAATGCCGGGCTGACGCTGCGCGCGGGCTTCACCACCGTCCATGATGTCGGCTGCTATCGCGGGCTGACCGACGTCGCGCTGCGCGACGCGATCGATGCCGGATGGGTCCAGGGGCCGCGGATGAACGTGGTCGGCGCGTACATCACCGTGCCGGGCGGCGGCGGCGAGGTGACCGGCTTCGCGACCGACGTGCAGATCCCGGCCGACTTCCGGATGGGCGTGGTGCGCAACCCCGAGGAAGTGCGCGAGCGGGTGCGGTTCCTGTTCCAGCACCGGGTCGACTCGATCAAGCTGATCGCATCGGGCGCGGTGCTGGCGATGGGCGGCGAGCCCGGCCGGCTGGAACTGTCCGAGGACGAGATGCGCGCCGCGGTGGCCGAGGCGGCGGAGAATGGCGGATACGTCACTGCCCATGCGCACGGCGCCGCCGCGATCAAGGCGGCGATCCGCGCCGGGGTGCGGTCGATCGAGCACGCCTCGCTGATCGATGCCGAGGGGATCGCGATGGCGAAGGCGCGCGGCGTCTGGCTGGTGATGGACATCTATAATGGCGACTGGATCGAGAGCGAGGGCCGCGCCAAGGGCTGGCCCGCCGAATATCTGCGCAAGAACCGCGAGACCACCGACACCCAGCGCGCCGGCTTCGCCGCGGCGGTGAGGGCGGGGGTGAAGATCGCCTATGGCACCGACGCCGGCGTCTATCCGCACGGCCAGAATGCGCGCCAGTTCGCATACATGGTCCGCCACGGCATGACCCCGCTCCAGGCGATCCGCGCCGCGACGACCGTCGCCGCCGAACTGCTGCGCCGCGAAGCCGATATCGGCGCGGTCGCCCCCGGCCGCTATGCCGACATGATCGCGGTGAAGGGCGACCCGCTGACCGACATCCGCGTGCTGGAGCATGTCGCGGTGGTGATGAAGGGCGGGGCGGTGGTGCGATGAGCTTTGCCGGTTGACCGGACGCCCCCGCCTGGCATATCCGGCGCTGCACGCGGGTGTAGCTCAATGGTAGAGCAGAAGCTTCCCAAGCTTACGACGAGGGTTCGATTCCCTTCACCCGCTCCATTTTCTAGATGCTGAAAACATGGGAATTTCCCAAATTTTTTGCCTGTGATAGGTACTGTGCAAAATTTTGGTTTGGTTTCGATTGGTCCAGCAGTCGGCAGAATCAAAGCGGCTGCCAAGCGCAGATGGTGCGCTACCCAATTAGGGCCATTTCTCGTAAAAACCTCGACGGCTCCTTGTTCCAGCCGAACACACGCTGGGAGTAGGTCATCGTGAGCGAGTCTTCGGTGCGCGTAATAGCCACAAAGCAATTGCGGCGTTCTTCCTGCATTTCTCTGCTGTCGGGCCCTTTCTTAACCGCCGCCCAGCTCGGTAACTGATCCTCGACCATCGCCATCAAATAGACATGGCCAAACTCCATGCCCTTAGAAGCGTGAATGGTGAAACAGGGAACAGAGCCCTTGGCAGGTGCGGGAGCTTTGGACCTCATATCTAGCTCTTGAAGTAACACGTTGAGCGTAACATTTTCGCTGCCGAACTGGCCTTCGATCTCGGCAGTTAGATCGGACCACGTTAATTTCTCATCGACGTACTCTGCAAACGGATTGTCTGTCCCATATGAAGAATCTTGCAGCAACTCCGCCCAACTGAATGTGGCTTGCATAAAAGACCGGAATTCCAACTTATCGGTCAAAGGCGGAATAGAATCTCTGATGAAAGCAGCCGTGTTGTTTCCAATTTCTCCACGGCTCAGCGCAATATGCGCAAATGCGCGGAGCGCATTGCCGTCAAATGCTTCCGACGCCGAGCTAACGTTGGCTGGATCAATTTGAAGACCTTCCAGTGCGTAAAAGGCCTTTGATAGCCTCCGCGCCTGCTCTCGATCTTGCGGGTTATTGGCGAGACGCAGTGCGGCATGCAGAAAACGCATGGGCGCACTCACGAACTCGTCTTTCCGCATGGCCAGATATGCGGGTACGCCTTGCGCCGTTAGGCGCTCAAGGGCACTTTCAAGCGCTTTGCGAGTGCGGGCCAAAACAACGCACCGGCCACGTTCCTTCTCGTCCCGCGCGGCTATATCGGCTGCCACCCAAGCCGCCTCTTGATCAAAGGTGCCAAACCGGTGGACGCGAACGGCATCTCCATCCGAGACCGGCTTCAACGCCTGCAGGTTCTGCTTTTCCGCTGACCGTGCGGAATTGTGCGCGATGAGCTTGTTGGCGATCTCGATCACAGCTGGAGGGCAACGGTAATTCGCGGGCAGCTGGATCAAACCCATTCCAAAATCGGTTCTAAGCTTTGTGAGGCGCTCAGGACTAGCCCCGTTCCATTGGTAGATGATCTGGTCATCATCAGCGACAACGAACAGGTTTTTTCGCTCTTGATCGACTAGATGGGTAAGCAAATGATATTGGGATAAGTTTGTGTCCTGAAACTCATCAACACAGACGAACTTGTAAACTCGCCGAATCTGCTTGCAAACCGCAGGTTTCTCGCGGAAAATTCTAACTGACTCAGCAATTAGTGCGGGAAAATCCAAGCTATTGGAAGCGACTAGGTGAGCACGATATGCTCTGTAAATCGCCTGAATGGGCTCTTGTTGATTTTCAGGCAATGTCATCACCATGCGCGAAACAGAGCCCGCCGACACGTCGTTTTCCAGCATGCGATTAATCAGCGGAAGCAAACGCTCGCCGGTAAGATGCATAGTGTCGTTGTCAAATTGGGATTTTTCGATTACTTCATCAAGAAAAGCGATGCGTTCGCCTTCCTGAGTAATGATGGTAAAATCTGGTTTTAGTCCGATTAAATGACCATGCTGTCTAAGTAAATCACCTGCAAAAGAATGAAATGTGGTCAGCAGCGCCCTGTTTCCAGAGCCGGGTACCAATGCTTCGATTCTCTGTCGCATCTCGGCAGCGGCCTTGTTCGTGAAGGTCAGCGCAATAATACGAAAATGCTCTGAAGCCGATTCTTCGATTATCCGCGCAATTCGGCTTGTCAAAACCTTTGTTTTTCCAGAACCTGGCCCAGCAAGCACAAGCAAGGGGCCCTCTTGCCATTTGACGGCCTCCAGCTGGCGGTCATTTAGCGTTGACAAATCAATCATTAATCACCTTCCCCGGTCTTCGCAACGGTCAGCTCGATAACCTCACGAAGATATTGTGGCACGCCTCGCGACGAAGGCTTTTCCATTTCCTCGATAACACCGGCGACGCGCGCTGGTTTTCCTTTCTTAGGTTGCAGCTTGGTCACGACGTGCTTCCAGTAATTGTCCGTTCCCACTGGATCACTGATCGGATACAGCGCCTGCAATTGGGCCGAGACCGTCGCGAGGTACATGTGTCCATAGCCATGGATCGACAAATATGTTTCAATGTCCCATGCGGGGATCTGTCGGATATGGTCAGCGCCATGGCGCCCGTTTAGAAGGCCTTGGGCGGCAGCGGCATAACCATTTCCTGAACCATCAGCGTCCGCAACCACTATCCAGTGAATGCCGAACTGGTCGGCGAGGCGAATGAATGGCTCGACCCCGATCTCGGTGAACTTGAAGCAGCACACCCCAATTCCGAAAAGGTCTACACCGAGAATGCGAGCGGTTTCCTGAAAAACGGTTTCGTCAGTTTCGCCCTCCACGAGAAGCCACACTTTAGCAAAAAGGAAGCCTCCACGATGGCGACGAACGTGATGGTCGAGTCTGCGTAAGTCTTCGTTGCCTATTGCGCCATCCGTCAGTTGAAATACTTTGACTTCATCCCCCACTCTGCGGAGACGGCGCAGAGATTTGAGGGATACTGACGAAAGTAAGTCGCCCGAGTGGGTGGAAATGAGCTTTTGGCCAACAAAATTGCTGAGCATTTGCCCAACTGCACGCACTGCTGCGGGGTGCAAATGTGCTTCCGGCTCTTCTAGTGTTAGGATCGGCACGGCGCCCTCGCCAAACTCACCGATAAGTTGGGCATCGAGAAACGCATCGAAAAGGCAAATGACGGCGAGGCTTTGTGTGCCTTCCCCATGCTGTGATAGGGGCAGGGCCGCTCCGGTTTTGCCGGACAGCATGACTTGCGTTTTGGCCAGGATGTCAAACACGCGGTTGGGCAAAGCTTCGATACGCACCGGATCAGCTCCGCCGCCAAGCGGCACCATCTTTCCAGAGTTTGCCAACCTTGTTTTTACTGACTCAAAACCCGTGTGCGCGTCCAGTACTTGCTGGTTCAGGTTTGCAATGTCCTGCTCAATTTGCGCGCGAACCGCGGGGTCAATTTTCAATGCTTTGACGAAAGGTCCCCAAAACGGTGCTCCAGCACGAAACTCTCGCCCCGCATCCCGCAAAGCGGCGAGATAAAAGGCGGGGATAATCTGTTGTAACTTGCGCAGTGCGTTTGGATTGGATGGGTAGGGATTTCCTGCCGGATCAAGGAAATCGGACGTCGTTACAAATGAGTTCGCTGCGTCATCAAATGAACCGGTGACACGAAGCGTAACTACTTGGAGTCCATCCGCCGTAACGCCGACCACTTTGTCGAGCTGCTGAACCTTCTCGTCCGGCCATTCGGCTTCCATCGTTTCCGAAAATTTAACGGTGATCTGGATGGGCGGCGCGTCTGTTGGCTGCATCGCTCCATCAAGATGAAAATCATATTCTGAAAAGATGCCGCCTTTGCGACCAAAGGCTCTGCTAAGGACACAGTGGATCGCCGCCATAATGGTGGACTTACCAGTGTTATTAGAACCGAAGATTACGGTTGTCTCATCAAGATGCAGCGATAGGCTTTTAATTCCTCTAAAATTCTCAATGTCTAGCTGCCGGATAATCACGCTCTTGCCCTCCCGCGGACATCGTTGCGCACCTGCACAGTCCGTCCCAAATCTGGTTGCGAAAGCAGGCCGCTTACCCGTCGATCATATCTGCCCGGTTCCGCGGCGGGATCGGAAATGATGCGCTCGACACGTGCCACCGCGAAATGGCTGCGCGTGCTCGTGACCTTGCGCGGCCCATAACAGGCGACCCATCCAACAAACTGCGATGCGTGCCCAAGGTATTGCGGCGGGAACTGATAGCGCTCGGCCGGAATGTCATCATAGATTGAGTCCGAGCGGTGGATGAAGACGCCGTAGGCCATGGCGCATGATAGCCTGCGCGGGCTGGCACGCTAGCCGGAATGCGCCGTGGTTGCTCCGCCTGTCCGCATATCACACTTTCCCCGCACCGCAGCATTGCAATCCCCCGCATCGCTGGCTAATGCGAATTAGTCGCATAAAGGGGAAACCGTGAAACCTGCATTTATCCCGGGGCTGCTCGTCGCCCTGGCTTCGCCTACTGTTGCCTTCGCCCAAGATCAGGGGACCGCCACCGCCGATCCGGCGGCCGAGACCGCGGTTGGCGACGAGATCATCGTCACCGGGCGCGCGCAGCGTCTGTATCGGACCGAGACGACGACGGTGGGCAAGTCGGCGGAGGATCCGCTGAACATTCCCCAGGCGCTGCAGGTGATCAATTCGGACCTGTTCGCCGATCAGGGCGCGCGCGACGCGACCGATATCTATCGCAACATCTCGGGCGTCAGCTTCTTCAGCTATGCCGGGGTGACGTTCCGCGGCTTTCGCCAGGACCAGTCCTATTATGATGGCCAGCGGGGCAATCCGTTCATCGGCTTTTCGGTGCCGCAGCTGTTCAACATCGACCGGGTCGAGGTGCTGAAGGGGCCCGCCGGACTGTTCTTCGGGCCCGGATCGCCGGGCGGCATCATCAACTATGTGTCGAAGACGCCGTCGGACAAGGCGGCGCTGCGCACCGTCGTGACCGCGGGCAATTACGACCGGATCGGCATCTCGTCCGAGGCGACCGGGCGGATCGACGGCGACGGGGTGCTGACCTATCGCGTCGGCGGCTTCTATGAATCGATGGATCCGTATCGGCGAAACACGCAGAACAAGGCGCTGATCGGGGATGCCGGGCTGACGATCCGGACCAATGCGGGCGGTGCGCTGACGCTGCAGGCGACGACCTATGACAATCAGCTGCAGGCCAACCGGCTGCGCGGCGTGCTGGTCGACAATGCGGGCAATTTCCTGACCTCGATCCGCTGGAACGCGAACGAGCCGAGCGACTTCCTCCACCTGACCTCGACCGCGCTTCAGGCGCGCTATGCGACCGCGATCGGCGAGCGGGTGACGTTCGACGCGGGCGTGCGATATTTCAAGGCGACCGAGCGGCAGAAATATCACGAGCCGCGCGGGCTGAGCCCGACCAATCCCGACCTGGTGCTGCGCGAGTTCCGCGACCAGATCCGCCCGGTCGACGGCCTGTCGTTCATGGCCAACGCGACGGCGAAGGCCACCATCCTGGGCATGGAGCACAAGTTCCAGGCGGGCGGCGACTGGTATGACGAGACCAGCATCCTCCAGTCGCGGATCCTGCGCGCCGGCGTGCTGCCGCTCAGCCTGAGCAACCCGGTCTATGGCCAGTCGGACGGCGATGCGGTGCGCGCCGCGGCCTTGCCCTATACGGTCACCGATACGCGCACGAAGCGATACGGCTTCTACCTGCAGGACCAGCTGAGCCTGAGCGAGGCGCTGATGCTGGTCGCGGGCGTGCGCTACGACCGGTTCGAGGACGGGGTGACCACCAGCACCGGCGGCACGGTGAGCGCGCGGTCGCGCTACCGCGACGGCGACGTCACCTTCCGCGGCGGCGCGATCTTCAAGCCGCGGCGCGACGTGTCGCTCTATGCCAGCTGGTCGCAAAGCTTCGAGCCGCAGGCGGCGGCGAGCCAGTCGACCGATGCCGGCGGACCGTTCGCGCCGGTCACCGGCAACCAGATCGAGGCGGGCGCCAAGTCCGACCTGTTCGGCGGGCGGGTCCAGGCCAATGCCGCGGTGTACCGGATCCTGCGCCGCAACATCCTCCAGGCCGATCCGACGCTGCCGCCGGTCAACGGCCAGGACCAGTTGCGCCCGATCGGCGAGGTGACAAGCAAGGGGGTCGAGTTCGACCTGACCACCGACCTGACGCCCAACTGGGTGCTGATGGTCAATTACGGCTATAACGATGCGCGGATCACGGGCACGGTGCCGGGGCAGGCGATCACCAATGCGGTGGGCGACCGCTTCGCCAATGCGCCGGCGCACAAGGTCGGCTTCTGGACGCGATATCAGCTGCCGGTGGTCGATGCGGCCTTCGCGTTCGGCGGCGAGCATGTGTCGCGGCGGATCAGCCTGTCGGGCCAGACGGTCCGGCCCTATACGGTGTTCGACGCCTCGATCACCAAGAAGCTGGGCTTTGCCGAGGTGATGCTGCGCGTCGATAACCTGTTCGACACGGTCTATGCGGCGTCGGGCTTCTCGGCGCAGAGCGGCCATTTCCCGGGCGAGCCGCGCACCTTCCTGGCCGAGCTGCGTACGCGGTTCTGACGATGGCAAATCCCGCGCGTCCGCCGAAGCGCCGGTCCTTGTGGTGGATCGTCCACAGCTGGGCGGGGCTGAAGCTGTCGATCTTCCTGACCTTCATCCTCGCCACCGGCACGCTGGCGGTGTTCGCGCACGAGATCGACTGGCTGGTCACCCCGGCGATGCGGGTCGCGCCGCAGGACGCGCCCAGGGCGTCCTGGGGTACGATCGCCGAGGCGGCGACGCGGGCGGCCCCCGACCTTCGGCTGACGACGATCTTCGCGCCGATCGATCCGTGGTTCGCAGTCGAGGCCTGGGTCGAGCCGGAGAAGGGGGCGCCTGGCCGGGTCTATGTCGATCCCTGGACGGGGGAGGTGACCGGGCAGCATGGCTGGGCCAATGTCCATCGCTTCCTGCGCCAGGTGCATCGTCACCTGATGCTGCCGACCCGGATCGGCATTCCGATCGTCTGTGCGCTGGCGCTGTTGCTGGCGGCGTCGCTGATCACCGGGGTGGTGACCTACAAGAAATGGTGGCGCGGCTTCTTCAGACGGCCGCGCGGCGGGGACGGGCGGCGGCTGGCGGGTGATCTCCACCGGCTGGGCGGGCTGTGGAGCCTGTGGTTCGTCGCGCTGATCTCGCTGACCGGCATCTGGTATCTGGTCGAGACGCTGGGCGGCAACGCCCCGGTCGAGCGGGTGCCGGAGATCGGCAAGCGGACGATGCCGACCGGGCCGGCGCTGGACCGGCTGGTCGAGATCGCGCAGCGGGCGCGGCCGGGGCTCGAGATCCGCGAGATCCGCTTCATGGAAAAGGAAGGCGTGATCTTCCTGGGACAGGACAGCGCCTGGCTGGTGCGCGACCGGGCCAATGCCATCGCGGTCGACCCGGCCGACGGACGGGTGACCGCGACGCTGGATGGCGGCGACCTGACGCTGCATCAGCGGATTTCGGAAATGGCCGACCCGCTGCACTTCGGCACGTTCGGCGGGCTGGGGACCAAGATAGTGTGGTTCGTGTTCGGCGCGCTGATGACCGCATTGGCGGTAACCGGAACCATGATCTACGCGATGCGCCTGGCCCGGACCGAGACGGGCGGCGGGATGCGGATCGCGTGGTGCGGCATGGGCGTGTGGGGCTGGGTGGGCGTGGCGGCGGTGGTCACCGCGCTGGCGATGACGCCTTATGCGATTGGCGGGGCGAGTTGAGCTGCACCCGGTTTCGTGGACACCAAGATAAGGTGTTTTTGGACCCGGAGGGTGAAGATGCAAAGACGGAAGTTCAGCCGAGAGTTCAAACTGGAGGCGGTGAAGCTGGTATTGGAGCGGGGCGTTTCCGCAGCCCAGGCGGCTCGCGATCTCGACGTGCATGCCAACGTGCTGCGCAAGTGGATCCGCGAAGCGGAAGGCGATCCGGGATCGGCCTTTCCCGGCCACGGCAACCTGCGACCCGAGCAGCTTGAGATTGAGCGGCTACGCCGCGAGCTGGCCCGGATGAAGGCGGAGCGCGACATCCTAAAAAAAGCGGCGGCCTACTTCGCGAAGGACTCGATATGAGGTTCACCTTCATCGCGAAGCACCGGGGTATCTGGCCGGTATCGTGGATATGCGAGGCGCTCGGGGTCTCGCGCAGTGGCTTCCACGCCTGGCTCGTGCGTGCGCCGAGCGTGCGCTCTCGCAGCGACGAGGCGTTCGGCGCCAAGGTGCGTGCAAGCTTCATTTCCAGCTATCGCACTTACGGCGCGCGTCGTGTCTGGCACGATCTTCTGGCCGAAGGCCTGTCATGCGGCCTGCACCGCGTCGAACGGCTGATGCGGGCGCAGGGTCTCAAGGCTCGCCCCAGGCGTCGCGGGCTGCCCAAGGACGAGGGCCAGCGATCGGTGATCGCTGGCAACGTGCTCGATCGTCAGTTTACCGCCGCTGCGCCGAACCAGAAGTGGGTGGCAGACTTTACCTATATCTGGACCGCCGAAGGCTGGCTCTACGTCGCAGCCGTCATCGGCCTGTTCTCACGCCGCGTCGTTGGCTGGTCGATGAGCGACACGATGACAGCGCAGTTCGTCACCGACGCACTGGTGATGGCGATCTGGCGACGCGGCAAGCCCGATGCCCTCCTGCATCACTCGGACCAGGGCAGCCAGTACACCAGCGAGCAGTTCCAGCGGCTGATGACCGACAACGGCGTCACCTGCTCGATGAGCCGGTCGGGCAACGTCTGGGACAATGCAGCGATGGAGAGCTTCTTCTCCTCGCTCAAGACCGAACGGATCGCGCGGAAAACATACCGCACGCGCAATCAGGCCCGGGCGGACGTGTTCGATTATATCGAGCGCTTCTACAATCCGACACGCAGGCACTCGACCTTGGGGTATCTCAGCCCGATGGACTTCGAGAAGCAGGCTAATGTAGCCTAACCTGGTGTCCGCGAAACCGGGTGCAGCTCAAGTTGAGGGCGGTGGGGTTGGGTGGGCTTGCCCTGGAGTGGGCAATCAGGGCGGACCCGTAAACGGCCGCTATCGTCACGTGGGTCGCCCGTCTAACGTTGGGTGGAAAGTGCTCGCGCCGCTTATTGCAGGCTACCTTGCTATCGATGCTGCTGAATTGTTAGACATCAAGCTTTGGCGGGGGGCGGTAAAATGATCGTTGGTTTTTTATTCATAGTGCAAGACGTCCCTCAATTGCCTCCGCCGAGGTTGCCACTAGTGCCAATTGAAAACCTGACGGACAGCGCAGGGCGCCAAACGCTTCCTGCATACAAGGTAGATTGCAAGCTCAACGACAGTCGCGGCCGGATCAGTCACCTCAAACTGGAGCAAACCGGGGGGCGCGGCGTCCGTGGCACAAAAGACGAGCTCTGGACTATGCCGGCTTGGCGAGGATTCGTGAGCACGCCCGTTTCTCTGAAGATCGTCAAAGATGATGCCGGAATTTTTGAAAACTCCGTGGTTGAAGCCGAAGCCAGTGCCAAGCAATCCGACCTCGAAATTTATCGTTGGGATGCAACTCGGCGCTCCAACTATGATACCCTCATGCGCTTTCAGGATGGCGAGACATGGGTGATGATCCAGCTTACCGAGACGCCTGAGCCGTCCGTCAATCCGTCTGGGCCGATGGTGTATGGCGCCGTGATCACACTCCGGAGAGATAATAGAAACTTGCCTGGCGCGCATCTCGGTTTCTGCTCGATTAAAAGCAGCCCTCAAAAGCCATTGTCGCAGGCAGAAGAGGTTGAGTACCGACGCCGGTAATGTCGCTCGGGTCATGAGCGGCTACCATTCAACTCCCTCATTTTCGGTACCCGTGCGTGACAAGCGAGCGGACCATCACAGCACCCGCACCGTCCACACCCCCGTCTCGGCCTGATCGAACCGGCACATCCGCCCCGTGAACCGCTCGATGATGTCGGCGGCGGTGCGGCTGTGCTGGCTGGGTTTGACCGTGGTGAAGCTGCCGCGGCCCGCCAGCGCGAAGGGCAGGAGGAGCTGGTCTGCCAGATAGGGGCCCGCAAAGGCGTCCGACGCGAGATAGCCGGTCATGCGCTGCGCTGCCTTCTTCGCCAGCGATTCCGCCGACACGCCCAGCTTGCCGAAGCCGCTGACGATCTCGGTCGCATGTTCGAAACTTGCCTCGAGCAGCAGGATCGTGCCGGGGCCCTGATCGACCGGCAACTCGCGCGCCGAGAAGGCGCTGTCCGGCCAGTCGGGCAGGTGCCTGCGGGCGGTCGCCAGCATCCGGTCGGCGACGTCGAACGGCAGGGAGGCGAACACGGCCGACGCCGTCACGCCGGTCGGCGCGCCGCGGTCGAGGCAGTCGATCGGCGTCAGCCGCGGGGCGGGGGTGATGTCCACCTCGATCCGGCCGCCGCCGCGCGGGTAGAAGCCGTGGCGGATCAGCCGCGCCTCGATCCGCGGGCCCATGCGGTTGACGATCGGCAGGAAGCAGCGGTCGATGAAGTCGAACGGCGGCGCCATCATGTTGTGCGTGCCGCCCTCCAGCACCAGCCGCGACGGGCCGCCGGCCAGCGCCAGCGGCATCGACAGCGTCTGGAGCACCAGCCCGGCGCTGCCTGCCGATCCGACCGCGAAATGATATTCGCCGGGCACGACCGTGCCGGGCGTGAAGGCGATCTCGCCCGAGCCGATCGCCAGCCCGTCGCAGCTCGCGCCGCCGATGCGGCACGCCGCCTCGACCGCGGTCAGATGCTGGCGCATCAGCCCGGGCTTTTCGCGCCCGCCGCGGACATTGGTGATGCGGAAGGGGGTGCCGGTGATCAGCGACAGCGCACAGCTGTTGCGCACCACCTGGCCGCCGCCTTCGCCTTCGGATCCGTCGATGATGATCATGAATTTACCAGGTCCAGAAACAGTTTGTTGGCTCGGTCCGCGGCGTCTTCGGGCCGTTCGGGGCCGGTCACCTCGCCGACGCGGCCGATCTCGTCGCGGATCAGCGCGTCGATCTCGGCCAGTCGCGTGCCGTTGGCATGCTCGTTGGTCCGCGCCTTGGCCGCGACCAGCAGATCGATCTGCTCGACGATTCCGTCGGGCAGGCCGCTGAGCGCGACCAGCGACTGGAGGTTCATCGGCGGTCGCGAGTTCGGGTCGAGCCGGAGCGCGCGGATCGCGAGCGCGGGCCGCAGCGCGTAGAAATATTTCTTCACCGGCACGTCGCCGTCGCGGTCCAGCCAGCGATCGGCCGACCCCCGCGCCAGCGCGGCATAATGCCGGGCCAGTGCGGGCGGATCGAGCAGGTCGTCGGCCATCGCCGCGAGCCGGGCGATGACCGGATCGTCAGCCTGATAGCGGATCGGCGAGTTCATCCATTCGCTGACCACCGCGTTCGACTTGAGCAGCAGGCCCAGCGCCTTGCGCAAATCCCATCCGTTCAGGTCGACCTCGTCGACGATCGGCCGCTCGATCACGTCGCGCACCGGCGACAGCGCCAGATAGGCGTCGCGCGGCCGGATGTAGAGGAAGCGCACGTCATAGTCGCTGTCGGGCGAGGGGAAGCCCCAGGCGCGCGAGCCGGACTCGACCGCCAGCAACAGGCGCACGCCGTCCACCGCCTCGATCGCGGCCATGCGGCGCTCGATCTCGGTCCGGACGGGGGCGGGGATGGGATCGGTCGTCATCTCAATCGGTATCCGTTGTCAGTAGGACGGTCGCGATCCGAGTGCCTCGGTCGAACCAGAATAAACTGCGGTCCCACCCCATGCCGCGAAACCAGCCGTTCCATGGTTCCTCGCTCACCCAGCCGCCGGCACTGGAGAAACGATCTCCGATGCCGGCGCCGAAGTCGGCCACCAACTTGGCGGCGTCAGCAGCGCTGCCCCTGAAGCTGCGATACGCGCCGCCGTCCATGATCCCGCGTTCAAGCCTTTCGGTGAGTTGAGTTCCGCTCTCGTGATGGAAGCCAAGCATGGTTTCCGATGGCTGCGGCATGTTCGGAAAAGCCCTTCGGACATCCGGGTGGGTGAAAAAGTGGAAGAAGAAATCGGCCTCTATGCGATTGTGATCGAAATAGTCGCTCAGTGCGGGATCGGGATGGATCTCGAACTGGAGGAATTGCACGCCATTGGACACATTGCAGGTGGCGCGTATCGTCTTCGCCACCGCCTGAAGGCGGGGATCCAGTGCCTCGACGCGGGTCAGCGTCGTCCGGGACCAAGCGCTCTGATAAGCGATAAATCCCGGACGTGCGCCCTGGGTGGATGGCGTGAAGTCACTCATTACTACCCCTTAACGCACACCGCCTAGATCGCGGCCATGCGGCGCTCGATCTCGGTCCGGACGGGGGCGGGGATGGGGTCGGTCATCTCAATCCTCTTCGCGCCACTCAGTGACTGTTGGCGCCGGTATGAAAACACGAGGGGTCCAGCAATCGGTGCGAAGCGTACCTATTTCGGCTCCGCAGCCGCACAGTTGGTTTGGTCCATCGCAGCCATCGAGTCCGCAGCATCCGGCAAGGCGACCCTTGTCCTTGGTCATGCGCACGACCTTGGTCAGATCATCCGGGTTGAGCCAATACTGTGGGACAGATCCCAGCAACGTTGGCGTGTCCAAAGACGAAAGCCCGATTGGTTCATAGGATTCGAACGCGATGCCTGCCGGGGTCATCGGTTTGCCATCCTCCATGTCGGGTGGCGTGACCGCGGGGTCCTTGCCTGACAGGATGGCGAGGGGCCGCGTCAGCGCGATGCCGCACGCGGCACAATGTAGCTTCTTTCGCATTCAAGTTCCCCTGATGGCGGTGCGCGGGTGCCGGCTCGCAGGGCGAGCCGGCGATCGGGCGGCGGCATGCCCCCGGCATGCCGCTTGATCGCCCGATCACCCCTTCACGCACACCACCTGCTTCAGCGTGTGGACGATCTCCACCAGATCGGCCTGCGCGGCCATCACGGCTTCGATCGGCTTGTAGGCGCGCGGCGTTTCGTCGATGACGCTTTCGTCATTGCGGCATTCGACGCCGGCGGTGTCGGCGATATGCTCGTCGAGCGAGACCAGCTTCTTCGCCGCGGTACGGCTCATCACCCGGCCCGCACCGTGCGAGCAGCTGTCGAACGACTCCGGATTGCCCAGCCCGCGCACGATGAACGACTTGGCGCCCATCGATCCCGGGATGATCCCCATCACGCCCTTTGCCGCCCGCACCGCGCCCTTGCGGGTCACGAGCACGTTCTGGCCGAAATGACTCTCGCGCTGGACATAGTTGTGGTGGCAATTCACCGCTTCCATCTCCGCGTCGAACGGCCTGGCGATCTGGCCCCGCAGCGCGCGGATGACGTTGGTCATCATCGTGCGGCGGTTCAGCGCGGCAAAGTCCTGGGCCCAGCCGACCGCCTCGACATAATCGTCGAAATGGTCGGTCCCTTCCGGGAAATAGGCCAGGTCCTGATCGGGCAGGTTGATGTGCCACTTGCGCATGTCCTGCTTAGCCAGTTCGATGAAGAAGGTGCCGATCGCATTGCCGACGCCGCGCGAGCCCGAGTGCAGCATGATCCACACGCGCTGGTCCTGGTCCAGGCACAGCTCGATGAAATGGTTGCCGGTGCCCAGTGTCCCCAGATGGGTGAGGTTGTTGGTGTTACGCAACCGCGGATGCTTGTCGGCCAGCCGGTCGAAGCGCTGCGCCAGCGTGGCCCAGGCCTCGACAATCGCCGGGGGCGGGGAGCCCCAGGAGCCCGTATCGCGCTTGCCGCGTCCCACCGACCGCCCATGCGGCACCGCCTGCTCGATCGCCGAGCGGATGCCCTCCAGATTGTCGGGCAGGTCGCTCGCCACCAGCGAGGTGCGCGCCGCCATCATGCCGCAGCCGATATCGACGCCCACCGCCGCCGGGATCACCGCGCCCTTGGTCGGGATCACCGACCCCACGGTCGCGCCTATGCCGACATGGACGTCGGGCATGACCGCGACATGGCTGAACACGAACGGCATCTGCGCCGCACGCTTCAGCTGCTCGCGCGCCTGGTCCTCCACGGGCACGCCGCGGGTCCACATCTTGATCGGCACGCCGCCCTCGACATGCTGGTAATCGTACAAAGCTTCGGTCATCTCGACCTCCTTGATCCTTCTGGTGCCGGCGACGAGCGTTGGCGAGACATCCGGATCGCTCCGGCGCGGAGTTGAACCGCCCGGCCTTGCGGCCTTACCATGTAGTCCCGCCGGGCATTCGCCGGCTTGTGTGTTCGGTTCCGGCAACGAGGGATGCGGTGGACGAGGCCCCGAAGGGACATCGTTGGAAGATGTAGTCCATCGCGGCATTTGCCGGAGTGTGTCGCGTGCTGGCGACAAGGGGTTGGCGAGACGCTCATGCTCTGTCCAACTGAGCTACGGGCCGGAGGCCCGGGCGGATTCGAACCGCCGACCTTGAGATTAACAGTGTAGTCCCGCCGGCATTCGCCAGCTGTATCGTGGTTCCGGCAACGAGAGTTGCGAAGGACGGGTCCCCGAAGGGCCATCGTGACAGGATGTAGTCCTGCGCGGCATTTGCCGGAACGAAATCATGGGGCCGTGGCGACGAGATCGGTGGTGAGACTTTTCGCCAGTGCGTGAGGTGCTTTCGAACCCCCGCTCGCTGGCCCCTGATGTAGTCCCACCCGCATTCGCCACGGCCTTGTTTCCTATACCTCCGTCTGTTCGACGATGCTCACCCAGTCGCGCGTCTCGCCGGCGGCGAAGCGTGCGATCGTGTCGAACACCGCGTCGGAGAAGCCTCCGACGTTCAGGATTTCCGGACGCCCGGCCGCCTGGGTGGTCCCGTGCGGCTGGATGTCGATGCAAACCAGCTTCGCCTGCGGGTTGCGCCGCTTCAACTGGTCCCATTCGCGCATCGTCTGGGTCGCCCCCGACCGGCGTGCGTCGACCCAGGACTCATTGTCCGAGACGATGATCACCAGGTCGACCGAAGCCCGTTCGGCATTCAGCTTCGCCAGCGGAGCAGAGACGTTGGTCCCGCCGCCGCCCAGTCCGGCAAGTGCCGCCGCGTTCACCGCAAGTCGCGCATGCCGGTCCAGCCGGACATCCTTGACCCGCACCTCGAACGGCATCACCCGTGCCTCGGCATTGGTCCGCAGCATCGCCGCCGAGACCAGGGCCGCGACATCGATGCACCGCACCTTGGACGAGGCACCCTTGCGATACCCGGTCGCCGGCGAGCTCATCGAGCCCGAGACGTCCGGACACACCACGATCCTGCCCGCCACCTTCGGCACGCGCGAGACCGCGATCTCGAGCGCATCCTCCAGCGCCGCCTGAACCTTCAGCGGCACCGCGTCGTTCGCGGAATCCAGCGCCACCATCAGCTGATAGGGCAGGACCCGCGACCGCGCGATCGCTTCGGGATCGGCCAGCCGCTGCGCCACCGCCGCGGACACGCCCTCCACCGCGAACGCGCCGCTGCGCGCCAGCGTGTTCAGGTTCATCCGCAGCGCCTGCCAGCCCATCCGGCCAGCAAGCACGCCCCACTGCTCAGCCGAGAGCGGGAAGGCGGTCAGCCATTCGAACGGCACCTCGGGCAGCGGCAGCGAGGGGTCCCGCTTCCACGCCTCGAACCCGGCGATCTCGGCCGGCAATGCCGCGAGATCATAGGGCTTGCCGATCAGCCAGCCGTAAAAGGCGCGACGCTGCGCATCCGCGGGCCTGGGATGGACCATCCGGACGATATCCGCCAGCGACGGATCGTTGCCGGTGGCCGCCGCCATCAGCCGCGTCATCGACGCCCGCTCCAGCCACTGCTGGACCAGCCGCTTCGGACGCGAACCGAGCGAACGCCGCCCGACCTGGCCCGACCGCAGGATCTGCACGAAATTGCGCAGCATGCGGCCGTTATCGATCACCCGGTCGAACACCCGTACCGACAGGTCCGGATCGGCAACCGTCAGATGCGCCGCGATCAGCGCCGGCATATCCTTCATCGCGCCCGAGCGGCGCGCATAGACCGCCGCCTTTGCCGCGAACATCGGATCGACCGCGCGGATCGCCTCCAGCGCCTCCGCCAGATGCGTCTGGGCATCGGCGTAGAAGCTGTCGCTCAGCGTGCCGGTCGCGGCCAGCTGGGCGAGCTTCGCCTGCGGGCCATAGGCATAGGCCGGGGCCGCTTCGCGATTGCGCGCATCGGTCGCCGGGAACAGCGCCGCGACCGCACTGGCGAAGAGGTTCTTGTTGGCCATGTCGATCCCTTTCCAATCCTTGGGGGCGTTTGGGGCGGCCGGCCTATTCCAGCCGCCCCTCGATCCCGCCGCCCGGCCGAATGTGCCGGACACGGATAGCATTGCAGGGGGCGTGCCAACTTCGGTTGGGCAGGTGCCGGGTGTCGCATAATGACCTGTAATATAATGGATAAATCCCAATTTCTTTTGATTGGATCGGGAATGGGGCATCGTGCGACGTCCCAAGATTCCTATCGACAGGGATCGAAACTTATACGACAGGATAGGAATGCGACCTCTTACCGTTATCGGCTTTCTCGGATCCACGCTCGACGCTGCGAAGTTCGGGCCCTCGCGCTGGAACAAGTGGCGGCCGTCGGTCGCGCTGACGATGCACGAGGATCTTCGCGTCGACCGGTTCGTGATGCTGCATGGCGAGGGGCATTCGCGGCTGGCGGAATTCGTGGCGGAGGATATCGCGTCGGTCTCGCCGGAGACGCAGGTCGTGCGGCAAGTGATGACCCTGACCGATCCCTGGGACTTCGAGGAAGTGTATGGCGCGCTGCTCGACTTCGCGCGAAGCTATCCGTTCGATCCGGAGGCGGAGGATTATCTGATCCACATCACCACCGGAACGCACGTCGCACAGATCTGCCTGTTCCTGTTGACCGAGGCGAACTATCTGCCGGGCAAACTGCTCCAGACCCAGCCGGCCAAGCTCGCCGACAGCGGCGGCGCGCCCGGCCGCTGGACCGTGATCGACCTGGACCTGTCGCGCTACGACAGCATCTCGACGCGGTTCGCGGTCGACCGGGCGGCGGGGGCATCGTTCCTGAAATCGGGCATCGAGACGCGCAACGCCGCGTTCAACACGATGATCGACGAGATCGAGCAGGTCGCGATCCGCAGCCGCGCGCCGGTGCTGCTGATGGGGCCGACCGGCGCGGGCAAGAGCCAGCTGGCGCGGCGCATCCATGAACTGAAGCGCGTGAAGCGTCAGGTGAAGGGGCCGTTCGTCGAGGTGAATTGCGCGACGCTGAAGGGCGACAGCGCGATGTCGGCGCTGTTCGGGCACAAGCGCGGCGCCTTTACCGGCGCGACCTCGGACCGGCCGGGCCTGCTGCGCACGGCCGACACCGGCATGTTGTTCCTCGACGAGATCGGCGAGCTGGGGCTGGACGAGCAGGCGATGATCCTGCGCGCGATCGAGGAGAAGCGCTTCCTGCCGGTCGGCGCCGACCGCGAGGTGGCAAGCGACTTCCAGCTGATCGCCGGCACCAATCGCGATCTGGCGGCGTGCGTGACCCAGGGGACGTTCCGCGAGGACCTCTATGCGCGGCTGAACCTGTGGACCTTCGCGCTGCCCGGGCTGGCCGAGCGGCGCGAGGATATCGAGCCGAACCTGGATTACGAGCTGGACCGCTATGCCGAGCGCGAGGGCGACCGGGTGACCTTCAACCGCGAAGCGCGCGACCGCTATCTGGCGTTCGCGACCGGCGCCGACGCGCCCTGGCCCGGCAATTTCCGCGACCTGGCGGCCAGCGTGACGCGGATGGCGACCTTCAGCCCCAAGGGACGGATCGACGTGGCCGGGGTCGATGCCGAGATCGCCCGGCTGCGGCGGCTGTGGCCGGATGCCTCGGCGGGGCAGGGCGACGACGGGCTCGCCGCCTTGCTGTCGGCCGAAGCGCTGGAGGCGCTCGATCCGTTCGATCGGGTGCAGCTTGCGCATGTCGTTGCCACCTGCCGTGCCAGCCGCTCGCTGTCGGCGGCGGGACGGACGCTGTTCGCGGCGTCGCGCACCCAGCGTGCCTCGACCAACGACGCCGACCGGCTGCGCAAATATCTCACGCGCTTCGGTCTGGAGTGGAGCGCGCTGGCGGAGGGGTGAAGAGGCTTGCCGCATCGCACTGCCCGGACTAGCTCGGGGCCAAATCACGTGAGGAGAGCCCGGATGAGCGACGCCCCGACGGTAGTGCTGGAAAGGGACGGCGATGTCGGCATCGTCCGGTTGAACCGGCCCGACCGGCTGAACGCGGTGACCTATCCGATGCTCGACCTGATCGCGGCGACGCTACGGCAGGCGGTGGACGAGGGCGCGCGGGCGATCCTGCTGACCGGCGAGGGGCGGGCCTTCTGTTCGGGTGCCGACCTGTCGGGCCGCGGCGGCGACGCGTTGCTCGATCCGGGCGAATCGCTGCGGCGCCACTACAATCCGATGATGCGGACCTTCGCCGACCTGCCGGTCCCGATCGTCACCGCGATCAACGGTCCGGCCGCGGGGGCGGGTGCCTCGATCGCGCTGGGCGGCGATATCGTCGTCATGGCGCGCTCGGCCTATCTGCTGCTCGCCTTCGCCAATATCGGGCTGGTCCCCGATGCCGGCGGCACCTGGCTGATCGCCAAGGCGGCGGGTCGCGCCAAGGTGCTGGAGATGGCGTTGCTGGGCGAGAAGCTGCCCGCCGACCAGGCGCTGGACGCCGGCCTGGTCACCCGCGTGGTCGATGACGAGGCGCTGATGGACACTGCGCTCGACTATGCGCGCCGGCTGGCGGCCAAGCCGACGGTCGCGCTCGGGCTGATCCGCAAGCAGGTGGCCGCGGCGCTGTCGGGCACGTTCGAGCAGACGCTGGAGATCGAGGCGTCGCACCAGTCGATCGCCGGCAGGACCGAGGATTTCCAGGAAGGCGTCGCTGCCTTCCTCCAGAAGCGCCAGCCGGCGTTCCGCGGCAAATGAGCCAGTATGACGTGCTGATCGTCGGTGCCGGTCACGCCGGCGCCCAGGCCGCGATCGCGCTGCGCCAGAACAAGTTCGCCGGCACCATCGCCATGATCGGCGACGAGCCCGAGATCCCCTATGAGCGCCCGCCGCTGTCGAAGGAGTATTTCTCGGGCGAAAAGGCGTTCGAGCGCATCCTGATCCGCCCCGCCGCCTTCTGGCAGGAGCGGCAGGTCGAGATGCTCCTGGGGCGCCGCGTCGTGTCCGTCGACCCGGCCGGCAAGGCCGTCACGACCGCGGACGGCGAGACGATTGGCTATGGCGCGCTGATCTGGGCGACCGGCGGCAAGCCGCGCGAGCTGCCCTGTGGCGGACATCACCTGACCGGTCTGCACACCGTGCGCACCCGCGCCGATGCCGACCGGATGCTGGCAGAGCTGGACGGCGTCACCCGCGTCGTCGTGATCGGCGGCGGCTATATCGGGCTCGAGGCGGCGGCGGTGCTGAACAAGTTCGGCAAGCAGGTCGTGGTGCTCGAGGCGCTCGACCGGGTGCTGGCGCGCGTCGCCGGCGAGCCGCTGTCGCGTTTCTACGAGGCGGAGCACCGCGCCCACGGTGTCGAGATCCGTCTGTGCGTGACCGTCGCCTGCATCGAGGGCGAGGACAAGGTGACCGGCGTGCGCCTGTCAGGCGGCGCGGTGGTGCCGGCCGACATGGTGATCGTCGGCATCGGCATCGTTCCCGCGGTCCAGCCGCTGATCGACGCCGGCGCCCTGGGCGGCAATGGCGTGACCGTCGATAGCCAGTGCCGCACCTCGCTGCCCGACATCTATGCGGTGGGCGACTGTTCCCAGCATTCGAACCGCTTCGCCGAGGGCAGGGCGATCCGGCTGGAATCGGTACAGAACGCCAACGACCAGGCGACCGTGGCGGCGAAGACGATCCTGGGGATCGATACCGAATATGACGCGGTGCCGTGGTTCTGGTCGAACCAGTATGACCTGCGGCTCCAGACCGTCGGCCTGTCGACCGGCTATGACGCGACCGTGGTCCGCGGCGATCCCGCGGCGCGCAGCTTCTCGGTCCTGTATCTACGCGACCGCCGCGTGATCGCGCTCGACTGCGTCAATTCGACCAAGGACTATGTCCAGGGCCGGAAGCTGGTGGTCGAGGGCGCGGTGATCGATCCGGCGAGGCTGGCGGATGCGTCGGTGCCGCTGAAGGAAATGGCGGGGTGACGGGTGGAGTTGTGCGGTCGGTTCGTGCCGCCATTTTCCTCTCGCGGAGCTGCGCTCCGAGGGAGGAGATTATCTGAACCCGTACGGCACTGCGCCGCGCGCGTCCGCGTCGATGCGGATCTCGCTGCCTGCGGGCGGGAAGGCGCGCTGGTCGCAGTCGGTGCGGGGGCAGATGCGGCAGCTGGTGCCGATCGGGGTGGCGATGCCGTCGGTGCGCAGGCCGTCGGCATAGATGAAGTCGGGCGCGTGGCTCTCCTCGCAACCCAGCGCCACGGCATAGCGGCGGGGCGGGCGGGTATAGCTGCCCGAGGGTTTGACCAGGCCCTTCGCCATCGAGACATAGCGCACGCCGTCGGGCGTCTCGGCCATCTGGACCAGGATGCGGTCGGGGATCGCCACCGCCTCGTGCACCACCCATAGCGGACAGGCGCCGCCGAAGCGCGCGAATTGCAGGCGGGTGGCCGAATGGCGCTTGGTGATGTTGCCCGCCATGTCGACGCGGCAGAAGAAGAAGGGAATGCCCGCCGCGCCCGGCCGCTGCAGCGTCGAGAGGCGGTGGCAGGTCTGTTCGAAGCTGGTGCCGAAACGCTGGCGCAGCCGGTCGATATCGTGACGCAGCTCGCGCGCCGCCGCGCGGAACCGGGCATAGGGCATTACCAGCGCCCCCGCGGCATAGTTTGCCAGCCCCGCCGACAGCAATTCGCGCCCGGCGGCGGAATCGATTCCGCGATGCGCGATGTCGCGGATCAGCTCGGCGAATTCGAGCCGGGCGAGCTGATGCGCCAGGCTGAAGAGGTTGGTCTCCGGCCCCTGCGACGGATCGACCTGCAGCAGGCGGGCGTCGGGATCATAGGCGCGCAGGCGCGTGCCGCCCGCTTCCACCGTCACGCCGTGGCGCTCGCGCAGCCGGAGCTCGATCGCGCGTGCGCCCTCGTGAAGCTCGCCCGCGATCCGTTCGGCCTCGCGGTCGATCGGGTCGATATAGTTGCGCTCGGCATGGAACCAGTCGCGCACCTCGTCCCAGGGCAGCCGCGCCTCCCCGGTTTCGAACCGGTCGTCGAGCACGCGCAACTGGTCCTGCGACCGGCGATAGGCCGAATGCAGCGCGACCATCCGCCGTACCAGCTGCGGCTGCTGCTTCACGCCGCGCTGGACTGCCTCCTGACCGATCGCGCCGTCGGGCACGCTGGGATCGACTGCCGCCTCGACCCCCTCGATCAGCAGCGAGGTCTCCTCCTGCGGGTCGATCGTCGCCCAGTCGGTGGGGAAGGCCTCGCCCAGCGCGCCGAGCACCGCAGGCGTGATCGGCCGGTCGCCATTCTCGATCTGCGAGAGATAGCTGACCGAGATGCGCAGCCGCGCCGCCATCTCCGCCTGGCTCAGCACCAGCCGGGTGCGAAGCTCGCGCACCAGATGGCCGGCGAAGATGCGGCGGGTCGACATGGACCGGGATCCTAGGACTGGCCACCGTAGTTTGCAAACATCCCGTCGGTGGGTTTGCAACATCACAGTTGCGCCGCGATGCAAGCTGTGAAACGGGCAGGCTTTGGCCAGCCGGAGACCGCCCTTGTCCTCGACGATCGAAGAACTGGAACGCCGCCGCGATGCCGCCCGTGCAGGCGGGGGCGAGAAGCGGGTCGCCGCGCAGCATGCCAAGGGCAAGCTGACCGCGCGCGAGCGGGTCGAGGTGCTGCTCGACGAGGGGTCGTTCGAGGAGCTCGACATGTATGTCGAGCATAATTGCGTCGATTTCGGCATGCCCGACCAGATCGTTCCGGGTGACGGCGTCGTCACCGGCAGCGGGACGATCAACGGCCGGCTGGTGTTCGTGTTCAGCCAGGACTTCACCGTGTTCGGCGGGTCGCTGTCCGAACGCCATGCGCAGAAGATCTGCAAGATCATGGACATGGCGCTGAAGGTCGGCGCGCCGGTGATCGGTCTGAACGATTCGGGCGGCGCGCGCATCCAGGAGGGCGTTGCCAGCCTGGGCGGCTATGCCGAGGTGTTCCAGCGCAACGTGCTGGCATCGGGCGTGGTCCCGCAGCTGAGCCTGATCATGGGGCCGTGCGCGGGCGGCGCGGTCTATTCGCCGGCGATGACCGACTTCATCTTCATGGTGAAGGATTCCTCCTACATGTTCGTCACCGGTCCCGACGTGGTGAAGACGGTGACCAACGAGGTGGTGACGCAGGAGGAACTGGGCGGCGCGGTGACGCACACGACGCGCTCGTCGGTCGCCGACCTGGCGCTGGAGAATGATATCGAGGCGCTGCTGGCGGCGCGCGACTTCATCGATTTCCTGCCCGCCTCGAACCGCGAGCGCGCGCCCGAGCGGCCGTGCCACGATCCGTGGGACCGGATCGAGGACAGCCTGGACACGCTGATCCCGCCCAGCGCCAACCAGCCCTATGACATGCACGAGCTGATCCGGAAGACGGTGGACGAGGGCGATTTCTTCGAATTGCAGCCCGCGCATGCCGCCAACATCATCATCGGCTTCGGCCGGATCGAGGGGCGCACCGTCGGCATCGTCGCCAACCAGCCGATGGTGCTGGCCGGCTGCCTCGACATCAACTCGTCGAAAAAGGCGGCGCGGTTCGTGCGCTTCTGCGACGCGTTCGAGATCCCGATCGTCACCTTCGTCGACGTGCCGGGCTTCCTGCCGGGGGTTGGTCAGGAGCATTCGGGCATCATCAAGCACGGTGCCAAGCTGCTGTTCGCCTATGCCGAGGCGACCGTGCCGAAGATCACCGTCATCACGCGCAAGGCCTATGGCGGCGCCTATGACGTCATGGCGTCGAAGCATCTTCGCGGCGACCTCAACTATGCCTGGCCGACCGCTGAGATCGCGGTGATGGGCGCAAAGGGCGCAGTGGAGATCATCTTCCGCGGCCGCACGCCCGAGGAAATCGCCGAGAAGACCGCGGAATATGAGGCACGCTTCGCCAATCCGTTCGTTGCCGCCAGCAAGGGCTTCATCGACGAGGTGATCATGCCGCATTCGACCCGCCGCCGGATCGCGCTGGGCCTGCGCAAGCTTCGCAACAAGAAGCTCGAGAATCCGTGGAAGAAGCACGACAACATCCCGCTGTGATTGCGTGCCCTCCGGGCGCGGAGGGCCATTCGAAGGACCGTTTCATGACCACCGATCCCGTCGTCATCCTTTCCTATGCCCGCACGCCGATGGGCAGCTTCCAGGGCAGCCTGTCGGGCGCGACCGCGACCGAGCTGGGCGCGACCGCTGTCAGGGCCGCCGTCGAGCGCGCCGGCGTCGATCCGCAGGATGTCGAGCGCTGCTATATGGGCTGCGTGCTGCCCGCCGGCCTCGGCCAGGCACCGGCGCGCCAGGCGGCGCGCGGCGCGGGCCTGCCCGACCATGTCGAGGCGACCACGGTCAACAAGATGTGCGGCAGCGGCATGAAGGCGGCGATGATGGCCGCCGACGCGATCGCCGCGGGCAGCAGCGACATCATCGTCGCGGGCGGCATGGAGAGCATGTCGAACGCGCCCTATCTGTCGAAGAAGCACCGCGCCGGCGCGCGGATCGGCCATGACACCGTCTATGACCACATGATGCTCGACGGCCTCGAGGATGCCTATGAGCCCGGCAAGGCGATGGGCGTCTTTGCCGAGGCGACCGCGGGCGAGTATCAGCTGACCCGCCAGGCGCAGGACGATTACGCGATCGAATCGCTGACCCGCGCGCAGAAGGCCCAGAGCTCGGGCGCGTTCGACGGCGAGATCGTCGCGGTCGAGGTGAAGACTCGCAAGGGCTTCGAGACGGTCGACAAGGACGAGCAGCCGCTGAAGGGCGACCCCTCGAAGATCCCGACCCTGCGTCCCGCCTTCGCCAAGGACGGGACGATCACCGCGGCCAATGCCAGCTCGATCTCCGACGGCGCCGCCGCGCTGGTGCTGGCGCGCGCCTCGGTCGCGGAGGCCAAGGGGCTGAAGCCGGTCGCCCGCATCGTCGGCCATACCGCGCATGCCCGCCTGCCGGCGCATTTCACCACGGCACCGGTCGGCGCAATCGAGAAGCTGCTGGCGAAGACCGGCTGGAGCGTCGGCGATGTCGACCTGTTCGAGATCAATGAGGCGTTCGCCTGCGTCACCATGTTCGCGATGCGCGACCTCGGCATCCCGCACGACAAGGTGAACATCCATGGCGGCGCGACCGCGATGGGCCATCCGATCGGCGCATCGGGCGCGCGCATCCTGGCGACGCTGATCGCGGCTCTGCAGAAGACCGGCGGCAAGCGCGGCGTGGCCGCCTTGTGCATCGGCGGCGGCGAGGCGACGGCGATGGCGGTGGAGCTGGTCTGATGAAACTGGGTCGCCTCAACCATGTCGGCGTCGCGACGCCGTCGATCGATCAATCGATCGCCTTCTACCGCGACGTGATGGGCGCGCAGGTGATCCGCGAGCCGTTCGACCTGCCGGCGCAGGGCGTGAAGGTCTGCTTCGTCGATACGCCCAACAGCCAGATCGAGTTGATCGAGCCGCTGGGCGAGGGGTCGCCGATCCACGGCTTCCTGGCCAAGAACCCGGCCGGCGGCCAGCATCACCTCTGCTATGAAGTGCCCGACATCGCCGATGCCAAGGCCTGGTTCGAGGCGAAGGGCGCCAGGGTGCTCGGCGAACCCCGCATCGGCGCACACGGCACCCCGATCTTCTTCGTCCACCCCAGGGACATGGGCGGCGTGCTGACCGAGATCATGGAGACGCCCCGTGGCGAGCATTGAGATTTCTCCTTCCCTTGCGGGAGAAGGAAGGGGCCCGCTGCCGCAGGCAGTGGGAAGGATGAGGGGGCCTGAGTCCAATTCCCCCTCACCCTTCCGCAGCCTATGGCTGCTCCCTCCCTCTCCCACAGGGGGAGAGGGGCAGTGAGCGACAAGCCAACCCTCGCCCAATGGTCAGCCGCCGCTTCGAAGGAAGTGAAGGGTCGCGACCTCACCTGGCACACGCCGGAGGGGATCGACGTCAAGCCGCTCTACACCGCCGAGGACGTCGCCGGGATCGACGCGGGCCTGCCGGGCTTCGCGCCGTTCACCCGCGGGGTGCGCGCGTCGATGTATGCCGGGCGGCCCTGGACGATCCGCCAATATGCCGGCTTCTCGACCGCCGAGGCGTCGAACGCATTCTACCGCCGCAACCTGGCGGCGGGGCAGAAGGGGCTGAGCGTCGCCTTCGATCTCGCCACGCACCGCGGCTATGACAGCGACCATCCCCGCGTCACCGGCGATGTCGGCAAGGCCGGCGTGGCGATCGACACGATCGACGACATGAAGATCCTGTTCGACGGCATCCCGCTCGATCAGATGTCGGTCAGCATGACGATGAACGGCGCGGTGATCCCGATCCTCGCCTTCTTCATCGTCGCCGGCGAGGAACAGGGCGTGCCCCGCGCGCAGCTGGACGGGACCATCCAGAACGACATCCTCAAGGAGTTCATGGTCCGCAACACCTATATCTACCCGCCCGAGCCGAGCATGCGGATCATCTCGGACATCTTCGGCTATACCAGCCGCGAGATGCCCAAGTTCAACTCGATCTCGATCTCCGGCTATCACATGCAGGAAGCCGGAGCGACGCAGGTCCAGGAGCTTGCCTTCACCATCGCCGACGGCATGGAATATGTGAAATACGGCGTCGCATCGGGCCTGGACATCGACAAGTTCGCCGGGCGGCTGAGCTTCTTCTTCGCGATCGGCATGAACTTCTTCATGGAGATCGCCAAGCTGCGCGCCGCGCGCGTTCTGTGGCACCGCGTCATGACGAAGCTGGGCGCGCAGGACGAGCGGTCGAAGATGCTGCGCACGCACTGCCAGACCTCGGGCGTGTCGCTGACCGAGCAGGACCCGTACAACAACGTCATGCGCACCACGATCGAGGCGATGGCGGCGATGCTGGGCGGGACCCAGTCGCTTCACACCAACGCGCTCGACGAGGCGATCGCGCTGCCCACCGACTTCTCCGCCCGGATCGCGCGCAACACCCAGATCGTGATCCAGGAAGAGACGGGCATGACCAAGGTCGTCGATCCGCTGGGCGGCAGCTATTATGTCGAGAGCCTGACGCAACAGCTGGTCGACAGCGCCTGGGAGATCATCGAGCGCGTCGAGTCAGAGGGCGGCATGGCCAAGGCGGTCGCCGCCGGCTGGCCCAAGGCGATGATCGAGGAAGCCGCCGCGGCCACCGCCGCGCGGATCGACCGCGGCGAGCAGGTGATCGTCGGCGTCAACAAGTATCGCAAGGACGGCGAGGATCCGATCGACATCCTCGATGTCGACAACCACGCCGTGCGCGAGGCGCAGATCGCCCGCATCCGCAAGGTGAAGGCCGGCCGCGACGAGGCCGCCTGCCAGGCCGCGCTGGAGACGCTGCGCGTCGGGGCGGAAGGGACCGCAAACCTGCTCGAACTCGCGGTCGAATGCGCCCGCGCGCGCGCGACCCTGGGCGAGATCAGCTCGGCGATGGAGGCGGGCTTCGGCCGCTACGGCACGCAGCCGACGCCGGTTAAGGGCGTCTATGGCGGCGCCTATGCCGACGATGTCCGCTGGGAAAGGCTGAAGGATGGCGTCGCCGCCACCGAACGCCGGCTGGGTCGCCGCCCCCGCATGCTCGTCGCCAAGATGGGGCAGGACGGGCATGACCGCGGCGCCAACCTCGTCTCGTCGGCGTTCGGCGACCTGGGCTTCGAGGTCGTGCCGGGCCCGCTGTTCCAGACGCCGCAGGAAGCCGCGCTGCTTGCGCTGGAATCCGACGTCGACGTCGTCGGCGCGTCCAGCCTTGCGGCCGGCCACAAGACCCTCATTCCCGAACTGATCCGCGAGCTGAAGGATGCCGGCCGCGCCGACATCAAGGTGGTCGCCGGCGGGGTGATCCCGGCGCAGGATTACGAGTATCTGCGCGAAGCGGGGGTGCAGGCGATCTTCGGACCGGGTACGAACCTGGTGAAGGCGGCCGAGGAAGTGCTCCGGCTGCTCGGCCACAACATGCCGCCCGTGGAGGAAGCCGCCGAATGAGCGACGATGCGGAAGCACCGGTCGATGTGCCGCATGACGGCGAGACCCTGCTCTACGATTATTTCAAGCATCTCACCTCGCTATGCCTGTTCTCGCTGGGCGGGGTGCTGGCGCTGGCGCAGAACGCCAAGGGCGTCTCGGCTGGTGTCATGATCGCGGTGCTGGGCGTGATCGGCGTTGCGGCGCTGATCTCGTTCAGCGGCACCGCGGAGATCGTCGCTGCGCGGTTTCACCGCAAGCCGCTGGCCAAGCACGTCAATCACTATCGCGCGATCGCGCCGGTCTTCCTCTCGGTCGGCGTCGGCATGTTCCTCTATCTCTTCACAAGGACGCTCCACCCGTGATCCGTACCGACTGGACCCGCGACGAGGTCGCCGCGCTGTTCGACATGCCGTTCCTCGACCTGGTGTACGAGGCGGCGACGATCCACCGCGAACATCATCCGCGCAACGCGGTGCAGCTGTCGACCTTGCTGTCGATCAAGACCGGCGGCTGCGTCGAGGATTGCGGCTATTGCAACCAGTCCACCCACGCCGAGACCGGGCTGAAGGCGACGAAGCTGATGGACCCCCGCGCGGTGCTGCAGGCGGCGGCGCAGGCCAAGGATAACGGCTCGTCGCGCTTCTGCATGGGCGCGGCGTGGCGCGAGCCCAAGGATCGCGACATGCCCGCCATCATCGAGATGGTGAAGGGCGTGCGCCAGATGGGCATGGAAACCTGCATGACTTTGGGCATGCTGACCGAGCGTCAGGCGGCGCAGCTGGCCGAGGCCGGGCTCGACTATTACAACCACAATATCGACACCAGCCCCGAGAATTACGCCAACGTCATCTCGACGCGCAGCTTCCAGGACCGGCTCGACACGCTCGACGCGGTGCGCTCGGCGGGCATCAACGTGTGCTGCGGCGGGATCGTCGGCATGGGCGAGACGCGCGAGGATCGCGTCGGCTTCCTCCACGTGCTGGCGACGATGCCGCATCCCGAAAGCGTGCCGATCAACGCGCTGGTGCCGGTCAAGGGCACCGTGCTGGGCGACATGCTGGCCGACACGCCGCTGGCGAAGATCGACGAGATCGAGTTCGTCCGCACCGTCGCCGTCGCGCGCATCCTTATGCCGCATTCGATGGTCCGCCTGTCGGCCGGGCGCGAGAGCATGTCGGACGAGACCCAGGCGCTGTGCTTCATGGCGGGCGCCAATTCGATCTTCACCGGCGACAAGCTGCTGACCACAGGCAATGCCGGCGACGACAGGGACGCCGCGCTGTTCGCCCGCCTGGGCGTCCGCGCGATGCAGGGCGAGGTGAAGGCCGAGCTGGAAGCTGCAGAGTGATTCTCCCCTCCCGCTTGCGGGAGGGGCCGGGGGAGGGCCTGTTCCTCCCGACACAACAGACACCGCCCACGGAAGACCGGCCTGTCGGCTCCTTCCTCAGGCGGGAGGGGAGTTGAAGGCGTGATCAAGAAAATCCTGGTCGCCAATCGCGGCGAGATCGCGTGCCGCGTGATGCGCACCGCCAAGAAGATGGGCATCAAGACGGTCGCCGTCTATTCGGACGCCGACGCGCGCAGCCCGCATGTGCTGATGGCCGACGAGTCCGTTCGCCTCGGGCCCGCACCGGCCAGCGAGAGCTATCTCAAGGCCGAGCTGATCCTGCTGGCGGCCAAGGAAACCGGCGCCGACGCGATCCACCCCGGCTATGGCTTCCTGTCCGAGCGCGAGAGCTTCGCCAGGGCCTGCGCCGAGGCTGGCATCGCCTTCGTCGGTCCGCCGCCCGGCGCGATCGCGGCGATGGGCGACAAGATCGAGTCGAAGAAGCTGGCCAAGGCGGCCGGCGTCAACGTCGTCCCCGGCTTCGTCGGCGTGATCGAGGATACCGAGCATGCCGTGCGCATCTCGAATGAGATCGGCTATCCGGTCATGATGAAGGCATCGGCCGGCGGCGGCGGCAAGGGCATGCGGCTGGCCTATTCGGAACAGGATGTCCGCGAAGGGTTCGAGGCGACCAAGCGCGAGGGGCTGGCGAGCTTCGGCGACGACCGCGTCTTCATCGAGAAGTTCATCGAGAGCCCGCGCCATATCGAGATCCAGGTGCTGGGCGACCAGCAGGGCAATATCGTCTATCTGGGCGAGCGCGAATGCTCGATCCAGCGCCGCCACCAGAAGGTGGTCGAGGAAGCGCCGTCGCCCTTCGTCACGCCCGAGATGCGCAAGGCGATGGGCGAGCAGGCGGTCGCGCTGTCGCGCGCGGTGGGCTATTACAGCGCGGGCACGGTCGAGCTGATCGTGTCGGGCGCCGATACGACCGGCCAGGGCTTCTACTTTCTCGAGATGAACACCCGGCTCCAGGTGGAGCATCCGGTGACCGAGGCGATCACCGGGCTCGACCTGGTCGAGCAGATGATCCGCGTCGCCTCGGGCGAGCCGCTCGGCTTTACCCAGGACGATGTGACGCTGACCGGCTGGGCGATCGAGAACCGCGTCTATGCCGAGGATCCCTATCGCGGCTTCCTGCCCTCGACCGGGCGGCTGACGCGCTATCATCCGCCGCGCGACACCTCGCCCGGCAGCCCGGGTGCGGAGGCGCATGGATCGTGCTGCGGCCCCGCGCCCGAGCCGCAGGGCAGCGGCTATGTCCGCGTCGATGACGGCGTGCGCGAAGGCGGCGAGGTGTCGATGTTCTATGATCCGATGATCGCCAAGCTGATCACCTATGGTGCCACGCGCGACGAGGCGGCGGACCTGGCGGTGCAGGCGCTCGACCGGTTCCAGCTGGAGGGCGTCGGCAACAATATCGATTTCCTGTCCGCCATCATGCAGCATCCGCGCTTCCGCGCCGGTGCGCTCACGACCGGGTTCATCGCCGAGGAATATCCCGAAGGCTTTGTCGGCGCACCGCTGGCGCTGGACCTGTCGGCCAAGCTGGCGGCGGTCGCTGCGGTCGTCGCATCGGTAGAGGCGACCTGGGCCGGCAGCATCAGCGGCCAGCTGAGCGCGCGTCCGGACGTGTCGAACCGCTGGACGGTCACGCTGGGGGGCAACACGCATGAAGTCGCGATCGACCAGATCATGGTCGTCGTCGACAATCGCGCGATGAACGTCCAGTTCCACTATCTGCCCGGCCACCGGCTGATCGAGGCGACGATCGACGGCGAGGCGCTGTCGGTGAAGATCGAGCGGCACCGCAGCCACTGGAAGTTCACCGCCCGCGGCGCGGCGCACACCGTGCGCGCCTATCCGCCGCGCATCGCGACGCTGGCGCGGCACATGATCGAGAAGATCCCGCCCGACATGTCGCGTT
This sequence comes from Sphingomonas rustica, assembly GCF_039652585.1. Taxonomy (NCBI): domain Bacteria; kingdom Pseudomonadati; phylum Pseudomonadota; class Alphaproteobacteria; order Sphingomonadales; family Sphingomonadaceae; genus Sphingomonas; species Sphingomonas rustica. The sequence goes on along the minus strand of NZ_JBDIZK010000010.1, from coordinate 70,605 downwards.
TCCTGCTGGCGCCGATGCCGGGGTTGCTGACCCAGCTCCACGTCCAGCCCGGCGACCGGGTCGAGGCGGGCCAGCCGCTCGCGGTGGTCGAGGCGATGAAGATGGAGAATATCCTGCGCGCGGAAAAGGCGGCGACGGTGAAGGCGGCGAATTTCGCCCCCGGAGACAGTCTGGCGGTTGACGCCGCGATCCTCGAGTTCGAATGATCGCGCGATGAAGCTCGCACTCCCGCTCGCCGCGCTGGCGCTCGCCCTGTCCGCAACCGCTGCCCAGGCCCAGGACGAGGCGGGCGAACCCGCCTCGCCGCTGGCGCAGGACACCGCCTGGCACAACAAGCAGCAGCTGGCGCTCGCCAGCCTGAAGGCGGCCGACGGCTGGGCACCGCTGGAGGGCAATATCCGCTGGCGCCGCGTGGCGGGCACCGGCAGCGGTCGGCACCCCAAGGTGACCGACACGGTGACGCTCCACTATGCCGGCACGCTGACCACCGGCGCCGAGTTCGACAGCAGCTGGACCCGCGGCGAACCCGCCACCTTCCCGCTGAACCAGCTGGTCCGCGGCTGGCAGATCGCGGTGCCGATGGCCGCGGTGGGCGACACGATCGAGATCGCGATCCCCTCCGACTATGCCTATGGCCCGATCGGCCGCGGCCCGATCCCGCCCAATGCCACGCTGTTCTTCAAGGTCCAGCTGATCTCGATCGACACCCCGGCGGGTTGAGGCTTCCATTTCCTCCCCAGGATGCCGCGCATCCGGGGGAGGGGGACCGCGCCCGCAGGGCGTGGTGGAGGGGGCCCACAACAGCTGGGGCTGCCCCCTTCCGCCACAACCGGATCAGCCCCCTCCACCACGATGCTGCGCATCGCGGTCCCCCGCCCCCGGAGCCGCAGGCTCCTGGGGAGGAGAGGGGCGGGCCGATGTCCCTCGTTGATGCTGGTCGAAAGTTAGCCGCAGCGCGCAACCGCCCCCTCCCTTTCAGGGAAGGGAGACCTCAGTGGCGTCGATCACCCCTCGTCCCGCGCCGCCTTCAGCGCCGCCGCAAGCGACGTCGTCGCGCTCCCGCGCCGCGCGGGTTTCGGTTGTGACGGGTCGGGTGCCCAGCCGGTGAGGTAGACGATCTCGAACCGCTCGGGCACGCGTCCGTCCGGATCGGCCTTTGCCGCGAATGCCTCGGCCGCGCGTAGCAGCGCGCCGCGCGTCAGCGGCCGCGCGCCGGGCAGCAAATTGGTCGCGGCCATCCCGCGCAGGTCCTTGAGCAGGCTCCAGATGCTCGAGTAGCGCACCGTCAGCGTCTCGGTATCCGCCACCTGGAGCGTGAAGCCGGCGCGGCCCAGCAGGTCGCCGGCCGAGCGCACGTCGATCTGCGGGTGGAAGCGGGCGACCGGCTCGGCGGCCAGGAACGCGGCCTTCAGCGTCGCGAGGCTGCCCGCCCCGGCGAAGGCGCCCAGGAACAGCCCGTCGGGTTTCAGCGCGCGGCGGATCAGCGCCAGCGTGCCGGGCACGTCGTTGACCGTGTCGAGCACGCCCGCCGACACCACCAGGTCGAAACTCGCCTCCGGGAAGGGGTACAGGTCCTCGTCCGCCTGCACCGCGCCCGACTGTGCGGCAAAGGCCGCACCGGCGTCGAGCCGGGTGATCGTCGCGCCGGGCAGGGTGAAGCCGCCGTTGAAACTGCCCAGGTCGAGCACGTCGCGAAACTCGCGCTTCACGTCGGCCAGCCGCTCGTAGATGCCGTCCAGCATCTCGTCGCGCAGGAAGCCATGGTCGCGGTACAGGGCGGCGGCGCGGTCGCGGCGCTTGCGGCGCAGCGCGCGATCGAAGATCTCGGCGGATTGGGAGTCGGACACGCGGCGCTTGTGCAGCGATGCGCGCTGGGGAACAAGTCGTGCGTGCGCCTCTCGGCTCCCCTTGCCGCGCTCGTCGCCCATGCGCTGCCGCCGCGCTGCCCCGGCTGCGGCGACGTCACCGCGGCCGATTACCGGTTCTGCGCGCCCTGCTGGTCCAGCTTGCGCTTCCTCGGCCCGCCCTGGTGTGCCGGATGCCAGCGGCCGTTCGACCATGATCGCGGGCCCGGCGCACGCTGCGGCGAGTGCCTGGCCGATCCGCCGCCGCATGACGGGGTGCGCGCCGCGGTCGCGTACGGCGATGTCGCGCGCCACGTCGCGCTGCGCCTCAAATATGGCGGGCGAACCGGCCATGCCGGGACGATGGCGCGGGCGATGACCCGGCTGATGCCCGAGGGTGCCGACCTGCTGATCCCGGTGCCGCTGCACCGCTGGCGCATCTGGGGCAGGGGGTTCAATCAGGCCGCGCTGATCGCCGCGCATCTGTCGCGCGCTACCGGCGTGGCGGCGGATCCGCACCTGCTGCTGCGCCCCAGGGCCACACCGGTGCTGCGCGGGCTGGGGCCGAAGGGGCGGGCGAAGGCGGTGGCCGGTGCCTTCGCGCTGGCCGATGGCGCCCGCGATCGGCTCGCCGGGCGCCATGTCGTGCTGGTCGACGATGTCCATACCAGCGGAGCGACTTCGCGTGCCTGCGCCAGGCTGCTGAAACGCAATGGCGCGGCATCGGTGATCCTTCTGTGCTGGGCGCGCGTTCTGCATGAGGAGGCCGATTGACAAGCGGCCGCGGCGGCATCACCTCGGAGGAACGATGGCTAAGGTTGAAATCTACACGCGCGCATTTTGCGGCTATTGCGCCCGCGCGGTCTCGCTGCTCGACGGCAAGGGCGTCGAGTATCAGGAATATGACCTGACGATGGGCGGCCCGCAGCGCGCCGAGATGGTCCAGCGTGCGAACGGCCGGAATACCTTTCCGCAGATCTTCATCGAAGGCAGGCATATCGGCGGGTGCGACGATCTGGTCGCGCTGGAACGCGCGGGCAAGCTGGACGCGCTGCTGAACGGATGAGCGGTCGCGCCGCCCTGTTGCAGATGACGAGCGGGATCGATCCGCTCGCCAATGCCCGAACGATCGTCGATGCCATTGCCCGGGCGAAGGATGGCGGCGCGGCGATTCTGTTCACGCCCGAGATGTCGGGCCTGCTCGACGGCAATCGCGATCGCGCCGCGGGATCGCTGCGCCATGAGGGCGACGATCCGGTGCTGGCGGCGGTGCGCGACGCCGCGGCCAGGCACGGCCTGTGGCTCCATATCGGCAGCCTGGCGATCCTGCGCGAGGACGGCAAGCTGGCCAATCGCGGCTTCGTGATCGACGATGCCGGCGACATCCGCGCCCGCTACGACAAGATGCATCTGTTCGACGTCGACCTGCCCACCGGCGAAAGCTGGCGCGAGTCGAACAGCTATACCGCGGGCGAGCGGCCGGTGACGGTCGCCACCCCGCTGGGCGTGCTCGGGCTCGCCATCTGCTACGACCTGCGCTTCCCCGACCTGTTCCGCACCCTGAGCGACGCGGGGGCGACGATCCTGGCTCTGCCCGCCGCCTTCACCCGTCCGACCGGCGCGGCGCACTGGCACGTGCTGCTGCGCGCCCGTGCGATCGAGGCGGCTGCGTTCGTGATCGCCGCGGCCCAGACCGGCGAGCATGAGGACGGCCGCACCACCTATGGCCACAGCCTGGCGATCAACCCCTGGGGCGAGGTGCTGCTCGACATGGGCGAGGCGGCCGGGCTCGCCTTTGCCGACATCGACCAGGCGCGTGTCGAGGATGCCCGCACCCGCGTGCCCGTGCTGCGCCACCGCCGCGCCATCCCCCCGGTCGAGGCGCGATGATCGTCTTCGACCTGAAGTGCGGGACGGGTCATGTGTTCGAGGCGTGGTTCGGATCGAGCACCGCCTATGAGGACCAGCGCAGCCGCGGCCTGCTCGCCTGCCCGATGTGCGGCAGCGCCGACGTCGCCAAGGCGGTGATGGCGCCGAACGTCGCCGCCAAGGGCAATCAGCGCAGTGCGCCTGCGGTGCCCGCGATCCAGCCTCCACCCGCCCAGCCGCCCGCGCCCGCCGACGCGCCGCCCAGCCCGGAACTGGTCAAGGCCGCGCTGGCGACACTGGCGCAGCTTCAGGCGAAGATGCTCGAACAGTCGCAATGGGTCGGCGGCAGTTTCGTCTCCCGCGCCCGCGCGATGCACGCCGGCGAGGAGGACCACGCCCCGATCCACGGCCAGGCCACGCCCGAACAGGCCCGCGAACTGGTCGAAGACGGCATCCAGATCGCCGCGCTGCCCTTCCCGGTGATCCCGCCCGAGGTGAGCAATTAGTCAGCACAGCTCAGCCTTCGTCCACGCGGCGTTCTGTCCGTCACCTCGAAAAACTGGTCATCCCGGCCGCAGTGCCGGGATCCACCGGGAGGCAAATCCCGGATTAACGGCCCCGTTGATTATGATTGCGCCGGGGTGCTGCTTAATATCGATCCGCCCTATTGGGACTGTAAGACCGACTATGGCGAGGGCGTCTTCAGCCGTGCCTCCAGCGCTTGGCCGCACGCTGGGTGAGATCCGCGGGCGCTTCCCGCTTTCGTTGGACGACACTCCGGGAGGGCTTCAGTGCCTTTCCCATGATCGGGATGATGACGACCTCGACGATTGCCGCGTCGGGGGTGCGGCGCCAAGCGCGCGGCCGAGCTTGTGATCAGCAACTTCGAAGTGGGCACGCCTATCGCTTAATCTTCGCCCCGCTGCTAATCCTGCATCAGCTGAATTTTTGACGCGCCTCCGCGATGGTGTGGTCGAGAAACTCGGCGCCCAGCTTGGCAAACCCCAAAACTGATTGTGAGATAGGGCTACCAAGGTGTGTTGGCGGGACGGCGTAAGTCGTCCCGCCGTTAATCACATCACTCAGGATCAGCGAGGCGGGCTTGAAATCGATGATCGGCGTTACACGGTCCGGAGTCGCGTATTTGAAGTTAATTTGGCCACCTTTCACCGAGAATTCCGTGATGTTTAGTGGGCCCTCGCTCTGTCGTCGGATCAGAAGTGATATTCTCGACTTTGGGGTAATATCGAGACACCCATGTTCGTCTGCATCACGCGCCTGCTTGAGATAACAAAGCAGAGCATCCTTTTTTCGCGTCACCTTCAGCCGCTCGAACCACCCACGCTCTGGGCCGGTCTCCATCGCATTACCAAGCTTATTAAATGCCCTGGAATGCTCCGTCAGATACTCAGACCAAAACTGACGCGCTTGTATTAGGTTCGCCGATGTCGCCATGCCGAGGATTTTCTCTCTCGACACAGAAACATGGGCAGCGGCCATAGCCAGTACATTATAGTCCATAGTGATATTTTGCCGATGGCGGGGCGTAGCCTCAATCTCCGATCAAACGCGATCAGGTCCAGTTCGGATCAAAAGAGGTTCTGTCACGCAGCCCGGTTGAGCGCTTAGGCGCGCCGGTATGCGTCCCGCGGCCGCTCCCAATATCAACCGGTTCGGGCTTCGGTGGTGGCGGAGGGGGCGACGGTGTCGGCGGTACCGCTCTCAGGTCCATCCCTAGGCCGCCGCCGCCGTCTTATGTTCGGCAGATTAATGAGGATGTTGGAGTTATTGGGGTTTTCCCGCCTGGTATAATATATCTGGCGGGAGCAGGTTCGAACATGCGAGGTCGAATGCCGATTTCCTATCCATCCGCTCTTCCGGAAAGGGAGTACCTATTCATCGATGGCGGCTGCTTGAGGAGCAGCACCCGGGCGATGTGCAAGCAGATCTTCGGTGGAGAAAACGCGTACGAGCCCCTGATTTCGGCCATCGCCGCCGGCTCATATCACAAGGTGTTTTATTACGACGCGGTTCCCGGCCGAGATCATGGCGAGGCGCAGGCGGCGTACGAGGCTCGCGTACGCCCCGACCATGAGCGGTTTGCAAAGATCCGCGCCCTAGACCGAGTGCATGTGGCGCTCGGTTACACTGTCGGGCCAAATCGCCGGCAGAAGGGGGTCGATGTCCAGTTAGCAGTCGATATGATGACCCACGCGTTTCGCGGAAATCTGACGCGGGCTACATTGTTCGCAGGTGATGCGGACTTCGTTCCGTTGCTTCGATCATTGGTTGGAGAGGGGGTGCACGTGACGCTGTGGCATCCACCGCAGGCCAGTGAAGACCTAAAGGCTGCAGCCGACAGTACCCGCCTTTTCCAGTTCGCATCTGATCATCATTGTCTCTCACTAGACGGTCAACAATCTGGGTTCAGGGCGATCGGCGTTGAACACTCGCGTTGGCCTGAGGACGAAGGAATCACGCGCTTCACTGAGAAGGATGGATTCCTATATGCCGGGCGATGGGACGGCGGAATCCTGGACGTCTGGCGTCATGACAAAAATACCACTTGGCGACGCGTATCTTTGAGTGCGCCGGGCGCCGATCTCGAAACCGCTCTCACGGCGCTCGACGCTATTCATTCATGGGGCGTGAAGGACATTGGTGAAGCGTTTTTCGAGCCGGCTGCGGCGGCTTAGCTCCAGCAATCTGGTATGGCACCGGTATCGCAAATAGGTGCTTGTTCACGGCTCGTTCGCGATATTAGGATCGGGTTTGGCCTGAACTTCCCCCCAGCCCGAGCCAAAGGACGCAATCGCACTGAAGAGGTCAGGGGGTGATTGCTGCGGAGCCGCGAAAAAAAGTCATCATATTGTGCCCCTTTTTGTGCCCCGCTTCTTCTCGGTTCGTTGGAGTTTAGCAGCCGCGCTGAGGAAGTCGCCCCATGCGGCGTTGGGTACACGGCGCGAACAGATTGTGCCCACTGCTGTGCCGTCGTAAACCGTACCTCGCCGCGTTTTTCGCGCGCGCCGGATTGACCGCTAGTGTCGGAAAACCTACGGATTCCGCCCACGTCCCCGTAGCTCAGCAGGATAGAGCAACGGTTTCCTAAACCGCAGGTCGGAGGTTCGAATCCTCTCGGGGACGCCAATCACAGCAGGCGAGACCCGCAGGATCGACGGAATATGCAGCTCTGAATCGAGCTCAGTATTCCTGACGCGCCCATTATCATTGGAAGGACCTCGGATGCCGGAATGTGAAAGGCATGAGTTCACGAGGGGGGCGTTATGAGGTCGGTAATCTTCGCCGCTGTCTCCATAATGGCGCTGGCTGGCTGCCAGGAGCGCAAGCCCTCCTTCTCCGCTGATGCCTTCGAGGTTGCGAAGCGGGAGTGCGGAGCGAAGGACGCCTACATCATTGCAGATACGTCCAACACGATTGGATTTCGTGGCACTGCGGACGAGCATGTCGAACAGGCGAAGTGCATCAAGCAGAAGCTGGCCGGCACTGACGTGCAAACCGTTGTCCTCGGGTCGGCGATGTATGGCCCCCAAGAAGGGCCGGAAGCAGGAAAGGGCTCGAACGCTGTCCGCTGAGGATCAGCGATATCGCTGAATATAACGCGCTTCGTTACCGCAGGTCGAAGGTTCGAACCCTCTTGGGAGTGCCAGTTGCGAGGGCTCGGTTCTAGCGCGACACAATTTCAGTGCGCGTTCAGATGCACCCGTCCGGCCCGGTGCCGCCGCCATAGCCCTCGGGCAGGGGCAGGCCGACCTCGGCCTCCAGCGCCTTGTCGGCATGGCAGTAGAGCCGCTTCGCCTTGACCTCGGTCACCCGCGCGAACGCGTACGGCGTGCCGATGCCGCCGTCGTTGCGGACCAGCGCATAGATGGCGATGCTGGTCGGCGCGGGATCGGGGACGGCGTCGCCGATCGCGCGGGTCGCGACCAGCGCGAAGGTGGTTGGCTTGCCCTGGTGCATGCCGCGGGCGAAGCGGACCGAGGTGATCACGTCCTCGCCGGTGTGCGGACTGTCGGTGAAGCGGTCCTTGTCGCCAACCGTCGCGACCGATCCGTCGACCGACACGGTGTAGATGTTATAGCCCCAGGCATTGCCGTTCTCGCGGTGGTCGATCCGGATCGTGCCGGCCTTGCTGTCGCCGGCGATGTCCGCGATCCGGTTCTCTCCGCCCTTGATCGCGACCGGCTTGAGGTCGCGCCATTCCGGACCCATGGACGGGGTGGAGAGCAACAGGGCAGCGGCAAGGAGTTTCAGCATCGTGAGTCGTCCGCAACAGAGGGGTGCCGAATCTGCGCCCGCACGAGGCGACAGGCAATCGGCCGTCCGGCGCAAATGCGGTGAGTCGAGGATGGTTGCGATCCTGCTGATCGGTATCGCAGCGCTTGCCGGATGCTCGGCGCCGAAGCCCGATCCGCGTCGCGAGCGGCTGGGCCCCAATCCGGGCGAGGCGGCGCTGCGCCAGGTGGCGGACGCGCGGATCGGCGCGCAAAAATTCGGCCGGTGCGCACAGTGCCATTCGATCGAGCCGGGGGCGGGGCATCGCGCCGGGCCGAACCTGGCCGGGGTGATGGGCGCGCCGGTCGCGGGCGATGGCAGCTATGGCTATACCGCGGCGCTGCGCTCGGTCGGCGGCACCTGGACGTGGCAGTCGATGAACGCTTGGCTCACCTCGCCCCAGCGGTTCGCGCCGGGCAACAAGATGGCCTATCCCGGCGTCACCGATCCGCTCGATCGCGCCGACCTGATCGCCTATCTGGAAGCGAAGTCGCGGGGGCGCTAGGCTTTCGGCCGCCGGCGTTCGCGGAGGGCGGTGCCGACCAGCGCGCGGGTCGACAGCAGGATGCCCGACACCAGCACCGCGATCGCCAGCACGCCGACGGGCGACACGCGCACCGATGCCCGCAACACCTTGCCGTCGCCCAGCACGAACTCGGCGCTCTGCGGCTCGCGCAGCAGCTCGACCGCTGCGGGGCGCGGCGAAGGCATGGCCTCCGCGACGTCGCGCGGCTCAGCGCCAGCCAAGGGCAGGCGCGACATGGGTGAGGATGCTCTCGATCACATGCGCGTTATAGTCGACGCCCAGCTGGTTGGGAACCGTCAGCAGCAGCGTGTCCGCCTCGGCGATCGCCTCGTCCGCGCGCAGTTCCTCGATCAGCTTGTCGGGCTCGTTCGCATAGGAACGGCCGAACACCGCGCGCATATTGTCGATGACGCCGATCTGGTCGCTGCCCTCGCCGCGGCCGAAATACATGCGGTCGCGGTCGTTCATCAGCGCGAAGATCGATCGCGACACCGATACGCGCGGGGTGCGATCATGACCGGCCGCGGTCCACGCCTCGCGATAGGCGCGGATCTGCCTGGCCTGCTGGACATGGAACGGCTCGCCGCTCTCGTCCGCCTTCAGCGTCGAGCTTTGCAGGTTCATGCCCATCTGCGCCGCCCACACTGCGGTCGCGTTCGACGCCGATCCCCACCAGATCCGGTCGCGCAGGCCGGGCGAATGCGGCTCGAGCCGCAACAGGCCCGGCGGGTTGGGGAACATCGGGCGCGGGCTCGGCTGGGCGAAGCCGTCGCCCTTGAGCAGTTCCAGGAACACCTCGGCATGGCGGCGGCCCATGTCCGAGTCGCTCTGGCCCTCGGCCGGGGCGTAGCCGAAATGGCGCCAGCCCGCGATCACCTGCTCGGGCGACCCGCGGCTGATGCCCAGCTGAAGCCGCCCGCCGCCGATCAGGTCGGCCGATCCCGCATCCTCGACCATGTAGAAGGGATTCTCGTAGCGCATGTCGATCACGCCGGTGCCGATCTCGATCCGGCGGGTCTTCGCGCCGACTGCGGCGAGCAGCGGGAAGGGCGAGGCGAGCTGCTGCGCGAAATGATGGACGCGGTAATAGGCGCCGTCGGCACCCAGTTCCTCGGCCGCGACCGCCAGGTCGATCGACTGGAGCAACACGTCGGCGGCCGAGCGCGTCGCCGACTGGGACGAGGCGGACCAGTGCCCGAACGAGAGGAATCCGATCTTCTTCATCTGCTGCATCCTGCCGAAATCATCGCCACCGATCTGGCGAGCCGGCCGGCGGCCCGCAAGGCGAGGGTCGGAATTGCAGCGTTTCCGTTCGCGCGTTCAGGCGGTCCAGCCGGCCAGGTCGGGCTGCTCGCCGATCAGCGCCAGGCCATGCGCGATCGACGTCAGCTCGCCTCCGGTCGCGATCCGCTCGCTTCCGAAACGCCGTTCGAAGATCGCGCGGATCGCCGGGATCAGCGACGAACCCCCGGTCATGAACACGCGGTCGATGTCCCCGGCCGCAACCCCGGCGCGGTCGAGCGCAGTGTCCATCGCCGCCTCGATCCGGCGAAGATCCTCGCCGATCCAGCCTTCGAAGTCGCTGCGGCGCACCTCCGCCGCGATCTCGACTTCGCCGCCACAGAAGCGGAACTCGGCCGCCTCGGCGCTCGACAGCGCCCGCTTCAGCCGGCCGACCGCGTCGTACAGCGGAAAGCCCTGCTCATGCTCGATCAGCGCGATCATCCGCCCGATCGGCTCGGGATCGACCGCGTCGCGTTGCAGCTTGCGAAGCTCGTCCAGCGTGCGGCGGTTGCGCATCAGCGCCAGGCGCGACCAGTCGGCGAATTCGACGAAATAGCCGCCTGGGATCGGCAGCAGCTTGCCGAACGAGCGATAGTCGCCCCCCTTGCCCAGCATCGGCAGGACGAGGTGATCGACGATACGCTGGTCGAACCGGTCGCCCGCGATGCCGATGCCCGCCGAGGCAAGCGGAACGCAGCGGCGCTCGGCGCCCGGCTCGGCCACGCGCACGACCGAGAAGTCGGTGGTGCCGCCGCCGAAATCGGCGACCAGGATCGTGGCGGGATCGGTCAGGCGCGAGGCATAGCTGAACGCCGCGCCGAGCGGTTCGTACACATAGTGAAGCTCGACCCCGAACCCGTCGAGCATCGCGTCGTAGCGCCGGCGGGCAAGCGCGGGATCGGGCCGAGCGCCGGCATATTCGACCGGGCGGCCGACGATCACCCGCCGCGGCCGTCCGTCCAGCGCGCCGCCCGAATGCGCGACCAGCTTCTGGAGGAACAGGCGGCCGAGATCCTCGAACCGGAACGGCTTGCCGAAGATCTGCGCACGCTCGAACAGCGGGCTGGCGGCGACCGTCTTGAACGACTGGACGAAGCGGCTGTCGAGCGGCGACTGGAGGAATTCGGAAATCGCCCAGGGTCCCGCCTCGTGCGCGATCCCGTTCCAGCCGCGCTCCTCTTCCCAGAAGCACAGCGCGGTGCGGAACACCGCTCCGGTCGCCTCGTCGCCGGCGAATTCGATCAGCCGGGACGATCCCGCGCCGTCGGCCAGTGCCGCGACCGTGTTGGTGGTGCCGAAATCGAGCCCGAGCGCGCCCGTGTCGCTGTCCACGACAAGTCTCCTCTATCGGTTTCGTGAGCCCGCGCGCGCATGGCATCGGCGCGGCGGGCGCCTATGGCAGCGCCGGCCGCGAACGGCAAGCGGCGATGCCCTGTCCGGTTCGCGGCATGTGCGCCGTCTTTCCCGATATCGGCCGCGGGTGCGGCCCCTGTCGGAGAAGCTGCCCATGTCGATCCTGCGTTTCATTCCCGCCTGCGCGCCGGCCGCGCTTGTTTTCGCCGCATGTCCCGCCGCCGCCCAGGTCGTGGTGATCGGCGGCCCGTCCACCATCGGCGCTGACTCCGCGTCGGGTGTTCCGATCCGCATCGTTTCGGCCAATTCGGGCGGAATGCGCGTGTCGATCGACACCGACCCCGATGTCGCGCTGGTGTGCGACAACAAGGAACCGAAGACGACCTGCTACGCCTATGTGAAGAAGGGATCGGTCATTCGCGTGGCGATGCGCCGGCCGACCGGACCCCGCGCGATGCCGGGGCAGGGTGTCGCGCCCCAGCCGTCGCAATGGGCCTATGACTGTATCGGCACCACTGGCCCCGATTGCGTCGTGACGATGGACCGGGTGCGCACCGTGTTCGTCGACTGGTCGGCGAGTGCGCGGCGCGGGCAGTAGGAGAAGAGTGAAAAATCAGTGTCTTAAATCCTCTCCCGGAGGGAGAGGGGGACCGCGAAGCGGTGGAGAGGGAGTTTCCACGCGCGAAGGTCCTCGTTTGGGGACACTCCCTCTCCACCAGCCTCCGGCTGGTCCCCCTCTACCTCCGGGAGAGGATTGTTTATAATAATCAATTGCTTGCCGTCGATCAATCGCCCTTGGCCATCGCCCCCAGCGTCACATAGTCGATCTTGCCCGTGCCCAGCACCGGCAGCGCCGCGACCTGGCGGATGTCGCGTGGCACCGCCAGTTCGGCGACGCCGTTGGCGCGGGCCCAGGCCTGGAGCTCGGCGAGCTTCGGGTCGGGCCGGGTGGTGAACAGCACGAGCTGCTCGCCCTTGCGCGGATCGGCGCGGGTGACGACGGCATGTTCGGCCTCGGGCCACACCGCGCCCGCATAGCCCTCGACCGCCGGGAGCGAGACCATCTCGCCGCCGATCTTGGCGAAGCGCTTGGCCCGGCCGCGGATCGTGACGAAGCCGTCGGCGTCGATCGTGACGATGTCGCCGCTGTCGTGCCATCCGCGTTCGGGCGGCTGGATCTCGCCGGGGCGGTCGGCCTTCATGTATCCTGCCATGATGTTCGGCCCGCGGATCGACAGCTTGCCGCCCTCGTCGATCCCCGGCACCGGGTCCAGCCGCGCCTCGATGCCGGGCAGCAGCCGGCCGACGCTGCCCGCCTTGTAGTGCATCGGCGTGTTCACCGCGATCACCGGCGCCGCCTCGGTCGCGCCATAGCCTTCGAAGATGCGCAGCCCGAACTTCTCGTTCCAGGTCCGCCGCGTCTCGTCGCGCACCCGCTCGGCACCGGCGAAGATATAGCGCAGCGCATAGAAGTCGTAGCTGTGCGCCATCCGCGCATAGCCCGACAGGAACGTGTCGGTGCCGAACAGGATCGTCGCATTGGCGTCATAGGCGAGCGCCGGCACGATCCGGTAGTGGAGCGGATTGGGGTAGAGCAGCGTGCGGATGCCGCTGAGCACCGGCAGCAATGTGCCGCCGGTCAGCCCGAAGCTGTGAAACACCGGCAGCGCGTTCAACACCAGGTCCGACGAGTTGAAATCGACCCGCGCCGACAGCTGGGCGCAGTTGGACAGAAGGTTGCGATGGGTCAGCACCACGCCCTTGGGCAGCCCCTCCGATCCGCTGGTGAACAGGATCACCGCCGGGCTGTCGACGGCGATGCGCCGCCGACGATGCAGCCGACCCGCGACGATGGTCTTGAGCAGTGCCGACAGCCTGGCACGCGTGCCGACCTCGCCCGCCAGATCCTCGAGATACAGGAAGCTGCGGCCGTCCGCCTCCAGGCCGGCAACGATCGGCTCCAGCTTGCCCTGCTCGATAAAGGCGCGCGCGGTCACGATCGTGCGCACGTCCGCCGCCAGGCAGGCGGCCTTCAGATTGGCCAGGCCCGCGGTATAGTTGAGCATCGCCGGCACCCGCCCGATCGCCTGCAGCGCGAAGAAGCTGACGACCGTGCCGGTGACGTTGGGCAGCAGCAGTCCGATCGCCTCGCCGGGCTTCGATCGCGCCTCGAACACGCGGCCCAGCGCCAGGCTGCCGATCAGCAGCTTGCGATAGCCCATCGGCTGGCGCTTGATGTCCTCGACCACCAGCGCCTTGCCGCCATGCACGTCGCGCGCGTCGATCAGCGCCTGGAACAGCGTCCGGTTGGTGTCGGACGTGTCGAAGATCATGCCGCTCATCTCGTCATACAGGCGGCGGCCAGCGATGCCGCGGCGGGCGCGGGCGGTCATCTCGCCTTCGATCTCGAACCGGCGCGGCGGCAGGATCGTCAGGTCGATCCGGGGGAAGGTGCGCAGCCGGACCTTGCCGCGCAGGCGCGAAAAGGGCGTGAACTGCGCGCCGTCGATCCGCACCGGGATGATCGGCGCATCGGCCTTGTCGGCGACCATGCCGGGGCCGTCGAAGATCTTCATCAGCGCGCCGGTGACGGTGATCCGCCCCTCGGGGAAAATGACGAGCGTGTTGCCTTCCTTCACCGCGCGGACCATCGCCTTGGTCGACATCGGGTTGGTCGGGTCGACCGGGAAGGCCCGGAACAGCTTCAGCGCAGGCTGGATCCACCATTTCTGGGTCACCGCAGTGTGGACCGCGAACAGCGGCTTGCCCGGCAGGAACACCGCCAGCAGCAGCCCGTCGATCCACGAGACATGATTGACCACGACGACGGCGCGCTGGCCGGGCTTCGGCATGTTCTCGGCGCCGTGGACCTCGATCCGGTAGATGGCTGCCAGCAGCGTGCGCAGCGTCGCCTTGATCACCGTCTCGGGCAGCAGCCAGCACGAGATCAGCGCGACCGCCAGCGTCGCGAAGCCCATCGCGCCGACGATCCCGGGGATCGACGCACCGGCCGCCAGCATCGCGGTGGCGACCGCGACCAGCAGCACCATGACCGCGGCATTGACGATGTTGTTCGCCGCGATCACGCGCGACCGTTCCTCGGGCGGGCTCTGCGTCTGGAGGATCGAATAGAGCGGCACGACGAACATGCCGCCCGCCACCGCCATGCCGGCCAGGTCGATGACGATGCGCCAGCTGCCCGAAGTCTGGAGGAATTCCGGGATCGATGCGTGCGGCGTCACGATCACGAAGCCCGAGGTCGACAGCCACAGGTCGATCATGAAGACTGCCATCGCCAGCGCCGCGGCGGGGACATAGCGGGCCGAAACCTCGCCCTTCAGCAGCCGGTTGACCAGCACCGAGCCCGCCGCGATCGACACCGAGAAGACGATCAGGAAGAAGGTGACCAGATCCTCGCGCCCGCCCAGATTGCCCGACACCAGCGGCAGGAATTCGGACACCAGCACCGCGCCGACCGCGAAGAACCAGCTGATCCCCAGGATCGACAGCCATACGCCGCGCCCCTGGTGCCCGGCGCGCAGCACCGCCCAGGTGCTGACGAACGGATTGCGCGTGATCGGCACCTTCGCGATCGGCGGGGCAGGGGGAACGAACAGGCTGACGGCGAACCCGACCATCGCCAGCACGGTTGCGATCAGCCCCGCCTCCCAGGGCGGCACCATGCCCGCCAGCAGCTGCCCGCCCAGGATCGCCAGGAACGTCCCCGCCTCGATCAGGCCGGTCCCGCCTACGATCTCGTCCTTGTTCAGATGCTGCGGCAGGATCGAATATTTGACCGGCCCGAACAGCGTCGAATGGCACCCCATCAGGAACAGCGCGAGCAGCAGCAGCGGGATCGACTGATACCACAGGCCGGCCAGGCCGATCGCCATGAAGCCGATCTCCGCCCCCTTCACCGCGCGGACCAGCCATGCCTTGTCCCACGCATCGGCGACCTCGCCGGCCAGCGCGGAGAACAGGAAATAGGGGGCGATGAAGATGCCGGTCGCGATCACCGCCAGCATCGCCGAATCCTGCGGCGCATTGGCGTAGAGCGTGAAGTTCGCGAGGAACAGCATCGCATATTTCAGGACATTGTCGTTGAACGCGCCCAGGAACTGGACGACGAACAGCGGGCCGAACCGGCGACGGTTCAGCAGCGAGAAATCGGGTGCGGACATGATGGTGTTCCCCCTGGATCGCTTATGCCGCTGCGCCTGCGGCCTGGCGAGCCTTCAGCTCGCACAGGAACCCATGCAGCACTTCGGTCGACAAACCGTGAAGCATCAGCCGGAATCCGGCGCGCAATGTCGAAAACGGCACCAGCGGATGGCGGTTGCTGATCATCGCCAGATGCTTGTCCTCGCCCGTCAGCCGCGCGGCATAGAGCCCGATCGTCTCGTCGAGCTGGAGCGAGTTGGACGCGCGCCAGAAATCGCGGTCGGTCAGCAGCATGGCATAGGCGGGCGTATAGAGCTCGATCGCGGTCTGCAGGTCGATGACGTTCAGCCGTCCCTCGGGCAGCGGGGCGATGTCGAGATCCTCGGTGATGGCCGAGAAATCGAGCGTCTCTACCCGGCCCAGCGTGGTGCCGCGCCGCTCCATTTCCTGGTTCAGCTGGATCAGGAAATTATAGATGTTGAGGTCGTGCTTCAGGAACAGATTGTCGCGGATATCGTCGATCGTGCGCGGCCGCATCGGCTCCAGCGCCGGGTGGAATCCGGGCGTGGCATTGTCCGAGATGAAGCGCAGGATCTGCGCCCCCAGGTGGAAATGGCGCAGGATCAGGCGGTTTGCGTCGGGCGTCAGGAACCGGCGCATGCCGAAGGCGATGCTGCGGTGGAGCAGCCGCGGCGCATGCGGCCAGCGCGGGCTGACCGTGTGGACCAGTTGCGCCACGATGATCATGATCCGCGCCAGCGGGCGGACGATCGGCAACAGGAACTGGCGGCTGCGCGAGGTCTGGTCGCGGATCAGCGCCGCCTTGGCCTCGCGGTCGAAGGGCAGCGATCGGTCGAGCAGCAGCGCCAGACCGGGATCCGGATCGCTCGGGTCATAGGCCTCAGACATTGTCGAGCTCCTCGAGTTGCAGCCGGTACAGCCGCGCGACGATCCGCGCATGGCGGACGATGTCGTCCGCCACCGCTTCGCTATCGCCGATCGCCAGTTCCAGCGCATGGTCGAACATCTCGAGATGATCGCCGTCATTCGCCCCGTGATAGGCGAGAAAGCTGACCGCGTCGTCGCCCAGGCCAAGCTGGTGCTTGATCGCTTCGGACCAGGGCAGCGCCAGACGCTCGCCCAGCCCCTCGATCACGAACATCGCACCCAGCATGCCCAGCGGATCGGGCCGCGATGCCGCCTGGTACATGAAGGCCGACAGCGCCTCCGACCCGATATTCTTGCGCGCCGACCGGATCTCCTCGGCCTTGCCTCCGGCGGCGACATAATTGTCCTCCAGCAGGCGATAGTCGCGATGCTCGGCCACCGCGTGACGCACGAACAGCGATCGCAGCTCCTCGTGATCGGGACCGAGATTCGATGCGGCGCGGCTGATCCAGCGGCTGCCCTCGACCACCTGCTGGCGCAGGTTGCGCAGCAGCGCGCGATAATCCTCGGCACGCAGCTTGCCACCGGTCAGCCGGGCGATGACCGGCACTTGCACCAGTGCGCTTTCGAAATCGATCCAGGCCTGGGCGAGCCCGCGGTTCGCGCGCTGGACGAGTGCGTTCATCGGTCTTCTCCCACGACGGTCATCGCTGCATAGGCCATGATGCACTGGCCGCTCTCGGGCACCGCGCACAGGATGCGCTGGCCAGGTTTCAGCGTTCCCGACCGCATCAGGTCGTCGATCATCAGGAAGATCGCGGCCGCGCCGACATTGCCCTTGTCATAGATGTTGGTGAACCAGCGGTCCTCGGGGATCATGACCCCCGCGCGCGTCGCCAGGGTCACCATCTCCTCGCGCAGGCTGTGCGCCGAGAAGTGGCAGAGGAACCAGTCGACCGCGTCGGGCTCGATCTTGCCCGCGTCGACCAGCCGCATCATCTCGCCCAGCCACACGGGCAGCATCCGGTGGAGCGCCTCGACATCCTGGCGTAGCTGGAACGCGCCCGCCGCGGCGGGGTCGGGATGCAGGCTCCACGGGGTCAGGCTGCCATCGGCCTCGCGCACCGCGCCGCCGGTCATGCATGGCGCGAAGCGATCGGCGAACGAGCGCAGGGAGATCCAGTCGATCCGCAGCGACAGGCCGCGCTCGGCCGGGCGATCCTCGATCAGCAGGCCGGCGGCGCCGTCGCTCAGCGTCCAGCGCAGGAACTCGGCATCGCCGGGCAGCGTGTCGTTGTCGCCGACGGTCGCGGTCCCGCGATAATGGTGGGGGCGGAAATAGCGACTGGAAAATTCGGCGCCGACCACGATCGCCGCCTGATGTTCCTCCGCCGCCACCTGCAGCGCCGCGGTCTTCAGCGCCATCATCGAACTGGCGCACACGCTCTGAAGGCTGGCGACCTCGATCGGCGGCAGCCCGCTCTCGGCATGGACGCCGCTGGCCAGGCCGGGGACCAGCATGTCGTTCTGCGTCGTCGCGCTGGCCAGGAAGCCGACCCGGCGGGCATCGATCCCGGCATCGGCGATCAGGCTGCGCACCGCCTGGCCCGCCAGCTTCGCAACGGTCCAGTCGCTGCTGCCGTCGGGGCGGATCGCGTAATGGCGGCTGCGGATGCGGTTCTGGCGCAGCGTCAGCCGGCCCAGCCGCTCCGCCTGGGGCGACAGGCGACCGATATGATCGGCCATCTCGTCATTCCCGACCGGCGCGCCGGGCAGGCATTGCGCGGCGGCGGTCACATAAACGGGACGCATCAAACTCCTCCGTTCGGCTTCGTGTTCGCCATAAACGCTCAATGGCAGTCAAATGATCAATGTTCAATAAATAAATTATTCAGTGATCAATTTATCTCCGCGATCGGCGCGGTTGCGCGCGGGGTGCATTAGGCTAGGATGATCGGGCCGTTGGTACGGTTGCCTCGCAGGCGCCCTCGGCCGGAAGCGCGATCCGCGCACGCCGCTTGCGACGGGTGGAGCAGCAGATGACCGACCGGCTCCACCAGGCCCATGAGACGCTGTCGACCGGGGCCCGCTTCTTCGCGACGTGGCTGTCACCATCCGCGGCGTCGCTGACGCAGGAGGGGGTCGCTCACGAATATCGGTCCAGGGCCATCGGCAATGGTTTGCGCGAACTCGATCGCTTTCTCAACATCTTGCTCGACGAAGTTGCGCTGCATCACGGCGTTGCCCGCGCGCTTCGGGCGCGCGGCACCGCGCGGCGGCTGCGCGGCCTGCGCCAGTTGCTGGGCGTGGCGGATCGCGATCATGACCGGCTGGTCGCGCTCGGTCGATCGCGCGCCTGCCTGTTCCATTGTAGCGGGACGGTCCGCAGCGGCGATCGCCGCGACCTCACCACGATGACGCTCGGCTGGCCGGACGGCGTGGCCGGCATGCCGCCGCGCCGCGTGCCGCTGGGCGTCCGCGTCTCGCTGGGACGCGGGGACATCGAAAGCATCGCCAAATTCTACAGCGGCATCGGGGATGAACTGATGCAACTGACACCGCTTCCCGTGCACGGCGAAATCAGGATTTCGGCCTGATCCTTTCGGGTTGTCCGGCGATCCGGAATCGCGTGTTCCTGCCGCTCGATTTGCCTTTTAGCTGCCTTTCAGGCATAAAGACGCGGCTACAGTCGCAATCAGAACGGTCTTTCGGTGCTTTGCGGCTCCTTTTTTCCTTCTCCTGGCCTCCGCAGCGCGAGGCACGCCGGCATCCGGTGCGCCGATCATGGAAGGAATACCGAATGAGCATTCAAGGCACCGTCAAGTTCTTCAACGCAACCAAGGGCTATGGCTTCATCGCACCGGACACCGGCGGCCAGGACGCGTTCGTCCACATCACCGCGGTCGAGCGCGCCGGCCTGGCGACGCTGAACCAGGACCAGCGCGTCAGCTACGAGCTGGAGACCGATCGTCGCGGCAAGACCAGCGCGGTCAATCTTCAGTCGATCTGACCTTCCGGGGGCGGGGCGCCAGGCGTCCCGCCGCCGATTGGCGGCGCGCGATCCGCTGCGCCGCTGCCGCTTCACCGACGCGAGGATATCCATGGCCCAGCAGCACCTGATCTATCGCGAGAATGCGGCCCGCGCCCGCGCCGATGCCGATTCGGCGACGCTGGCGAATGTTCGCGACCGGTGCCTGCGCGCCGAGGCTGCCTGGCTCGACATGGCCACCCGCTACGAACGCGTCGAGACCGCCCGCGGCGAACGCGAACGCGGCGGCAATCCCGGACTGGGCGGAACCGAGTAATTTCTCTCGCAATGCCCTTGCTGCTGCTCGCCGCCCTGGTGTTCGGCGCGATGGTTACCTTCGGCGCCGTCCTGCACCGCCGGCGGACCGAAAGGCTGTCGCGCTGTCGCAAGGCCGCGTCGCGGACCCGCATCGCCTTTCCCTGGCACCGACCCTAGGCTCGCCTGACTGGACCGCGTTGCGGCGCGGCCGGTCTAGTCGGCAAGCGTCGTGTCGATCGCAGGACCGGCCTGCGGCGGTTCGCCCCCTGCCGCCCCCGCCATCCGCCGTGCGATCACCGCGCAGGCGATCAGCTGGATCTGGTGGAACAGCATCACCGGCAACAGGATCGCGCCGACCTGCGCCGCAGGAAACAGCACCCCCGCCATCGGCACGCCCGACGCCAGGCTCTTCTTCGATCCGCAGAACAGCAGCACGATCGCGTCCTCGCGCGGCAATCCCATCATCCGGCCCAGCAGCCAGGTGACGGCCAGCACCACGACCAGCAGCAGCGTGCACAGCAGCAGGATCAGCGCCAGCGTCTCGCCCGACACGCGGCTCCACAGCCCCTCGACCACCGCCGCGCTGAACGCCGTATAGACCACCAGCAGGATCGATCCGCGGTCGACACTGCTCACCAGCGTGCGATGCCGGCCGACGAAGCCGCCGATCCACGGGCGCAGCAAATGGCCCGAGACGAAGGGCAGCAGCAGCTGCAGCGCGATCGTCTCGACCGCCTCGATCGACACGCCCGACTGGCCGGCGAGCCCCGACATCATCAGTGCGACGAGCGCGGGCGTGACGACGATCCCGATCAGGTTCGAGAAGGACGCGCTGCACACCGCCGCCGCGACATTGCCGCGCGCGACCGCGGTGAAGGCGATCGACGACTGCACCGTCGAGGGGAGCAAGGTCAGGAACAACAGGCCCGCGGCGGTCGGGCCGGTGACGAAGGGCAGCGAGACGAGTCCGAGCCCGAGCAGCGGAAAGAGCGCGAAGGTGGTGAGGAACACCGCCAGGTGCAGACGCCAGTTGCTCGCGCCCTTCACGATCTCCTCGCGCGACAGCTTCGCGCCGTGAAGGAAGAACAGCAGCACGATCGCCGCAGTGGTGATTCCGTCGGCCAGCGGTACCAGCGATCCGCGCACCGGCAACAGGCTGGCCAGGACGACGGTGCCGAGCAGGGCGAGGACGAAAGGCTCGAACAGCGAGAGAAGCGAACGCGGCATCACGGGTCCTGACAGGGACGATGCAGGCGGCGCTGGCCCAGATCGCTCCGGATCGCAAGGGGCAGGGGCATGCCGGACCGGTATTGCAGACCTGCCCGGCCGGAAAAAGGCACCGGCGGCGGGGGCAGGTGGTCCGGAGGTGAGAGGATCGGCGCGAAGCTTACAAAATGCTCATGTTGCGGACACGGGACCGACAGCGGCCGGGGCTCAAACATGGTGTCACCCCGCAGCGAGCGGGTGAGTTCAAGGAGTATCACCATGGTTACTTCCCGCACGATCATCGCCGCCGGCCTTGCCGCCGCGACGATGCTGTCCGGCACCGCCGCCTTCGCCGCCACCGGCGCCGCGCGTCAGGCATCGACCCACAAGGTCGCGACGCACCAGGCAGCCAAGCCGGGGACCACCACGGCGAAGCCGGCCGCCGCAAAGCCGGCGACCGCAAAGCCGGCGGCGAAGAAGGCCTACTGATCCCCCAAGGCGGGACAGACACAAGATCCGGATCCTCCTTCCTCCCGGAGGATCCCGGAAACCCCGCTGCCCCATCCCGGCAGCGGACGCGGAACGAGGCGCGGTTTTCTCCCCTGGGCCGCCCGGGTTTCGCCATTCCAGACGGCCGGTGCGTGACCCCTGCGCATCGGCCGTTCTGGCGTCCGGGCCGGTTGCGGTCCGCAACGTGACGCAGAGTTAATCTGCCGGGCAGGTCGTGGCAGGGTCGGGGGGCTTAGCGACGATAGCGTCGGCCGGCTGTTGCGTTCCCGGTCGGCGACCCCGCGGCGCCCGGTCCTTCCGTCCACCTCGGACCGGGCGCTGCACCTTCCAGCGACAGCAACGGGGACGTGAGAATGAAGCGGCCGATTTTCTTCGATGCGAGCGGGCGCCGCAATCGCTGGACGATGCGCGGCTTCTTCGCGCTCATCCTGGTCGTGATCCTGGCCGCGATCGCCTTTGCGATGACGGTGGTCGAGGTTCCGGTGCCCGGCCCGCTGGCGATGTCGATGGAACGCCCGGCGCCGCGCTCGCTCAAGCAGCAGGTCGCCCGGCTCCACCATGGCTTCGAGTCCTGGCTGCCGCGCAAGCATGGCAAGCCGGGCGGGCCGCCGCTGGCGGTCGGCTTCTATGTCCCCTGGTCCGATTCCAGCCGCGCCTCGCTGGCGCGCCATATCGGCCAGCTCGATTGGGTCGTGCCGTCGCTCTACAGCGTCAACGGACCGGCGCACCAGCTGGTCGTGACTCCCGATACCCGTTTCGACGCGCTGATCGCCAGCACCCCGCGCCATCCGCGGGTCCTGCCGATGGTGCAGAATGCGCAGGGCGACGACTGGGACGGGGCGGGGACCGCGGCGCTGCTGCACGATCCGCGCGCCCGCGGTGCATTTCTCGACCGGCTTCAGGGCACGCTGGCCGCGCGTCATGCCGATGGCGTGGTGTTCGATTTCGAGGAGTTGCCGGCCTCGGCGCAGCGCGACTATCCCCAGTTCCTGCGCGATGCGCGGGCCCGCTTCGCCCCGAAGAACATGACCGTCGCGGTCACCGTGCCCGCCGCCGACGACGACTGGAACCTGGCAAGCTATGCCGCGGCGGCCGACAAGCTGATCCTGATGAATTACGACGAGCATGCGCCGTCGGGCGCGGCCGGACCGATCGCCAGCCAGGGCTGGTTCGTCCAGCAGATGGACCATGCGCTGGCGCATGTCCCCGCCGACAAGCTGATCGTCGGCGTCGCCAACTATGCCTATGACTGGACCGCACCGGGCAAGGCCGACACGCTGACGATCGAGGAGGCCTGGCTGATCGCGCACGACAGCTCGGCGCAGCTTCAGTTCGATCCCGCAAGCGGCAACCAGAGCTTCGGCTATGAGGACAAGGGCGTCGAACACACCGTCTGGATGGTCGATGCCGCCAGCGCCTGGAACCAGTTGCGCGCCGCCAATCTGAAGGGCGTGGGCGGCGTCGCGCTGTGGCGGCTGGGGTCCGAGGACTCCAATTTCTGGAAGGTGCTGGACGCCGCGCATGGCGGCAAACTGCCCGACCTGTCGCGGCTCGAATCGGTCGGCGACGTCGATGTCGAAGGCACCGGCGAGATCTTCCGCATCACCAGCACGCCCGGCTTCGGTCAGCGCGCGATCAATCAGAACGCCCAGGGGCTGATCGTCGACGAACGCTTCGCCGCGCTGCCGACGCCCTATGTCGTCACCCGCACCGGCTATCATCCGGGCGAAGTGGCGATCACCTTCGACGACGGTCCCGATCCCGACTGGACGCCGCGCATCCTCGACATCCTGAAGGCCAAGCAGGTGCCCGCCACCTTCTTCATGATCGGCGAGAATGCGGTCGAGCATCCCTGGCTGGTGCGCCGGGTGGTCGAGGACGGCAGCGAGATCGGCAGCCACACCTTCACCCACCCCAATCTGGCCCAGTCGTCGGACGATGCGACCCGGCTGGAGCTGAATGCGACCCAGCGGCTGCTCGAGGCCTATACCGGCCGCTCGGTCCGCCTGTTCCGCGCACCCTATTTCGGCGACGCCGAGCCGACGACCGCCGACGAACTTCAGCCGGCGCTGGCGGCGCAGCAACTGGGCTATACCAATGTCGGCTTGCACGTCGATCCGAACGATTGGCAGCGGCCGGGCACCGATGCGATCGTCAACACCACCCTGGCCCAGGTCGCGGCGGGCAATGCCGAGCAATCGGGCCAGATCATCCTGCTGCACGATGGCGGCGGCGACCGGTCGCAGACGATCGAGGCACTGCCGAGGATCATCGATGGCCTGCGCGCCCGGGGCTACAGGATCGTGCCGGTGTCGCAGATGGCCGGGCTGACCCGCGACCAGGTGATGCCGCCGGTCCAGGGCGCGGATCTGGTCGCGGTGCGGACCGATGTCGGCATCTTCCTGATACTGGCGGCGATCGGCTTCGCGCTGAAATGGACCTTCTTCGCCGCGATCGCGCTGGGCATCGCCCGGGCCGTGGTCCTGGCCGCGCTGGCGCTGATCGCCAATCGCCGCCGCAACCGCCCGGTCGCGCCGGAAATCGATCCGGGCCGGTTCGTCTCGGTGCTGATCCCCGCACTCAACGAAGAGCGGGTGATCGTGTCGTCGATCCAGCGGGTGCTGGCCAGCGAACAGGTCGGGGTGGAAGTGATCGTGCTCGACGACGGGTCGACCGACGCCACCAGCGACGTGGTTCGCGCCGCCTTTGCCGACGAACCGCGGGTGCGGCTGCTCACGCTGGAAAATGGCGGCAAGGCGCGCGCATTGAACCAGGGGCTGGCGCTGGCGACCGGCGAGATCGTGATCGCGCTGGACGCCGACACCCAGTTCGAACCGATGACCATCGCCCGGCTGGCGCGCTGGTTCGCGGACCCGGCGATCGGCGCGATCGCCGGCAATGCCAAGGTCGGTAACCGGTTCAACCTGGTCACCCGCTGGCAGGCGGTCGAATACGTGACCTCGCAGAATCTGGAACGGCGCGCGCTTGCCCGGCTGGACGCGATCATGGTGGTGCCCGGCGCGGTCGGTGCGTGGCGCAAGTCTGCGCTCGACGCGGTCGGCGGCTACCCGGTCGACACGCTGGCCGAGGACCAGGACCTGACCATCGCCATCCAGCGCAAGGGCTGGCGCGTCGGCTACGACATCGACGCGGTCGCCTGGACCGAGGCGCCGGAAAGCTTCGGTGCGCTCGCCCGCCAGCGCTATCGCTGGGCCTATGGCACGCTGCAATGCCTCTGGAAGCACCGTGCGATCCTGCGCACGCGCAAACCGGGCGGGCTCGCGATGGTCGGCATGCCTCAGGCCTGGGTGTTCCAGATCGGCTTTGCGCTGGTCTCGCCGCTGATCGACCTGGCGCTGGTCGCCAATATCGCCGACACCGCGCTGCGCGTGTGGCAGCATGGCTGGGCGCAGACCGAAACCGACGTGCTGCGCATGGCGCTGTACTGGCTGATCTTCACCGGGATCGACCTGATGTGCGGCTGGGTGGCGTACCGGCTGGAGTCGCGCGAGAAGCGCTATCCCGCATTGCTGCTGCTGGCGCAGCGCTTCGTCTATCGCCAGCTGATGTACTGGGTGGTGATCCGCGCGGTCGTCAGCGCGCTGCGCGGGCCCAGCGTCGGCTGGGGCAAGCTGGAACGCAGCGGCCGGGTGGAGACCGCGGCATGAGCGCGCGGATCCGCTGGGCGCTGATCGCCGCGCTGGCCCTCGCCACGCCGGCCTTCGCCCAGGAAAGCCAGCCTGCCGGCGGCGCGGGGGCCGACACGCCGGTCGACACCAGTCGTGACCGGATCACCGTCGGCGTCGGGGTCGGCACGACGCCGCGTTACTCGGGTGCGTCGCGCTCGATGACCATCCCCGTGGTGGCGGTGCAGGGCCAGATCTCCGGCATCAGCTTCGCGACCCAGGGCACGTCGGTCTTCGCCGATGTGATCCCGGGCAGCGGCAAGCCGGGATGGAAGCTGCAGTTCGGCCCCGAAGTCGCGCTTCGCCTCGACCGCAACACCTCGCCCGGCGATGCCGCGGTCGCGCGGCTGGGCAAGATCGGCCGCGCCTGGGAGGCGGGCGGCTGGGTCGGCGTGCAGCGCACCGGGGTGGTCACCAGCCCTTACGACACGCTGTCGCTCAGCGCATCGTGGCAGAAGGACCTGTCGGGCGTGCATGGCAGCGCGATCTTCACCCCCAGCATCGATTACGACACGCCGCTGTCGCGCCGCGCCTATGTCAGCCTGTCGCTGTCGGCCGATCATGTCGGGCGCGGCTTCGGCGACACCTATTTCGACATCACGCCTGCGGGCAGCGCTGCCAGCGGGCTGGCCGCCTATGACGGCGCCGATCACCCGGGCTGGAAGGACTGGAACGCCAGCGGGCTGATCGCGCATTCGCTGACCGGCGATCTGACGCACGGGCTGGGTCTGTTCGCGACCGCGGGCTACAGCCGGCTGCTCGGCGATTACGCCCGCTCGCCGGTGGTGCGCGAGCGCGGCCAGGCCAGCGCCGCCCTGGGCGTCGAATTCACCTTCTGATGCCGAAAAGGGAACAGCCTGATGCACAAGCGCCAAAGCCAGCGTGCGCTGAGCGAGCGGGCCTGCCGGATGATCTGCCCGATCGCCGCGGCGATGGTCGGCGTGTGCCTGACCGCCATCGGCATCCTGCGCGTGGTGATCTCGCTGCGCAGCACCAGCACGATCGCCGACGACCTGCTGTCGCTCGATTCGGTGCTGTTCCTGATCGCGACGCTGACGTCCTATTTCGCGCTGCGCACCGAATCCGATTCGCGGCTCCACTGGCTTGAGCAGATCGCCGACCTGACCTTCATCATGGCGATGATCCTGATGACGGTGGTCGCGCTGGTTATCACCTATGTCCTGGCGGCGTGAAGGCATAGCACCGCACGCAGGCCCGGTTCATTGTCCTCCAGCGCGAAGCTGCCCTGGTGCAGCCGCGCGACCGCGTCGACCAGCGACAGGCCCAGGCCCGACCCGGTGACGTGGCGCGCAGGGTCGAGCCGGCCGAACCGGCTGAGCGCCTCGGCCCGGCGGCTCTCGGGAATGCCGGGGCCGTCATCGGCCACCGCCAGCGCGACCCGGTCGCCGCGGCGCGTCGCCGACAGCCGGATGGCCCGGCCGCCCTCGGCATAGTTGGTCGCATTCTCGATCAAATTGCCGATCGCCTGGCTGATCAGCTCGCGGTGGAGCGGCAGGTGCAGCCCCGGCTCGGCCGCCACCTCGATCGCGAAGCCGCGATCCTCGGCCAGCGGGCCATAGACCTCCGCCAGGTCCTCGAGCAGCGAGCCGGCATCGGTATCGACGAAACGGTCGCGGCCGATCCCGGCTTCGGCGCGGCTGATCAGCAGCGCGGTGGAGAGCATGCCGAGCAGCGTCTCGGCCTCCGACGACACCCGCTCCAGCGCGCCGAGGGCGGCGGGATCGTCGGTCTCGACGATCGCATTCTCCAGCACGACCTTCAACCGGGTGACCGGCGAGCGCAGGTCGTGCGCCAGCCCGTCGGTCATCATCCGCAACTGCGACACCAGTGCCTCGATCCGGTCGAGCATCGCGTTGACCGACTGGCCGAGTGCGTCGAACGCGTCGCCGCTGCCGTCCAGCGGCACGCGGCGGCCCAGCGCGCCTTCGCCGACGTCGCGCGCGGTGGCGACCACCGCCTGGATCTGGCGCGACAGGACCCGGCCGATCAGCAGCGCGCTGAGCAGCGCCAGCACGATGCCGATCACCAGCGCCGCGGTCAGCGCCTCCTGGTTCAGCCGGGCCAGGCGGACGCTGGAATCGATCACATGGCCGGCGAGCAGCCGCCGGCCGCCGGGAAGGGCGGTGGCGGTCACCGCCATCAGCTCGGGCCGGTCGCTGCCGGTGCGATACAGTTCGATCGTGCGCCAGTCGGTCTGGTACGGGATCACCGTCGGCCAGGCACCGAGATTGCCGGCCAGTGAATCGCCCTGGGCATTGGCCAGCAGGATCACCGGCGGGGTCCCGCGCGTCGCGAGCCGCACGTCGATGATCCGGCGCAGCCCGTCCTCGCCGCCCGATCGCCAGGCCGAGATCAGCTCGTCACGCAATTCGGTGACCAGCGTCTGCTGTTCGCTGGCCAGCGCGCGCTGGCTGGCCTGCTGGACGAACAACAGGATGCCGCCGGTGACGACGAGCTGGACCAGGAAGGCGACGATGACGAAGCGCGCGGTCACCGACCGCGTCAGCGACCCCCAGCGGAGCGCCACCTCAGGCCGCCGGGCTGAGGCGGTAGCCCGCGCCGCGGATGGTCTGGAGCATCGGCGCGCCGCCATCGTCCAGCTTCTTGCGAAGCCGGCTGACATGCACGTCGATCACATTGGTTCCGGGATCGAAATGATAATCCCATACGCCCTCGAGCAACATGGTGCGGGTGATGACCTGATCGGGATGGCGGAGGAAATATTCGAGCAGGCGGAACTCGCGCGGCTGGAGGTCGATCGCGCGGCCGCCGCGCTTCACCCGGCGCGAGAGCAGGTCCATCTCCAGGTCGCCGCACGCCAGCCGGGTGATCGCGCCGTCGCTGGCGCCGGCCTTGCGCAGCAGCAGGCGGACGCGCGCCAGCAACTCGGCGAAGGCGAAGGGCTTCACCAGATAGTCGTGCGCGCCGCTGGTCAGGCCCTCGACCCGGTCGTCGGGCGTGCCGAGTGCGGAGAGGATGATGACCGGCGTCTCGATCTTGGCGGCGCGCAGCGCGCCGAGGACGCCCATGCCGTCCATTCCCGGCAGCATCCGGTCGAGCACGATCGCGTCGTAGCTGCCGTCGCTGGCCAGGAACAGCCCGTCGCGGCCATTGTCGGCGCGATCGACGGTGAACCCCTCTTCCGACATGCCCTTGGCGATATATGCGGCGGTCGCCTCGTCGTCCTCGACCACCAGCAGCTTATGACCCATGTGCCCCACCTGCATTGCGCGCCAGCTTCAACTGCCGCCGATGCTGGTCATGGACCAGGTCGAGGCTGAGGGCCGGCATCGCGTCATTATGCAGATAGCGGCGCGCCTGATCCAGCGTCTCGATGCGCCTTCCGTCGATCGCGACGATGCAGTCGCCCACCTCGATCCCGTCGCCCGCCGCCTCGCTGTCGGAGCGCAGGCTGGTGACGACCAGCCCGCCCGCGGGGCAGGCCGAGCTTTCGGCGGTGAATCCGGGGAACAGCGCATCTGCCTGGCCGTCGATGCTGCGCGCGGGAACGACCCATCCCGACCAGACGAGCAGCAGCACGATCCCGACCGCGACCGTCAGCGCGACGATCAGCGCAAAGCCGGGCAGGCCCCTGGCGCCCGCGGCGCGCCCGCTGAATCGCGCCTCGGCGGTCATGACGATGCCCGCACGGCGCCGCGATCCATCGCCGTCATCAGCTGCGACAGGCGCGCTTCCAGCCGGTCGAGCCGGTCGGTGACGCCGCGGTCCAGCTTCTCGTGGAGGCGCAGGATCTCCAGCTCGGCACGCAGATTGACTTCGAAGTCGAGGCTCGCGGCCAGCCGGTCCTTCGCCGCCTGGCGGTTCTGGCTCATCATGATGATCGGCGCCTGGACCGCCGCCAGCATCGACAGCATCAGGTTGAGGAAGATGAAGGGATAGGGGTCGAACACCAGCCCGACATGGCCCAGCACGTCGGTGTTGAGCACCACCCAGGCGAACAGCACCAGGCCGAACGCGATGATGAAGCCCCATGAGCCGCCGACCGCGGCGACCTGGTCGGCCAGCCGCTCGCCGCGGGTCGCGCGCTCGTCCGATATGTCGGCGGCGTCGCGGCTGATCGGGCTGTGGTTGCGGATGCCGAGCAGCACGGTCTGCTCCTCGGGATCGAGCGCGTCCGAAGACTTCGCAAGCAGCGTGCGCGCCAGATCGTGGATCTCTCCCTCGGTCATCGGTCTGCTCCTGCGGTCTGAACTACATACGAACAGATGGTCTGCGGGGGTGGGCAAGTCACGTTAAGCTTTGGTCATGATCCGGTCACCGCCCCGCCACCGGCCGGCGGATAGCGAGGAGCCTCGAACGGATAGGAAGATGTGATGCGCAAACCGCGTCGTGCCCTGTGGACCTCGCTTGTCGCGCTGCTGGTCGTGCTGGCCGGGGCAGCCGGCTGGCTGCGCTATATCGGCTATCTCGGCGGGCCGGTGTTCTTCGAGATGCCGGCAACGGCGCAGGCCGCGCCTGGCGAACGCGGCCTGGGCGTCGTGATCGTCTCGGGCGACATGGGCTTCCGCGTGGGCATGGGCCCGCCGATCGCGAAGGGTTTCACCGCCGATGGCGTGCCGGTGCTCGGCGTCAGCTCGCTCGCCTATTTCCGCAATCGCCGCACGCCGCAGGAAGTCCAGGCGCTGATCCGCGAGTCGGTCGAGCGCGCGCTGAAGATGCCGAATGTCGACCACCTCGTGCTGATCGGCCAATCCTTCGGCGCCGACATGCTGCATGTCGGGCTGACCGGTCTTCCCGCCGATCTGCGCGCCAGGGTACAGCTGGTCGCGCTCGTGGTCCCGACCGACACCGTCTATTACCAGGCCAGCCCGGCCGAGATGCTGACCTTCTCCGATCCCGATGCGGCCGCGCTGCCGACCGCGCGGCAGCTCACCTGGATCCGCGCGCTGTGCGTCCAGGGCGCCGAGGAAAAGGACAGCCTGTGCCCCAGGCTGACCCAGCCCAACATGCGGCGCGTCGCATTGCCGGGCGGCCATTATCTCAACTATGACTCCGATGCGCTCTACCGCGTCCTGCACCAGGCGGTGGTCGCGTCGGATCAGGCTCCCAACATGTCCAAGGGAAACAGATCATGAGCGTCTCTCGTATCGCGGCCGTCGCCGCACTCGGCGCACTCGCACTGACTTCGACCCCGCTGTCGGCCCAGGCGCCCGCCACCGGGGTCGACGGCACCTGGGTCAATCCGCATGGCAGCGTGAAGGTGAAGACCGGCCCGTGCGGCGACAAATTATGCGGCTGGGTCGTCTGGGCCAGCCCCCAGGCGCTGAAGGACGCCAGCGACAGCGGCGTCGCCAAGCTGATCGGCACCGAACTCCTCCAGGACTATCATTCGACCGGCCAGGGCAAGTGGCAGGGCCGGGTCTATGTGCCCGACATGGGCCGCAGCTATTACTCGACCATCCAGCAGGAGGGGCCGAACAGCCTGAAGATCAGCGGCTGCATCCTGGGCGGATGGATCTGCAAGTCCCAGATCTGGCAGCGGGCCTGACCCGCCATGTCCGCCGCCAGCCTCTATCGCCGTCACCGGGTCGCGATCCAGGGCGTCGCGGTGCTGCTGCTCGCGCTGCTGGGTTTCGCGGCGCTCCACGCGCTGCTCAGCGAAGTGCGCTGGCGCGACGTGCGCCATGCCATCTCGGCGGTCAGCGCCTGGCAGCTGGTCGCGGCGGTGCTGCTGACCGCGGCCAGCTAT
The DNA here is from genome assembly GCF_039652585.1 of Sphingomonas rustica. NCBI lineage: Bacteria > Pseudomonadati > Pseudomonadota > Alphaproteobacteria > Sphingomonadales > Sphingomonadaceae > Sphingomonas > Sphingomonas rustica. The sequence goes on along the minus strand of NZ_JBDIZK010000010.1, from coordinate 39,968 downwards.
CTGATGCTGACCTTCTACGACGTGCTGGCGCTGCGCATCGTCGGCAAGCCGCTGCCCTATCGCACCGCGGCGCTCGCGTCGCTGACCAGCTATACGCTCAGCCATAATTTCGGCTTCGCGCTGCTGACCGGCGGATCGGCGCGCTACCGCGTGTACAGCGCGGCGGGGCTGGAGACGCCCGACATCGTCCGCGTGATCGCGACTGCCAGCGTGACCTTCTGGGCCGGCATCTTCGTGATGGCGGGGGTCGCGCTCAGCGTCCATGGCGGCCGGCTCGACCTGGCCGGGCTGGCGATCCCCGGTGCAGTCCAGCGCGGGCTGGGGCTGGTGATCCTGGCGGCGGCGCTGGCGGTGCTGTGCCTGTTGCGCGGCGGCAATCACGAGGTGCGCGTGCTGCGCTGGCGGTTCAACCTGCCGGGCCGCACCCAGGCACTGGCCCAGATCGCCATCTCCGCGCTCGACCTTGCCGCGGCCAGCGCCGCGCTGCTGGTGCTCGTGCCCGGCGCCAGCGCGGGGCAGTTCCCGATCTTCTTCCTCGGCTATGCGCTGGCGATCATCGCCGCTCTGGTCACCCATGTTCCCGGCGGGGTCGGCGTGTTCGAGGCGGTGATCATCGCCGTGATGCCGGGGGTCGAGCCATCGCACATCCTGGCGGCGCTGATCCTCTACCGCGTCGTCTATTATATCCTGCCGCTGATCGTGGCCGCGGCGATGCTGGCCATCCATGAGCGCCGCCGCCTGCGCCAGCCGCTGGCGACCGCGATGGGCGCGATGCAGATGGCGCTGGGCGGCCTCGCCCCCACCGTCCTGTCCGCGCTGGTGTTCGTCGGCGGGGTCGTGCTGCTGGTCTCGGGATCGCTGCCCGCCATTCCGCACCGGCTGCGCGCGCTCCACGCCTTCGCGCCGCTGCCCTTCATCGAGGCATCGCATATCGCCGCCAGCCTGGCGGGCACCGCGCTGCTGCTGATCGCGCCCGGCCTGTACCGGCGCCTCGACGCCGCCTTCCACCTGTGCCGCGCGCTGCTGGTCGCGGGTGCGATCTTCTCGCTCGCCAAGGGCGTGGATTATGAGGAGGCGGCGATCCTGCTGGTCATCGCCGGCCTGCTCCAGCTCTCGCACGGGGCCTTCTACCGCAAGACCGCGCTGACCAGCGCGATCGGATCGGCGCGCTCGCTGATGTCGGTGCTGCTCGCGGTCGGGCTGGCCACCTGGATCGGCTTCTTCGCCTTCAAGCATGTCGACTACCAGAGCGAGATGTGGTGGCATTTCGCCTGGAAGGGCGATGCCTCGCGCTTCCTGCGCGCCAGCTTCGGATCGGCGGTGGTGCTGCTGTGCGTCGTCATCTGGCACTGGTTCGGCCATGCCCGGCCGCCGCGCGCGGATCCTGTCGCGGCGGACGGCGAACTGCCCGGCGCCGCGCTTGCCCAGTCGAACCGCACCGACGCCTTGCTCGCCTATACCGGCGACAAAAGGTTCCTGCGCTCCGCCAGCGGCGACGCGGTGGTGATGTACCAGGTCCAGGGCCAGAGCTGGATCGTGATGGGCGATCCGGTCGGCCCGCGCGAGCAATGGGGCGAATTGCTGTGGCAGTTGCGCGAGATGGTCGATGCCGCGCAGGGCCGGCTGCTCCTCTACCAGATCTCGACCGACGCGCTGCCGATTGCGATCGACCTGGGGCTCCAGCTTGCCAAATATGGCGAGGAGGCGCGCGTCGACCTGGCGGCCTTCACCATGGACGGCCCCGACATGAAGTCGCTGCGCCACGCCGATCGGCGCGCCGCGCGCGAGGGCGCCGAATTCGCCATCGTTCCGGCACATGCGATGGACACGATCCTGCCCGAGCTGCGCGCGGTATCCGATGCCTGGCTGGCGGCGAAGGGACAGAGCGAGAAATCCTTCTCGGTCGGACGCTTCGACCCCGCCTATCTCGGCCGGTTCGATTGCGCGGTCGTCCGGGCAGGGGGGCGCATCGTCGCCTTCGCCAACATCTGGGCGACCGAGAATCGCGAGGAGCTGTCGGTCGACCTGATGCGCCACCTCGACGACATGCCGTACGGCACGATGGACTATCTGTTCGTCCGGCTGATGCAATGGGGCAAGGGCCAGGGCTATCGCTGGTTCAACCTCGGCATGGCGCCGCTGTCTGGCATCGAGTCCCGCCGCCTGGCGCCGGTCTGGGCGCGGATCGGCGGGCTGCTCTACCGTCACGGCGACGCCTTTTACGGGTTCGAGGGGCTGCGCGCGTACAAGGAGAAGTTCGGCCCGGTCTGGTCGCCCCGCTACATCGCCGGGCCGCACGGGCTGGGGCTGGCGCGCGGGATGATCGACCTCCAGACGCTGATCGGCGGCGGCAAGCGCAGCGCCGCGCGCAGGCTCCGGCTGGTGGCGTGAACCCGCCCCGATTTCGCTTGACCCCCACCGGGCCAGCGAAGAGGAACCGCCCATGGTCTATTATCTCGGCATCGACGCGGGCGGGAGCCATTGCCGCAGCCGCCTGATCGACGCGCGCGGCACGATCCTGGGCACCGGAGAGACCGGTCCCGCCAATGCCCGGATCGGGATGGACCTGCTCTACGCCACCTTGTGGGACGCCGCCGGTCAGGCGATCGAGGCCGCCGGGCTGGACGCGGATCAGGTCCGCACGATCCGCGCGGGCATGGGCATCGCCGGCATCTCGCGCCCCGGCGTGCGTGACAGCCTGGTCGATCTCGACTTCCCCTTCGCCTCGGTCGCCTATGAGACCGACGCGGTCATCGCCAATATCGGCGCGCATGGCGGCGCCGACGGTGCGACGCTGGTGATCGGCACGGGCAGCATCGCGCTGGTCCGCGTCGACGGGCGCGACTTCTCGATCGGCGGCTATGGCTTCCCCATCTCCGACGAGGGCAGCGGCGCCGCCGTCGGTCTCAGCGCGATGCGCCACGCGCTGCGCGCGCTCGACGGCCGGACCCGGCGCACGCCGCTGTCGATCGCCGTCGCCGCCCGCTTCGGGCACGAGACCGCTCGCGCCGTCGCCTGGATGGATGAAGCGACGCCCAGGGACTATGCCGCGCTCGCGCCGCTGGTGATGGACTATGCCGAGAATGACGATTCGATCGCCCGGTCGATCGTCGAGGATGCCGCCCAGCATATCGAGATCTTCATCGAGACGATCTACGCCCAGGGTGCGCCGCGCTGCGCGCTGGCCGGTGGCCTGTCGCGGCGAATGCGTCCCTGGCTGCGCGAGCGCACCACCGCCAAGCTGGTCGAGCCGCAGGGCGATCCGCTCGACGGCGCGCTGCTGCTCGCCGGCTACCGCGCCGCTCCCACGAACTGAAGGCAGCCATGTCCACCGAGAGCATCGACCCGCGTTTCACCGATATCGACCTGTGGCCGACGGGCAACGCGGTCCAGGCGATGATCGAGGGGCAACTGGCCGCCGTCGCGGCGCTGCAGGGCCAGGCCCGGGCGATCGCCGCCGCGGCCGAGGCTGCGGCCGGGCGGCTGCGCGCGGGCGGGCGGCTGGTCTATGCCGGCGCGGGCACCTCTGGCCGCGTCGCGGTGCAGGACGGGGTCGAACTCGGGCCGACCTATGGCTGGCCCGAGGCGCGGCAGGTCTATCTGATGGCCGGCGGGCTCCGCGCGCTGACCGAAGCGGTCGAGGGTGCCGAGGATGACGCCGATGCCGCGCGCGCCGAGATCGCGGCCGCCGGGGTCGGCGCGAACGATGTCGTGATCGGCGTCGCCGCCAGCGGCCGGACGCGCTACACCGTCGCCGCGATCGAGGCGGCACGCGCGGCAGGCGCACTGACGCTTGCCATCGCCAACAATCCCGACACGCCGCTGCTCCGTGCCGCCGAGCACGCGGTGCTGGTCGATACCGGCAGCGAAATCGTCGCCGGGTCGACCCGGATGAAGGCGGGCACCGCGCAAAAGGCGGCGCTCAACCTGTTCTCGACCGCGACGATGATCCGCCTGGGCTATGTCTATCGCGGCCAGATGGTCGCGATGCGCATGGCCAATGCCAAGCTGCAGGTTCGGGGCAGGGCGATGGTCGCGCGGCTGGCCGGCGTGGACGAGGATGCCGCCGGCGCCGCACTCGAGGCTGCCGGCCGCGACATCCGCCGCGCGGTCCTGATCGCACGCGGCGCGTCGCCCGAAGATGCCGCCGCCCGGCTCGATGCTGCAGGGGGAAGCCTGCGCGCGACGCTGGAGCAGTGAGCGAACGCCTGACTGCCGCCCAGGCGCGACGCATCGCACTGGCGGCGCAGGGCTTCGGCACCCGGCGGCCGGACATGCCGGGCAGGGCGCATGTGCTGCGTACGCTCGACCGCCTCGGGCTCTTCCAGATCGACAGCGTCAACGTGATCTCGCGGGCCCATTACCTCCCGGCCTTCTCGCGCCTCGGCAGCTATGACCGCACCTTGCTCGATCGCGCCGCCTGGGGCGTGACGCGTGATCGGCGCATGTTCGAATATTGGGCGCACGAGGCGTCCTTGCTTCCGCTCGACCTGCATCCGCTGCTGCGCTGGCGCATGGCCAGCGCCGACCGCGGCAGCTTCGGCTGGAAGGCGATGCGCGTCTTCGCGACCGAGCGCCGCGCCGAGGCGGTCGGGGTGGTCGACCGCATCCGCGACCAGGGACCGATGGCGGTCTCCGATTTCGAGGAAGGCCGCAGCCGCGCCGGCTGGTGGGACTGGGGCGATGCCAAGCGTATCCTCGAATGGCTGTTCTATGCCGGCCATGTCACCACCGCGACGCGGCGCGGCAGTTTCGAGCGCGTCTACGACCTGACCGAACGGGTGATCCCGCGCGCCATCCTCGACCTGCCGACCCCTGACGAAGCCGAGGCGCACCAGGCGCTGATCGAGCGGGGCGCCCGCGCACTGGGCGTCGCCACCGCCATCGAACTGCGCGACTATTTCCGCCTGCGGCCCGCCCAGGGCGATCCCGCCATCGCCGCGCTGGTCGAGGCGGGCCGCCTGATCCCCGCCGAAGTCGCCGGCTGGAGCCGCCGCGCCTATTTGCACCCGGAAGCCAGACGCCCCCGCCGCATCGCAGCCCGCGCGCTGCTGGCCCCGTTCGACCCGCTGATCTGGGAACGCGACCGCACCGAACGGATGTTCGGCTTCCGCTACCGCATCGGCATCTACACCCCCGCCGACAAACGCAGCCACGGCTATTACGACCTGCCCTTCCTGCTGGGCGACCAGCTGGCCGCGCGCGTCGACCTGAAGGCGGATCGCCAGGCGGGGCGGCTGCGGGTCCAGTCGATCCACCTCGAACCCGCAGCACCCGGCGAGACGATGCAGGAACTGGAGGTAGAACTCCACGAAATGGCAAGCTGGCTGGGCCTGACGCGAGCCTAATCCATCCAGCCGTCATCCGCTCGAACGCAGCGCTTAGTCCCAAGCTTTTCCTCCCCAGGATGCTGCGCATACGGGGGAGGGGAATGAACAGGTGAGATTGCCGGGGGCAATCTCACCTGTTCATTCGCGCAGCGAATGGTGGAGGGGGTCCACCACGTCTGTTGCAGCCCCCTCCACCACGATGCTGCGCATCGCGGTCCCCTCCCCCGGAGCCGCAGGCTCCTGGGGAGGAAACGGGCTCGCTGCCATCGACGCCCGAGCCCATTCACCCTTGATCCCCCGCCCGACATCGCGCACCCCTCGCGCGGCCACCACGGGAGCACGCGCAATGCCGATCGAGACCCTGTCGACCTTCAAGGCCCATGGCGGCACCCAGGGCGTCTATCGCCACGCATCGGAGACGACCAGCACCGACATGGTCTTCTCCGCCTATGTCCCCCCGCACGAGGAGGGCGCGAAGCTGCCGGTGCTCTGGTATCTCTCCGGCCTGACCTGCACCCACGCCAATGTGACCGAAAAGGGCGAGTTCCGCGCCGCCTGCGCCGAACAGGGCGTCATCCTGATCGCGCCCGACACCAGTCCGCGCGGGCAGGACGTGGCCGACGACGATGGCTATGATTTCGGCCAGGGTGCCGGCTTCTATGTCGACGCGACGCGCGATCCCTGGGCCGGGCATTTCCGGATGCGCAGCTATATCGAGCAGGACCTGCCCGCGCTGATCGCCGCCGAATTCCCGATGGCCGACCTGGATCGCCAGTCGATCACCGGCCATTCGATGGGCGGGCACGGCGCGCTGACCATCGGCCTGCGCAATCCGGGCCGCTTCCGCTCGATCTCCGCCTTCTCGCCGATCGTTGCGCCCAGCCAATGCCCCTGGGGCGACAAGGCGCTGGGCGGCTATCTCGGCGACGACCGTGCGGCATGGCGCGAGTATGACGCCTGCGCCCTGATCGAGGACGGTGCCCGCGTGTCCGAGCTGCTGGTCGACCAGGGCGATGGCGACCAGTTCCTGACCGAGCAGCTCAAGCCCGAACTGCTGGCCGAAGCCTGCAAGGCGGCGGGCATCGACCTGACGCTGCGCATGCAGCCGGGCTACGACCACAGCTATTACTTCATCTCGACCTTCCTGCCGGACCATGTCGCCTGGCATGCGGCGCGGCTGAAGGGGTGAGCGAGCCCTGCGTCACTTGCGCGGCTCAATATGAGCATCGGGTCGCAACTTGAGGCAATCGCTCCCCCTGAGGGTGGTACGGGTCTGCCTTGGCTTCAAATCTGCTTGGCCGGCTTCTGTATATCCTCGCGGGTCGACGACCGGTTTCTACGTCGTGCGAGCTTCCGTAACTTCGTAGACGCGCAGATTGCGATCGCGGATGCCGAGGCTGGGCCACGCCGCACGCCACTCGGCAAGATGAGCGGAAGCGAAGTGGCGATCCAGGGCGCCCTGATCGGTCCACATCTCCTTTACGTGGATGAGCCCGGGCTCGAACACATCTTCCGCATAGCCATATTCGACGCAGCCTTGCTCCAGGCGACTGGCGTCCGCCATCTGTTTCATGATTGGGCGTGCGGCGTCCATATTCTGCGCCGGTACGCGCACGGTTCCTACGATCAGCAACATGCCCAAGCGTATCGGCGGGATCATGCGATGGAAAGCGGCCGATCGACTGTCGAATGACTCTGCCCACCTTGGCCAGTCATCCCGGGCCGAATCACCGCCCCGCCGAAATCACCTCGCGCACCGCAGCCAGCGCCGGCGACCCCTCGCGCACCTCGTCCGCGACATGGGCGCCCAGCATCAGCCCGATCTGGCGGACATGGTCGAACCCGGCCAGGCGCGGGCGGGCGACGCCGTCGGCCGCGAACCCGTCCGGCATCACCGTCACGCCCAGCCCGGCGCGCACCATCGCCAGCGCGCGGTCGTCGCTGGTCGTGCGGGCGGTGAAGAAGGGACGGACCCCGCGGGCGGTGAAGTGACGGCTGGTCTCGGCCAGCAATTCGCAGTGGCGACGCACGATCATCACGTCGCCCGCCAGCGCCTCGGCCTCGACTACCGGCTGCTGCGCCAGCCTGTGGCTGGCCGGCAGCGCAAGCGCATAGCCCTCGCTGCGCAGCACCTCGCCATCGCCCTGGCGCACGATCGTCAGCGCCGCATCGATCCGTCCGCGCTTCAGCCGTTCGAGCAACTCGCCCTCGCGCCCTTCCGAAACCTCGATCCGCTCCTCGCCCAGCCGCTGCGCGAAGCGGGCGGCCAGCGCGCCGATCCAGTCGGCGGGGATGCTGGCGAGGATGCCCAGCCGCAGCGTCGGCCGCGTCGCGCCGTCACCGACCAGCGATCGCTCCGCCGCGGCGAACTCGCTCTCGATCCGGCGCGCATGGCCGGCGAACTGCACCCCCGCCTCGGTCAGCTCGACCCGGCGGTTGGTGCGATGGAACAAGGTGCGCCCCAACAGGCGTTCCAGCTTGGCGATGCCGACCGACAGCGTCGGCTGCGAGACATTGCACTGCGCCGCCGCGCGGGAGAAATTGCCGCTGTCCATCACGGTCAGGAAATAGCGGAGCAGGTAGCGGTCGATCATAGATACCATCTATGATGTTCCGCGAAGACCTTCAATTTCTCTTGTGTCAATGCGGGTGCTAGGGATGGCGCAACGGATTTTGGAGAGGCTGAATGAGCGAACTGGACTTCGGCATCGGCGAGAATGCGGAGATGATCCGCGACACGACCGCGCGCTTCGCCAGGGAGCGGATCGAACCGCTGGCCGCGAAGATCGATGCCGAGGACTGGTTCCCGCGCGACCTGTGGCCGGCGATGGGCGAACTGGGCCTGCACGGCATCACCGTTGACGAGCAATGGGGCGGGCTGGGCCTGGGCTATCTCGAACATGTCATCGCGTGCGAGGAAGTGTCGCGCGCCTCGGCCTCGATCGGTCTCAGCTATGGCGCGCACTCCAACCTGTGCGTCAACCAGATCGCGCGCTGGGCGAATGACGATCAGAAGGCGAAATATCTGCCAAAGCTGATCTCGGGCGAGCATGTCGGCAGCCTCGCCATGTCCGAGAGCGGGGCAGGGTCCGACGTGGTCGGCATGAAGCTGCGCGCCGAGAAGACCGACCGCGGCTATGTGCTGAACGGCACCAAATTCTGGATCACCAACGCCGCCTATGCGGACACGCTGGTCGTCTATGCCAAGACCGGCGAGGGCAGCCGCGGCATCACCACCTTCCTGATCGAGAAGGACATGCCAGGCTTCTCGATCGGCCAGAAGATCGACAAGATGGGCATGCGCGGATCGCCGACCGCCGAACTGGTGTTCGACGATTGCGAGGTGCCCGACGAGAATGTCATGGGGCCGGTCAATGGCGGCGTCGGCGTGCTGATGAGCGGGCTCGACTATGAGCGCACCGTGCTGGCCGGGATCCAGCTGGGCATCATGCAGGCCTGCCTCGACGTGGTCGTGCCCTATCTGCGCGAGCGCAAGCAGTTCGGCCAGCCGATCGGCAGCTTCCAGCTGATGCAGGCCAAGGTCGCCGACATGTATGTCGCGCTCAATTCCGCGCGCGCCTATGTCTACACCGTCGCCAAGAATTGCGACGCGGGCCGCACCACGCGCTTCGATGCGGCGGGCGCGATCCTGCTGGCGTCGGAAAATGCGGTGCGGGTGTCGCTGGAGGCGATCCAGGCGCTGGGCGGCGCGGGATACACCAAGGACTGGCCGGTCGAACGATTCGCCCGCGATGCCAAGCTGCTCGACATCGGCGCCGGCACCAACGAGATCCGCCGCATGCTGATCGGCCGCGAGTTGATCGGGGCCTGATCCCCGGTCACTCTGGCCGTTCGACGATTCGGGGGAAATTGATGCTTGGTACCGCTCTGCTTGCAACGTTCATGATCGCGTATGGCCGGACCATGAGAACCCATTTCCTCATGCACGTTGCGATTGTTCTCGGTCTGGCTGCGGGTCTGGCAGCGCTGGCGGCTGCGACGGGCGCTGCGGAGTTTGACGTAGTACTTTGGGGAGTGGGATTGATTTCGCTGCTTTTCTTCATGCTTGGCCGGCTCCTTGGTCGCTGGCTGGATCGCGGCAAATATGAATAAATGTGACACTGGAGAGGTATCTGTGAGTAAATCGGTCAGGGTCCGCCTCTCGAGCATCAACAACGGTCATTACCAAGCGCCGTCCCATTCCCCTCGCTGGACGGGAGGGGAGCTCGTTGCGGATCGCCGCAGCTGGGGGCGTTTCCAATGAGCGCACCAGTCCTGCAGACCAGCCTCTCCAGCGACAGCGAAACCTTCAAGGCCAACGCCGCGCACAACCGCGCGTTGGCGGAGCAGCTTCGCGCCGATGTCGCGCAGGCCGCGCTCGGCGGCAGCGCCGCGTCGCGCGAACGCCACATCGCGCGCGGCAAGCTGCTGCCGCGCGAGCGGGTCGAGCGACTGCTGGATCCAGGCGCGCCGTTCCTCGAGATCGGGCAGCTTGCCGCCGGCGACCTTTATGACGGCGAGGTGCCCGGCGCGGGGCTGATCGCCGGCATTGGCCGGGTGTCGGGCCGCACCTGTATGATCGTGTGCAACGATGCGACGGTGAAGGGCGGCACCTATTACCCGATGACGGTCAAGAAGCATCTCCGCGCCCAGGAGATCGCCGAGCAGAACCGCCTGCCGTGCATCTATCTGGTCGACAGCGGCGGCGCGAACCTGCCGCACCAGGCTGAGGTGTTTCCCGACCGCGACCATTTCGGCCGGATCTTCTTCAACCAAGCGAACATGTCGGCGCTGGGCATTCCGCAGATCGCCTGCGTGATGGGCAGCTGCACCGCCGGCGGCGCCTATGTTCCGGCCATGTCGGACGAGTCCGTGATCGTGCGCAATCAGGGCACGATCTTCCTGGCGGGCCCGCCGCTGGTTAAGGCGGCGACGGGCGAGGTGATCAGCGCCGAGGATCTGGGCGGCGGCGACCTGCATGGCCGCCGTTCGGGCGTGGTCGATCATGTCGCCGAGAATGACGAGCATGCGCTGACCATCGTCCGCGACATCGTCAGCACGCTCCAGCCCGATCGCCAGGCCGATGTGAACCTGCAGGACCCGCGCGCGCCGAAGTTCGACGCGGACGACCTCTACGGCATCGTGCCGCAGGACGTGCGTGCGCCCTATGACGTGCACGAGATCATCGCCCGGCTGGTCGACGGCAGCGAGTTTCACGAGTTCAAGGCGCTGTACGGCACGTCGCTGGTGTGCGGCTTCGCCCATATCTGGGGCATCCCGGTCGCGATCCTGGCGAACAACGGCGTGCTGTTCAGCGAGAGCGCGGTGAAGGGCGCGCACTTCATCGAACTCGCCTGCCAGCGTCGCATCCCGCTGCTGTTCCTTCAGAACATCTCCGGCTTCATGGTCGGCGGCAAGTATGAGGCCGAGGGCATCGCCAAGCACGGTGCCAAGCTGGTCACCGCGGTCGCCACGGCCAGCGTGCCGAAGATCACCGTGCTGATCGGCGGCAGCTTCGGCGCCGGCAATTACGGCATGTGCGGCCGCGCCTATTCGCCGCGCTTCCTGTTCAGCTGGCCCAACAGCCGCATCTCGGTGATGGGCGGCGAACAGGCCGCCAGCGTGCTGGCCACCGTCCACCGCGACGCCGACAGCTGGACGCCCGACCAGGCAGAGGCGTTCAAGGCACCGATCCGCGCACGCTATGAGGAAGAGGGCAACCCGTGGCACGCGACCGCGCGGCTGTGGGACGACGGCATCATCGACCCGGCGCAGACCCGCGACGTCCTGGGCCTGGCATTCAGCGCGACGCTGAACGCCCCGATCCCGGAGCGCGCGCAGTTCGGCGTGTTCCGGATGTGATGGGAGAGGCGCCGGCCCCTCCACCATGCGCCGCATGGTCCCTCTCCCCGAGACAAGCTCGGGGAGGATCTGGCGCATTACCTTCCTCGATCCTCCCCGAGCTCGTCTCGGGGAGGGGGACCGCCCCGCGCAGCGGGGTGGTGGAGGGGCAGCCGCGCCACCGCTACCGCCACGACAGCGTCGGCCGCCGCAACCGGATCGCGCAGAACCACGCTCGCCGGCACCCGCAACGTCTCGATCCCGCGCTCTGCCAGCCACGCGTCGCGTCGCTCGTCCCGCGCCGGCCGGTCGCCACGCGAATGCGCCTCCCCGTCCACCTCGATCGCCAGCGCGGCGTCGCCGCAGTAGAAGTCGAGGCTGTACTCGCCGCTCGGATGCTGGCGGGGGAATTTCAGATGCTCCGGACGGGTGCGCAGCGCCTGCCACAGCAGGACTTCGGGCAGGCTCATCTCGCGGCGCTGCGCCCGAGATCGGCGGATGGAGTTGCGATTCCCCTTCGGCGACCTGTCCTTGAACACCGCTTCTGCCCCTCCACCATGCTTCGCATGGTCCCCCTCCCCGAGACAAGCTCGGGGAGGATCAAGAAGATGTCCTCACCTGTGTCCTTCTGCAATCCTCCCCGAGCTTGCTCGGGGAGGGGGACCGCCCCGCGCAGCGGGGTGGTGGAGGGGCAGCCGCGCCACCGCTACCGCCACGATAGCGTCGGCCGCGTCAGCCGGATCGCGCAGAACCACGCTCGCCGGCACCCGCAACGTCTCGATCCCGCGCTCTGCCAGCCACGCGTCGCGTCGCTCGTCCCGCGCCGGCCGGTCGCCACGCGAATGCGCCTCCCCGTCTACCTCGATCGCCAGCGCGGCGTCGCCGCAGTAGAAGTCGAGGCTGTACTCGCCGCTCGGATGCTGGCGGCGGAATTTCAGCTGCTCCGGCCGGGTGCGCAGCGCCTGCCACAGCAGGACTTCGGGCAGGCTCATCTCCCGGCGTTGCGCCCGGGCGCGACGGATGGAGTTGCGATTCCCCTTCGGCGACCTGTCCTTGAACACCGCTTCTGCCCCTCCACCATGCTGCGCATGGTCCCCCTCCCCGAGACAAGCTCGGGGAGGAATGGAAACCTAACGCATCGCTCGCCCGCTTCAATCCTCCCCGAGCTTGCTCGGGGAGGGGGACCGCGCCGCGCAGCGGCGTGGTGGAGGGGCCGCCCATGTATTGAAAGAGCGAGACACCAGTAATGCGCCACCTCCTCCTCGCCGCCGCGCTCCTGGCCCCCGGCATCGCCGCCGCCCAGACCACGCCCACGCCAAAGCTCCCCCCGGCCAACCCGCTCCCCTATGACGACCCCGACGCGGCCGCCGTCATGGCCCCGATCGCCGCGCTCACCCGCGCCATCGCAGAGCGCGACGGTCAGGCCGCGCTCGCGCTGGTCAAGCCAGAGGGCATCGTGACGGTCGTCGAGCAGGGCGAGGCTGCACCCCGGATCACCCATCAGCGCTGGTCCGACTGGGCCAAGGCCGTCGCCCCCGGGCCGGAGCGGTTCGAGGAACGGCTGTCGACCCCGGCGATCGAGGTCGATGGCGACCTGGCGATGGTCTGGGTGCCCTATGTCTTCCTGATCGACGGCAGGGTCAGCCATTGCGGCACCAATCACGCCGACCTGGTCCGCGAGGGTGGAAGCTGGCGGATCGTCAACCTGAGCTGGACGCAGCGCAAGACCGGATGCCCCGCATGACCGCCGCGCGCGATCGCCTGTTCGTGCTCGAGGCCGAGTTCGCCGACCCGGAATTTCCGGGCCGCAGCTTCTACTGCAAGGACTGCATCACCGTCGAAGGGCTGCTCGCCGCCTTTCCCGATCGGGCGGCGGGGATCGAGCTGGTCCGCGTCCCGTGGCCGCGCCCGCGCGCGGCGGTGGTCGATGCGATCGGCGAGGCCAACCAGAACCTGCCCGCGCTCGCCCTTGCTGAGGGCGGGTTCGTCAACGAGATCGAGGCGCTGCTCGCGGCGCTGCACACCCGCCACGGCTTTCCGGAACGACATCCATGATCCAGTCCCTGCTCATCGCCAATCGCGGCGAGATCGCCTGCCGCATCATCCGCACCGCCCGCGCGCTGGGGATCCGCACGATCGCGGTCCATTCCGATGCCGACGCGCAGGCGCTGCACGTGCGCCTTGCGGACGCGGCGGTCGCGATCGGCCCGGCGCCGGCGCGCGACTCCTACCTGGTCGGCGAGAAGATCATCGCCGCGGCACGGGCTACCGGCGCGCAGGCGATTCATCCCGGCTATGGATTCCTGTCGGAGAATGCCGATTTCGCCGAGGCGGTGATCGCCGCCGGGCTGGTGTGGGTCGGGCCCAGGCCCGACAGTATCCGCGCCATGGGGCTGAAGGACGCGGCCAAGGCGCGGATGATCGCGGCCAACGTGCCCGTCACCCCCGGCTATCTCGGCGAGGACCAGTCGGCCGAGCGGCTGAAGGCCGAGGCGGACGCGATCGGCTATCCGGTGCTGATCAAGGCGGTCGCCGGCGGCGGCGGCAAGGGGATGCGCCGCGTCGACGATGCGGCGGCGTTCATGGACGCGCTGGCCAGCTGCAAGCGCGAGGCGGCGTCCTCGTTCGGCGACGACCGGGTGCTGATCGAGAAATACATCCTCTCGCCGCGGCATATCGAGGTGCAGGTGTTCGGCGACAGCCACGGCAACGTCGTCCACCTGTTCGAGCGCGACTGTTCGCTTCAGCGGCGACACCAGAAGGTGATCGAGGAAGCGCCCGCGCCGGGGATGGACGAGGCCACGCGCGAGGCGATCTGCGCCGCGGCGGTGCGCGCGGCCAAGGCGGTCGACTATGTCGGCGCCGGCACGATCGAATTCATTGCAGATGCAAGTAATGGATTGCGCGCTGACCGCATCTGGTTCATGGAAATGAACACCCGGCTCCAGGTCGAGCATCCGGTGACCGAGGCGATCACCGGCCAGGACCTGGTCGAGTGGCAGCTGCGCGTCGCGAGCGGCGAAGCTCTGCCGAAGCGGCAGGACGAACTCGCGATCGACGGCTGGGCGCTCGAGGCGCGGCTCTATGCCGAGGATGCCGATCGCGGCTTCCTGCCCTCGATCGGGCCGCTCGACCTGCTGAGCTTCCCCGAGGATGACGGTCTGCGGATCGATACCGGGGTTGAGCAGGGGGCGGAGGTCAGCCCCTATTACGACCCGATGATCGCCAAGCTGATCGTCCACCGCGAGGATCGCGATGCGGCGCTGGAAGGTCTGGCGACCGCCGCCGGATCGACGCTTGTCTGGCCGGTCCGCACCAATGCCGGCTTCCTCGAACGGCTGCTGAGCCTCGATGCGGTCCGCGCCGGGCAGGTGACGACCGGGCTGATCGAGCAGCGGCTGGAGGATCTGCGCGGGCCCGCTGGCCCCGATGGCGACATGATCCGCGTCGCGGCGGCTGGGCTCTACATGACCCGGCGCGACGAGACCCCGCCCAGCTTCTGGACCGGCATGATCCTTTCTTCGGACGAGGATGCGAGCGCGTCCGCCGGGCTGGCCGGCTTCCGGCTGAACGCGCCGTCCAGCGTGCGCGTGACGGTCGAGAGCTTGGGCGAGGTCAGCGTCGTCGCGTTCGATCCCGCCGAGATCGAGTCGATCTACGAATATGACGAGCGCGGGGGCGACGCCGCGCGGCCGATCGAGCTGACCGCCTGGGGCGACGCGGTGCTGGTGTCGCGCGCCGCCGACCTGTTCGCGGTGCGGCTGGCCGAGCCGCGCGGAACCGCCGGGGCAGGGGCGGCGTCGGACGGCGCCGTGCTGGCGCCGATGCCGGGCCGCGTCACCGCGGTCGAGGTCTCCGCGGGCGAGGCGGTGACCAAGGGTCAGCGGCTGCTGACGCTCGAGGCGATGAAGATGGAGCACGGCCTGACCGCGCCGTTCGACGGCACGATCGCCGAGCTGAACGCGGCCACCGGTGCGCAGGTGAGCGAGGGCAGCGTGCTCGTGCGGGTCGAACCGGCGGGCGAGTGACGCAGGCACTAGCGGGAATCGCCCGCAACCCCTAAGCGCCTGCCATCATGCTCAACCTGTCCGACATCACGGTCCGCCTTGGCGGGCGGACCATCCTCGACGGCGCCACCGCCTCCCTGCCGCCGCGCGGCCGCATCGGCCTGATCGGCCGCAACGGCGCGGGCAAGACCACATTGGTCAAGGTGATCGCCGGGCAGCTCGATCCCGACACCGGCGCGGCCGAGATGCCGCGCGGCCGGCGGCTCGGCTATATCGCCCAGGAAGCGCCGGGCGGCGACGCCACCCCGTTCGAGACGGTGCTGGCCGCGGATACCGAACGCGCGACCCTGCTGGCCGAGAGCGAGACGAGCCACGACCCCGACCGGCTGGGCGAGATCCACGAGCGGCTCAACGCGATCGACGCGCATGCCGCTCCCTCGCGCGCGGCGCGCATCCTGGTCGGCCTGGGGTTCGACGAGGAGGCGCAGCACCGGCCGCTGGAAAGCTTCTCGGGCGGCTGGCGGATGCGCGTCGCGCTTGCCTCGCTGCTGTTCTCGCAACCCGACCTGCTGCTGCTCGACGAGCCGTCGAACCACCTCGACCTCGAAGCGGTGCTGTGGCTGGAGGAGTTCCTCCAGAGCTATCCGGCGACGATCCTGATCGTCAGCCACGAGCGCGACTTCCTGAACAATGTCGTCGACCACATCCTGCACCTCGAACGCGGCAAGCTGTGGCTCTATCCGGGCGGCTATGACGCGTTCGAGCGCCAGCGCGCCGAGCGCCAGTCGCAGCTTGCCTCCGCCCGCGCCAAGCAGCAGGCCGAGCGCGAGAAGCTGCAGGACTATATCGCGCGCAACTCGGCCCGTGCCTCGACCGCGAAACAGGCCCAGTCGCGCGCCAAGGCGCTGGCACGGATGCAGCCGATCGCCGAGCTGCTCGACGATCCCAGCCTGACCTTCGGCTTCCCCAATCCCGAGGAATTGCGGCCGCCGCTGATCACGCTCGACATGGCTTCGGTCGGCTATGGCGAGACGCCGATCCTGCAGCGGCTGAACCTGCGGCTCGACCCGGACGACCGCATCGCGCTGCTCGGCCGCAACGGCAACGGCAAGACGACGCTGGCGCGGCTGCTCGCGGCGCAGCTTGCGCCGATGGACGGCGAGATGAGCGCCAGCGGCCGGATGAAGGTCGGCTATTTCACCCAGTATCAGGTCGAGGAGCTCGACCGCGACGACACCCCGCTCGACCATATGACGCGCCTGATGAAGGGCGTGAGCCAGTCGGCGGTGCGCGGGCAGCTCGGCCGCTTCGGCTTTTCGGGCGAGAAGGCGACGACCAAGGTCGGCAAGCTGTCGGGCGGCGAGCGCGCGCGGCTGGCGCTGGCGCTGATCACGCGCGACGCGCCGCACCTGCTGATCCTTGACGAGCCGACCAACCACCTCGACGTCGATGCGCGCGAGGCGCTGGTCCAGGCGCTCAACGAATATACCGGCGCGGTGGTGATCGTCAGCCACGACCGCCACATGCTCGAGATGACCGCGGACCGGCTGGTGCTGGTCGACAGCGGCACCGCGCGCGACTTCGACGGGTCGATCGAGGATTATATCAAGTTCGTCCTCGCAAAGGAGCCCCAGGGCGAGGGCAAGAGCGAGGCCAAGGCCAATCGCAAGGACGCCCGCCGCGCCGCCGCCGAGGCGCGCGAAAGGGGCAATGCGATGCGCAAGGCCGCCAAGGCTGCCGAGGCCGAGCTGGCCAGCCTGAACGAACAGCGAAGCGCGGTCGACCGGGCGATGTTCGATCCGTCCTCCGCCGACGCATCGCTGACGAAGCTGACCATGACCGACCTGATGAAGCGCCGCGCCGCGCTGGACGCCAGGATCGGCGAGGCCGAGGCGGCGTGGATGGAGGCGAGCGAGGCCGTGGAGGCGATGACCGCGGGCTGATCGCCGCCGGTGCGGATGGGGCCGGGTCGGCTGGGCCCCCCGATTCCGGTCTGGCTAGCCGCGACCCTGCAGTTCGCGCGCGCTCTGGCGAGTGCCGCGATAGACCTGGGTAGGGGCCGGCGGAAAGCTGGACGCTGTTCTGCGTAAACGATGCGGCTCGTTCCTGCTATGATAACGCTTTGCCAGAGGCGGCGATGTTGCCATCCTTAGTGATATCGAGGCGCAAGCTTCCCAAGGCCGGTAATCGTGGATTTTTCGTGATGCTCATCACCAGGAGAAGAAGACTGGCGATCATCGGCGCGCTGGCCGCCGCGACGGTCGCCGTCCCCCTGGGCACTTATCTGGCGTCGGGCG
Source organism: Sphingomonas rustica (assembly GCF_039652585.1). NCBI lineage: Bacteria > Pseudomonadati > Pseudomonadota > Alphaproteobacteria > Sphingomonadales > Sphingomonadaceae > Sphingomonas > Sphingomonas rustica. The sequence goes on along the minus strand of NZ_JBDIZK010000010.1, from coordinate 22,493 downwards.
ACGAGACGCTCGAGACGAGAAGCTCCCCCGACGGTCGCTACGCGCTGGAACTCCGTAGCGCCACGCGGTGGCAGGTGGCCACGCATGCCATCGCCGACCAGCTGGTCTATGCCCGCCTTCACCTGCCGGGCGGAAAGCGGGTCGACTCCGCTCCGTTCGACGTGAGCGGCGCCGGCCCTACCTTGTGGACGGACAATGGTGGCGTGCAGATCGGCACGACCGCGATCTACGAGCCGAAGAAGCAGCGCTGGTCCGTCCAGTCGTAACGTAGACGTCCACCGCCGAAGCGTTGCCGCCTGCGGGCCAGCATAAAGGTGTATCCGGATCGGATGCGCTGTGGCTTCGTTCCCGGTATGATCTGCTATGCTCTCCCATGCCGGGCCCGGTGAGCGCCCGCGCAACGGCGTGAATGGGGAGGTTGGTGATGATCCTGACGATGCTGGCTCTGGCGGCGGCGATCCAGCGGACGCCCGCGACGGAGGAAGAGCGAAGCGCGGCGATGGAAACCTATTTCGCGTGTCTGGCCAAGGCGGCGGACGAGAATGACGACAACCGGTCCGATGCGATGACGATCGGCCTGATCATCGCCCCCTATTGCCGCAGCGGGCGCGAACTTGTCGCGCAGGTGTGGGCGCGCGGATACAAGCGCGACCGCGTGCGGGTCTGGTTCCTCCAGGATCTGGAGGACCGGGCGCCGCAGGATGCCGCCGCGATGGTCGTCGCCCGGCGCCAGGCGCGGGGTGTGAATTAGGATGGGGGCGCAAAGGCAGCCGCTTCCAGCCGAGGACCGGATGACTGAGACTGGATGGGCGGGGGCGTGTCGTTCACCTTGAGGTGGCGGCAGCTATGCGCCGCAATTTCGGCCGTTCCAGATCCTCCCTACCAATCCTGAAAGCTGCCGTTCGTTCAGACCCAATGGCACGGCCGACTTTGGGACGAAGCCGTCATTCCGAAAAACTCGGCTCACGGCGGCTTTGCCACCAGCGGGCGTTCGCGCACCCGGCCGGTGATGATCCGTTGCCAATGGATATCATCATTTCCCGCTGTAGGCGGGATGACCCACTTGCGGACAGTCAGACCTACTTGACTGGCTTTCAGCTTCTGACGTTCGTTAGTGCATTACCGAGTTGAGGTCGCTGAACACGCCGGCCGATCGCCACAGCGCCTTGTTGCCGATGACGTAGACCGCCTCTTTTGCCCGAGTAACGGCGACGTTGAGGAGGTTGGGATCTTTACCGGCCCAGGCACGAGCACCCGTCTGGTCCTCGTTCGGAGCGCCGAGAACGAAGATCACGGCCTCGGCTTCACGGCCCTGTACGGTGTGGATCGTGCCAATGTGAGCGCGGGTCCAGTGATCGAGTTCAGGGATGGCATGGGCGAGTACGGCGCTGTCGCGAAACAGCCTTCGCAGGCCATTTGCAACGATCACGAACGGCGTCACGATATAGAGGTCGGGCTTGATACCGGCGCTGACGACTTGTTCCATCATCGCCAACGCTTCCTGCCCCTCACGCAGGCACCATTTGTCCTCGCCTGATCCGGTCACATCGATCCAACGGGATGGCCCAATAAGATCACGAATAGCTGACGGGCGGTCGGCTTTGGCCTGCACCATTAGATTTTCGTAGGCGATCCGATTGGCGATATCGAACATAGGAGACGAACAGCGACGATGCACCAGCAGCGGTACCCCGACGGTCCGACTACCAATGCGCGCTGGGAACTCAGCAAACCATGCTGTTGCATCATCAGCGAGAGTCTGCACGGAGGCGGTAGGGGCGCCGAAGCGCTGAGGATCAACGTTGAACGTCTGGCAGATCGCTGCAGTCAGCCGATCGGGCAAGAGAACTACGGGTTGAACCTGAACAGGATCGCCGACCACAATGGCCCGGTTGGCGCGCATAATCGCACCTACGGCCTGTTGCGGGGCGGCCTGGCCGGCTTCGTCGACTAGCAGCCAGCCCAATGCTTCTGCCGGCACTCGAGCGAGCATCGTGCCGACCGATGCGAAGGTAGTCGATACCGCCGGCACCACGAGAAACAGGCTGGACCACAGGTCCGGGATCATCACGTCCTTAATTTGATCTGAGAAGCCTTTGCCGTCGAGAACCTGCAACATGGCGTTGAGGTTGTGACGCAGTGGTTTCGCCGCAGCGTCAATGAAGGCACGGTGCAGGTCCAATGCCGCTTGGAACAGCGCGTCACGCTGACGGTGTTCTTCAGCACTCAGCCACGGCGCAGTCGGTTGGCGCTGATCGTTCTCTTGGTCGAAAAAGGCGTCGTCAATAATTGGAGCTTGGCGGGCCTCCCGATCATGCCGGAGTTGCTCCAGCAGCGGACGCAAGCCCTGCTCGATGCTCATAGCACGCGACGCGGCGCCAAACCCAAGCCATGGGGAGCGCGTGAGCAATCCAGCCACCGCTTTCGAGATCACCCTAGCATCCGACGCTGCCGCGGCGTCTGTCGCCAGTGCCGAAGAAAGCGGCAGATGCTCGGATTTCCAACGGCGGTAATCGGCTAGCCTAAAAAGCTGCTGCACCCAGCCCGGTCTGCGTTTGGCATGATCGCGTGCAGCGTTGAACGATCGCTCAATGGCGGGAAGGTGACACCAGCGCCGACGGAAGGCTTCTACGGCTGCCGTGGTTTCGGTGACTTGCTTCTCTAACAGCCGGAACCTGCTGCGTGCCGCTTGCCAGCGGCGCAGGGCTTCGCGTCGCTCGACCGGGGGATTGAGTTCGGTAACGATGGTCGGTGGGCGCTTGCTGCCATCGGGCTGTTCGACCTCCGGCTTACGTCCGTCGACTGCCTTCAGATAGTTGAACAGACCAGTGTCGGGGTCCCACCAGAATTTGTCTTTGAAGGCCCCCCTGTTGGCACCGTTGCCTAGCACCGCTGCTATGGCACCCCAGCTTTCGGCTCCAAGCAGCCCGTCAGCAAGCGGCTTGAAATAGCGTAGGTCGGGCGCATCATCGGCTACCGCTCCCAACGCCGGCAGCTCGGCACTGACATTTTCGACCGCTTTGTTGTTCGACGATGCGATTAGCATCTCGAACCCCTTAAGGGCCTTGTCGAGGCCATATAGCTGGAGCCAGCCATTGCCGGCTTTCAGCTTATGGCCAGATGGTGAGAATGCTTTTTCCGGATCGTCCAGCGCAGCCATGGCGCTGGCACGCTGAGTGACGAGAGCGGCAACAACGTCACGCAGCAACGTGGTCTTACCGGTGCCAGGCGGGCCGTTGACCGCTAGGATCTCCCCATCGCTCTGCTCGACGGCAAGGTTGACGGCTGCCTGCTGCATCAAGACGAGCGGATGCCTCCCGGGGCCGGGCCAGCGTGCGGGTGGAAACCGTGCAGGCGCCACGACTTGCTCAATCGCCGTCCCGTCGTTCAGTAGATCGCGGCGTGATGATGGGGCCCGCGCCCCTATGAACCGTTGAAGGGCCGGCGGAGCCTGTTTGTCGCGGAACAACAGGGTAGCGGCATGCAGATCCTTCAGGAAGAAGCTGTTGAGCAGCAGCGGCTCAGGTGGGCTTTTCGACTTGAAGGCCACCAGACTGCGCACGGCAAAGATCGGAGGGCGTACCATCGTCCGATCGACGCCCAGCTCGTCGACCAGCCACTGATGGGCATTTGTGATGGCTGCCATGTCGAGGGGCTTGGGTCTGCCGTCCGGGCCTTCACGAAACAGCTGATCATGTAATGTGTCCTGTAGACCCTCGCCTAAGGCTTGCCACTCGCTAAGCGTTGCCGGGTCGTCCGTCAGGGCAAGTGGCAGGCCCCACGCAAAGCTGGATATTACGGCGCAGCTATCTGGGATCGGTCGGCCTTCACAATCGACAATGACAACCGCAAGAGGTGTTTCGCCCCGCCTGCTTGGTCGCTCAGGACGATTGTCGGCAAAGCGCTGAAGTAGATGCTCCATGGCAGGCTGCATGGCCAACGAGCCGAGTACGATCTGGAAAAAGAGCCGCGTGTTGTGGGGGGATTTTGCTGCCCCACCCGCCCAGGGCAGTCCTTTTTCAAAACGGGCAACACGACGGCCATCACCGGCAGCTAGATCAGCCGGCGTCTTAAAGGATGCAGGCGACAAAACCTCCAGCACCGTCCATGCCCGTAATATGTTCTGGGGATCGTTTGGATCACTGCTTCTTGGCGGCAGCGATAATGGACGTCGTGGCGAGCTAGTTGCACGCGATGGCGATTGGCTTTGTGATACCGGCTTCGGGTTCGGCACTTGAGCTTCGGCTCGCCCATCGGGACCACTGAGCATCTTCTCTAGTTTACCACGCAGGCGGAGCGCGCGCTGGGTATTACGGTAGCGCAGCTCAGCTAGAATCTGATCATTGATCGGATGAGACCCGGATACATCGCTGACCAGCTTTTCCAGCTGGTCGATACCCAGGTCGGCATAGGGGCGGGATATGTTCATCTATGCCAAGCTTAACCGTCGAACAAACCAAGGCAAACGAAAGTGCTATGCCATCGAGCCGAGCAGTCAGGATAACGACTGCTATCCGATCGGCTTGCGGACAGTCTCGATGCGTCCCGGCAATGCCGCAACGCGTCCGGCATGATGCGCGTTGATGGGACGGCTTGAGTTGTTCGATAGCTGACACGCCATCCCGGACCAGGGATGGCAGCTTTCACGCTCTGATTCCCTGAAAGCTGCCTGTCGGCACCCGGCCCAATTCCAGTCGCCGGTCGGCACCTGAGCCGATGACCGAAGTTGGGGTGACCCTTGACGAGTCATTTATGTCTGAGAAGCGACAGCCGCGCGTCGTGAGCGCCTCGCACGTCGTGTACTTGCCAACCTGACGCGACAGCCTGGACGCGCTGGCCTCAACCCGCCCTCACGGCTGCCCTCAGGCTGCGGAACGTGATCGACCAGCGGGTCGCGGCCATCGGGGCGATGCTGTGTTCCCAGTCCCAGCGCGCCTCGCCCGACAGGTGATAGGCGGAGCGCGCGGGGAGGTCGATCGAGTGGCGGTCGAAGCCGCCGGCGGGGCGGCGGCGGCGGAAGCGCAGCGTGGCCTCGGCGCCCAGCGATATGCCGACGACATGTTCGAACACCGGCCGGTCGCGATGCCAGCCGATGCCCGCGCCGGGATCGTATCGGGTCAGCAGCACCTGTTCAAGCGCATCGGCGGGCAGGCCGGCGAAGCGCGCGGCGCTGTCGCGGACGGGCAGGAGCCAGCCGGGGACGGGATCGGCGCGATCGAACCCGCCCGTCTCGAAATCATAGCGCCATCCGAACGAGGTCGTCAGCCGCTTGCCCGTCCATTGCTGGAAACGGAACGGCGTCAAATCCAGTCGGTCGATCCCGTTCGACAGTCCCGTTTCCGCCTCCGGCCGGACATGATCCAGACACAGATCGAGCCCGGAAAGTGCGGGATAGCCGAATAAATCGATGGGGTTAGGCGTCATAGCTGATACATAGGCTTACTTCACGATTGCGCAACAATATCCAGTTTTTTCCGAGAGATAGCGGGTTGCATCCCCCGGCCGGAGCCCGTAGCAGACCCCGGTGAAGTACGAGTTGATTGAATCTGCCGATCGCGTTTCGGTGTTCCTGAAAGCGCTAGCCGGCCGAAGCCGCCTCCTTCTCCTGTGCCATCTGTGGGAAGGCGAGAAGTCCGTTGGTGAACTCGCGCGCCTGACCAGCTCGCGCGATACCGCGGTCTCGCAGCAGCTCGCGCTGCTGCGTCGCCAGGGCATGGTGAAGGCACGCCGATCGGGACAGACCATCTTCTATTCGCTGTCGAGCGACGAGGTGATCCGCATCCTGGACGCGCTTCAGGACATGTTCGCCGACGGCGGCGCCGAGGCCGAGCCCGAGACCGTCGCAAGGCGCAGCGAGGCGGCCTGACGCCGCGACCGCCCGCGTCAGCGCCGCGGGCGATCGATCACCGCGCGCGCGGCGGCGACCACGGTTTCCTGCGGACGGTTCACCTTCATCCGGTGCCAGCCATACAGCTCGCCGATCGATCGGCGGGATTGTTCGCGCACCACGTCCGCGCCCGCATCCGATGCGTCGCCCGACCGCGCGTTGACGCGGGCTATCCGGTCGCGCTCGGGTGCCTCCAGCCAGATGCCGGTGAACGGCACCCGCCAGCGATCGGCCAGCATCTCCGCGATGTCGCGCTCGCTGCGGCGCATGAAGACCGCGTCGATGATCACGCTGGTCCCGCACGACAGATGGTCGTCGGCGGATTCGAACAGCGCCTCCCAAGTATCGGCATCGTTCGCCTGGGTATAATGCGAGGCAGGCAGCCGCGCCTCGGGCGGCAGGCCCATCAGCCGCTTGCGGAACACGTCGCTGCGCAGGATCCGGGCGCCCGGCGCGCGGCCCATCAATCCGCCGAGCGAGCGGGCCAGCGTGCTCTTGCCCGTGCCCGAGAGTCCGCCCAGCGCCAGCAGCCGCGGCGGCGAGTCGGCCAGCACCGCATCGTCATGGCCGTGGATCGACACGAACAGGGGCAGCAGCGACCAGCCCTGGGCACCCTGGGGCAACAGGTCGACATAGCGGTTGGCGATCACGTTCGCCGCGGCGACCAGGCCGCGACAGCGCAGATCCTCGAGCAGGGCGGCCAGGTCGAACAGGATGTCGATGCCCGTCCCGGTCGCGGCGCCCAGTTCGGGTCCGGCCTCGCCCACGATGATGTGATCCAGCGTCAGCGCGCCGTGGCCGTGCCGGAAGCGGCCATTGGCGGTGCGCGAGTCGAGATGGCGGGCGTGGCGCGACCATTCCAGCCGCTGCTGCGGCAGTTCGGCCTCGATCGCCGCCGCGCCGCCGCCCGGCGCACGCTCGGCCGAGGCATGGAAGGCCGCGATCCGGTCCGCCAGCCGCATCAGCAGCGCGTGGTCCAGCTCGCGCCGCTCGACGATTTCACTCAGCAACAGGCCGGCCGGAACACGCATGAACAATCCTTAGCACGCCCGACCGGCGCGTCACCTTAACGGCGCGGGGAAACCGACAATTCCGACAGTTCGATCCAGGGCTGCGGCGCATTCGCCTTGGTCCGGCCGAATGCGGTCAGGCACTTCATGAATTCGGGCGCGAACATCACCCCGCCGCCCGGCTTCAGGCAGGGCACCGCCTTGTAGCCGTCGGCGCTGACCATGCGCAGTGGGCCGCGCGGATGCTCGATGCGAATGACCGCGATCGAATTCACCTCCAGCTGGTTGACCAGGATCGATTCCGCCCGCAGCGCGGCGTCGACCGCGCCATGCTTGTCGTTGATGTCCGGATCGGGCTCGGCCGTGGTCGGGCCGTTGCGGATGACATAGATGGGGAACAGCGGCTCGCGCCGACGCGCGGGCTGGCCCGGGGCGAGGGGGGCGGCCGCGTCGCGCTCGCTCACCGCCTGCACCGAAGCGGCGACATTCGCCTCGAACACCGATGCACGCGTGCCGCCGTCGAAATAGGTCACGCCGTTGATCTGCACCGGCTGGAAATTGACCGGCATCGCTGCCGACGCCAGCGCCGCGCCGGTGATGCAGGTCCGCGCCTCGCGCCGCGGCAGCTGGGCCAGTTCGACCACGTCGACATATTTGAACGTGCCGCTGGCCGCCTCGACGAAGCCGATCAGGACGAACTTGCGCTGCTGGCCGTCGGGGCCGAGCATCGCCTTCAGCGCATCGATCGCGCAGGGCCTGGTGGGGTCGTCCACCACCGCATCGGGGCACAGCGCCATCTCGATCCGCCCCTGGAGCGGGGCGAGGCCGGCCATCGACCCCTTCAGGATCACCCGCAGGAAGCCGCCGCGATCGACGATGTCGCTTTCCTTTGCCGGGGCATAGGCCTGGAGCAGCTCGGCATAGGCCTGGGGCGTGCCGATCGACACGAACAGCGACTGCAGCGCGCCGGTGCTGACCCCGCTGATGAAGGTCGCGTCGGGCAGGGCGCCGTTCAGCCGCATCTGGTCGAGAAAACCGGCGCCGAACGCGCCCCATTGTCCGCCGCCCGACAGCATCAGGACCGCCGGTACCTGCTGGGCAGGGCCACCGGGCCGCGATGTCAGCCCCTCGGCCGGGCGGGTGGCCCGGTCGATGCGCGTCAGCATGTCGGTGTCGCGCGGTGCCCCTTCCAGCTGCGGTCCGCCGCGCGGCGGCAGGCCGTGGATCTCGCGCTCCAGCGACGAGAAGGGCACGTCATGGGTGAACTTGTCGAACTTCGGGCAGCTGATGTTCAGCGTCCCGTGATTCCCCGAACAGGCCGACACCAGCAACCCGAGTCCGATCGATGCAACGATCCTGCGCATACCCCACCCCCATGAAGTTCGTAAGGCCGGGCGGGCTGTTGCGCCGTCCCGGTCCGGAGCTGCGACCGTTGCCCCCGCCGCTAGACCAGCGAAGGGCGGCTGCCAAGATCGTTACGCTGTCAAAGCGGACCTATCGCGCGCCTATCGCCTCGGAGCCTCGCCCAGCGCCTTCGCGATCGCCGCGTGCAGCGGCTTGGGCCGGAATTCGGCGTCATAGGGACAGCCGCGGATCATCTGCTTGTCGGCGCGCGGATCGAAGCCGGTCAGCCAGCTATATTTGTCGACCATGCCCCAGGCGAGCACCTCGCGCAGCTGGGGATAGGAGGCCATCAGCTCGAGATAGGCGCCGGCATAATCGGCCACCATCCGGTCGCGCACGGCGATGTCGGTCGGCGCCTTCTTGTCGTTCACGTCGAACTCGGTGATCGCAAGCTTGTAGCCCATGCCGACCACCGCATCGATGAACGCGCGCCACGGCCCGCTCGATTCGCGGACGATCTCGGCCACCGGCGCATCCTTCAGCAGGCGGATGTGCGACTGGATGCCCAGCGTGTCGACCGGCGTCCCGCGCTTGCGGAACCCCTCCAGCATCCCGAGCACACCCTTGATATGGGTCTCGTCCTCGGTGCCGCGCTCCCAGCTCATATAGTCGTTATAGACCAGCTCGGCATGCGGCGCCTCGGCCCTGGCGGTATGGAACATCAGGTCCAGCATCGCCTCGCCGCTGCCGAACGCGCGGGTGACGACGGTGTCGCGCAGCGCGCCGGTCTCGGGCTCGACCGCCTCGTTCACCACGTCATAGGAATGGATCTTCGTGCCGTATCGGCGGCAGACGGTGCGGACATGACTGGCCAGCAGCGTCTCGGCCGCCTTTGCCGGCTGCGATCCGAAATCATAACCGACCAGCCATTTCGGAAACCATTTCTCGGGCGCCCAGAACAAGGTGTGGCCGCGCACGCCCATGCCGCGTTTCACCGCTTCCGCGACGATCTGGTCGAAATGATCGAAGTCGTAGCGGTCGGCGGCGGGACGGGTCCATTGCCACTTCAGCTCGTTCTCCGGCACGACCAGCCCGCAGTCGCGCTCGAGGATCGCGGCATAGGCGGGGTTGGCGAAGCTGCCGCGATCGGCACCCGGCGCGCCCCAGGCGACCGCCGATCCGAAGCGCAGCCCCTTGCGCTGTGCCACCGCATCGATGCCGGCCGGTGCCGCCTGGGCCAGCGCAGGGCCGCCAATCTTCAGCGCGGCCCCGGCCGCCCCGGCCGCCAGGATCCCGCGGCGCGTCAGTCCCGTCATGGCATTCCCCTCCGTCACCAGTTGAACATCGTGCCGTCTTCAAGGCGTGCGACCGGCAGATAGGCGCGCTTATAGTCGTGCTTCGCCGCCAGCACCTCGTCGATCTCGACGCCCAGGCCCGGCTTGTCGCCCGGATGCATCATCCCGTCCTCGAAGCGATAGGCGTGGGGGAAGACTGCGTCGGTCTCCTCGGTATGGCGCATATATTCCTGCACGCCGAAATTCGGCACCGAGATGCCGAAATGCAGCGCCGCCGCCATGCTGACCGGCGACAGGTCGGTCGCCCCGTGGCAGCCGGTGCGGACCTGGTACAGGTCAGCCAGGCTGGCGATGCGGCGCAGATGGGTGATCCCGCCGGCATGGACCACGGTGGCGCGGATATAGTCGATCAGCTGTTCCTCGATCAGCTGCTTGGCGTCCCAGATCGAGTTGAAGATCTCGCCCACCGCCAGCGGCGTCGTGGTGTGCTGGCGGATCAGGCGGAACGCCGCCTGGTTCTCCGCCGGGGTGGCGTCCTCCAGCCAGAAGGGGCGATAGGGCTCAAGATCCTTGCCCAGCCGGCCCGCCTCGATCGGGGTCAGCCGGTGATGGACGTCGTGCAGCAGGTGCACGTCCCAGCCCAGCGCCTCGCGCGCCGCCTCGAACAGCGGCGGGACCGAGCGCAGATATTTCTCGGTCGACCACAGGCTCTCGGTCGGCAGCGCAGCATCGGCGGGCTCGTAGAAATAGCGGTCCTTCGACACGCCATAGGTCGCCTTCAGCCCCGGCACGCCCGACTGGAGCCGGATCGCGCGATAGCCCTGTTCATGGTAACGCAGCGCATTCTCGATCGTCTCGGAAATGTCGGCGCCATTGGCATGGCCATAGACCATGCAGCCCTCGCGGCTGGCGCCGCCCAGCAGCTGATAGACCGGCAGCCCGGCCAGCTTGCCCTTGATGTCCCACAGCGCCATGTCGACCGCGGCGATCGCCGACATGGTCACCGGCCCGCGCCGCCAATAGGCGCCCTTGTAGAGATACTGCCAGATATCCTCGATCCGGTGCGCGTCGCGCCCGATCAGGCAGGGGATGACATGATCCTCGAGATAGCTGGCAACCGCCAGTTCACGGCCGTTCAGCGTGGCGTCGCCGATGCCGGTGACCCCGTCCTTCGTCTCGATCAGCAGGGTGACGAAATTGCGTCCGGGCGAGGTGACGATGACGCGCGCAGAGACGATCTCAGTCATGCCGATTCCCGCACTCTCGCTGTGCCCCGCATGCCCGCATCCTGCTCTCCCGTCTCTCGAATTTCATATTGTCTGATGATAGCGCTACCAGAAACGTCATGCTATCGGCTTTGTCAACGGCGGGCGTGACTCGGCGAGGCGAGAGGATGACGATGCGGCTGTTTTTCCAGCTTTTCTGCCTGTTGGCATTGATTTTTGGCATGACTCCCGAATCGCGTGCCGAGGACGGCTATGACCTCTGGCTGCGCTATCGTGCGGTCGAAGCGGAGGCGCAGGCGCGCTACCGGCCGCTGGCCGCCGCGATCGTGTCCGAAGGCCGCAGCGATACGATCGACGCCGCGACGCAGGAACTTCGCCGCGGGCTGGGGGGAATGCTCGGTCAGGCCCCGGCAACCGCCGCCCGGGTAACCGGCGACGGCGCGATCGTCATCGGCACGCCGGCCGGATCGCCGATCGTGGCACGGCTCAGGCTGCCACTGTCCGGGCTGGGCCACGAGGGCTTCCTGATCCGCTCGGTCACGATCGACGGCCGCCGCGCGACGGTGATCGCGGCGAACAGCGACATCGGCCTGCTCTACGGCGCCTTCCGCTATCTCCAGCGCATCCAGCTTCGCCAGCCGGTCGACGCGATCGACCTGTCTGACAAGCCGAAACTCGACGTGCGGGTGCTCAATCACTGGGACAATCTCGATCGCTATGTCGAGCGCGGCTATTCGGGTGAATCCTTGTGGGACTGGCAGAAGCTGCCGCGCTTCCGCGACCCGCGCTACACCGACTATGCCCGCGCCAACGCCTCGATCGGGATCAACGGCGTGGTGCTGACCAACGTCAACGCCAATGCCGATATCCTGCGGCCCGAATGGCTGGAAAAGGTCAAGATACTGGCCGAGACCTTCCGCCCCTATGGCATCCGCGTCTACCTGACCGCGCGCTTCTCCGCCCCGATCGAGCTGGGCGGCATGAAGACCGCCGATCCGCTCGACCCGGCCGTCCGCGCCTGGTGGAAGGCGCGCACCGACGAGATCTACCGGGTCATCCCCGATTTCGGCGGCTTCCTGGTGAAGGCCAATTCGGAAGGCCAGCCGGGGCCCGGCGACTACAAGCGCACCCATGCCGACGGCGCCAACATGCTGGCCGACGCGGTGAAGCCGCATGGCGGCATCGTGATGTGGCGCGCCTTCGTCTATGAACCGCACAATCCCGAGGACCGCCACAAACAGGCCTATACCGACTTCGTGCCGCTGGACGGCAAGTTCGCCGACAATGTCCTGGTCCAGGTGAAGAACGGCGCGATCGATTTCCAGCCGCGCGAACCCTTCCATCCGATCTTCGGCGCGATGCCGCGCACGCCGCTGATGATGGAGTTCCAGATCACCAAGGAATATCTCGGATTCGCCACCCACCTCGCCTATCTGGGGACGATGTGGGAGGAGGTGCTGGAAAGCGATACCGGCCGCCCCCGCGCCGGCCGCACCGTCGCCGATGTGCTGGAAACCCGCGTCCGTCCCGGCGCGCTGACCGGCATGGCCGGGGTCGCCAATATCGGGACCGACCGCAACTGGTCGGGATCGCAGTTCGACCAGGCCAATTGGTACGCCTTCGGCCGGATGGCCTGGAATCCGGACAGCAAGGCGCAGGCGATCGCCGCCGACTGGACCCGGATGACCTGGGGCGCCGGTCCGGCGATCGACGATGCCGTGACCGGCATGATGATGCGATCGCGCGAGGCGGTGGTCGATTACATGACGCCGCTGGGGCTGGGCCACCTGATGGCGACCGGCCATCATTACGGCCCGGCGCCCTGGGTCTCCGACCTCGCCCGGCCCGAATGGAACCCGGTCTATTATCACAAGGCCGATCAGGGCGGGATCGGCTTCGACCGGACGAAGACCGGCAGCGATGCGGTTTCGCAATATGCGCCGTCGGTCGCGGCACGCTACGGCAGCGTGGACCGGGTGCCCGAGGAGCTGCTGCTGTGGTTCCACCATGTGCCCTGGAGCCACCGAATGGCGTCGGGCCGCACCCTGTGGGACGAACTGATCGTCCGGTACGACCGCGGCGTCGGCGAGGTCGCGGCGATGCAGGCACGCTGGGACACGCTGAGGGACAAGGTCGATCCCGGCCGCTGGGCCGAGGTTCGCGACTTCCTGGCGATCCAGCATGACGAGGCGACATGGTGGCGCGACGCCTCGATTGCCTATTTCCAGTCGGTTTCGAAGCTGCCCTTGCCCGCCGGCCATGCGGCGCCCGCGCACGACCTCGACTGGTACAAGGCGATCGACAGCAAATACGCGCCGGGCAACGGCAAATAGGCGAAGCGGGGGCGGGGTTCGCAGAGCGGATCGCCGCCTCCGACGCCGAACGGGCAGGGCGCCTGCTCACGGGTAAATCCCCGGATATCGGGGCCCGGGTCGCGCCGTGCGGAGCGTTCGAAACGACCAGTCGCATTCCCGCCTTTTCGTCGGGGCTTGACCGGATTTTTCGAATCGATAAAAACTCATACAAAAGATGGTAGCGCTAACGTGACCATGATGAGGGGAGAGGACATGATGAATCCGTCGAAGAATCGTGTGCGCGGCGTGCTGGGCATGACCGCGTTGCTGATGGCCGGAACGGCACTGCCGGCCTTTGCCCAGACCACCGCCGAACCGGCGCCGCAGGACCAGGCTGCACCCCCGGCGGACGAACCGACCGACATCGTCGTCACCGGTTATCGCGCCTCGCTGGAAAGCTCGACCAATGCGAAGCGCGACTCGGTCGGCTTCAGCGACTCGATCTTCGCGACCGACATCGGCAAGTTCCCGGACACCAACATCGCGGAATCGTTCAACCGGATCCCCGGTATAACGATCAACCGCGACGTGAATGGCGAAGGCGTCAACGTCGCCATCCGCGGCTTGGGCTCGAACTTCACCAACGTCACGCTGAACGGCGCGCCGATCGCGGTCTCTTCGTCGGGCGCGACCGACGCGCAGGGCACCGATCGCTCGGTCGACCTCAGCTTTTTCCCGACCGACCTGTTCACCAAGCTGACGGTGAACAAGAGCTATACCGCCAATCTTCTGGAGGGCGGCGCCGCCGGCAATATCGACATTCGCTCGGCGCGCCCGTTCGACCGTCCAGGCACGCGGCTGACCTACAATGTCCAGGCGGTCCGGTCGGGGATCGAGGACAAGCTGGGCGCTCGCGGATCGCTGATCGCCAGCACCACGACCGATACGCTGGGCATCCTGGTCGGCGTGTCGGCGCAGCGGCTCTACACCGACAATCGCGGTTACGAGACGATCGGCTTCACCAACCCGGCGCTGACCGCCGCCCAGTGCGGCGCCGCGACCGGTTGCAACTCGACACTCGGCGGCAACTGGACGATCCCGGCTACGGTTCCGGCGGGCGCCGGCGGCGGGCTGACCGCAGGCACCGTCATCGACCGCGATTTCCTGCTGGCGAACAATCCCGGTGCGACGATCCAGCAGATCGACAACGGGCTGCTGCCGCGCCTCGGCCGTTTCTCGGCGCAATATGGCCGCCGCGACCGGATCAACGGCATCGTCAGCGCGGAGTGGCGGCCCAGCGACACGCTGAACTTCTATGTCGACGGCCTGTACGGCTACAAGTTCAACGACCTGCGCCGCGAGAACATCGCCTGGATCGTTCGCAACAGCCAGGTCATCCCGACACAGACCAAATATGACCGGGCGGACTGTTCCGCCGGCTGCCTGGTGACCGAGGGGACCTACGCCAACTCGCAATTCTTCCTCGAATATCGCCCGTTCATCGAGACCACCGAGCTATGGAGCGTGAATCCCGGGATGGAGTGGGAGATCGCGGACAAGCTGAAATTCTCGTTCCAGGGCAATTACGCCCGCAGCACCTTCCACCGCGAGGTGCCAACCGCAGGACCGGCGACGATCATGGGCGCAGGCACCACGGTAAACTACAAATATAATCCCAATGGCCCGCCCACGATCGACGCCAGCATCGACCTGAACAACCCGGCGAATTTCGCGTGGAGTGGCGGCCGCGTGAACATCCAGGACGAGCGCCGGGTCAACGAGACCAAGGGCCTGCGCGGCAGCCTGACCTGGGGCGATGCGGCGCTGAGCGTCCAGGTGGGCGGCAATTATGACGACGTCACCCGCCGTATTCGCGGGTTCGACAATAGCGGCGCGTGGCAGAATGCGGTGTGCGGCGGCAACCCCAGCATCAGCTTGCCCTTGCCCAATGGCCAGCCGCCATGCCTGGGCCAGACCGCCGGCCAGATCACGCCGGGCGTTGGCGGCTATCCCAACTATCCCGGCTATGGCACCGGCTATACCGCCGGCCAGACGGGCACTGTCAGCTATGGCGGCTCGCTGATCCCCGCGGCCCAGCTTTCCAGCTTCCTGACGCCCGGGCGCGCGGGCTTCGTCACGGTGGACTGGGACCGGTTCAAGGCGGCGTCCAACTATGACTTCTATCACGACAATGCGCCGGAATCGGGCGGGTCGAACACCGGTGCCAATGGCGGCCTGATCAACGAAAAGTCATGGGCCGGCTATGTCACGGTCAACGGCACGCAGCAGGTGGGCGGCAACGACCTGCGCTTCAACCTGGGCGTCCGCTATGTGCGGACCGACCAGACGATCGGCGGCCGCGTCTCGTTGACCGATCCGCGCAACACGCTGCCGAACGGGACGCAGATCCCCGACGGCTCGCGCTATCCCAGCGTAACCAACTTCATCGAGACACGGAACAGCTACGACAAATGGCTGCCGGCTGCGACGGTGGCATATAACGTGACCGACAATGCCATCGTACGCGCGGCCTATTCGAAGACGATGACCCGCCCCGATCCGGCGGCGCAGCTGCCCGGCGTTGGCTTCGGCGATCCGTCGGCGGCGACCGCGACGATCGGCAACCCGGCGCTCAACCCCTATTTCTCGAACAATATCGACCTGGGGTTCGAACTCTATACCGGGCGCGAGGGGCTGATCGCGTTCAGTGCATTCCGCAAGTCGCTCGTCGGCTTCACGAGCCCCCTGGTCACGACTCAGCCATTCTCGTTCCTGGCGCAATATGGGATCACCTATGACTCGCTGAACGCGACTCAGCGCACGGCGATCGACCTGCGCGGCGGTCCCACCACTGCCCAGATCCAGGTCCAGTCGCAGGTCAACGTACCGAACAAGCTGATCGTCAATGGCCTGGAATTCCAGTGGGTCCAGCCGCTCGACTTCCTGACCGAGCGGCTCGGTGTGCGCGGCTTCGGATTCAACGCCAATGCGACTTTGGTCGATCAGCGCAGCGATGGACCGGCAGTCGCCTTCGGCGTGGCGCCGTTCACCTACAATCTGATCGGCTATTACGAAAATGGCGGGGTCAATCTGCGCGTCTCGACCACGTTCCGCGAGGGGTCGCAGAGCAGCAGCACCAACCAGAACGGCATTCTCCCGGCAGCATTGTACACCACCGACTATCAGCAGTGGGACATGTCGGCGAGCCTCGACCTGAAGGAGGCGTTCGGCATCGAGCATGCGCCGCAACTGACGCTGGACATCCAGAACTTCACCAACTCGAAGCTTCGCAGCTACTTCCAGTTCCCGGGTGCGACCTTCAACCAGTACACCCCCGGCACCACCGTGCTGGTCGGCATCCGCGGCAGCTTCTGACGAGCGGGACGGACGGCGCCCCGCGGGTGCCGTCCGCCTGACGAAGATATCTACGGGATCGGCAATACCGACATCCCGGATGCGTGCTTCAGGAACGGAGTTGGCATGTTCGATCGTCGCGGCGTCATGGGAGCAGCGATTGCCGGCTTCCTTGCCGCTTCCCCGCTTGCCGCGGCCGTGCGGTTCGACCGTCGGAACCCCGGCTTCGACATCGTCGATGACGGCGGCGGCGTGGTCCCGATCTTCGTCGATGCCGCGGACCTGCCGGGCGTGCGCCGTGCCGCCGGGGATCTGGCCGCCGATATCGGCCGGGTGACCGGAACCGACGCGCGGATCCTGGCGTCGGCCGCCGAGCTGGCGGGCCGCGTCATCATCGTCGGCTCTCTGGGGCACAGCCCGCTGCTCGACGGCCTGGTCGCGCGCGGCAAGCTCGACGTGCGCGATGTCCGGGGCAAGTGGGAAGCCTATACGCTCCAGACGATCGCCGATCCGATGCCCGGCGTCCGCGAGGCGCTGGTGATCGCGGGCAGCGACAAGCGCGGCGCGATCTATGGCATCTACGACCTATCGCGAACGATCGGCGTGTCGCCCTGGTACTGGTGGGCGGACGTGCCCGTCGTCCGGCGCAAGCAGGTGCGCGTCAGTTACGGACGCTATGTCCAGGGATCGCCTGCAGTGAAATATCGCGGCATCTTCCTCAACAACGAGGCACCGGCGCTGTCCGGCTGGACCAAGGCGAAGTTCGGCGGAATGAACGCCGCCTTCTACACCAGGCTGTTCGAATTGCTGCTGCGGCTGCGCGCCAATTATCTGTGGCCTGCGATGTGGGACAATGCCTTTGCCGAGGACGATCCCGCCAATCCGCGGATGGCCGAGGACTATGGCATCGTCATGGGCAGCTCGCATCACGAACCGATGATGCGCGCGCACAAGGAATGGACCGACCGCAAGGACCGGCTCGGCAACGGCCAGTGGAACTACGTCACCAACCGCGATGCCATCCGCCAGTTCTTCCGCGAAGGGATCGAGCGCAACCGCGACAACGAGGTGCTCGTCACCATCGGCATGCGCGGCGACGGCGATGTCGCGATGAGCGGAACCGGCAGCCTGGCGTCCGACGTCAAGCTGCTCGAGACCATCATCGCCGACCAGCGCGGGATCATCGCCCAGGGGATGGGCCGGCCGGCCGAAACCGTGCCCCAGGTCTGGGTGCTCTTCACCGAGGTCTATAAATATTACGATGCCGGGCTGAAGGTGCCCGACGATGTCACGCTGATGTTCGCCGACGACAACGTCGGCAATCTGCGCCGGCTGCCGCTCAAGTCCGAGCTCGGCCGCAAGGGCGGGTTCGGCATCTATTTCCACATGGACATGAATGGCGGTCCGTTCTCGTACAAATGGGTCAACACCAATCCGCTGCCCAAGATCTGGGAACAGATGAACCTGGCGAACCGCTATGGCGCCAACGAGATCTGGATCGCCAATGTCGGCGATCTCAAGCCGCTCGAGCTGCCGATCGAATTCTTCCTGGCGATGGCATGGAATCCGGTCGAGGTCGGCAAGGACCGGATCGCCGGCTGGACCCGCGACTGGGCCGCGGAGCAATTCGGCCCTGCGCATTCGGCGGAGATCGCCGATCTCCTGGCGCGCTACGCGAAATATAATGCGTGGCGAAAGCCCGAGCTGCTGAGCCCCGGCACCTACAGCCTCGAGCATTATCGCGAGGCCGAACGCGCATGCGAGGCATGGGACATTCTGGAGCGCCGCGCCGATGCACTCGCCGAAAAGCTCGCCCCGGATCAGCAAGCGGCCTATTTCCAGCTTGTCCTCTATCCCGTGCGGGCCTGCGCTGCCCTGACGAACCTCTATGTCGCGGCGGCGCGCAACGCCCGGTTCGGGCGGCAGGGGAGGGCCAGTACCAATGCCGAGGCGACACGGGTGCGCGAACTGTTCGAGCGCGGCCACCGGCTGCGCGATGCGTACAACAAGGATCTGTCGGGCGGCAAATGGGACCATCTGATGGACCAGCCCTATATCGGCTATTTCGACTGGTTCCCGCCGGTGAACGACATCATGCCGGCGGTGACGTCGCTCGATCTCGCCGCGGACGCCGGCTTCGGCGTCGCCGTGGACGGCGATGCCAAGGGCTGGCCGGGCTTCTGGCTGTCCCCCAGGCTGCCGACGCTCGACAGCCTGTCGCGCAACCGCACCTATATCGAGGTCTTTCCGCGCGGGCCCCGGCCGCTCGACGTCCAGCTTGTCGCGGACCGGCCCTGGGTCCGGATCGAGCGCGGGCCCGCCTTCAGCGTGTCGCCGGAGGACCGCCGCTACTGGATCGACATCGACTGGTCCGCCGCGCCGGTCGGGGCTTCGGAGGCGGTGATCACCGTCAGCGGCATGGATCAGGAACCCGTCAAGGTCACATTGCCCGTGCTGCGGGCCACCGCGCAGCAGATGCGCGAGGCCAGGGGGGCATGGGGCACGCTCACCGGCGCCTTCGCCATCCCGGCGTCGGCCGCAAGCCGATCGGTTCCCGCGCGCGGCGTGCGATGGGAAGCCATTCCCGACTATGGCCGGGTCGATACCGCCATGTCGGTCTTCCCCGTCGATGCGGAGCCCTTCAGCGATCCGACCAGCTCGCCCCGGCTGGACTATGAGCTGTTCCTCGCCCAGCCCGGCACCTATCATGTCGACCTGGTCACGGGCGCCACGCTCGAGGCCTATCCCGGCCGGAAACATGCGGTGGCGGTCGGCATCGATGACGAGGCGCCCGTCGTCCAGGCGGTATTCACGCCCGAGAACGGACCCAGGCAGGATTTCCTGGGTTCCGGACATGCCGAAACCGCCGGGGCAAATGCGCGCACGATGCGCTTCGAGATCCCGGTGGCCCGCGCCGGACGTCATCTGCTGCGGGTGTCGATGATCGATCCGATGGTCGTGCTGCAGACGATCATCGTCTCGCGCGATCCGCTTCCCGAAAGCTATTTCGGGCCGCCGCCCCTGGGTCCGCGATAGCGGCTATTCGACCATGCGGATCGGCATCGACAGGCTTCCCACGGCGACGGCCTCGCTCAGGGTCGCTGGAGGCCGCGCAACAGATAGTGTTTGAGATAGGCGCGCCAGCCCGGGCTCGGCTCGCCGAGCACGCGGCGATGCTCGGGCGGCAGATGTTCGGCCGGATGACCGTGGCGGCGAAAGGCGAAGGTGTCGAACATCGCCCGCCACGCCTCGCGCCGCGGCTCGGAAAGATGGCTGACCGCCAGGATGGCGTGGACCATCGCCTCCATCCGCGCCGGCATGTCGGGGGAATCCGCCCACCAATAGTTCATCAGCAGGTTGAACCGCGACAGCGCGTCGACCTGATGCCACCACAGGGCGGGGATGAAGATCGCGTCGCCGGGTTCCAGCTCGGCGACCCGCGCCGCGGCCAGCGCCTCGCGGAAACGCGGATAGCGATCGAAATCGGGATTGTTCAGCTCGACCATGCTGGCGGGCTGGCCGGCCATGTTGTGGTCGAGCGGGCCGACATAGAGATTATGCACCTGGTCGGGCGGGAACAGCGTGAAGCGCCGCCGTCCGCCGGCGACGACCGCGACATTGTCCGACGCGTCGAAATGGATGCTGACGATGCTGGCATTGCCGATCCACAGCCGCGGCGACGCGTCCAGACCCTCGACCAGCGGCATCGGATTGGCGTCGGATAGGCCGGGCAGCGTCGCGTCGGCATCCAGCGCCCCGGCATAGATTGACGGCGGATCATCGCTGTCGTGGATCTGCTCGAGCGTGGCGAGCAAAGCCGCCAGCGGCCCCTTGCGCCGCTCGAAATTGAAGCCGCGCATGTCGGCCGTGTAGAAATACCGGCCGCCCATCCCGGACTGGCCGACGAACGCCTCGGCCGTGCTGCCCCGGTCGAAGCGCCGCAGATAGGCGCCGGCCGATCCCGGGGCGCTTCCCGCCGCCGCCAGCGGCCAGTCCGCCGCCGCGCCGCGGATCACGACCGGCTCATAACGTTCGACCACCTCGTCGCGAAAGGCGGCGGGGGAGAGGTCGCGGAGTTCGCGGATCGGTGTCATCCCCGGTGTCCTAGCGGCATCGGCGGGCGAGGGGGCCAAAAAAAAGACGCGCAGGCATACGTCCTGACCCGCTCGACACCCGCATCCCCATCCGCCATGGTAGCGGTAACGAAACCAAGGGGAGAGTATGATGCGGATGGCGATTTTGGCCACCATGTTGCTGGGCGTCGCCGTACCGGCAGCGGCGCAGACGGCGCGGTTCGACTGGTTCGACTATCGGGGTTCCGACCCCGTCGACGCCACGGTCAGGCAGGGCCCGGGCGACTATCGCAATCCGATCCTCGGCGGCTTCTATCCCGACCCCAGCGTCACCCGCGTCGGTGCGGATTTCTACCTCGTCACCTCGACCTTCAGCTACTTCCCCGGCATCCCGGTCTTCCACAGCCGCGACCTGGTCAACTGGACCCAGATCGCCAACGCGATCGACCGCCCGGGCCAGCTCGACTTCAAGCAGCTCGGCCTGTCGCGCGGCGTGTTCGCGCCGACCATCCAGCACAAGGATGGCCTGTTCTATATCCTCAACACCTGCGTGGATTGCGGCGGCAACTTCGTCATCACCGCAAGGAACCCCGCCGGTCCCTGGTCCGACCCGGTCTTCCTCCCCGACCTGAAGGGCGGGATCGACCCGTCGCTGTTCTTCGACGAGGACGGCCGCACCTGGATCATCAACAACGACGCCCCCGCCGGCCCGCCGCAATATCAGGGGCACCGCGCCCTATGGGTCCAGGAGTTCGACCTCAAGGGGCTGAAGACCTTCGGCCCGCGCACCATGATCGTCGATGGCGGCGTCGACATCCGGACCAAGCCGATCTGGATCGAGGGGCCGCACATCTTCCGCAAGGACGGCTGGTATTATCTCAGCGCAGCCGAGGGCGGCACCGCCGAGGGGCACAGCCAGGTCATCCTGCGCTCCAAATCGGTGCTCGGCCCGTGGACGCCCGGTCCGCGCAACCCGATCCTGACCCAGCGCGACCTGCCGCGCGACCGCGCCCATCCGATCACCTCGGCCGGCCATGCCCAGCTCGTCACCACCCCCGACGGCAAATGGTGGGCGACCTTCCTGGCGGTGCGTCCCTATGAGGGCGACTATTACAATACCGGGCGCGAGACCTTCCTGCTGCCGGTCGAATGGAAGGACGGCTGGCCGGTCATCCTCGAACGCGGCAAGCCGATCCCCTATGTCCACCCCAGGCCCGCGCTTCCCGCCGGTAAGGGCACGGCGATGTCGGGCCCGCTTTCGGTGCGCGACGAATTCGCCGGGCCGAAGCTGCCTGCCCATTGGATGATGATGCGCAACCCGAAGAGCGACTGGTACCGCTTCGACAAGGGCGCGCTGGTCCTCACGGCCCGCCCCGACGGGCTGGGCGACAATGCCAACCCCTCCTTCCTCGGCCGGCGCCAGCAGAACATGGACGCCGTCGCCTCCACCGTCGTGCGCTTCACGCCCGGCAAGAACGGCGACCGCGCCGGGCTCGCCGCGCTGCAGAGCGACGACTATTGGGGCTTTGTCGGAATCGGCATGGAGGGTGGCAAGCCGGTCGTGCTGGTCGAAAGCCGGGCAGGGGAGAAGGAGCCGAAACCGGGCCGCATCCTCGCCTCCGCCCCGCTGACCGCCAAACCCGGCGCTCCCGTCTGGCTGCGCGTCACCGCCTCGGGGAAGGACTATGCCTTCGCCTATGCCACGACCCAGGGCCGCTGGCAGACGCTCGGCACGCTCGACGCGAAGCAGTTCAGCACCAAGAGCGCCGGCGGCTTCGTCGGCACCGTCTTCGGCCCCTTCGCACGCTCGGGACAATGATGCGCCTTCTTCTCGCGACCACCGCCATCGCCCTGACCCTTTCCTCCCCCGGAGCCGGTGCTCCGGGGGAGCGACTATCTGCCGGGTCAAGCGGCAGACGCCAGTTTTTGGCGTGTATCGCGCATTTTGGCGTTCAGTCTGACGAGGAGTTTGCGGGCCAGGGCGATGCGGACGACCATCTTTGGTTTGCC